>CACYQT010000095.1 GCA_902776645.1 uncultured bacterium | reverse complement strand
ATAGATGAGACCAGCCTCGGCTGGCAGGTTCAACGGCAGGCAGGCGCGATAGCATTCTTTCAGCGATTTCCATTCCATGGTGTGTTTTCCTTTTTGTTTTCTGGAGGTTGGAGTTTCTGTTTTCCCTATTTTATGATTCTAAATTCCATCGGTTGCAGCGTCATCTTTGTGCGGAGGCCGTTCCGCTCCAAATCAAATGTATGGCTTTTCACGCAATCCGTGTTCAAGAGGTAGATCGCCTCCGGCCAGACGGCGTACGAAATGTACTGCGGCGTCTTGTCCTGCACGTTCGCACCGACGATGCGAACAGATCCGACATGCTTGCCTGCCAGCCAGCCGAGCACCGTCTTGTAGGCCGCCGCAAGACTTTCCTTTCCAGGATATTCCCAACTCAGCATGACGGTGATTTCACCCTTTCCGATCTTCTGCCGGACCAGCAACGGGCGGTCGCCGACGGTCGTGATGACTTCCACATCCGAGCCTAAAGCGACATCCGCCAGCGGTTCGTCTTTCACGCCGCCACGCAAATCAAAATCGATTTTCTCACGGTCATCAAGCTCCCGTTCCGTGATAAACTGGCCGGACATGACACGGCGGCCTTTGACACGGATGTCGCACAGCGCCGTCAGATCGCCGCCGTTGATCAAATCATCTTTCGTGAAGTTGCGGAACTCGCGGTCTTTCCGCGTGGAGAAATGCGGCAGGCTGATGAACAGTGAACCGCCATTTTCCACATAGGTGCGAAGCGTCCGCATAATCGTATCCGTCATCGTGTTCCATCCACCGTAGAACAGGAATTTGTAACGGCTTAGATCATCAAAATCTGTTTCGTCGTCGATATTGACGACATCGCACTGACCGTATGGTGAACCGCCAATCCAATAATTGGTATATGGCGCGAGAGCGTCCTGCGGCACAGGGAAGATCGTCTGCTGGACGGCCACATCCGTCCGTTCCGGATCGCCGTACAGCCAGTTCGGATTCGTTTTCGCCTGCGCATGCTGGCTGAATGCGGCGAACCAGTCGATGTACAGCCCGCAATAGGAGCCGCAGTTGCCCAAAACGGAGGCCATCGTCGTCTCAGGCGTTCCTTTTGAACGTGGATTGGCTTTCACAAATTTGTGGAAATCAACCATTTCCTTTTTGTAATTCTGGACTGGCGCCTCATCGCAGTTGTAGTCGCGATGCGGGAATTCGGCATCCTTGTTCAGCGGAACCGTGTATTCGCCCGCCTGCGTCGATTGGGAGCCTGATTCCAAAATGATGATATGGCTACCCATCAGATACTGCTGATAAAGACCAACGCGTAGCATTCCATATTTCTGCGGCGTCAGATACGGCACACTTTGGCTCTGCCATTCCGCCGCCAGCCAGCCGCCCCAAAATTCAGGCAACCATTTTCGCGAAGCGCCACGCATTTCGGCGGATGCCCACGCCAGATTCATTGCGCCTAAAGCATATAGTTCACACAACATGAATTCAACGCCGCCGGCCATTTCGTAATTGGAGACGGTCGAACCAGACGTAGAGAATATGTATGGATAGCCGTGATGGTAGTGTTCCACGCCGCTGCGGATGTAGTTGTTGATGAAATATTCGCGGCAAAACTCCAAATCGCCATGTTGATTGATGCCTTTCGGCAGGCATTGTTCGTTCTGGTACAGATAACTGGCATATTCGCCGATGTTGTTGTTCAGCCAATAGCGACTCTTCCCCGCCGTGCGGTAGGCATTGCATTTCTCCGCGTCCAGATACTGGTAGATGGTCATCGTGTAGATGCCTTTCTCTGCGGCGGCCACCACGCTTTCGACAGACGGATTGAACCATGGTACAATCAGATTGACGCCCCCCTCTTCAATCAAGCTGCTGATTTCTTCGTCCTGCGACCGCAAATACCGCTGCCAACCTTTCGGATTCTCCTTCACACGCTTCTCCTTATGACTGCTCGCCCTATAGACGCACAGCCCGACCAACAGTTCGTCATCTTTCAATGGCGGCGTCATAATTGTTTCATGCGGAACGACATCAAACGTCCGCTGCAACATCGTTCCATCTGTCAGAAACGCCTTGCAGACGACTTGGAACGGCTCCTTCCGCCCTTTCAGACGGAATCGCGCCGTGGAGGATTTTCCTTTCACTGTCCTACCAGGAAATGTAAACTCATATGATTCAGCCTCTTCGCCCAGATCCGCCAACGCCACGATGCAGTTGCGGTTCATCTTGTCCACCACCGCATGGCCCTCCAGCTTCGGACCTGTCCAGATGGCCACGGCTTCCGGACGCGTCTTGCTCCACTGCTTGACGCCGTCCGGAATGATGAACGTCAACGGCTCAGGCTGTGTCGGCAGCGGGAATTCCAGCTGGAAGACCGTGTTCGCGCGAAGCTCACCATAGTCGTGCCACGGTGCTTTTGTCGTCGTAAGATATTCGCCTGAAGCGCCTTTCAGACGGATGGCGTTTTCATCGCGTCCTTCCATCGTCCACGGCGCGTCGACGGTCATGGACACGACCAACTTCCCATTCTTGTAGTCCTTTTCACGGACCGCCCCTTCGGGAAGCGGCACTTCGATCCGTTTCCGCAACTCCACATGATCCGTCGAAAACAACATGACTTCGCCGTGCGCAACCGCCAGACAGAGGCATGACAAACAAACCGTTTTCACAATGCTACCCATTACCGTTCCTTTTCAAACATCAAAACGCATCAGCAATAATCTATCCCATGTCCGCAAACGGCAAAATAAATACCGCAAAAACATTGCGCTTTTTTTTCTTTATATTAGGTTATCTTCTGATTTTCTTTTGCACAGCCCCGTCAACAACAAAATCAACATGGAACCTACTTGCTTCATACTCCTGCGCCACGGGGAGACCGTGGCCAACAAGGCCGGAATCCTCCAAGGCTGGTACGAAAGCCCGCTGGACGACAACGGCGTAAAACAAGTCGAATGCGCCGCCGAATATCTGAAAGACAGACATATCGACGCCATCTACTGCAGTGATTTGCAACGCGCGATCCAGACAGCGGAAATCGCCGGAAAATACCATCCGGACGCGCCAATCCACCACGTCCACGACCTCCGCGAATGGAACTGCGGCATTTTCGAAGGCCACCACCAGACAGAAATCAAAAAGACGAATCCTGAAGTCATCAACACATTCGCGGACGAATATGTCGTCCCCAACATGCCGGGCGGCGAGACGCGCGAAGTCTTTCAAAAACGCATCGAAGACTTCTTCACCGCCACCGCCCGCGAAAATCCGGGCAAGACGTTTCTTGCCATCACCCACGGCGGCACAATGGGGCGGATTTTCCGCATGGCGGCGGGGCTTGTCTCGCCCAACAACCGCATCCCCATGCCGACCAATGCATCCGTCAGCAGCATCCTTTATCTTCCGGACAAAAACGGCTGGTGGCTGACGGAATGGAACATCAACCATTATCTGTCGCATCTCAATATCGTCAAGACACTTGTCCTATAGGAACAACCATGAAGACATCCATGCTCATCTGCCTTGCCGCCGCGATTTCCGTCCAAGCCAAAAATTTCACAGATTTCCCCTGCCCCGCCGATTCCAGACGCGTGGCGGTCATCGGCGGCGGAGCGGCGGCCGTCGCCGCCGCGGAAACGGCGCAAGCCAATGGCTGGCAGGCGATCATCGTCGATCCGCGCAACCACGTGGCGGGCATGATGGCCGCCTCCAACCATTCATGGCTCCTCAATGGCTCCACCGGCGAATCCGTCCCGCGGCCGGAAGGCACCGTCAAGAAGGAGCTTTTCGCCCGCGTCATGGATTCCGGCGCCTATCCGCTGCTGCTCTCCCATTGCGCAGGCCTTCTGGTCATGGACAACCGCATCACAGGCGTCGCCATCGCCAGTAAATTCGGAACGTTCATCATGGAGGCGGACGCCGTCATCGACGCATCCGAAGAGCAGATCGCCGCCAAACATCTGCTCGGCCTGCCGCAGAAATGGACGCAGACCGCCGAAATCAATTTCGAGCTTTCCAACGCACACGCCTTCACGACGAACAAGCTGTCCCTTCCGGACGGCGTCGTCACCACCCATCGCACGATCAAAGACGGCGTCCTCTGCATTTCCGCACATAAATCCGTCGAATGCGACGCATCGGACTGGCTTGCCCCCTCCCGTCTTGAAATGGAAATGCGCGAATGGGCCGTCCGAATGACGGCCCAGATCAGAAAGCATATCATCAACATGCAAGACGTCGCGCTCAACCGTTTCGGCGAACTGCGCATCATCACAGAAGAACGCGAACTTCCTGCAACGGAAGGGCTTCTGCGTATTCCCGCGCAACTGCCATTGGAAGCCACCACGAACGATTTGCGAAAACTCGAAAGCAACGCCGTCAGACTCACGGAGAAATTCCTCCAAAACATCCCCCGAAAACAAACGGAAAGAACGCCCGTCCTGCATTCGTCCGGCAAGACGCTGCCCTATTCGCCGTCCGCCCATGACGTATCCAAGCTTCTCCAACCAGTCACGATAACACCTTCTGAATCAACCGATATCGAAGTTCTCGTCGCAGGCGGCGGAACCGGCGGTTCCGCCGTCATGACCGCCCTTGCGCATCATAAAACGCCTGCTCTCACGGTCGATATCCTGCCGTTCCTTGGCGGAACCACGACGGGAGGCGGCGTTTCAGGAGCATGGCACGGCTTCCAGAAAGGCGCCTATGCCGCCTACTGCAAGAACCGTGACCAGCTCGGCCGCGAAGAACATCTCGTGCGTTTTTGCGCAAGCGTCCGCTTGTGGGACAAGATGTTCCTGTCGCAAGAGACGAAACAGCAGTTTCTTGGGCAAGCCGTCGTCTGCGGCGCGATGCAACAGGACCACAAAATCACGTCTGCTCTCGTCTATTCCGCCAATGGCTTCCGTGCCATCAACGCAAAGCTTTTTATCGACGCCACAGGCGACGCCGATCTTTGCGCGCATGCCGGAATCCCAACGAAACTTGGCGACGACAAAGGCTGGATTCAAAGCTCAAGTTGCTGGGGTATCGACGATTGGGGGATGAACGGAAACTTCCAGAACAACCATTACGGCAACGACTTCGATGTCGTCGATCCAACGGATTACGCCGACACGATCCGCGGCCTCATGCTCGCCCACCGCCACAACGGCGACTACCATCTCTCGCCAATCTACACGCAACGCGAATCCCGCCGGATCATCGGCAACTACTATCTAACGCTCAACGACATCCTGACGCGAAAGTTCCGCACGGACGCCATCGCCGTCGCCTCCTGCCTGTTTGACAGCCACGGCCGCATCACCAGCGAACTCATCAAGCGATATCTTACCGCAGATGCCTACAATCCAACGGACAAGGAAATCCATGTCCTGCTGCCGCTTGGAACATTCGTTCCCGCGGGAATGACCAATCTGCTTGTCGCCGCGAAAGCCATTTCCGGTGAACGGGACGCCACGTCGCTCTGCCGCATGAATCCGGACATCACAAACGCGGGCTACGCCATCGGCACGGTCGCTTCGCAGTTCATCGAACGGAAACTTGCGAAAACCGATGACGTTGATTTAGACCGCATCCGTCTGGAAATGAAAGAAATAGGCGTTCTGCCCGACTGGACCTTCACCCCCGCCGAGCCGGAATGGGATGTCGATTTCGCCGCCAAACGGCTTGATTCGCCGGGAGGTTTCATGCCCGCCTTGTTCATGCCGCCTGAACAAATCATTCCCGTCTTGAAAAAACGTCTGGAAGACGGCGCCCCAGAGCCCGATATGACCGCGTTGCTTCTCGCATGGTTCGGTTGCGCAGACGGACAGGCCCGTCTCATCCGCAAATTCAACGTCCACGCGAAACAGGACATGGCGAAACTGGAAGACAAAGGCCCCGATGGCTACATCATAACCGACGTCAACGGAAAGACTTTTGAAGGAAACGAACGGACCAACTACGGCTACCCGCAAGTTGGGAAATTCCTGCCCGGCCGCGCCTACGGCGTCCTCAACCGCATGATCACGACGATGTCGCACATCGACACGCCGGAAACGCTGGAACTCGTTCTCCCGCTGCTGGAAAGAGCATGGGCAGGCTCCGACACGCTTCGCACGGGCACGACACCATACGCCATCGCCCGCCGTGATTGCTCCGTCCCGTATTTCCATGAACGCCTCTGGGCGTTGGCGGTCTTTTTCCGCAATCGCCCCACGCCCCGCGCCATACCCGCCCTGGAACGCCTGTTACAGCAGAAGTATCTCGGCGGCAACATCATGCATGAATCATGGGGCGACAATCCGTACTTCCAGCTAACCTATCTGGAAATCATGCTGGCGGACGCCCTCCACCGTTGCGGCGGAGAGTCCGGAACCAAACGCCTGCAGGAATTCTCCACCGATTCCCGCGCCATTTTCCGCAACATGGCCATCCGTTGTCTCAACGCAAAAAAGGACTAAAAACATGAAAATCACCTCTTTGGAACTCTTCAAAGTCGCGCCACGCTGGCTCTTCCTCAAAACATCAACGGACGAAGGCATTTGCGGTTGGGGCGAGCCGCTCATCGAAGGCCGCGCGGACACCGTCGCAGCCTGTGTGAAAGAGCTTGAACCATACGTCATTGGACGCGATCCCGCGCAGATCGAAGACATCTTCCAGACGCTCTACCGCGGCGGCTTCTACCGCGGCGGCCCCGTCCTCATGAGCGCCATTTCCGGCATTGAAATCTCCCTGTGGGACATTCGCGGAAAGCTCCTTGGACTGCCGATTTACGACTTGCTCGGCGGCTCCGTCCGCGAAAAGATCCAAGTCTATTGCTGGATCGGCGGCGACCGCCCCGCCGACACCGCCGCGGCCGCCGTCGAGAAGTCGAAACAAGGCTATAAGGCCGTCAAGATGAACGGCACCGCCGAACTCGACTACATCGACAACTGGAGCAAAGTCACCGCCGCCGTCAACCGTGTCGCCGCCATCCGCGACACGCTCGGGCCCGATTTCGGCATCGCCGTCGATTTCCACGGCCGCGTCCATCAGGCGATGGCGCGTGTTCTCATGAAGGAGCTTGAACCGTACCATCTTATGTTCATCGAAGAGCCTGTTCTTATTGAGAACATCGAAGCGTTCGCGGAGCTCCGCCGCCACACCTCCACGCCGATCGCCACAGGCGAACGGAATTTCACCCGCTGGGGCTTCAAAGACATCATTACCAGAGGGATAGCTGATATCATCCAGCCCGATCTCTGCCATGCGGGCGGCATCGCGGAAGTCCGCAAAATCGCCGCCATGGCGGAATGTTTCGACATCGCCGTCGCGCCGCACTGCCCGCTCGGCCCCGTCGCCCTCGCGGCCTGCCTCCAGCTCGACTATTGCACGCCAAACGCCGTCATCCAGGAGCAGAGCCTCGGCATCCACTACAACCAAGGCGCGGACATGCTCGACTACCTGCAGGACAAATCCGTCTTCAACTACAAGGACGGCAGTGTTTTCCGCAGCCGTCTGCCCGGCCTAGGCGTGACCGTCAACGAAGAGAAATTGCGCGAAGCCGCCAAAAAAGGCCATTCGTGGAAGAATCCCGTCTGGCGCACGGAAGACGGCGTCGTCGCTGAATGGTAACGACGGCGTCGTCGCCAAATGGTAGCGACAGCGTCCCGCCGTTGCAAAACAATGACACCTTACTATATTCGTAGGATAACTGCCATGCTCAAAAGAATCATCCAATGCGGATTAAGTTCCATTGCGCTTCTGGCCGTCCAAGCCCATGCAGAACCCATTACATACAAGGATCTTGTCAATCGTTTGACGGATATGGAGTATCTTGCCACACTTCCCGCAAAAGGCGAGACGATGGCGCAATTCTCCAGCTATGACCGCCGTAGCAAATATGACGAAAAAAGCGGAAAATACCTCCAGTGGGACGCCAATGACGACGGCCGCGGCTACATCCGCATGGAAAACGGTGAAGAAGTCTTCGCTGAAATGAATGGGCCGGGCTGCATCTGGCGGATATGGTCCGCCGATCCGACGGGTCAAGGCAAAATCCGCATCGTCATTGACGGTCGCGAAATCTTCCACGACTGTTTTCAGAACCTCTTCAACGGCAGCGTCAATGGATTCCATTTTCCGAATCTGACCTATGTCGCCTCGCGTGGATGGAACTCCTACGTGCCGATGCCTTATCAGAAATCCTGCAAAATCACGGCGGAGCCCGGCTGGGGGCGTTATTTCCATTTCAACTACGCCACCTATCCGCAGGGCACGTCCGTCCCTTCGTTCACGCTGCCCATGCCGCCGCAGGACATCGCCATTCTACAAGCCGCCAATGAAAAATTGGCGGCAAAACTTCCATCGCCAGCAGATTTGACAACATTCCAACTTGCTCCATCCCAAACGATTACGCTCGTTGAAAAGAATTCGCCCGCCGCCATCACAGGATGGTCACTGAAACTGAAGCTTCCGGAAGACGTGGAGGCCAGACGTGCCCTTTTGATGAATCTTGTCGTGCAAATAAATTGGGACGGCAGCGACAAACCGGCCGTCTGGGCGCCTTTGGACGCCTTCTTCGGAACGCAGCCCGGCGTCAATCCGTTCACCACCTATCCGACTGGTGTCGAAGAAGATGGGACTTTCTGGTGCCGTTGGTTCATGCCGTTCCAGTCCGCCCGTGTCACGTTGCTCAATCGCGGCGATGAAACCGTCGAATGCGCATCCGCCTTCCAGACCGCCGCGCTGTCGCAACCGCTTGAAAATTATGGTCGTTTCCACGCCAAATGGCATGGCGACGATCCCGAACCGCTCCCCGAGCCTGAACGGCAGGCCATCGACTGGCGCGTTCTGCACACCAGTGGTCGCGGCCGTTGGTGCGGCATGATGCTCCATGTCTGGAATCCGCTCGGCGCATGGTGGGGCGAAGGTGACGAAAAAATCTACATCGACGGCGAAAAATTCCCCTCCACGTTTGGCACAGGCTCGGAAGACTATTTCGGCTACGCATGGTGCCATCCTGGCCTCTTCACAAAGCCGTACCACGCCCAAAGCATCTCCGAAAACAACGCCGGCCACGTGAGCGTCAATCGCTTCCACATCTCCGACCAAATTCCTTTCCAAAATGGCATCGAGGCCGATATCGAAAAATACTTCCCGAACAGCCGCCCCACCCGCTACTGGGCTATCGCCTACTGGTATCTAAGTCCTGATGGAAGTGACACTTATGCGCCAATCGCGGCTTTGCCGGACTATCCCATGCCGGACGTGTGGGTCAAAGGCGCGCTCGAATGTGAAAACCTCCACGTGCTCTCCTGCACAGGTGGACGCCGTTCACGGCAGGAAATGCACGGTTTCCTGCCAGTCGACGGCAGCAAGCCACTCCATTCCTGGAGCGGCCTCGCTCAGTTCTTCTGGCAGCACGGCAAGCCTGGCGACTTTCTCGAATTCGCCGTTCCCGTTGAGAAAAGCAATGACTACAACCTTGAAATCCAAATCACGAAAGCCCGCGACTACGCCAATCTGCAGCTTTGGCTCGATGGAAAACGCATCGGTCCTGAAATCGACGCCTACTCTCCGAACGTCATCGCCAGCGGCCCTATTCCTTATGGAACAGTCCATCTCGAACCGGGCACCCATGTCGTCAAATTCGAGATCATCGGCAAAAACGACCAGTCATCCAACTACTTCGCAGGGCTGGACTACATCCTGCTGAAACCTGACAAACCATGACAAAAGACGCCGATTAAACGGTCAAAGAATTGCCCATAATGGTGATTCTTTGACAGTTCAGAATCCATTTCCAACTGTCAAAGAATGATGAAAAAACATAAATTCCTGACAGTTTGATGTGATTCATCCAAATAATTCTCCTAAATGAAAATGACCTACACCATCGGACTTGATTACGGCTCCCTCTCCTGCCGCGGCGTTCTTGTCTCCACCACTGACGGAACCATCGTGGCGGAAGACGAATTCGTCTATCCGCACGCCGTCATCGACCATGAACTGCCTGACGGCACGCCGTTGCCGCCGCAATGGGCGCTGCAGGATCCGGACGATTTCCGTCAAGCCCTGCCGCAAATCATCCCGAATCTTCTGAAATCATCACAAGTCAATCCGTCGCAGGTTATTGCGATTGGCATTGATTCCACGGCCAGCACGGTCATTCCCGTTGCCGAAGACCTTCACCCGTTGTGTGAACGGCCTGCTTTCCGCAACCGCCCTCACGCCTGGCCGAAGATGTGGAAGCATCATGCGGCGGCGGCCGTAGCGGCGGAAATCACGGAGGCCGCCATTGCCCAAGGGCTTTCAGTCGTCAGGAAATCCGGCGGGGCAATTGGCTGCGAGTCATTGATGCCCAAAGTCTTGCAAATCTTCCATGAGGATCCGGAGATATTTGAAAACGCTATTTCATTCTTCGAACTTTGTGACTGGATCGTCAGTCTGCTGGCGGGGCGGGAAGTCCGCAGCACGCCGTTGCTGACCTGCAAATCGCTGTGGACGCCGCAGGACGGCTATCCGAAAGGGCAACCGTTCGACCATATCACGCCAAAGCTCGCATTCCACGACGGCGTCCGCCCCGTCATCGCCGCCCCCGGCGAGCCTGTCGGAACATTGCATCCTTCTATGGCGCAGGAGCTTGGGCTATTGGAGAATACAATTGTCACGGCCGGACAGATGGACGGCTACGCCGCCCTGCCGGGCGTCGGAATCGCTGAGGAAGGAACGCTCATGATGATGATCGGAACCTCCACGGCGGACATGATTCTCGGCCGTGAATGGAAAGACATACCGGGCGTCTGCGCCGCCATGGAAGACGCCAACTTGCCAGGCTTCACCAATTACGCGGCCGGGCAGGCATGCGTCGGAGACATGTTCAAATGGTTCATCGACAATTGCCTGCCAGAAAAATACACGTTGGAGGCACGGCGGCGCGGCCTGTCCATCCACGCTTGTCTTTCCGAACTCGCCGCAACCTATTCGCCTGGCGACACGGGACTTATCGCACTCGACTGGTGGAACGGCAACAAATCATGCCTCAACGACATGCGATTGTCCGGCCTGATCGTCGGCATGACGCTCGCCACGCGGCCGGAGCACATCTACCGCGCCCTCATCGAGGCTTCCGCCTATGGCGCACGGAAAATCATCGACAACTTCAATGACCATGGCCTTCCAGTCCACGACATCGTCGCCTGCGGCGGCATCGCCCTCAAAAATCCCTTTCTCATGCAGATTTACGCTGATGTTCTCGGCATGGAAATCAAGACGGCCGCCTGCACGCAGACCGCCGCTCTCGGCGCCGCCATTTTCGCCGCCGCGGCGGACGGACGCCGCAGCGGCCATCGCGACATCTTCTCCGCCATCCGCGCCATGGGCTGCCAAAAGACGATCTCATACAAGCCAGTCATTGAAAATACCAGAAAATACAATGACCTCTATGGACAATACATGACATTGCATGACTTCTTCGGCATTACATGCAAAAACGCCATGCATTTTCTTGGCGATTGCCGCAAGTAATCAATCATATTTGTCAGACATCGATTCATATTCTGAAGGCGGTGTCGGCAAACATTAGATTCATATTCTTCAATTAGTATTGACATTCATTGATTTAATATTATATTAATGAATGTTTTTTCAGACCCATTGTTTTATCACGATTAATTAAGGAGAAAAAATGAAATCCACGTTATCCAGAAATCTGCGGTTCACATTGATTGAACTGCTCGTCGTCATCGCCATCATCGCGATTCTCGCCGCCATGCTGCTCCCTGCGTTGTCCAAGGCACGTGCAAAAGCCCAGGCCGCGTCTTGCGTCAGCAATCTCAAACAGATCGGTTTGGCTCTCGCCATGTACACGGAAGACAACGGCGGTGTCATGCTCGACGCCAGAACAAACAAAGTCAACACGAACGCCGGCGGCTGGCCCGTCAACATGGACAACTATGACAAAAACTCCTTCGGAACCAACACCCTCTACTGGGGCATCGGCATTTACTCTTACGTTGGCGACAAGAAGAACTTCGGCTGCCCCGTCGCAGGCGACGTGGACAACTACCCTGGCGGCTCCGTCGATGGCCTGCTGACCGGCATCTCCAACTACAACAAATACTCCACCTACGGCTATCCGGGCTGCTTCTTCCAAGGCGGCAAAATGAACACCCAGCCGAAGCGCCCCTCCGAGACCGTTTTCTCCGAAGACACCTACGAACATCTTTACGACAACAACGGCGACATGCCCTTCGAGAACATGACGCAGTGGGGCGGCAATGCCAACAAACGCTTCCAGTACTTCCGCCACAACGACCTCGGCAACGTCTGCTGGCTGGACGGCCACGTCAGCGGCATCAAGAACTACCTCAACCATCCCCGCGAATGGTGGGACTTCTCCAAGCAGAACTGACATCCCTCTGTTATTTCTGATTTAATCACTGCAAAGGCCCGTGCCGAATTTTACGGCACGGGCCTTTTTGATGAAAGCTCCATTTGCGAATTTCATGCATGGTATGCTTTTTTCTTTTTCTTTAAGATATAACATATAATATTTAGCTTTTTTATATTATCATATTTATAAAACAGACATTTAATATTATACATTTTAAAAAAATTTCTCTTTTTTGTAAAATATATTTTCAAATATATCGTTAAACGTATAGTTGAAATGGCATTTGTTTAAAACACAATTGATCCCCCCAAAAAAGAGCTTGATCCATCCCGTTTACCCCCAACAATCAAGGAGCACAAAATGAAACGAATCATCAACTTCACCTTGATTGAATTGCTGGTCGTCATCGCGATCATCGCAATTCTTGCCGCCATGCTACTCCCCGCCCTCGAGAAGGCACGTGACAAGGCCCGTTCAGCCTCCTGTGTAAGCAACCTCAAGCAGCTTGGAACGGCCCTGTTCATGTACACGGACGACAACGACGCTCGCATGCCGGACGGTAAAATCCCCGGTGTCAATCAGAACGGCGGCGCCTGGCCTGCGGACTTCTCGACGTTCTCCCTAGCCAATTTCTCGAACGAGCAGCTTTACTGGGGAGCTCTTACCATTTATCACTATACCGGCGACAAGAAGACATTCGGTTGCCCCTCTGCCACCGACGTGGACAACTACCCGAGCGGCTCCATCAATGGTCTCATCACAGGTCAGGGCAACTACAACCTATACTCCGCCTACGGCTATCCGGGCAAATTCTTCGAGGACGGAACGCGGATTTCTAAGATCAAGATTGCGTCCGAGACCGTCTTCACCGAAGATGCCTTCGAGCAACGCTTTGACGGCGATG
>CACYQT010000094.1 GCA_902776645.1 uncultured bacterium | reverse complement strand
TTCTGGACATGGACGGCACGATATACCATGGCGGGACGTTGTATCCGACGACCATGCCGTTTTTGGATTTCCTGAAGTCGCGGAAGATTCCGTATGCGTTCTGCTCCAACAATTCATCGTACAGCAAGGATGAATACGTGGCGCGTCTGGCGAAATACGGCATCAAGACCTCCAAGGAGAATTTCTACACGTCCGTCGATTTTCTTGTGGATACGCTTCGCGCGGAGCATCCGGAATGGAAGCGTCTGTATCTGCTGGGCGTTCCCGCGATGAAGGCGGAGATGGAGGAAGCGGGCTATGAAATCGTCGATGAAAATCCGGAAGCGGTCATCGTCTCGTTTGACAAGACATTGACATACAAACGGTTGTGCGAAGCGTCATGGTTCATCTACAATGGCGTGCCCGGTTTCTCGACGCATCCGGACGTGTTCTGCCCGACGGATCAGCCGACGCGTCTCGTCGATTGCGGCGCGATTTCACGTTGCGTGGAATTGGCGACCGGCAAGACGCTGCGTCAGCTCGGCAAGCCGGACGCGGGCTTCCTGCAGCGCGCGGCGGCGCGTTTTGGTGTCAGGCCGGAAAACGCCCTGATGTGCGGCGACCGTCTGGCGACGGATATCGCGGCGGGCGTCAACGCGGGCACGCTGACCTGCCGCATCGTCGGTCCGGGCGCCGATCTGTCGAGCAAGGCGGATGTGACGCCGACGTTCACGTGCGACAATCTTGGTGAGCTGCAAGCACTTTGGCCATAGAAATCTAGAAATCTAGACTTCTTAAATTGCTATGAACAATAAACGATCCATAGGAATAGACATCGGCAGCGCGAGCGTGAAGATCTCCGTGTTCGAAGGGGATGGAAAACGCGCGCGTTTCGTCGAATGCCGTGAATTCGACTTGACGGAGGAGGGGATTCTGAACGAAGGCGAACTGTACCGCGGCCTGCATGACTGGCTGGCGGGACAGAAGCTACTTGGCGCACGGACATGCGTGGGAATTCCCCAGTATCTTGCGACGACGTCGCTTGCGGATTTTCCACCCGCCAAGCCGTCGCAGCTTGGTTCGCTTGTGGAGCAGGAGGCCCGCCAGATGGGCGACTTCACGGACGAGCATTTTCTGCATGGCTACGTTCCTGTGAAGGCAGGTTTCGGCCGTAACAATCCTGTTCTCATCGGGTTGTGCCGTGAGGAAGTCGTTCGCGAAAGAATGCGCGCGTTGGATACGGCGGACATTCCGTGCGACGATGTGTCCATGTCCGGTCTGGCGGTCGTGAACACGTTGCTGAAGCTTCATCCGGAATGCATGGACGACACGAAGCCTATTCTGATTCTGGATTTGGGCAAGATGAATTCGACGGCGGTCGTGCTGGCCGGCGGCCAGCCGCTTTTCATCGGTTCGATGTCGTTTGGCGGCGAATCGTTCGAACGGGCGGTCCGCGAACGCGTCACGACTCATAAAAGCCTGGCGGGCACTGGCGAAGCGGGTATCGACACGATGCTTGCGGAGATGGATTTGACGCAGGAGTCGCCGCATTCCGATTTGTGGAGAGTGGTGAAGTCGTTGGATTCCGAAATCCAGAACATCGTGGAGCATTGGCGCAGCCAGGAGCGTGAGGAACTTTCGGAAGTGCCTATCGGTAGGGTGTTTCTGTGTGGTGGCGCATGCCGTGTCGGCGGGTTGCGCAAGTGGCTTGAGGACGCGTTTGAAATCCACATGGAGCTGTTGGGGCCGGAGATCGGCGGTGAAATCCGCCCGGAATTCGCGGTGGCGTACGGCATCGGGCTGGAAAGCGCGGCGGCGTGCGCGTTGCCGCTGTCGCTCTTGCCGCCGGAGGTCGTGGCGGTCAACCATCGCCTAAAGCGTTTTCCGATCGCTGTTTGCGCGTCCGTTGTGTTGCTGCTGTCCATTCTGGGCTTTGAATTGGCCGTGTGGCGGCGGTGCACCCGCATGATGGAGGAGATGTCTCATTACGAAGAGCAGTTGGGGCAGTGCGACGCGTTGATTCGGAAGATCGACGAAACCGTCGGAACGTCGGTCCAGCTGGAGCAGCGGATGATGCCGTTGGCGGAGTCGGTGAATCGTTCGGGCCGATTGCTCAAGGCGTTGGGCACGATCAGCCGTTCTTGTACGGAAGATACGTGGTTCTATTATCTTGCGGATGCCGCCAGCTATTACGGTTGGGGCGAGCACGAAGCCAATGCGGATGATTTGCAGGAAGGGCCGCGGCGTGGACGGAAGATTCAGAAGGATCAGAAGAAAGTGGCGGTCGGCATCTTCGAAACGGGCATGGGAAAGGACGGGACGGCGGCGTTGGCTGAGTTTCCCGTCATCGTCCAGGCGAAGGATGTTCGAAACGAGGCGGCGATGGTGGGGGCCGGTTTCACGACGATGGCGGACAAGGCCGGATATTCGGATGCGCACAAACGGGTGGGCGAACTGGCCGCGCGGCTGAGCGACAAGACGGTTTTCGGTCGCGTTGACACGATGGAGGACGTCTCGGAGGGGGCGCGAGTGGACGTCGCGCGTCCATGGACGGATTTTCTCATGAAGACGAAGAGCCTTCACGCCATGCCGTTCACGTTGCGCATGCCGTATTTCGAGCCGGAGATCACGCAGGAATAGGTTGTTTATGGATAATTGGCTGAAACGATACAAGATATTGGGGGCCGTCGTTTTCGGATGTCTGGCCTGCCTGCTGCTGTTCTACATGCTCGTCATCCGTCCGTCCATACAGGATGCGATTGACATGCGGAAGGATTTGACGAGCAAGGAGAAGCGTTTGAGCAAATCAAAATGGCCCATGCAGAAGGAGAGTCTGGAGAAGATACTGTCGGAAGAGAAGAAACGGCTGGAGGGGAAGAACGGCCTGAAGGCCATGTCGGACGACGCGATGAAACTCGCCTGTTCGGCCCTGCATGGATGGATGACGGCGCGCGGCTACAACAAGATGTCCGATTTCACGGGCGGCGTCTTGAATTCGCAGTTCCAGCAGGAGTTCAGCGACATGCAGGCGCGTTTCGAACAAAATGGTCTTTATGTCTGTCCAGAGATTCTAAATCTTTCGCTGACAACGAAATCCAAATACAGCTACCAGTTGCTGCTGCAATGCTGGTGCGTCGATATGCTCGTCGATATGGCCGGAAAGAGCGGTCTGCGTTTTCGGAACCATGACGAGATTTCCGCAACGGCGCTGGACGGCAGCCGCAAGCCGGCGGCGTTGATTTCCGTGCTGCCGATGACGGCGTATTCGCTGGACGACAAGAAGGAGCCCGTACCGTTCCTGCTGGAGTTTCCCGTCCGCCTTGGCGTGGAAGGGACGTTGGAGCAGATCATGTCGTTTTTGCAGTCGCTGAACACGGCAGGACAGTTCTTCGGTGTGCGCGGTTTTGAAATCCTGTCTCCCGCGCCGTCGAAAATTCCGTCCGGAAAAAACGCGAAGACGAAGGACGTCCTGCAGCTGAACATTGAATGCGCCGCGTATCTAAGGATATAACCATGAACATCATCCAGATCAATCCGACTCCTTTGTACCGTCTGTCTCCGTATCTGTTCATGCAGTTCGCGGAGCCGCTGGGCACGACGGACACGTCCATTGACGCGGCGTGGGATTTTATGGAGAACAAATGGCAGCCGCGCGCGGTGGAAATCGTGAAACGGCTGGCCCCGCCGATGCTGCGTTGGGGCGGCTGTTTCGCGTCGTACTACCATTGGGAGGAAGGCGTCGGACCGCATCGTGTGCCCATGCAAAACCTCTGCTGGGACGGTATTTACCTTAATCAAGTCGGCACGGCGGAATTGGCGGAACTGGCTGCGGAATGCCATTCAGAACTGCTTTTCTGCGTGAATTTTGAATCGGACGGACGGATGAACTGGGCGCATCCCGCGAACGGCGAAGACCGTCTCGGTACGGCGGATGAGGCGGCGGGATGGGTTCGCTACTGCAACGATCCGGATAATGCGTTGCGGAAATCGCACGGCCATGCGGCGCCGTTCAATGTCCGCTACTGGCAGATCGGCAACGAGACCAGTTATGACCGCAACGGCTACACGAGCCGTCAGAATGCCGAACGTGCGCCGCTGTTCATCAAAGCCATGCGCGAGGCCGATCCGTCCATAAAATTGATCGTGTGGGGCGACGGCGAAAACAACGCATGGCAGAAACGCTATCTGGACGGACAGACCTGCGACTGGACGGCCGACATCTGCGAAGCCGTCGGCGACAGTGCGGAAATGGTCGCGTTCCACAACCATTTCGGCGGCGGCGAAAACTACAAGGCGTTGCATGGCATGAACTACCGCATCGACGCCGACGTGACGTGGGAGAAGATCCTCGAATCGACGCGCGATTTTGAAGACCGCATCCTCTACATGGAGAAATCCGTCGCGCCGTATGGCAGGAAGCTTGCGGTGACGGAAGGCCATTACGCGATCGGCGGCCGCCATCGCGGCGACTTTTTGTCATCGTGGTACGCAGGCGTGGCATATGCGCGTTGCGCGAACATGCTGCAACGGCATGGCCGGATGATCGAAATCGCGACGCTGGCGGATTTCATGGGCAACCGCTGGCAGAACAACGCCATCATGCTGCCGACACCGATCCGCAACAGCCGCCCATATTTCCTGCCCGTCGGGACGATCATGAAGCTGTTCAGCCAGCATATCGGAACGGAAGCCGTTGCGGTGCAGGCACCTGACGGCGTCGATGCCGCCGCGAGCGTTCATGGCGACACGCTGTGGTTGCATCTGGTCAATCTGAGCAGGACGTCGTCGCGCACGATGACGTTTTCGATTCCGGGCTTCCAGACGACGCCAAGCAGAATATTGGAAATCGCCGCGAATCCGCAGGACGAAGTCTACGATCAAGTCGCGGATATCTTTGAACCGAAGGACGTTGCGGCGGACGGCAACCGCTATGTCCTGCCGGCGGCGGGCGTGGCGGTCATCGAATTTTCTAAAATATCAAAAGATAGTTCTGAAAAATAAGCCTATAATAAGGAACGAAAAATGAAAAAATGGTTGTTGTTTGCATTGATGTTGCCGTTGTTCGGGATGGCGCAGGAGAATTTGTGGCCGGATCGCGAATTTGACGCGACAGGCGTCAAGACGGAGGCGCATTCGGGCGAGAAGGCGGGTGTGTTCGGCGTGACGGCGCAGACTCGCTGGACGTCGTACAACGAAAGGAAGCTCAAGATTGAACCGTACGCCGTCTATCGCGCGACGGCGTGGGCGAAGTGCGAAAAAGGCAGCAACGGAAAGGTCTATGCGCTATATACTTATGGTTGGTATTGCTTCGGCTGGAATTTCATGTTCAGCTCCACTTTGCAACCGGACGGCGAATGGCACAAGATCACCGTTGATTTCTATGGCCCCGATGAAACCTATACGTTCATTCCGTTGGTCATCGAAGGCAGCAGCAAGGCGAAGGCGTGGATTGACGAACTGGAAATCGTGAAAGTGAAAACCGCCGAAGAGCATATCGCGGAGTTGCAGAAGATCACGAAGCCTGCCAATCACGAGGCGCGTCTGCTGGCCCGTTATTATTTAAGGAAAGGCGATTTCGCCGCCCTGAAAAAACTGGCCGCCGTGACGGACGGCATCTCCCGCGGCGACATCGACTGCCTCATCATTCAAAACAAGCTAGATGAAGCGAACAATCTTTCGTATATTTCGGACATGATCTGCGGCGGCGGCGTCAACACGCCGGACGGCCCGAAACGCCTGAACGAATTCATGGCGCCGCTGACGATGCTGCAACGTGTTCAAGTCCTTGTGGATGCGTTCCGTAAGGGCGAAAACGAGGCTTCCTGCCGCAGGGCGTGGGAGCTGACGATTCCGTCGTTCGACATCAGCGGGCGGCTCCGTCGCGCGGAGTTGACGGACAAGCTTGTTGAACTTGACATGGCGAACAAGCTTGTGACGGCGGCGGACAACGAGAAGAAGATTCCGGACGATCTGGCCAAGTCATGGTACAAGAAGGGGATGCAGATTCTCATGGCCGTCGAGCAGAAGCGCGTGAACATCGGCCGCCGCGTCATCAAGATCGACGGTGTCGCGTTGCGCGGCGACACGCATGTGATCGTCATCCCGGAAGAGGCCACTCCTTCGGAAGCGTTTGCCGCGGAAGAACTTGCCTATTATTTGGAGGAAATGACGGGGCAATTGTTCGACATCGTGACGGACAAGGGGGATGTCCAGAAGTATCCGATCTTCCTCGGCCGCAGCCGTTTGCTGGAAAAATACGGCTTCAGTGTTGATTATAAGAAACTTGGGCTGGAGGGCATCCATGTGGAAAGCAATCCGCAGAACCATGCCCTGCTGCTTGGCGGCGGACAGCGCGGCGTGCTGTATTCCGTCTATACGCTGCTGGACGACTATCTGGGCTGCCGTTGGTTCACGGCGGACTGCTCGTTCATCCCGAAAGCGGCTGAAACGGTGGAACTGAACAACTTGAAGAACGTTTTCGTGCCGTATCTTGAGCAACGCGACGCGAACTATACGTGCAACTATCCGCCGGAGTTCGGCGTGCGCAACAAGATGAACGGCGCGGCCGTCCGCGCGGATGCAAAGTGGGGCAGTCACGTCATTTACTGCGGCTTCGTCCATACGTTCAACTCGCTTGTGCCACCGGCCATCTACGGCGCGGAGCATCCGGAATACTATTCGGAAATCAAGGGGAAGCGCGTCGTCGAACGGTCGCAGCTCTGTCTGACGAATCCGGACGTCCTCCGCATCGCGACGGCGGAGATCCGCAAACGCATCCAGGAGCATCCGGAAGCCATGATCTTCAGCGTCTCCCAGAATGACTGGCGGAACTACTGCACATGCGAAAAATGCACCAAACTGGCCGAATACGAAGGCAGCCAGGCCGGACCGCTCGTCCATTTCGTCAATGCGATCGCCAACGACATCGCGAAGGACTATCCGGACAAGATCATCGACACGTTGGCGTATCAATACACGCGCAAGCCGCCGAAACATGTGAAACCCGCGCCGAACGTCGCCATCCGCCTCTGCTCGATCGAATGCTGCTTCATCCATCCGCTGGACGAATGCCCGACCAACAAGTCGTTCGTCGACGACATCAAAGGCTGGGCGGCCATCTGCAACCGCCTGCACATCTGGGACTACGTCATCAATTACGCGCACAACAACATGCCGTTCCCGAACTTCCGTGTTTTGGCCCCGAACATCGAGTTCTTCATCCGCAACCATGTGACGAGCATCTTCGAAGAGGCCAACTACTACAGCGACGCAGGCGAAATGGCGGAGCTGCGCGCCTACGTCATGGCGAAGTTGCTGTGGGAGCCGAAATACGATGTCGCCAAAGCTATCCGCGAATTCACGGACGGCTACTACGGCGCGGCCGCGCCGTTCATCCGCGAGTATCTGACGATGCTTCACGACAACGTCTGCAACAAGAAGGACTTGCATGTCCGCATCTACGCCGCCGCGCAGCATTATCTGAACGACAAGGCGATGATGGACAAATCGACGGAACTTTTCCAGCAGGCGATGGACGCCGTGAAGGACAATCCTGTGCAGTTGCATCGCGTGCAGGTGGCCTATCTGCCGATTATCTACGCGAAGCAGATGCTGGCGTCCTCAGCGTTCTATCTGAAGGATGGCATGCTGATCGGCAGCCTGTCTTCCATGTCAGAACTAGATTTCTTCGAACGCGTTGCGAAGAAGGCGAACCTTTCGCGCACCAGTGAAAATGCGCGTTGGACGACGGCGAACTGGCTCGCCGCCCGCCGCAACGCGGCCAACAAATATCCAATCGTGACGCTTAAGAGCGACGTATTGTCGCTCGACATCCTGCCGACTCTGGGCGGCCGCATCTGGCGTGCGCAACTGGCGGACGGTTGCGACATCCTGCGCGTCAATGGCGACGGCAAGGATGGTTATCATCCAGATGTCGATGGTTACGAAGAATATGCAACGCCGGAGCTTCGCGGCCTTGGCTGGAATGAAAAATACACGGTAAAGGCTCAAGGCAAGGACTTTGTGGAGATGGAATGCCTGTTGAAGGACGGCGTTCTCGTGACGCGCCGCATCGAACTGGCGGGAAACAGCTTCAAAGTGTCGTCGAAATACACGTCGAAGACGGTGAAAGGCAACCGTTCCTTCCGCGTTCATCCCGTGTTCAACGTGCCCGAACCGCTGAACGCGACGTTGATCCGTACGCTGGCGGACGGCAAGAAGGACAGCGTCGTTCTTGGCAGTCGTATGGCGGACGATGTCGACTATTTGGAAATATGGGGCAAGGATGCCGACAAGCCGCTGGGCCACTGGCAGCTTTCGTTCAAGACCGCCGACAAGCGGACTTGCACGGTCACGAACACGTTTGATCCGGCAGGCGTCGATTTCTGCTACATGTATATGAACACCACCAACAAGCATGTCAATCTGGAGCAGTGGAGCGCCGCGAAGGAACTGTCTCCGACGGATGGCCCGGCCATCACGAACACCTACACGATTGATGTGAAATGATGGTGTTTTCTAGAATTCTAGAGGCCTAGAACTCTAGAGGCCTAGAACTCTAGAGGCCTAGAACTCTAGAGGCCTAGAACTCTAGAGGCCTAGAACTCTAGAAGCCTAGAACTCTAGAAGCCTAGAACTCTAGAAGCCTAGAACTGCATTTGGGGATACTTTGGGCTGATTATAGGCTATGCCTTTGAAGGCTTGTTGGGGCTGATTATTGCATAGCGTATTGAAAAGAAAACAAAAAATTGTGCGGCGGCCGGAACGGATCCGGCTGCCGCACGTTTGTTTCGGATGGTTGTCAGCTAAATTACTTCCTCAGGCCGATGCGGAGCTGCACGGGGCCGATGAGGCCGGCGGGCTTCAGCGGATCGCCCTTGTACCAGTGATGCCATGTCGTGAAGGCGATGCGGCCCGTCGGGCTCGTCTTGCCTTCGAGGAACCACTTGGGCCATTCCTTGAGGCGTTTGCCGGCCCATTCGACGTCGGGCGGAAGCTCTTCGTCGCCGATGAGGCGGTTGACCCAGCGGTTGGTGACTTCGATGCGGATGTCGTTGTCTCCGGCCTTCATGATGCCAGTGGCGTTGACGCGGAAGGGGGCCTTCCAGAGGATGCCGCAGTCGCGTCCGTTGATGAAGACGCGGGCGTTGTCATGGAGCATGCCGAGGTCGAGCATAAGCGGCGAATTGACATATTCTTCCGGCAGATTGACCGTCTTCCGGTAAGTCGCGGTCCCGGAGAAGAATTTGATGCCGTTGTCTTTGCTTTCGGGGAAGGAGATGAGTTCGGGGAAGGTGGCCTTTTCGGGGGCGCCGAGATTCGGCGGGAAGGAGACTTCCCATGCGCCGTCGATGGCGATGGGCTTCGGGACGCCGATGGCGGGAATGAAGGACATCTTGCCCTTCAGGTTCGTGACGACGAGAACACCGTTCTCCCATGCGGTCAGCGCGACGGCGCCGTCAAGGCCGATGATGTCATAGTCCGGTTTGCCGACGATTCCCGCGGGAATTTGTACGGAGCCGTTTTCGGGGAAACTGACTTTGAGCGTCTTGCCGTTCAGCGTGTATTCAAGATCCAGATGTTTCAGATGGAGGACGGCGGGATCGCCGCCGAGCACGTCGTTGGATGCGATGATGTTGAGCGTGCCGTCCTTGGCGACGAGGCTCTTGACGCGTTCCGTGACATCCTTGCTGGCGAAACCGTCATTGGCGGCGTAGGTCGCCTTCTTGATGACGAGATCGATCGTGTCTTCTTCCGTCTTCTGCGGATACCATGCCACGTCGGCAATATGGTTGACGCGCTGCTTGAAGAAATAGAAGACCTTTTTGACGGCGGGCTTGCGGAAGACGACGAACAGCGAACCGGACTGTGCGAGGCGGAGCGGAACGCGGACGGAGCCGTTGACGCATTCGTAGGCGGGAGCGTCAATGCACTTCCCTGTCTGGGCGTCCCACAGTTCGGGCACGCGGTTGTCGATGCGGAAGATGCCGGTGAATTCCACAGGCATCTGCTGCGGGTTGCTGATGAAATACCAGTCGTTGCCGTGGTCGTCCTGCCGATGGAGGTAGGAGACGGGGCGTGTGACATGTTCGGGTAGGAATTCCGCCTGGAAGTCCGGAGCGATGGCGAGGTCTTTCAGGATGGCTTCAGGCTTGACGCCGTAATAGACGCGGCCGTCGCCGATGTTGCGGAAGGTGTATTCCTTGCCGTCGAGCCCGCCCCATAACTGGCGGACAAGCTTCTGCGTTTCGATGTCCGCCGACGGATAATCGGTGAGGCCGAAGGCGTGCTTGGTGGGCTCTCCGAGAAGGATGACAGCGCCTTCGTTGGCGAGTTTGAGAAGCTTGCGGAGAACGTCCGGGGAGACGTTGGCCGTGTTGTTGGCGACAAGCAGGGGGAAGGTCAGGCCGTTCGGCAGGGCGACGCAGCCCTTCTTCATCTTGACCATTTCAAGGAAGGAGCGGACGTCGATGCAGTTGGCGTGGTAGCCGGCGGGAAGGCGCGGGTTGTAGTTGTCCGTGCAGGGGACGGACTGCTGGGCGATGTACAAGGCGTCGCTGACGACGCGGCCTTGCTGCAGCATGTACTGCGCGCGGCCGAGATAGGCGAGCCATGCGGGGAAGGTCTTCCACAACGTGTTGTGGCGGTTGAAATGGAAGCCCCACTGGCCCATCGTCATGCCGGGCGTGGTGACGTCCCACGGTTGGTGGGCGTAGCTATGGAAGATGAAGCGGTTGACGCCCGCGATGTAGGCGTTGTCGCCCTGGATCTTGCGGTCCGAAGGCTGCATCTGCCAGCGGCCGTTGTTCGGATCGGCTGTGAAGGTTTCCGTGCTGGCGTATTTATGTCCGAAGACCTGCGCGATGTTGCCGGCGAGCTCGGCCTTCCATGTGCCGTTGGAGCCGCCCCAGAATTCGCCCATTGGGACGTCGGCGGCGCGGCCCTGCAGGATTTCGTCGAAGGGGCCGATGTAGGGCTCGACGAAGAAGTCGAGATTGGCCTGCTTGCAGAGGACATTGAAGTATTCGGAATAGCATTCCGCGAAGAGTTCGGAAATCGTGCGGCGGAAGTCGTCGAGGAAGCGTTCGGAGAATTCCTGCGATTCGACGTAGCGGCCCGTCAGGATGGGGAGGAGCGGGATGACGTCATAGTTGCGGTAGCGGCGGAAATCCGCGGGGAAGTTGTCCGTCCAGTTCTGGGCGCCGACTTCGTAACTGTCGATAAGAGAGCCCTTCAGGGCGGTCCCGGAGAGTCTTCCGGCGTTTTTGACGATGATGCCCATCATGCCGTCCCATGCGGCTTTGACGCCTTTCTTGGAGAGCTTGTCGCATTCGAGGCCGCGGCCGTAGCGGGTGGTGGGATGGTTGTAGCGGCCGGTCAGCGTGAAGCCGAAGCGGACGATGGTCCAGTTGCCGGCGGGGCACTGCCATTTGAGATTGCCGTCCTTGTCCATGCGGTCCGTGACGTTGATGATATTCTCGCGTTTGATGATGGCGGCGGCAGGCGGCTCCTTGCCGTAGTCATGGTTGTTGTTTTCGTTGAAATAGGCCTTGCCCTGGAAGTTCGGGATCTTCGTGCCGTCCGCGGGAGTCGGGAAGGCGATGACGGCGATGTCACGGTAGAAGTCCATGACGACTGGCGGTTTGGGCAGGGCGACGGTGACCTGCTTGCCGCCTTCGACGGCGGTTTCGGAGTAGGTGACCTTTTTCATGGCGTCTTCCTTCTGGATCCACGGGCCGCCGCTGGAGGACCAGCCGGGGCAGTTGTGGACGCAGACTTCCATGCCGTGGGACGCCGCGCATTCGATGGCGTACTGCACCATGTCGAACCATTCCGGCGAGGCGGTCTTGACGTCGCCTTCCGGAATGCCTTCCGCAATATCGAGAATCGTGAAGCCGCCGACGCCGGCCTTGTGCATGGCGTCGATGTCGGCCTTGATGCCTTCCTTCGTGATGTTGCAGTTCATCCAATGCCACCATGTCTGCGGCTTGGCCTGGTTGGGCGGCGCCGCGAAACCATCGTCGAGATAGTCCGCCCGAAGACCGAGACAGATGAGAACCAGCAGGAATGTCAATGATTTTTTCAGCATGTTTGCTCCTTTTATATATAAAAGTAATATGAAATCATATAACTTTATAACACATTTTGCGATTTGTCAAATGCGACGATTTCGGAATAGCGGATGCCGTCGCCTCCGAAGATGTCCAAAGCTGAGCCGACGGTGACGTCCACCTTGCCGCCGCCGCGTTCATCAATGGCGCGGACGTCGTCCATGGAACGCGCGCCGCCCGCGTAGGTGACGGGGCAGGGCGACCAGACCGCGAGTTTTTCAACCAAATCCAGTTCGACGCCGTTCTGCTTGCCTTCCACATCGACGGCATGGACGAGATATTCGGAACAGAACTCCGCAAGTCGTTTCAAGAGCGTTTCATCGACCTTTGTCTCGCAGATGGTCTGCCAACGGTTGCAGGCGACGTGGTAGCCGTCCGCCTGACGGCGGCAGCTGAGGTCGAGCACGAGATTTTCACGCGGGACGGCGGCGGCCAGTTCGTTGAGGCGTTTCATGGACAGCTCGCCGTCTTCGAAAATGTATGACGTGACGATGACTTTTCCGGCTCCCGCCGCCAGCCATCTGGCGGCGTTGGCGGGCGTGACGCCGCCGCCAACCTGCAGGTTGCCCGGATGGACGGAGAGGGCCTCCTCCGCCGCCGCGTCGTTGCCCGGGCCGAGCATGATGACATGGCCGCCGACAAGTCCGTCGCGGAAATACATGTCCGCATAATGGCGCGGCGGCAGATCGGCGACGAAATTCGTCTTCAAGTCGTTGTTTTCGCCGTCTTTAAGCGACGAGCCGACAATTTGCTTGACTTTGCCTCCGTGGAGGTCGATGCATGGCCTGAATCTCATGTTAGTGTGGGACGAATGGGACGAATGGGACGAATGGGACGAATGGGACGAATGGGACGAATGGGACGAATGATTAATAACCACTAATCACTAAAATAGCGTTTCAGTTTGGCGTTGTCGAAGACGGGGGCGTTTTCGACGGGGGACACATAGCGGAGATATTCTTCGACGGAGCCTGCGGCGGCCCACGCCTTGTATTCGTCCGCCGCGAGCAACGCTTCCGCGAGGCAGGCGAATTCGACGAAATCGTCGCGAATGAGACTGATTGGGGCGAATGTTTTCGTGTCAAATGCGCGGACATGCTGGAGGATTTCCATCTTCGGCGCGTAGCGGAAGACTTTCGTGATGTGCGGGAAGGCCGTCAGGAAACCGACGCCTTCCTGCCCGGATTCACGGAAGGCCTTGATGAAGGCCTGCTTGTCGATGCCGCAAAGGGCCCATTCGGTGCGGGATGGATTGTCTCGTCCGACGATGCTGACGAAATAGACTTTGAAGGCGGACTTGCCGTCGGGCATGGCGACGAGTTCGCAGCCCTCTATCTTGGCATGGTAGCTGCCGCATTTTTCGATTTTCATGGTTTTCTCCTGGGGAGTGGCGCATGCGTCCCGCCTGCGCCGAACATATATTTTAATGCTGAAGAGGCTATTTTGAGTGTTTTGTGGACACGAATCTGAGTCATCTGTGGTGCTAAAACGTCGATTTTCATGAAAAGTCATGAAGACTCCTGTAAAAACATCATTATATTATAATAGGTAAAGTCGTCAGTCGCAAAAGCTGACGGTGAGAAAACTGGCAAACAAGCGAAAATTTAATCAGAGGAAAGGTCATGAATCCCATTCGTCTAGGCTTCATCGGAGTTGCGAATCAAGGCACGTACAATCTGAAGGCGTTTTTCAAGCATGACGATTGCGTCGTGAAAGCCGTGTGCGACGTTGACGACGGCCATCTGGCGGCGGCGAAGGCGCTGGTCGATGAGCAGTACAAGAACCACGATTGCAAGACGTACCATGATTTCCGCGACTTGAACCGCGCGGGCGACATAGACGCCGTCGTCATCACCGTTCCGGATCATTGGCATGCGCTGATCGCCATCGATGCGGCGCGCAATGGGAAGGACATCTATCTGGAGAAGCCGTTCTCGCTGTTCGTCTCCGAAGGACGGAAAGTCTGCCAGGTCATCGAACAGACGGGCCGCATCCTGCAGACGGGTAGCCAGCAGCGTTCCTCCCCGCAGTTCCGCAAGGCTTGCGAACTCGTGAGAAACGGTTTTCTGGGCGACGTGAAGTGGATTGAAGTCGAGATTCCAGAGAACAACAAATTCTGCGAGCCGACGTGGGAGCCGATGCCCGTGCCGCCGGAATTCGACTACGACTTCTGGCTGGGGCCCGCACCCGCCGCGCCATATCATGTACAGCGCTGCCACTACCAGTTCCGCTTCCTTCTGGATTATTCCGGCGGGCAGGTCACAAATTTTGGCGCGCATCATCTGGACATTGTCCAATGGGCGTTGGGCATGGACGATTCCGGCCCTGTGGAAGTGTGGGGCGACGGTGAATTCCCGAAATCGGGCTTGTTCACGACGGCGACGAAAGTCGATTTCGGCATGAAATACGCAAATGGCACGGAAGTGCGCTGCGTGACCGGCGGCAGCCGCGTGATCTTCCATGGCTCGAAAGGCGATCTGGAAGTGAAGCGCGCGGCGGCGACACCGCAGGATCCGAACTGCTCTGGCGGCTTGATCACGAATCCGCCGGAAATCGCACAGGCGGAACTGAACGATTCGCACATCCGTCTGTACGAAAGCACCGACCACTATGAAAACTTCCTGGATTGCGTCCGGACGCGCAAGCAGCCGATCTGCCCCGCGGAAGTCGGCCATCGCTCCGCAACGTGTTGCCATCTGGCGAATATCGCGATGCTGCTGCACCGCCGCCTGCAATGGGATCCGAAGGCGGAGCGCTTCGTGAACGACGACGAGGCGAACGCGATGCTGACGCGCCCCTACCGCGCGCCGTGGGACAAGTTCATTTAGGCGATGCCTAAATGAGTGGTTAGTGATTAGTGATTAGACCGCTCTCTACTGTTGGCGATTTGTGGTTAAATGAAAAAAAGGCTGTTGCATGACTTGTAACGTTTTTGCAACAGCCTTTTTTATGTATTGTATAGGCGGAAATGGTCAGTCGCCGACGGAGTTGATTTCGGCATGGTCGAATTTGACCTGCGTCTTCCATTTCTTGTCTGCGCCTTCAAGACGCATTTCCTTTACGAACCACAGGCCGTTGGCGTGCTTCTTGGCGCCTTTCAGCTGAAGCGTCCGCCATGGGGCGAGGGCGCCTTTTTCAAACCAACGGGCCTCCAGCGGGAAGCCGTATTTCGTGTTGAACCAGACAAGCACATGGCCGCCTTTGCCGGTCGGATCCGCAAGTTTCATGACACGGCAGTCCCGCTGACGGCTTTCGCTGCGCGGCATCTCCTCGATGAAGTCCCAGTAGATGAACGCAAACGTCAGATCTTCCGGTTCGATGCCGAAATCGAAAAGGCCGGGCTTCTCCTCCTTTTCCGGCAGATCGAGCGTGACGGTGGCTTTGGTGCCGTCGGTCGGATTCTTCTGCTCCATGGCGTAGACGTTCTTGTCGTTGAGGACGATCTGCGCATGCATGGACGATTTGGAAAACGTGACGCGGACGCGGATGACGCCTTTTCGCAGGGCGGAGTTCTCATGGGCGTAGGTGATTCGGCCGGTGATTTCGCCCCATGCGTCCGTGCGCAACGGGTCGCGGACGACTTGCAGGAATTCCTGCGGCGAGACTTTGTCCAAATCATGTTCCTTGTCGTCCGCCGCTTCTTCCGCATGGATGAATAAGGCGGTGGTCAAAAGAAATGCGAAAAAGAGTTTTTTCATAATTATTATCTGATTGTTGAACCACGAAAGGACACGAAAAGACACGAATTTTTATGAACCACAGAATACACGGATTACACTGATAAGACGATCAATGCCTCCCCGCCGGGCCGACAAATTCCTATATGTTTTGTTTGTATATAATGAATTATGAATGCTGAAATGTGAACGGCTCCGGCGGCTCGGCGGTTGTCATACGCTTCGCGGAGCCGAAAGCTGAAAGCTAAGATGTGAGACGGCAGTGTCATGCATCTCCGTGGGGTGCGCAACGTCAAAGGCGCATGCTTCACCCACGTACGGGGGATTGTCGCCGCTATGCGGCTTTAAGTTGTTGCATTGCAATCATTATGAATTATGCATTATGAATTATGCATTGAAGAATAGCGGGATTCTCCCGTTATTCTTCTTCAAAGCCTTGGGGGACAAGGTCTTTGTCATTGGTGATAAACGCCTGGGCGAATTTGATGCCGTCTTCACGGTTGAGGATGTAGAGCTTGTGCTTTCCTGCGCGGAGCTTGTAGGATTTCGGCGACTTCATCCAGTGCCAGGCGTTGTAGGTGCCGTCGTTGCCGACGGTCACGGATTTCTTTTCATCGTCGATCCGGATGTCGATGGTGTTGCCGCAAGAGCCGTCCCATACGACGTTGAGCCAGATTTCGGCGTTGAAGTCTTCCGCCGTTTCGAATTCGAAGACGCAACCTCCGTATTCGAGTTCGGGCTGCTTGCCTTGCGGCGGGACGCCTTTGCCGTCCGGAATGACGAGAATCGTATCATCCGGAGCGCCAGATTCTTCCGCTTTTTCCATCGGGGCGGTGATCTGCGTCGCGGCGGAGGCGTTGAGGACTTTCAGCAGTTCGTTGTCGGAAGGCGTGAAGGGCTTTTCGACGGCCGGTTCCGCCGGTTTGGCGGCTTCCGGCTGGGCGGCGGGCGCGGCTGCTTCGGTCGGTTGGGCGGCTGGTTCGGACGGCTTGTCCGAAGGCTTTTCGGCGGGAGCGGTCGCAGCGGCGGCGGGCTTGACGGCGGGCGCGGCCGCCAACGGGTCGGCATCCGTCTTGCGGCAGGCGACGGCGGCGGTGAGCACGCCGAGAGCAAGACCGATGTAGAGGATTTTGAAGAAACCGGTCTTGCCGCAATCGCAGACGGTTTCCTGTTCAGGCCGCGGGAGCGTGGACGACGCGAGGGCGAGGGCCAGGAACCAGCCAAGACCGCGCGTCAGCGGGTCGGAAATGAACATGCCGACGAAGAAGACGGCGATGGCCATGGCGGCGCCGAACGACATGGTATAGAAATCGGAACGTCTGAGATTGGCGCCGAAAGCCGTCAGAAGCAGGAGGGCGAAGACGATGGCGGCGGGGAAGCCGACGGTCGCGGGGAGGATGCCCCATGCGGCCTGCGTGTCCGTTTCGATGTCGTTGACTCCGGGCGGCGAGGGGAGGTCGGGCTGGTAGCAGCGGCGGATGTTGGTCTGGTATTTGCTGGAGCCGACGCCGTACCATGGACGGCGGTTCGCCATTCGCAGGGCGGCAATGAAATCGTAGTGGCAGGATTTGAGCTCATGGGCGAACTCGGAGGTTTCCTGCGGCTGGGCGGGTTCCTTTCGGTTGAAGAGGACGGTCGCGTCCGCCACGTAGTCCGCTCCTTTCAGAGGGGAGATGGTCGAGAGGAACGTGGCCTGCGGCAGCGGATCCTGTATCGTGAAGAAGACGAGAAGCGAGACGGCGACGGCGACGATTGTGCAGATGGCCGCGCGGGAGGAGACGAAGGAGGCCGCGATGACGGCCGCGATGATGGCGATGATCATCATCTGGGCGTGGGGAATGAAGTAGAAGGCGATGGCGAGGAGCGCGAAGACCATGCCGATGATGTTCAGATTACGTGTGTTCTGCTTGTCCGGGCCGGCGAACCACTGCGGGATGCACCATGCGAGGGAGACGGCCATGAAGAAGCTGAAGGCCATGCGGCTTCTGAACAGGCCGGTCATGGCGGGGCCGATGCCCCATTGGAGCGCCTTGATGTCCGCGGGGGCGATGGTCATGTAGTATCCGTAGAGGAAATACTGGGTAATCGCGACGCCGAGGTTGAGGATGAATGCGGTCGTGACGGCGGCAAGCGTCGTCCGCGGCATGTGCTCCGTCATGAACGCGAACAGGATGAGGCCGCCGAAGAGCTGTTCGGCGAGCTGCGCGGTTTCGATGGCGCCGTCCATTCCGGGTTGCGAAAGGATATTGGCAATGGCGAAGACGCCGATGGCCGCGGGGGCCATCCATGGGATGTGGATGGTCTTGCGTTTGATGAAAAGATGCAAGAGAACGGCGATGAACGCGACGATGAAGCCGATGTCCGCCAATGCGATGACGCCATTCATGACGGGCAGTTTGACTTGATTGGCCATCGTCAGGACGGCGATGAAGCAGAGGACGTGGAGCCAGATGGGAATGCGCTGCTCCTTTTCCTCCTCCAGTGGATCAATGTCGCTGGGTGGCTGGAAATTGTCGCTAGGCCTGACTCTTGCAAGCAGTTCGGCTTCCGTATGCAATGTCGTCAGTTCCGTTTCATATGATTGGCTTTTTGCGTTTTCCTGTTCAGACATGGTATCGATGCCTTCTATGGATATGGATGATGGTTTTGCTGGTGGAATGTGGCTTTTATGCCACATTGCTATAACGAATGACGGCGCAAGTTATTGGGTGGAGCGGCGCAATGGCGATTGCCATTGATTGCGCGGTTTGGCGTGAGACGCAAGACATGAGACGCGAACGAATAACGTCAGGCGATGGGACGCGAGGCGGCTGCTCAGGAGAGCGCCCTCGGCCGCCATTGCGACGTCACTGGAAAATCCTGTTGGCGTTCCAGTCCGCCCACGTCGTCTCGAACCATGAATCGTCCTGCGGGAGCGGTCGGACGGGCGTCGGCGTGACGGTGAAGTCGCTGATGGTGCCGTCTTTTATCTGGACTTGGAGGATTTCGTTGCGTTTCTCCAGATTTTCGGGGCGGTGGCGCATATCCGTTCCCTGTTTGGAAGTCACTGCAAGCGAGCCATTTTCGTCCAGAATCATGTAGGCTCCGCGGCTGCCGCCGCCTTGTTCGATGTAGGTGACGAGAGCCTGCAGGAAGGCGACGGACGTGAGGGCGAGAGCGCGGTCTTCGTCGATCCGCGGCAGTTCCTGCGGGGAGGACGCGCGGATGCCGAGAATCTCGATGTCCCGCATGAGCTGTTTTGCTTCGCGGAGGGCGCGGGAGGCGGTTTCATAGGAGCGGATGAAGGCATGGCTGTCCGTCATGCGCTGCTGGATTTGCGGGCGGACGTCTTTGGCGTTGAGGGCGTTCGTCTTCGGCGCGATGCAGTTGCGGTGGAATTCATGCGTGTCCACGATCTGGCGGGCGGCCTTCTGCGCGAAATCCTCCTGCGGAAGCGGCGGCTGGAAATAGACGTTCGCGATGCGCTGTGCGGCGCGGACGGCACCGACCTGCGTGGCGTTGAGGGCGCTGCCGCCCGGGCGGACGCCGTGGGTGCCGCAGACTTCGCCGATCGGGAAGAGATGGCGGAGGTTGGACTCCCACCAAAGATCGACGGAAAGGCCGCCGTTGCAATGCTGTGCGCAGACGGCTGTTTCCAACGGCTGGTGGAGGTCGATGCCATGTTCCGCGTAGAGTTCGACGCTTTGCGGATTCATGTGCATAAGTCGTTCGTAGGGCGTGGCCTGCGTGGCGCCGGATTTCAGCAGATACTGTTTCGCCTCGTCCTTCAGGATGTCGATGGAGAACGGTTCCATGCCTTCGGCGGGCGTGGGATTGCGCATGAAATCGATGAAGACGCGGCGGCCGGCGGCGATTTCGCGATGGACGGCGATGTCGATGATGGAGGAGCCGCCATTCTGGAGGCGCGCGGCGTGGAACGGCCACTGGTAGCCTTTCAGGAAGATGTTGGTGGCCATGGACGGCATGTCGTCGAAATAGTCATGGAGGAAGTGGCGTTTGTTGGAGACGCCGTCGGCATCCGTGGAGAAATAGTCCGGAATGACCTGCTGGTAGGTTCCGGAAAGGTTCCAGCGGAATTTTGTGGAGGCGAGGCCGAACTGGAGCTCTGTGAGATTGTTTCCGGCGGCGCCCGCCTTGAAGGCGATACCGTGGGAGCCGGTCTGGCCATGTGGCCAGACGGAGATCTTGTAAAGTTCTCCGGGGCCGCCTGTTGCGAATACGACATTGGTCGCGTTGAAGACGGTTAGGCCATAGTTCGGTTTCCAGAAATCCTCTTTGTTGAGGCAGATCAGGCCGATGACGCGTTTGGAGCCGTCCGATGTCTTGTCCGTCAATAGGGAGACGGCGGTATGGCGGTCAAAGATGGCGGTGCCGTGGCGTTGGACCTCCTTCAGGAGGCATTCGAACATGTAGTGGGAAGTCTTCGGGCCGGCGGATGTGGCGCGCTGCCGCGGATCATGGTCGGTCTTGTAGCCGACGTATGCGCCGAAGGAATTGTGCGGGAAGGGGACGCCTATGCGGCAGAGGTCGAAGAAGGCGGGAGCGGAGCCGAGGGCTTCGACGTAGGCGGTGTCGCCGTGCATCATGCCGCCCTGGAAGAGCGATTTGGCGAAGTCCATGGGGCTGTCCGGTTCGGCACCGAAAACGCCGAGCTTGTAGTAGGTCTGCTTGTCCGAACCGGAGTTGTTGGACGTGCCGTTGCCAAGCTTGTCCACAACGACGGCGACGTCCTTCATGCCGAGCTCCTGCAGGCGGAGGGCGCATTTTAGGCCGGCGGCTCCCGCGCCGACGATGACGGTGTTCAGGGAGATCAGCGGGCATTCGAGCGACTGTCCGCCGGAAAGCGGTATGGAAATAGTGGAGGTGTGCATGATGGTTTGGACAACGGTTGGTCTGGTTTGTTGCGGCGTGTCCGCCAAATTTTGTTTGAATAGATTAATATATCTCCAAAAACGGTTGTGCGAAATGAAGAGACGGTGGTAGATTAAAGGAAAGACTGTTTTTTGCTTGCGATTTCGTATTTATATATAGGTATGGCCAATGGAAAAGTGTTTGAATGGTTATCCGTGGCGTCTGACGGGATGGATGCCGTTTGTGTGGCAGTGGGCGCCGCGCGGCGTGGAGGGCAACGACCATCAGGCCTGCATTCGCGGTGTGGAGGGGATCGTGCCTGGCTCCGTGCAGATGGCGTTGCGGAAGGCTGGCCTGCTGCCGGATTGGAATGTCGGCTTCAACGCCCGCGACTGCGAATGGGTCGAGAACCGCCATTGGATGTATTCGACTGACGTCGACCTGCCGGACGAACCATGTGAAGTGGTCATTGAACGTCCGGACGCGGCCGGTTGGGTGCTGTTGGACGGACAAATCGCCGGCGAGTTCGCTGGAGCGCATCGTACTCATTGCGTGGCGCTCCCGAAAAAATCCGGCCGCCATCTGCTGGAGATCGTCTTGGCGTTGCCGCCGGATTGGCAGGGCCAGATCGGCTGGACGAGCCGCATCGGCATGACGAAGCCGCGATTCTATTATCAATGGGACTGGTGTCCGCGAATCGTGCAGGCGGGCATCGCTGGAAACGTGTTTTTGCGGACGGTTGCGGAGCCACGGCTGGAACTTGTCGGTTGCGACACGACGGCTGATTCATTGACTATCCGATTACGGGGCTGGAATCTTCCGTCGCAGAACGTTGATATTTATATATTTGACGGCGACACCGTCGTGTGGAAGGCCATGGATGAACCGCTTGCGTCTCTGGAATGTGGCAAGAGATTCACTGTCAGGGGGATGCAGTTGTGGCAACCAAATGGTTTCGGTGATGCGAAGCTATATACGTTGCAGCTGTTTGCGGACGGCGCGGATCCCCTGTTCAGGCGGATCGGTTTCCGCACGATTCGCCGCGACGCGGCTCCGAACGCTCCTGCGGATGCGTCACCGTGGGTGTATTCCGTCAACGGAAAGCCGCTGTTTCTGCAAGGCGTCAACTGGACGCCCGTGCTGCCGAATTACGCGGATGTCGACGAAGCCCGCTACCGGAAGCTTGTCAGCCGTTACAAGAGGATGGGCGTGAATATCTTGCGTATATGGGGCGGGGCATCCCGCGAATGCAATTTGTTCTATGACCTATGCGATGAAGCGGGAATTCTTGTGTGGCAGGAATTTCCGCTGTCGAGTTCGGGCATCGACAACATTCCGCCGGACAATCCGGAAGTTTTGAAGGAGGCGCGGCTGATCGCGAAGGAGTATGTGGAATGGTTGTCATTCCATCCGTCATTGGCGATTTGGTGCGGCGGCAACGAACTGTTCTGGGAGCAACATCATGTCTGCGACGGGACGGAACCCGTCTTGGCTGTTCTGAAAGAAGTCGTTACGGAATTGGATGGCGGTCGCGTTTGGTTGCCTGCTTCCTCTTCCGGAGCGTCTGAAAACGCGGATGCGAAGGATTACGGGAAAGGAATCCACCATGACGTCCATGGCCCATGGCAGCCTGTCGGCCGTCTGGAGGACAACTGGAAGCCGTATTGGGACGGCGACGACGCGTTGTTCCGTTCGGAAGTCGGCGCTCCTGGAGCGGCCAGCGCGGAAATCATTCGGAAATATGCTGGGAATGAACCGGTTATGCCGGTCGGCGAGGCTCCGATCTGGAGCAATCCGACGACGTGGTGGCGGGAGGAGCATGTCTTCAAGGCGGAGCATGACGGCCGAGCGGCGGAAAGCGTGGAGGAGTACGTCGCATGGAGCCAAAACCGCCAGGCGGAGGCGTTGTCATACGCCATCCGCTCCTGCAAGAAACGCTTCCCGTCCTGCGGCGGCATCATCATCTGGATGGGGCATGACTGCTTCCCGTGCCCCGCGAACACAAGTCTGATCGATTTCGATTTGAACGACAAGCCTGCCGCGACGGCGGTGGAAGAGGCCTTCAAGAGCTAAAAACTTAAAGCAAAATACATTAGAACCACGAATAGCACGAAAGGACACGAAATTTTTTGAACCACAGAATACACGGATTACACTGAAATGCCTCGCCGCCGGGCCGACAATCTCCTTAAGACTTAGTTTGGTTATTATGAATTCTATATGCTGAAAAATCCAACGGCTCCGGCAGCTCGGCGGTTGTCATCGCTTCGCGAGGTGCAGAAAACATCATGCGGAAGCTCGTAGCTATGGAGAAAATCTTTGCGAAAAAACAAGAAAATCAACAGCGTGGAAAATGGACCAAAGCGACTTAAGCGACTGTAGCGTTGGAAAATGAAAAACGCCACGAGAACCATTGGAAGATGGACTCGTGGCGTTTGATTTACAGATGGTTTGTCGGCTGACGTTTGGGTTTAATGAGCGGGCTGCCAGGCGGGCAGGGAGTATTTGCCTTTGTTGCTGACGGGGCGGAACGTCTTGAGCCATGAGTCGATGACGACGATTTCACGCTGTCCGCCCGTGGCGCGCGTGCAGACGATATGGCGGCCGTCGGGCGCCCATGACGGGGCTTCCCAGTCGCCTGCGGCGAGCGTCACATTTTCAGGAATGCCGCCGGCCTTGCCCATGTCGAGGACGTTGACGACATAGTGTCCGTTGGTGCCTTTCTGGGAGAAGCAGATTTTATTGGAGACGTTCGACCAGTCTGGCGAGACGCATTCGCCGCCGCCGATCTGGAGGCGTTTCGGCGCGCCGCCGGCGGCGTTGACGATATAGAGGGAGGGCTTGCCGGGCAGGTCGGAGACGTAGCAGATCTGCTTGCCGTCGGGCGACCATGTGGGGGAGGATTCGACGTAGCGGTCGTTGGTGAGGCGCTTCGTCTGGTTGGTCGCGAGATCGTGGCAGTAGAGATCGACTTGGTCGCCGAGGCTGAGGGCGAGGCTGACGAACTGGCCGTTATGGGAGAGGGCGGCGGAGCTGTTGAGGCCGCGGGCGGAGGAGATGATCCGCTGGACGCGTTTGCCGAGATCGAGCAGGACGATATGGAGCGCGTTGTTCTTGGCGAGCGTATAGACCATGGCGTTGGCGTGCCCCCAGCAGGGCTCCGTGGAGATGGCGTTGTTCTTCGTGAGGATTTCGAAACCCGTGCCGTCCGGATAGATGGTGCAGATTTCGCGGCGGTTCTGGGCGTCGGGCACGACAAACGCGATCTTGCAGTCGCAGAGGCCCTGGACGTTGAACAGCTGTCTGAGGACGTCGTCGACGACTTGGCGGGCGGCCTGGTCGCCGTCCGCGGCCTGTTTCTGCGCGCTGATGGACTTGCCGTTGCCTTGGAGATTCAAGGCGTACTGCGTTCCGTTGCCGGCCGCCTGGACTTTGAAATCGGCCTTGTCGGCTTGATTTTCAGGCAGGACTTGGAACCATCCGGAAATCGCGAACATCCGCTCCAGTTTCTGGCGGGCGGCCTGATCGCCGTTGAAGGCGTTGATGGCGATCGTCGGATTGTCACGGGCGGTTACAATGACCTTTGCTTGCTGGACTTGCGCGTTGGCGAGATTGACGAGGAGGGCGATGAGGAGGAGCGTTGTGATTTTTCTCATGTTCGGACTGTTTGGCTTGATGGTTGTATGGTTATGGTTTGTTGGAATTAATTTGGTTCAGAACCGTTTTTTACGGTTGAGAAGCGCCTTCAGGCGACCTTGCAGGGAGGAGAGCGTCTCGGAGCGAGATGGCTCGTCCGCTTGCTTTTTTGGTTGCGGCTGAACGGCTTGAACGGGGCGTGGAATGGCTTCCAAAGCCTCCCAGACGGCGGATTGCCGTGGCCGTACCGCGACGGGACAGCCGTTCCGCTCCAGAATCCGGTCGGTGACCAGCTGAAGGGAGAGCGTGTCCGCCGCGCAGTATTTCAGGAGGTGGTATCGCGCCATGTCGTCATGTCGCGATTGCCATTCCTGCCAGAGACGGACGGCGTCGTCTCCGTCGGTGCCCTGCAGATCCGTCGGACGGACGATGCCGAGCTGGTGTTCGATTGGTTTCAGGCCTCCCGTGAGATCGAGCCGATGGCAGAGCCAACGGAGATCGACGTGCGGGACGGGAAGCGGCGGTAGGTTGAAATAGCGGATGATTTTCGGTATGTCGAAGGTGCTGCCGTTGTAGGTGGCGATGAAGGGGAGGGTGAGGAGGAATTCCGGAAACTCGTCGATGTTTTCATCTTTAACGAACAAGCGGACGCGATGTTGGAAAAAGACGGAAATGACGGTGATATCCGCGTCGAAATCGAGGCCGGCGGTTTCGATGTCGATGAACGCGCATTGCGACCAATGCTTGTGGAGGAGCCTCCAACGGTCCATTGGTTCGAGTCGTTCGATGAAGAACTGGATGTCGTCCGCGGCGTCGGCTTCGCGGCAGTCGATGGCGGTCTGGTAGATTGGCTGCCAGAAGGCGTTCCATGCGTCCAGTCCGGGCGGGGGGAACGGGCCGATGTCCTCCCATGAGCGGACGCCGGCCTCATGCAGCATTTTCAAACGGGCTGGGCCGATGTTCGGAAAATGCGCGAAGGCCTGCCGGAGCGGCGGTATGTCTGGGAAGGGATTGGCCATGTTTCGTTTTTTGCTGTTATTCCATTATCTAATGTAATGGCATCGCATGAAAAAACAAGATGACGGGATATAAGAATGGGACGGATGGGACGGATGGGACAGATGGGACTGCTGGGACTGCTGGGACTGCTGGGACTGCTGGCACGGCTGGGACGGCTGGGACGGCTGGGACTGCTGGGACTGCTGGGACGGATGGGACGGATGAGACTACTGGGACTGTTGGGACTGCTGGGACTGCTGGGACTGCTGGGACTGCTGGGACTGCTGGGACAGATGGAAAAAACACTCTTTTCTATTTGATTTTTGTTTTATATTCTATATCTTATATTTGATAGCTATTATGTCCTAGTAGTCCCAGTGGTCCCAGTGGTCCCAGTGGTCCCAGTAATCTCAGAAAAGAGGTGGAAAATGTCAGAGATCTCAAAGATTGTTTTGCCGCATGGAGGTTATAAGAGTCTTATCGTCTATAAGAAAAGCGATGTGATTTATGAAGGCACGGTCATGTTTTGCAGACGTTTCCTTCCCGCATACGGTGATCGGACCGTAGATCAAATGACACAGGCTGCACGAAGTTGCAAGCAGAATATCGCGGAAGGCAGCGCCAACAGTGGCATCAGCAAGGAAACGGAAATTACGTTGACAGGTGTGGCCCGTGCAACTTTGGATGAACTAATGGAAGATTATCATGACTGGCTGAAAACACACAATGCGGAATTATGGTCAATTGATGACGAAAGGACAAAAGCGACTCGTGACTTCGCAGTCAAAAATGTTGACTGGCTTGCCTGGAAGCCGATGTTTGAGACATATCCTCCTGATGTGCTAGCTAATATGATGCTGACGCTGTGCCATCAGACTCGCTATATGCTTGACAAGATGATAGGGCGGCAGGAAGAAGATTTCAAGAAGAACGGCGGTGTCCGTGAACGCATGCATGCAGCTCGTGCGGCGGTACGGGGTGAAGAATGGGAGAAAGGCCTCTTTTCGCGGCTTGACAGCGCTGCAACTGTCAAGGAACTTGACAAGACGGCAACGGAACTTCAGAGCCGTATTCATCAGGCGGTTTGGCGGATCAA
>CACYQT010000093.1 GCA_902776645.1 uncultured bacterium | reverse complement strand
ACTTGACAAAACGGCGCAGGACATCATCCGCCGCTACGGGCTCGGGCTCATCTGCATCTCCATGGGGGCTGACGGTGCCTACATCGGAAGTCTCGATGGCGCATATACTTGCAATGCCGTCAAAGTCGACGTCCGCTCCATTCAAGGCGCGGGCGACTCAATGGTCGCAGGCATCTGCACGGCCGTGCAGCGCGGCCTCCCCCTGCCGGACATCCTCCGCTACGGCGTCACCGCCTCCGGAGCCTCCATCTCCCGTGAAGGCTCGCAGATGTGTACGCTGGAAGATTTCCAAGCCCTTCTCACACAGGATATCAATATTCGCAAAGTTCGTTGATTTCGTATCTTAAACACCACAACCACAGGAAAGAGAGGCAGACAATGGATTATCTGGGCCAGAACATCAAAAAGCTCGGCTTCGGACTCATGCGGTTGCCGAAGCAGAATGACGTCATCGATGTCGAACAAGTCAAGGCGATGGTCGATCGCTTCATGGACGCAGGTTTCACCTATTTTGACACGGCGTGGGCGTATGCGGGCAGCGAAGACGCCATCCGCCAGGCACTTGTGGAACGCTATCCGCGCGAAAGCTTCCAGCTCGCCACCAAACTCGCCGCATGGATCAAATGCAACACGGCGGATGAGGCCAAGGCGCAGTTGGAAACATCGCTAAAAAAGACAGGAGCAGGCTATTTCGATTTCTATCTGCTGCATAATCTAGGCGAAGACCGCACGCATTTTTTCGATGATTTCGGCCTTTGGGACTGGATTCAGACCAAGAAAGCGGAAGGCGTTCTCAAGCATGTCGGCTTCTCTTTCCATTCCACGGCGGACGAACTGGAGAAGCTTCTGAACGCCCATCCGGAAATGGAATTCGTGCAATTGCAAATCAATTACGCAGACTGGGATAACCACGCCATCCAGTCTAGACGCTGCTACGAAGTCGCCCGCGCCCATGGGAAGCCAGTCGTCATCATGGAGCCTGTGAAAGGCGGCATGCTCGCCACCCCGCCAAAGGAAGTCCAGGAGCTTTTCAAAGCGGCGGAACCGAATTCGTCGGCGGCCTCATGGGCCATCCGTTTCGCCGCGAATCTCGAAGGCATCATCACCGTCCTCTCCGGCATGAGCAGCATCGCCCAGATGGAGGACAACCTCTCCTATATGAAAGATTTCAAAGGATTGGGCTGCCTGCAGATGGAAACGATGCGCAAAGCACAGGAAATCATCCGCAACTATCCGGTCATCCCCTGCACGACCTGCGACTACTGCGCAAAAGTCTGCCCGAAAAACATCGGCATCTCCGGATCTTTCACGGCCATGAACAATCTGACGCTTTACGGCGACAAAAAAACGGCCATCGGACAGGAAAACTGGCTCGTCAAATATCATGGTAAAAATCATGCGACGGAATGCGTCCAATGCGGGAAATGCGAAAAGGTCTGCCCGCAGCATATCGCCATCCGTGAAGAACTGAAGAAAGTCGTAAAAGCGTTGGATCTGGATCAAAACAAAGCATAACAAGCATAAGGAATCATCATGAACAGACGCGAATTCATCACAACCTGCGCCGCCGGCGCGGCAATCGCCGCAACATCCCTTCCGCTCATGGCGGACGATGCGAAACCGCCGCTGCCCGACTATCGCAAGTTCCTGCCGTTGCGCGACCGCGTGACGATTCCGGACTGGGCGAAAAAAGAAATCGCCACAGCTCTCGCACGATACAAAGCATGGAAAGGCGAAGATGAAACCGTCTCATTTCCAATCATCACGGATGTCCATTCCCATCTGTGTGATTTTCCCAAAGATTTATCGTTCTCCGATTCCAAAATGCACACATTGCTTGCACAATTAGCCGCGGAAGAGGCACATGCGGATTTCGTCGCGGATTTAGGCGACATTGATTTGGATCTCGGCGTTCCGATTACCAACGACTGGCCGCCCAAATTCCGCGCTTGCACGCCGGAGGAACTCATGCGACGAGTCGCCGTCCAGCAGGCCCTCTACGCGGAAGCCAAACTACCGATTCTGTTCGCCGTCGGCAACCATGATCATTCCAGATCGCGCTACAGCAGCGCGGAATTCGGTTCGGCGTTCAACGTCACCGTCAATCAAGACAAAGGCTTCAAGCTGAATCTCTGCCCGACTGGCGACTATGGTTACTATGACATGCCCGACAAAAAGGCCCGTGCGATTTTCCTTAATACTTCCGATGAAGGATATTACGGTTATTCAATTGCACAGCTGAATTTCTTCGCCAATGCTCTGGCGACGCTTTCGGAAGGCTGGACGGCCGTCGTCGTGCAGCATTTCTGCATCCAGATTTCCATTGGCCATTGGAAAAGCTTCCCGGACACGAAGGCGAAACGGCAGGAAATCGCCATCAAGATCATGGAGGATTTCGTCGCGGCGAAAGCAGGCGAAATGGAAGGCGTCAAATGGGACTTCTCGACTGGCGGCAAACGCTGGCTCGCGGGATGTCTCTGCGGTGATTCCCATTTCGACAACTATCTGAAATCCAACGGCGTGGATTACACCATCTCCCAAGGCTACGGCGGCATCCGTGATGCCGACATGATTCCGGGCGCCTACAAGACAGCCTCCTTCGCCCGCGACAAGCAGATGCTCGTCGATTTCGTCGCCATCAAGCCCGCCAAGCATGAAGTGAAGCTCTTCCGCATCGGCATGGGCGGCCCTGAACGCGATCGCGGTTATTCTTATAACGCATAGTCCCTTCTGTCTCTTTAGCCCCTTCCAAAGGAAATACCATGGATAGACGTGAATTCATCAAGACATGTGCCGCCGGAGCGGCGGTGGCCTCCGCCCTTCCCCTCGTTGCGCAGGACGCCAAGCCGCAACCGCCTGACTACAAGCAGTTTCTCCCCCTCCGTAGCCGCATCGCGATTCCAGACTGGGCGAAAAAGGAAATCGCCGCCACGCTTGCACGGTACAACGCATGGAAAGGCGACGACATGACCGTCGCCTTCCCGCTTGTGACGGACGTCCATTGCCGGCCGCACACGCTTCCCTCTGATTTATCAAATTTCACCGATCCGAAGATGCATCTTTTCTTTGCACAACAGGCAGGAGAAGAAGCAAATGCAGATTTCATCGCCGATCTAGGAGACATTGATCTCGACTTCGCGTTTGAGACAACCGCAGACGGCAAGAAGAAGATCCGCCCATACAAACCGGAAGAATTCATGAGCCGCGTCGCCGTCCAGCAAGCCATTTATTCAGAAAGCAAACTGCCCGTCCTGTGCGCCGTCGGCAACCATGACCATGCGTTTAACCGCTTCACAAGCGCGCAGTTCGGCAAGGCCTTCAACGTCACGATCAACCAAGGCAAAGATTTCAAGATAACCCTTTGCCCGACAGGCGACTATGGTTACTATGACATGCCCGGGAAAAAGGCCCGCGCCATTTTCCTGAACACCTCCGACGACGGCTATTACGGCTATTCCATCGCGCAGTTGGAATTCATCGTCAACGCCTTGGCGAGCATGCAGGAGAATTGGACGGCCATCATCATGCAGCACTTCTGCATCCAGCATGAAATCGGCCATTGGGCCACCAGCATCCCGCATGTCCGCGCCAAACGGCAGGACATCGTCATCCGCATCATGGAGGACTTCGTCGCCCATCGGAAAGGCGAACTCGAAGGCGTCAAATGGAATTTCGAAAATGGCGGCAAGCGTTGGCTGGCAGGTTGTCTCGCAGGCGATTCGCATATCGACAACTATCTGAAATGCAACGGCGTCGATTATATCATCTCGCAAGGCTACGGCCCGATGGCGGCTTTCAATGTGATTCCTGGAGCCCATCTGACCACCTTCGACAGCAGCAAGCAGATGCTCATCGACTTCGTGGCCATCAAGCCCGCCAAGCATGAAGTGAAAATCTTCCGTCTAGGCGCAGGTGGCGCGGAACGCGACAGAGGCTACCTTTATAGCAAGTAGTGGTTGGGAGGGCTGCGCTCCTGCGCGGCCGGGAGTTAGCGGGTAGTCATAAGCTAAGCGATATAGACTCGCGTCACACGAGAGGAAATGTCGCAGACGATTTCGTATCCGATCGTGCCCAGCTCCTCCGCCATGTCGTCCGCTGTGTAAGTGTCGCGGTTCAACAGGACGGCTTCATCGCCAAGCATCACGTTTGGAATGTCCGTCACATCGACGAGCATCTGGTCCATGCAGACCCGTCCAACAATCGGCGCGGCATGGCCATGGATGAACACGCGTCCCTTGTTGGAAAGCAGGCGGTTGTAGCCGTCGGCGTAGCCAGTCGGCAACGTGGCCACCGCCATGTCCTTTTCAACGTGGAAAGACCGTCCGTAACCGATCGTCTCCCCCGCGTGGACGTGTTTCACCATGGAGACGACCGTCTTCCATTCCAAAACGGGCTTGATGCCTTGCGGCAATTTATTAAGATAGTCTGGCTTCAGACCGTAGAGGATGATGCCCAGCCTGACAAGACTGCTCGCCGTACAGTCGTGCCACAGTCCACCTGCGGAATTAAGGCAATGGACAAACGGCAGATGCAAATCCGCAACCCGCTCCGCGACAACCGTGAACAGCTCCTCCTGCCGCTTCGTGAACGCACGGCAGGATTCCGTGTCCGTATCCGCGACGCACAGATGCGTGAACAGCCCCGTCAGTTCGAAGTCCTTCGCATACTGACGGATGGCGCGTTCGCAGTCTTCCGGCTTCTCCGCATCCAGCCCGATACGGTTCATGCCCGTGTCCAAAGCGGCCTGCACTTTCACGCGAAGCCCGCATTTGCGCAGTTCCGCCGCATATGCTTCATCAACAATCGCCTGCGTGATATCATGTTCGAGAAGCCGTCCCGCCTGGTCGCACGGCGTATAGCCCAGAATCAGAATCTGGCCTGCCACGCCGGCCTCCCGGAGGCGGATCGCCTCTTCGATGTTCGACACGGCGAAATGACGGATTCCACACTCCTGCAACGTCTTCGAGACCTGCACATCGCCATGGCCATAGGCGTTCGCCTTCACGACCGCCATGATCTCATGCGACGATCGCAGGCTTTCACGATACAGGCGGATGTTTTCCTTCAACACCTGAAGATCCACTTCCACCCAGCAGCGTCTCACGAAATTCATTCTATTATCCATAATCACTCAAGCTTTGAGTCTCACGAAGTTCCAAGAGCTTTAGAAGAACTTATTCTTCAATGGCCGTAATACCGACCAGCACAGGCTGCACTTTGTCATGGTCGCTGACGAAATCGATTGCACGAACGGCCAGTTCAGGCTTCGGATTCCACCATGTGTAGGCGACCAGCGAGACCATCGTCCCGTCGTTCGCGCGGCGCCGCCATGCGATCGGCGCACGGCTGCCGCCGAACTGCGTATTCCAGTCGGATATCGCAATGCCCCATTTCAGAGGCACTTCCACCGTGCTTCCATCGTCATAGTGGACGACATAATGAGCCGGCAGCTTTGGATTGAGCCCCTCATCATAGAGCTCACGCTGAGGCCTCGGCTGGCGGCTCGTCGTCTGCAAAAACGCCAGACCTGCGACCTTTCCGCCGACGGGAATCTGCCATGCGGCATCCGGATATCCGTCGCCGTTCTTCAAAGACAGCGCGACTGCCGCCTCACGCCCTTCGGCAATCTCGAACGGGATTCCGCCGAACCAGCCGAGCCCACGCTGGACAGAAGAGACATCGTAATCGGAACGCAATCCAAGCCAGCCATTTGTGCTGTCGCCACGCAACGACATGTTGCACCACGGGCCGATGGCGACGGGACGGCACTTCTTGGGCTGCCGCGCCTCCGCGCCGTCGTACAATTTACGGAACATGTCCATCACATCGTAGCCGATCGCGGCGGGCGACGCGTCGTTGCGCGTCCAGCTGCGTTCACCGGCCAGCATGAATCCGGCCATCAGCTGATGGCTTTCGCGGATGTTTGAAATCGAATACCACGTCGTGCCGCCGAAACCGAGGACGTCCTGCTTGAATGTCTCGGTCAGGAAGTTCGTGATGTTCAACGGATAATACCATCCGCTGGTGATCACGTCGAAGCCCTGTTTCTTGAAGAATTCCACAGACGGATATTTGTCGCCTTCGCCATAGTGCCAGTCGAAGATCACCACGTCACGAGGAATCTTCGGCAAGGCTTCCGCCGTGTTGTATTTGCCCGCGCCGTTATGCTCCTTCAGCAATTGGTCGCCCCACATGCACATGCGCAACTTCTTCTTCTGCAAGAACTCGCGCAGACGGAGGATCTCCTCCGCCAGCAGTTCGCCGCAACTCGTGCCTTTGCAGCGTTCGCAGACGCCGAACGGCTCGAAGGTGATTTCATCCAAACCGACATGGAACCATTTCGCCTGCGGATAGCATTCCAGCTGCTCTTCGATCAGATCGAAGATGATCTTGTGGATTTCCGGATGGCGCGGGCAGTAGTTCCAGTACTTTATGCGCGCATTTGCCGCAGGCTCCTTCACTTCCGCGTATTCCTTCATCTCAGGCTTCGTCAGGAAATAATTGAAATGGGAAAGGCACTGCGTCATGGGAATGACGTCGATTCCATACAGTTCAAGCAGGGCCGCCAGCATCCGATGCTGTTCCTTCGTCGCGGCGTTGGGCTTGGACAAATCCGGATGGCGATCGTATTTCAGGCGGTTGTCGAACTGGATGGACTGCCAGTTCATCTTCAGAGCCGCCATCAAGTCGATTACCTTCTCCGCGTCCGGAACATTCGCAGTGGTTTCAGGGGCGATCACATGCCAGCCACGATACTGCATGTCCGGCCAGTCCTGTATCTTGGCGTACAAGCGGTACAACTGGCCGTCGCTCATGCCGCACAGCTGCGCAAGCGTCTGGATCGCATACACCAAGCCGCGATGCGTCGTCGCCTCCAACGTCACCGTCTTCGCGCTGTCCAACGCGTAGGATTCGGCCTGCTGCCAATCCTTCAGCTTGTTGTAGTCGCCCCATGACGGCTTGTCCGTCAACTTCAAGACGACTGCCGCCTCCTTCGGATCGTCAACCTTTTCAATATCAACGGCAAAACGTTGACGGAAAACGCGCTGCGCCACCAACCAGGCCTTGTCCGCGCCTTCGGAAGCATAGACCTTGAGAGGAAGCTCCTCGCGGGCATAACTGGAACCGATGCGGCCTTGCTTCGGCTCGGGGACGATGCGTCCGTCCGGCTTCGCTGCGGGCGGCACGTTGATCGCACGACGGGCCTGCGTCGCCTCTTCGGCGGCGGGCACGGCGACCAGGACGAAACCGTCGCTGTTGCGGAAGAAAGCCTGCTTCGTGTGGCCCCATGAGCTGTTCTCAACGAGATTCTTCAGCTTGCGGGACCGTCCGAACAGCATCCTGCATTGGCGCATCCCTTCAAAGAACGATGCGGGCAGTTCGATACGCAGCAACGCATACCAGCAGCCGCCTGCCCGGCGGAAATTCTTGTGCCATTCCGGCAGCTCGATTTTCGTCTTGTTTTTCAGATTCGTCGCATTGGAATACCAGTCGGTATAATAGCCGATGGTTTCACCGCTCTCCACCTGTGCGTATTCCTCTCCGTCGCTCGTGACGCCGAAATGATAGGCCGCCTTGGTCTTAGGATCCTCCAGGAAGAACTCGATGATGTCATTGTTCCAGCTTTGGACACCGTTGACCACTTCGTCAAACTGCGTCTCCTCGCAACGGTACAGGATGCACAACGTCTTGCCGTACAAGCCGAAACGCACATCCGTCGCCGCCTTTGGCGCGGCATACTTGGAGGTCAGCAGCGTGAACGGGCCTGATTCGTTCGCGTCCTGCCATTCCGCGGCATCCCAGTCCAGCTTGTTCTCAGGATTCGCGGACAGCCGTTTCAGCACGCACTGCGGAGCGCCGCTCATATGCTTCAGCGACACATCGCGGAAACACGCGTCCCCCTTGTTGCCGCCGGCGATCAGCGAAATCTTGAAATGTGTCGCGTTCGGCTCCGCCTCGAAACGATAGTGAAGCTGCTGCCAGAAATCCGTGACGGCTGGCGGCGCAAGCAGCTTGGATGAATAGGTCCCGTCCGGACGGAAGCCATAGATCATCACCTGCGGGGCGCCCTGCCCCTTCACCCATGCGCTGAAATCATATGTTCCGCCTGCTTCCACATTGTTCACGTTCTGCGAGATGCGGAAATATAAATTGTTCATGTCAGACTGGCGACGAAGACGGACCATGCCGACGTTCTTCTCCTGCATGACTTCAAATGTCCCGCCGACGCTTGCAGGCGTATCATTGAACCATCCAGAAGGGATCCCCAGCTGATCTCCCGGCCCCTTGAAACGTCCATTGTGGATCTCTTCGGCCGAAGCCGTGAACGCCGTCGCGCAGGCCATCATGAAAACCAACATCCGTTGCATGTTCATCTGTCGCTCCTTTTTTATTTTCTGCAAATCCTTTGATTTCAATTCTTACGGGTGCGCTATGCGAATGGGCACGGCCACACCGGCACGCAGGCCGTCCGGAAGCGTGAGCTCGTACTCCTGCCCACGGAAGCTGAAATTCATCGTCTTGACAAGATGCGTCGGATCCGCCAAATACATCATGTCTTTCTCCAAAATAAACACGCAGGGCGTATTCGTTTCAAAGTCACCCACCTTGCCGGCCTTGTGGAACACCGCGCAGATCGCCCCGTCGGCGAATTCCACCGCCTGCAAGTCCCTCGTATTGCTGATGATGCGGCTCAACGGCCTCAAGCCGGTGAACCGCTCGCGCTCTACGCACGGGCGGATTTCAACCGCGTATGTCTTGTCGCGGCAGCCCGTTCCATGGGAAATGCCGATGCTCAGCATATCCGTCGCCATGTCTTGCGTCGACGGCGCCTTTGCGACTTTCGCCAGCATCCCGTTGCCAAGAAACGCGACGCCTCCATGCCAGATTCCGCCCGTCCGTTCCACAAAATCGCCTGCCAGCCGCCGTTGCTCAACGGTCGTCTCCACTGGATACGGCGATTCGGAGGTTATGCCCGCCCCAAGGCAGACAATCGCGCCCGGCGCGAAGAAATACGCCTTCAAAGCCTGCACGCCATCGACGTTCTGGCTGTAGATCGCGGACAGATGCAATCCGCTGGAAACGGCTCCCGTGAAATCGCATTCGCCGGCCCAGCGGTTCGGCTTGTCAAACGTCGCCTGATACTGGACAGGAGCGCCGGACTCGCCTGCCTGGCCTTGCGTATAGACCGGAGAATCCGGCAGTGTCGTGCCCGGAAGCCGCGTCCATTTCCATTTGTCCGGAACATCCTTGTATTCATCGCCTGACATCAGCAAAAGCAACGTGCCGTCCGAAAAATACCGCCCCAGCTGGCGTTCCCGCACAAGATCATCCGCCACGGGACGCGTCCGTTTCGATGTCATTTGCAACGAAACATAATAATTCGGCTGCCGCACGACCACGCAATCAGCCAGCCAATAGACGCGCGCCCCCACGAAGGCGTTTTCGCCGCCCAGTTCGTTGCCCATCAGCACCGTCTGGTAGCCGCGGCGGTAGTCTTCGTCGAACTCAGCCAGCGTCCGAAGGGAGGCGACCGCCTTGTTAGACGCGACGGCACGGCTCTCTTCGTCGAACATGCCGCCCATGGCATGAAGATCCATCCGTCCTTTCCACAAAAACCACGCCATGCCATCCAAGGCCAGACGTCGCAACGCGTTCATCTGATAATCTTTAAGATCAAAAGACGTCCCTTTGACAAGCTGCGCGAATGACAAGCCGCCCTCAAGGCATTTCACGCCGTTGACTCCAAGCTGATTCTGCTGGATCATCTCATACGCATTGTAGCTGCCGTCATCCTGAAGACCGATTTTGTTGAGAGGTGCGATTTTCAAATCAACGGTCAGATAACTGGCGGCCTCGCGCATCTGGCGGGAATCACGGTCCAGCAAGCTGCGGATGAAGACGATCTCCGGATCGTCCTTCAGCGCCGTGCGGCTCAGCGGCGACATGAGCGCCATCCGTCCGTCCTGCGTCTGCTGCAGCAACGGAAACGCCAATATCAGCACGTCTTTGGCGCGGCGTGGCACGCCAATCTGCCCCCACCATGTGTTCAACGGCCATGGCTTGACACGATGCCAGAAAATGACGCTCTTGTAGATGCGTTCCCCAAGCTCGCGGCTGCGGCGGTTGTACGACTGCGGGGCGGCCCACGCCCACGCCATGGCGTTCAGATATTCCCAATGACGGATGCCGTCCCATTTGTCGCCGTCGCCCACTTCGTCGAACTCCACATCCGCAAAGGAGCCGTCTTTCCGCCATGCCGCCATCGCCTTTGGAAACTGCGGCGCATAGGCCGACGCGGCCGCCAAGGCCCTTTGTTGAAGGCGACTCAAGATGACGGATTGGTCGTCGCCATAAACGGCGACGGCCAAGGCAAGGCAGATCAATATGTTACGGAACAACACGTTTTTGTTTCCTTTCTGGGACGACGACTCTCTATTATTTACTACTATATAATATAGCCGCACAAAGTCATCCTGTCCTACCAAAAGAAAGAAGAGAAACAATCTTTCTGGCATTCCATACGGGCGGAAAGCGAAAAAACTCCGAAGTAATGACTTGACTTCCAGTATCATTCAAGTAATGTTAGAAAAATGACATTTTCATACAATAGGAAAAAACACACCAAAGGAACGACACTATGAAAATCAAGTACGCCATGATCGGTTTCGGCGGCATTGCGGAAAACCGCATCGCCAAGGAAGGTTTCGGATGCGACAAGACGCGTTTCGCGGGACATCCCCTCGCTGAACTCGTCTGCGTCACGGATATGAATCCGGCCCGTCAAAAGGCCGCCAAAGCCCTTGGGCTTAAATGGGCCGCAAGCATCGATGACATTCTGGCGGACAAAAACATAGACGCCGTCTATATCGCGACGAACAACGCCAGCCACGCCGAACTGGCGATCCGCGCCTTGAAGGCGAGAAAGCACGTCATGGTCGAAAAGCCCATGGCCACCTCCTCGGAGGACGCCCGGCAGATGAACATGCTCGCCCGGCAGTACAAGCTCAGCCTCACCGTTGACCACATGATGGTGTACAACGGCTACAACCAGCTGGCGCGCAAGTTTGTGAAGGCGGGGAAACTCGGCGTCGTCAACGACTCCTGCTTCCACATGGAATTCCTCTACGGCGCCACGCCGGAGGAAGCCGCCACATGGCGTTGCAACGATGTCCAGGAGATGGGCGGCCCCATCGGCGACGTCGCCAGCCACTGCCTCTACATGGCGGAATTCATGTTCGACAGCCCCGTCCGTAAAGTCCAGTGCGTCTATCTTCCCAAGACATTGTCCATCAAGGCCGAAGACGGAGCCTACATTCATTTTGAATTGCTGAATGGAATGAGCGGCTCCATCAAGGTGGCCTTCAGCGAACCGCGCGGCGGCCTCGTCGGCACGCTGTCCAATCTCGGCTATGAAATCTATGGCGACAAAGGCGTCCTGCGCTGCTATGGCGGCCTCTTCCAGCTTTCCGGCCGGGATGACGAACCGTACGGCATCCGCCTGGAGGCGGACTTTGGACGCGACGGTGTCAAGACGTTGCATCCGCGCAAGTTGGAGAACATCTACCAGCAGATCATCGCGAAACACGCCCAGTCCATCATCGACGGCAAACCCATCGACGCAGAGGACGGCTACCGCAATCTGCGGGCCTGCCGCCTCATGCACAAATCCGCCATGAAGGGAGGGCAGCCGTTCCTCATCCGCTGACGCGCAAGACGTTTTTCCGACCAACGAACCATGCCTTTCAAACACACTAAACAATTGAAATGCGCATGGTGAAATGGTATATTATTTATGGAAAAACTTCTTAATCAATCTAAAAAAACACCACAAATTATCATGAACATCACCAAAGACATTCGGTACATCGGCGTCAACGACCACGAAATCGACCTTTTCGAAGGCCAGTACATCGTCCCCAACGGCATGGCTTACAATTCGTACGCCATCCTCGACGGCAAGACCGCCGTCATTGACACGGTGGATGTCCGCTTCCGTGACGAATGGTTCGGCAACATCAAAAACGTGCTCGGCGGCAAGGCCCCCGACTATCTGGTCGTCCACCACATGGAGCCGGACCATGCGGGCAATATCGCCGCCTTCATGGACGCCTACAAGACGACGACCATCGTCTCCTCCGCCAAGGCTTTCGCCATGATGCAGAACTTCTTTGGAACGGACTATGAAGACCGCCGCGTCGTCGTCGCCGAAGGCGACACACTCTCCCTCGGCGAGCATACGCTCACCTTCGTGACCGCCCCCATGGTCCACTGGCCGGAAGTCATCGTCTCCTATGACTCGAAGGACAAAGTCCTCTTCTCAGCGGACGGGTTCGGCAAATTCGGCGCCAACGACGTCGAAGATCCCGAAGGCTGGGCCTGCGAAGCCCGCCGCTACTACATCGGCATCGTCGGCAAATACGGCGCGCAAGTCCAGTCGCTCCTCAAGAAGGCCGCGAAGCTTGACATCGCCATCATCTGCCCGACGCACGGCCCCGTCCTCACGGAGAATCTCGGCTACTATCTGGACCTCTACAACACATGGTCCTCCTACGGCGTCGAATCCGCCGGCATCACCGTCGCCTACACGTCCGTCTACGGACATACCAAGGAAGCCGTCCAGCTGCTGGTCAAGAAGCTGGAAGCCAAAGGCTGCCACGTCAAGGTGTTCGATCTCGCCCGCGACGACATGGCCGAAGCCGTCGAAGCCGCGTTCCAATACGGCAAGCTCGTGCTCGCGACCACGACGTACAACGCCGAAATCTTCCCCTTCATGCATACGTTCATCACCCATCTGACGGAGCGCAACTTCCAGAACCGCACCGTCGCCTTGATCGAGAACGGCAGCTGGATGCCAGTCGCCGCAAAAGTCATGCGCGGACTCTTCGAGAAGAGCAAGAATCTCACGTTCACAGAGACGACCGTCACGATCAAATCCGCATTGAACGACGCCAGCAAAGCCCAGCTGGACGCGTTGGCCAGCGAACTCTGCAAGTAATTGCTACAGAAACATCTGAATATTTTTATCGCCACAGGGTGCCGATTCCGATGGAATCGGCGCCCTTCTTTTTTTCGCATAAAATCCATTGATGACTTTTTATGACTTTTACGGATAATTCATATGATTTCTTATGACTTTTACAGATTTTTCATGATTATTCAGTAATTTATTCAATTTATTTAACAAAATCAAATTATATTTACTATTTTTATTCTTTTATTCAAACAATAATTTATAATATCAAGAATTTGACATTCTATAAATGAATGCTATAGTTTTCCTGTTTTGTATTTCCTACTATTTCATAAAACATATAACCGAAGGCATCCTCTCATAAGAGAGATTGGACCAGCCATGAAAAAACGACATTCCCAAGAACTAGCGGAAACGCTGTCGAACGGCGGTGACATGCAGCGTGATTCCATCGCCAAACAGCTATTCCAATGCGATTTTATCTTGGCCTGGTTATTGAAGGAATGCGTTCCGGAATTCAAATCCATGGAGATTCAGGAGATCACTGACTGGCTCGCAAAATCAAACCTTCGATCACAGACACAAACAGCCAAGCAAGATGCCTGTCCGCACATGCCTGTCATCGGCTCAGAGGACAACAGCACGAAAAATGGAAAGGTTTTCTACGATTTCCGCACGGAGCTTTTATTGCCTGGAGCACCGCCGGAAGCGCCTTTGCTTATCTTCAACGCAGAGATGACCTCATTCGTCAAATTCG
>CACYQT010000092.1 GCA_902776645.1 uncultured bacterium | reverse complement strand
GCATGAGCAAGGATCTTGTCGGCGCGACGATGATGAAAATCCGCCAGCAGCCGGACTTCCCGCAGGACTTCATGCTGAAGGTCGCGCAGGCGAGCGGCGCGACGCATCTGATCTACGGCACGCTGTCGGACATCCGCACACGCGAGAACCATTTCAAAGGATACGGCATCGAGACGCATACGATCAACTACGACATGGACGTCATCATCAAGGTCGTGGATCTCGTCGCGCAGCACACGGTTTTCAGCAACGTCTACACCAGCAGCTACAATGAACGCCGCCCCGTCAGCAACGCGCAGTTCGACAAGGCGATCTACCAGAATCTCATGACGTCCGCGCTGCAGCAGGCCGCCGAGGAGCTCTACGAAATCTGCAAGCCCGGCGAGGAGAACAAAATCCGCCCGACTCCGCTTCCGCAGAACAACTGAGGCGTGGACGGAATCATCCAATTTGAAAACTAACCTATTTGAATAGAGGATACGATGATGAAAAAACAGATTCTGAGCATCTTGTTGGTTGCGATGGCGCTGCCTGTGATGGTTTTCGGCGCGGACAAGCTCGGCGTCGCGGAGCCCATCAGCAAGGGCGCCTTGAAGGCGGAGGAAGTCGGCATGCTGTGGAGCATGCTGGAATCGTCCATCCAGTCGGAGAAATACACGGTGATCACGCGTTCCGCCCTGAAGCAGATGATGACGGAAATCGGCCTGACGACCAGCTCCGACCTGCTGAACCTGAACACGAACCAGAAGGCGAAACTGGGCATGATCGAAGGCGTGAAATACATTCTCGTCTCCGAAGTCGGCACGTTCGGCACGCGCATCAACTGCACGATGCGTGTCATCGATTCCTCCACGGGCGAAGTGATCCCGCTGCGCACGGCCAATATCCGCGTGAAGGATCTGGACGAACTGGCCGACCAGCTGGAACCCACGTTGGAGAAGCTTTTCTCCGACAACAAGCAGCTCCGCCGCTCCGCGTTGCTGACGCCGATCGTCAAGGCCGAAAATGCTCCCGCGAATTTCGCCGATGATCTGACGGTGAACATGGAGAACTGCCTGATTCAGGCCGGACTTCAGCTCCAGAATCTGAAATCCGTGACGAAGATTCTGGCGGACAACGGCATCGGGGCCCTCGCGGAAGTCGAGCCGAAGACCTATTCGAAGATCGGCAAGCTGCTGGAAGTGGAACTGCTCCTCCAGCCGACGATCACGAAATTCGAACTGCAGGCCTTCCCGTTCGTCGTGACGGAGACGGGCTACCAGGGCGTGAACTACGTCGGCGCGATCGACGGCTACCTGCGCGTCATCTCCGCGCAGACGGGCACCGTCGTCGCCAGCATTCCGGTTGACCTGAAGGTCTATTTCCAGAATCTGGACCGCCAGATTACGATGAACTGGACGACGGCGGATTACCACAAGTACATGCTGAAGACGGCCATCGCCCAGCAGATCCTGCCCGAACTGTTCAAGTCCCTTCAGGAGCCCGCTCCCGTTCAGGAATAAAGAGTTAAAAGAGGTCTTCGGACATGCGGAACCATATCTTCAGCTTCTTGTCGTTCATCGTTGCCGTGGGCTTTCTGACGGGATGTTCCACGATCCAGAACTGCCATAGCCAAAAAGAGCCGATGATGACCGCCTACATGATGGGCGACAACGCGCAGACGCTTTCGTGCGTCAACAAGAAGCTGAAGGAGCCCGCATGGTACAATTCGTCCGTCGTGAACACGGGGGACGAAGTCGTCTGGCGGCTGGAGGCGGGCAGCCTGAATTTCAATCTTGGAAACTACCAGATGGCCATCGACCAGCTGAAGGAGGCGGAGCGCCTGATCGAGGAGTACGACGATCGGGCGCTGATCAGCCTCCGGGATCTGAGCACGGAGGCCGCTACCGCCGTCATGAATCTCAACGCGTTGCCGTATCGTGGCTTGTGCCGCGACCGCATCGCGTTGTCGATTTATAAATCATTGGCGTATCTGGGCAATGGCAACGAAGACGCCTTCCGCGCCCAGCTGAACCGTCTCCGCAACGAACAGAAACGCGTGAAAGACGACTACGACAAGTATTTCGAGGCGGACAAGAAGCAGATGGACGAGACCTTGAAGACCCACAAGGACGTGGCCAAGACGGTGAAAGAGAGCGCGTCTCCCGAGGCGATGGCGGCGAGCAACCAGAATCCGCAGTTCGCCGTCGGCTGGAACGAGGCGAAGGCCATCGGCGACAAAGGCTACGGCGATTTCATGAATCCCGCCGCAATCTTCCTCTCCGGCCTCGGTTCCGTCCGCGACGGCAATTTCGACAATGCGCGGATTGATTTCGAACGCCTCTGCAAGGCGATGCCGAACAATCCGCTTTTCAAACGGTATTATGTGACGAGCCTCGTGAAGGCCGGACGGGAGATCCCGTCCGATTACGCGGGCGTCGCGCCGTTTGATTTCCCGCTGGACCATGACTGCGTCTATGTGATTGTCGCCCATGGGCGATCGGCGACTTTCCGGCAGATCGCCATCTACTTCCCGATCATGTTCGCCTTCCCCGTGTGCGAATATTATCCCGCGCCGTTCAGCATGATTTCCGTCGGGGCGGACGGGCAGGCCCATCAGGCCGTCCCGCTGGCGGACATGGACGCCATTCATTCGCAGGAATTCACGACGCGCCTTCCCGCGTTGATCATCCGTACCATCACAAGCACGCTCATCAAGGAGGCCGCGTATTTCGCCGCCAAGGAGTCGTTGCGTAACTCCGACATGTCACCCGAAAACCGTCGTGCGGCGGAGCTGGCCCTGGCGATCGGCGGCACGGCCTACCGCATCGCCATGAACACGGCGGATACGCGTTCGTGGGAAATCCTTCCGAAGGAGTTCTTGCTGACGCAGTTCCCGATGCCGCAGAACCGCACGTTGACCATGCAGCTGACGGGACAGGTCCAGCAGAATCTTACCGTCGATATTCCCGCTGACAGCCGCAGCGCGATTGTGTACATCAACGCGCCCAGCCCGTATAATGTTTCCTGCCAAGTGCTTCCAATCAAATCTAAATAAGGAGTCGATGAAATGAAAAAACTGTCGTTGATTGTTCTGTGCGCAATGGTTGGCCTTCTGGCGGCTGGCTGCCATACCGGCATGAATTCCATTGAAAACGCGGAGAAGGCGGGCATTGTCCATCCGATCACGGACATGCGGTTCGTCATGGACGAAGTGCTGGCGAAGCATGTGGCGCTGTTGCAGGTTGATACTGCCCGCAACGCCAACAACCTGCTGGAAGTCCAGCTGGAGTGCGCCAACTACATCCACAAGCCCGCGAAGATCAAATACCAGTTCACGTGGTTCAACGCGCAGGGCATGCAGGTCAAGGCGCTCGTCTCCGACTGGGAGAAGGCGACGCTCGTGCCCGGCCAGAAGCTGTACATCCGCCGCGTCGCCCCGCAACCGGATTGCGCGGACTTCAAAATCAATCTGATTTACGACAAATAATCCATACCATAATAAATAAACGACACGGAGAAAAATCATGAAAAAAACGCTTCTTTTCGCAGGCTTCGCCGCCATCGTCCTGTTGAGCGGCTGCACGACCACCACAACCACCATCTATGATCCCGCCACCCAGCAGACGAATCTGCGGCAGCGCGGCAACGTTTCCGCCGAAGAGTTCCGCATCGTCGCCAAAAAAGCGATCGACGGCGCGTTGTCGAATCCGAAATTCATGAATTTCCTCGCATCGTACAAGGCGGAGATGAACAATCCGAACGCGATTCCCGTCATGAAACTGACGAAAGTCCGGAATGAGACCGACGATCCGGATCTGAAGATCGGTGAACTGACGGATCTTCTGAGCGAAGCGCTGCTGAATTCGGGCATCGTCGACGTGACGATCGCCGAAGGCGCGGATCTGCAGACGGCCATCGCCGCCTCCCGCGATCTTGCGTTGGATCCGAACTTCAACCAGGCGACCGTCGCGCAGCGCGGCACGTTGCACGCCGCCCGCATCGTCCTCTGCCCGAAGGTCATTTCCAGCGAAGTGAAGGATGGCCGCACGCGTGCCGTCACCCGCACGTTTGTCTTGGAGATGGGCGATGTCAAGACCGGTCTTCTGATGTGGAAGTTCACGGAGCAGCTCGGTTTCATGAAGAAGCACGGCGTGATTGGCTACTGATTGATTAGACGGTAGTTGTGATTTCAAAAACGCGGCCTTCGATATCCGTCAAAGGCCGCGTTTTTTCGATTTTGGATCAATATGCTGACATTTCTGTCGAACAAGGAAATCTATGAAAAAGTCATCTGCGGGCTTGTTCCGCAGACGCGTGAACGGCTTTGGATCGCCACGGCCGACATCAAGGACATGTATGTCGCAAAGCCCGGCGGCGATCAAATGATTCCGTTCCTTCAGCTGCTGGATGGCTTGCTGGAGCGCGGCGTGGCGATTCGATTGATCCATGCGAAGGAGCCCGGCGAGAATTTTCGCAAGGATTTCGACCGTTTCCCGCGGCTTTGGCATCAGATGGAGCGGATCCTCTGCCCGCACGTGCATTTCAAATGCATCATTGCCGACGGACGGAAAGCCTATTTCGGCAGCGCCAATCTGACTGGCGCGGGGCTTGGTGTGAAAAGCGACAACCGCCGCAATTTTGAAAACGGCGTTCTGACTGACGAACCGTCTCTGGTTGAACCGCTTGCGGAACAGTTTGATTCCGTCTGGCGTGGCGCATGCTGCGTCAAATGCGGCCGGAAGAAGTTTTGTGCCGACGGCCCGTTGGAGCAATGAAAGTCTCTTCAGCAGTGCTTATTACTTATTCCTCATCGTCTATGGCTTCAATTTTTCGCATGATGTCGTTTTCTCCCTGCTCGCTAACTATCTGAATGAAATCATGAATCCAACCACATGATTTGCTTGTGTCCTTGGATATCTTCTTCCATAGTTTTGTCGGATATTTTCTGCAAAGCAAGGTGATTACCTTTGCATTGAGATGTTCTTTCCCCAAAGCTTTCAATGCTTGCACGACTAACACGCTTTCCTGATGTTGGAAAAGGAGTTCATGCTGTGATGCATGCTTGAATACCATGGCCATGCCTTCCACGTCGTATGTTCTGGAAGGTCCATCAGTCAGGAAATGAATATGGGCCGGAATCTGTGTTGACAGTCCAAGATGATTCAAAGCGGTATTTCCAGAAGGAAAAATCCGCCAGTTGAACTTTCTGGCCAATGCTTCGGCCACGCAGTAAAGATCTGGAGCCACATTCATCCCAAGCAGTTCACTTTGGCGTACAAGATCATAAATGCCCGGAATGATGCGACGAATCACGCCTTCCTTGGCTAGAGTGGAAAGTGCGACATCGACTTCATAGCGTTTGAACTCATCCAAAAAGTCCTTTGCGGAAAAGGCATATCCTGCCTTTTGCTTTTTGATTCGCTGAAGTATTTTTTCTTTTATTGATTTCATGGTTTTAGCCTCGTTTTTTTAGAAAAAAATAATTTTATTTCTAAAAATATCAAGCTATCTTCATGAAGAAAATTTAGAAAAAGACTATTATTTTTCTAAAAAAAACTCGTGGGGATATTTTGTGGTGGAGACGTAGGTGGCACGGCGCGTCCCGCCTGCGCATGGTGTGGCGGTGGTGTCCTCGCCATCGCGGACTGTGGCGCAGTGCGTCCCGCCTGCGCCCAACAAACATTTTTCCGCATGCGGGCCGTCTCACCCGCAAAATCATTCGCATTTCACGGCATGGAGGAAATCGACGATGAAATCATCGACTTTCTTCCAGTCTTTGACCGCCTCTTTCCATTCGGCGGGAATGGCCGACAGGCCATAATAGGCTCCCGCGATTTGACCGTAGACGGCGCCGATGGAATCGGAATCGCCGCCCAAATTGACGGCGGCGATCATCCCGTCGCGGAAGCTTTTCGTGGTATGGAAGGCCCACAGGGCGGCGTCCAACGTGCTGACGCACCAGCCGGAATTGTTGACGGCTTCCCGCGTGGCATACAATGATTGGATTTCCGTCCTGCGTCCTGCGCAATGGTCGTCCAGAACAGCCGCCATCTTGTCCATGGTCTTGCGGACCGCATGGCTGTCATGCGTCAAGTCGCTGATTTCGTGGAGGATGGCAGGCGAATTCAATTCACGGGCCATGATGTAGGAAGGGGCGAGCCGCATGATGCTGCCGTTGCCCTGACTGTCTTCCGTCCCGTTTTTCAGACGACCGTTTTTGATTCCATCGACAGCGGACCATGTGGCGTTGCCGACGTCGAACGCATGGTTGGCGCTGGACCAGAAGCCTTCGTCAATCCAGCGGACGAAATTATGGGCGATGTCCGCCAGATCGTATTTGCCCAACCGGCTGAAGCTTTCCATGACGCAGAACGCCATGGACGAGTCGTCCGTCCAGTAGCCTGCCGGCAACTTGAACACAAGGCAGTATTCCATTTTTGTGATGAAAGGATGGTTGTCCTTGTCGCTGAACTGGATAGGCGAACCGAGGCAGTCTCCGACGACGAGTCCCCACAACATTCCCATGTAGCGTTCTTGTTTGGTCATGTTAGTTTTCCTCCAAGACTTCCCAATAACCGCCTTTGTCTGGCCCGACACGACGGATGATTTGTTTCTGTACTAGTTTAGCGATTTGCTGTTTTACGGCGTCATCACTGATGGAGAGAAACAATGCTAATTCGTGACGGGTGATTTTAGGATTTTCAGATATAAAAGAAACTATCTTTTGAGATGTTTTCTGGGGAGCGTTTTCCGTTTTCTGGGGAGCGTTTTCCGTTTTCTTGGGGAGCGTTTTCCGTTTTCTGGGGAGCGTTTTCCGTTTTCTGGGGAGCGTTTTCCGTTTTCTGGGGAGCGTTTTCCGTTTTCTGGGGAGCGTTTTCCTGCTCGCTGCTCATTGTTGCATCCTCCGCGTCATTGTAATCCAACGTAAGAATGGTGCGTTCGGGATCGAATTGTTCACGGAGTTCGGGGCGGGGCCAGCCGTTCTTTTCCCATAGGGCGAAGAGTTGGACAAGGCCCGTGCCGAGCTTCTCACCGATTTCTACGAGGGCGAAAAGCGTGAAAAGGACATCGTTGCGTGCATCGCTGGTTCCGCCGGAAATGGCGACATCCAACGGCACACGGAAGATTCCGGGATTGGCAAAGGTGATATGGCGGAAACGCTTTTCGATGACAATGCCGCGCCGCCCATAGAAGTCAGCATGGACAAGCGTGTTGGCCAGACATTCACGGATCGCTTTGTGGACGGGCGTGTCGTCGATGCGATACATCTCTTTGTCCAGTGCAAAGGGCGTCTTGACATCAGCCGTCAGGCGTGACGCGATTCGTGTGTAGAAATCATAGAGGTTTCCGCTCCAGTCAGCGGTCAGCGGGGAGATGCGGTCGCTGTAGCGTGGATTGTCGTCAAGCCGTTCAACGTAATCCACAAAATAGTGCGGGAATTCGCCGACAATATAGCCAAAATTGCCGAACATGAGCAGGGCGGCGAGCGTAGGGCGCACAATGCCTTGTCCGTCGCGTCTCGCGTCGCATCTGCAAGCGGTTGCGATAGCGGCGAAGCGTGTCTTGGTTCAAGTCGGAGATCGTCATGTTTTCGACAAGTTGGTGGTCGCCGCCTTCGTGGCTGCGGTTGCGCAACATGGCGTCCACTGTCTCTTCATTGCAACGATAATCACCTTCGCCGTTGCGGCGATAGGAACCCGTATAGGGATTGGTTCCGACAAAAACAGGGCGGTCATGGCAGGTTGGGCGTGGGACGTCCACGACGATCACCGTCTTGCCGTCGCAATCGACCGCATAGACGCAACGGTTGAAAAGGATGTTCGCGCTGATTTTCTGGCGGTTGTTGACGCTGTTCCAGATTTCCTGCATCAACTTTTCGGCGTTTTTCACGCCTTGGACATGGTAGCGGCCGTCTTTCTCCTTTACGCCGAGCAGGATAATGCCGCCGTCTGTGTTGGCGAAAGCGGAATAGCTTTCCCATAAGGATTGCGGCAGAGTGCTTTGCGACTCTTTGAACTCCATGCGGTCTGTTTCTGGTGCAGCCAGTAGTTTTATGATGTCATCGGCCGTCAGTTTTTTCATCTTGTCTCCTCGTGTTTCATAGCCTCCAGAAGCCGTTTCGCCACATCCCTGTCATCAACAAGCCTTTTCGGTGGTATTTCGCGTTTCTTGACTTGATGGCAACTAATCAGTTGATTCAATAACGATAATATAAGATATGATGGGGAGAATTACAATGATTATTCGCCACAAATCGAGATTTTTGTTATGCTGGCCATATATCATTTGTTTCTTGGTGAATAGTGGCTGTTCAAGTGGCGCACTCCGTGCGCTATGACAGGAGGCGTATCCCAACCGCAGGCTGCGCGCTGCTCCGGGCGCTTGCCTGTGGTTAAGCATGATTCCGCGCTCCGCGCGGTGTCGCTTCGCGACGATGTATCACTCTTTGGACGAAAAGCCGTGGGTTGCACCCACGGTCGTGATCCTGCCACCGCTACGCGGTCCCATGTTATTTAATTGCGTTACCGTGGGTTACGTGCGCATTGCGCACTTCACCCACGGCTGGGTTCCCGACATCGCTACGCGATTCATGTGGGTTGCACCCACGCCTGGGGCCTTTCGCCGCTACGCGGCTGTAGTCGCGCCCTGACGGGCGCCGACTGTTCCATTCGCCGCTGCGCGGCTGTAGTCGCGCCCTGACGGGTGCCTTTTTCTGTTGCATCTTCCACGGGTTGCGCTCCTTACGTCGCTGCCCCATGGTTACGAAAGGTCACATCCTGCGAGCGGAGTCGCTTCGCGACGATGTGGCGCGCTCTGCGCGGTGTCGCTTCGCGACGATATGTCGCCCTGCGGGTGAGTTACCGCCGCGATGTGGCTGTTGTCGCGCCCTGATGGGTGCTATGTCACATCATGTGGCCTATACGATTGAGCCGTTAGCTGGCAATCATTTTTCCAAATAGAGCGGGATGCCGCTTACAAAGAGTTCATTGGCAGGAATTTCCAGAGTAACAGTGCCATCGATGCAATGCGGCGTCTCTTCGCGCTGCTGACGCACCCATTTGCCTTGCGGTAAGGTGGTTTCTTTCAGGCACTTGGAATAGATGGTGACTTTCACTGGCTTGTCGGAACAGTTGCGGATGACCCACCGGCCCATTCCGCGAATCACCACAAGATCGTCCGAATCGCAGGAGAAAACGGTCTCGCTGTTGCGTGAGACTTTGCGGACATGGTCGGCGATGAAATCGCCGTCGGGCGTCCATGCCCAGATGCCGTCCCGTGCAATGCTCTCGATGGCGAATTCGCCAAGCGCTGTCGCGAATGTGAGATTTTCAGGCGATGCATCGTGCTTTTTCGCGGCGGGGCCCCATGGCCTGTATCTGGCGCTGTCAGCCTGTGCGACGGGCGGATTCCAGAAGACCACGCCATTGTCCCACTGCGAGACCGCAATGCCTTGCGGACGGTCATGGCGGCGCATCAGCGTGCCTTCAACATGGCGGATGACGCGCTGGCAGGTCGTCTCCGTGTAGATGTCCAGATCCTCCCCCTTGTCTTCGCCCCATTTGGGCCAGTAGGAACTGATGAGGCCGCCCTGCATCATCCACATTTTGCGGAAATAGGGCGACCAGTGCGAGTTGAAGGTGTTGTTGACCACGCAGTCTCCATAGACCATCTCCCACAGCGGGAGCTGGTTGGGGGAACCGCCGTTTGCGCCTGTGGTAAAATCGGTATATGGCAAAAGATATTCCATGCGCCCTTCCGTCATGAGAGGGCCTGCGATGATTTTTCTGACGTTGCGGGCCAGATGCAGTTTTCCAAGTTGGTAGCAATTGGCCTCTTCGCAGTATGGGCTTGCGGGATTGTTGTCCTTTGCGAATCCCTGCGCGAAGCAGTCAAGATAGATGCCGTGGTGGTCGCTTGGCCTTTCCCACATAGCGGAAATGCCAGGGTTCTTCCTTGTATCCGGTAATTTCCTCCCATTCCGCCTGATAGCGTTTCTGTGATTCTGGCGTGAAATTGAAGACCGCCCATTGGACGACGTTTACATGAGGCAGGATGGTGAGTCCATTGCGTTCACATTCATTCTTGAACTTTTCGAAATCCCCCATGTAGTCCGGCAGGGGAAAATAGACGGGAAAATTCGAGTCAAACTGGCTTCCGCTCCACATGGGGAGCCACCAGCCAGGCCGTACGCCATACAGCTTCTCATGACGCAGCAGAATCTGCAGCAGACGGTCATTATAGGGCTCGTATATGGCACTGGGATTAAGTTTTGGATCGCCGATATAGTGCCATGGCTCATGCGCTTTGTCCTGCTTGAAGGCCTTGCCGGCGGGCAGGCTGTCCATGCGCACGAGACCATCGGTCAGAATCCGTTCCATGGAAGGGCGCAGAGCGAGCTTGTCCGCGAATTTCTTCCGTGCCCATCGTTGGGCGCGCGCCCATTTTCCATAGCGGTGGGCCATGTCGTTGTAGTCGCCGTTTGGAAGGAGGCAGACGACCAGCGAGTAGTCGGGCTCCCAGAATTTGTCAGGGCGCAAGGCGATGTAGTGAGAGACATTGTAATCAAGAATATCACCGTCGGAGTCGTAGTGGTGTTCTTTCACTTGGGCGGTCGTGTCATCGGTATAGAAGAGCAAGGCGTCCTGTCCCAAGCGGAATCCGGACATTTGCATGGACATGAATCCGGGATACATGACTTCAAACTTTTTCAACCCCTTGAGCGGAGTAAGATTGGTTTCATGGCGGGTGTTCTGGACGACAATCAGATAGTCTTCAGGCGATGTTATTTTGAAGCGGAACTCCTGGGGATAGCGGAAGTCGTCAAGGCGGAATTTTGTGTTGTTCTCCACAGACGATGAAAACGCCAATCCGTCGTTATCGTCATTCGGACGAACCGAGCAGATGACCGACGGGAGGTCTGCCGCCTGCCATCTGAACGTCATCTCGCCATCGCCGTATGTGACAAGCGGAGGTTCCTGATATGCCTTCGAATCGATGCTGCCGCCTTTATATGAGAGAGTCCAAGCAGGACCATCGGTGGCATTGGCCAGCATGCTGACGCCACGTTTTTGAAGGTCAATCAATTTGCCATGCTGGTTGAAGACGGCGGTCAATCCGCCGCATTCCATGCGGTGGCCATCGGCCAATGCGACGGATGCGAGTGTGGTGGCGGCGACAATGCAACACAGATGTCTGAGCATATGAAAATTTCCTTGTGGCTTGATGGGATGTTTTACAATTTGGGGCGGTAGGGATTATGGATGGGGAATCACGGGAGGGGCGCTCCCAGTCGACGGCGGGACGCCGCCGCCACACCCGCGCGACGGCGGAGACGTCGTCGTTACACCGCCAACGGCGAGACGCCATCGCTAGCTTTACCGCCATTCCAGCACGCCATGGCCTTGAATGTTGGCGATGAAGGCGTTGTGCTTGGGGAGCCAGTTGACTGAAATGGCCTTGCCACGCCAGAGGACTTCCGACGGCTGGGCGGCAAGACCCGTGACCAGCACATCCGTCGGTTTCGCGGGCCATAGATCCAATGTCGCGGAGGAATCGGAAGTGGCTGTGATTTCGCCTAATGCGTGGATGAAACGGCCAATTTTCAGCATTTTGACATTGATGATCGGCGTTTCATCGTAGGCCTGCGGCATGAACAGCTGGATCGTGCCCGGATTGATGGACGGGCCGCCTTTCATGGCGACTTTAAGTCGGTAGGAATCAGGGAGAAGGCCAATCAGTTCGGGGCTGTCGCCGTCGCGTTGCTGATAGGTGAACTGCAGGCCGGTCATCGTGATGCCGGCGGCGATTCTGTTCCAGACGGCGATTTTGGCGGGATCGTCGAGAATGTCCATGTATTCGTAAAGGGCGTTGCGGTAGACGGCGCCGCACCATTGGACGGGGAGGCCGATCCAGTTGGCGGCCGTCCAGAAGGTCGCGCCGAGCACGGCAATCGTGCTGTACAAACCTTTGGGATTCAGATGTTCGACGGGATTGACAAGATAGACGAACGGAACGCCTGTCAGCGCCCAGTATTCGGCCTCCTTCAGATATTTGGCGTCGCCGGAAATCTTGTAGGCGTTGACGGCGAGAACGAGCATGTAGGCGGAGCCGAGAATGTCGGGAGAATGCAACGGAATCTCCCATGTCTGGGCGCCGCGCGGGACATCGTTGCGATAGCAGGCGAAGACGCGGTCGACTGTTTTGAGATACTTTTCGCGGATTGTCGGATTGGCGGAGGCGAGCACGAAACGGGCGGATTCCATCAGGCTGGTGGCCGTCAGGCCGTTGGCGTGGTCCGCCCAATGGGTCGTGCCGTAGTTGAGCTTCACGTCGAAGGGCACGGGGCGGTAGGGGAAGCTGCCGTCCGGACGCAGTCTGTCAAGCTGTTGGCGGGCGGACGGGAGGACGGCTTCCAGCCAGTTCTGGGCGGCGCTTTGGTAGAGGAAGCTGAAGAGATTCTGGTAGTTGTGGGAGATGGCGCTGCCGTAGTCGTTTTTGGGAAAAATAGGGAGCGTCTGGGCGACGCAATCCTGAAGGCGTTTCGCAAGTTCCTTGTCTGTCGTCTTTTGGGCGATATAGTCCATGAGGACGATCGGATCGAAGGCCTGCCGCGGCGGATGGTGGTCGCTCTTGGTATGGGCGTGGCGCCATTTGTTTCCTTCACGGACGACGGAATCCAGCCAGCCGTGGGCCATCATGTTCAAAGCGCCTTGGAAACCGTCTTCGTAGACGGGCGGCGGCGGAAGCGGATTGCGCTCCATGTAGTCCGCGACGGCGGTGGCCACGGTGTCGTCATGGTCGCCGACGGCGATTGTCGCCTCCAGTTTCAGCGGCGTGTTCTTATAAATTGGAATGGCGTGATAGACGCAGAAGTCGTTTTCAATCCGCTCCTGCCGCGGGCCGGGCGACCAGAGGGCGAACAGATGTCCGCCGGAATGGAACTGGCGGTCTGGAGAATCGAAAACGGTCGCGGGGAACTTGTCGTATTCCCATGACAGGGAGAGCCATTTCTTTTTGTGGGAGATGGCCATGAGCGGGAAGCAGAGCTTGTAGTCGTCGACTATGCGGCGGTCCGCTTTCTGCGGGGCGAAATCTTTTGTGTCGGACGACGGTTCGTCGACAAGATATTCGACGCCGGCCAGCAGGCCCTGCGTCTTATGCGCACCAAACGAACCAAGCCCCGGAAACAGCGTGATCCAAGGCATTTGGACAAGCTGTCGATTGTCCGTCACGCGGATGGACGTCGTGACATTGACGGCGTCGCCATGGGCGGCCATGAACGTGCGGACGGCGGTCCATTCCGCGCCGCCGCTGTCTTTGAAAACGGCGGTGGCGGTCATGGAGGAGGCAGTTTGGGAAATGGTCGTGACGGCGTCTTTCGCGAGATTGACGACTTCCGTCTTGCCGTTCACCATGTATCCGAGAAGCGGTTCGTCATGTGCGCTGGCAATCGGAACACGATTGTTTTCAATGACATAGGCATCCCATCTGTCCGGAGCATGGCGGACCGTCAGTTTGCCGGAGGAAAGGACGGCGGCATCGTCGCCGACGACAATCGGCGCGGGCTTGTTGAACGACGGCTTGTAAAGCGTCGGCATGGGAATCGCCTTGATGGTGGCGACGGTGATTTCGCCGTCGTACATGCACGGATCGATGCGGAGGCGGGAATTATCGGCAAGCCGCGGGATGATGACGCGTTTGGTGACCCATTCGTTGCGGCCTTCGTTGGCGAAACCAGTCTGGTGGACAGGCGTGAAACTGGGGCCGTAGAAGATCGAGATGCTTTTGCCAGTTCCCTTGAAACGGAATTCGAGGATGAGTTGATCATAGTCGCCGTCGGGCAGTTTGGGAATGACGGGGCCTTCGATCCACGGGTCTTCGCGGCCGGAGCTGACGGCGTGGAGGCCTTCATCCGTCGGCGTGACGGTGGCGATGTCATGGTTGCCGAACCATCCGCAGGTCTGTTTGTTGCGGAAGTCGAAGAGCATGGTCTCCTGTGCATGGAGGAAGACGGCGAGGAGGACGACAGTCGCGATCAGTTGTTTCATATCGCATTCTCCTTTATGGTAGGGATTTGCTCTGTTATTTCCGCCAGAATGACGGGAGGAAGAGGACGAGAATCGTATAAAGTTCCAGACGGCCTGTGATCATCGTGATGGCCAGGATGATTTTGGAAATCGGGCGGAACCAATGGTAGTCTCCCGACGGGCCGACGTGGCCGAAACCAGGCCCGATGTTGCTCAGGGCGGCGATGGAGGCGCCGAAGGCGGTTTTCACATCAATGGTGATTCCATAGGGTTGCGGCGTCGGAGCCGTCGAATCCGTGGTGACGGGATCCTGATGTGTCTGGGCAAGATCTGTCTCTCCTTCCGCATCCATTTGCACGAGAGTCGCTTTCGCCGGTTGCCTGTAGCGGGCGTTCGGGCGGTATTCCGTGACGGTCAGCAGGAGGGCGACGCCGATGAACAGGGCGATGTAGCACAGGACGAAGGCGAGCGTCTTGGCGACGAGCGGGTCGTCGATCCGTTCGCCGCTGAGGCGGACGGAGGCGATGGTGCGCGGATAGACGCAATGCTTGATTTCATTGATGAGATGCTTGCCGACGACGATGAGCCGCGAGCATTTCATGCCGCCGGCCGTGCTGCCGCCGCAACCGCAGGGGAACATCATCGCGCAGATGATGAGAATGGCGACAGGGCAGTTCCAAAGTTCGTAGTCGGATGTGCAGAAACCGGTCGTCGAGGCGATGGTGAGGACTTGGAAGGCCACTACTCGCAGGTAGTTGGAAAAGGTTCGCGGCAGGAAGGCGGGATCGCCCGTCACGCTGATGACTTCCGGAGAGGAGAAATAGACAAGCGGCGTGATGACCAGAATGGAAACGACGACCATGCATGCGAAAAAACGGAACTCCTCGTCCGCGAAATAGGGGAACTTGCCTGTGAAGACGATTTTCAGCAACAGGGAGAAATTGCATGCGGCGACGAACATGATGGCGGTGACGCTCCACTGGATGCCGGGGGACGAATAGTAGCCGATGCTGGCGGTCTTGTTGGAAAAGCCGCCCGTGGCGATGGTGGAGAGCGCATGGCAGACGGAGTCGAACATGCCCATGCCGAAATAATAGTAGAGAACGCCGCCGAGAATGGTGAAGAAGAGATAGACGAGCGTCACGGAGAGGATGGAGCTTCCGAGACGCGGCGTGAGTTGTCCGCTATCTGTCTTCAATCCAGGGACTTCGGCGTTGTAAAGCTGCGTGCCGCGGCCGACTTTGAGCAGCGGGAGAACCAACAGGACGAAAAAGACGATGCCGACGCCGCCGAGCCAGTTGAGCAGGCATCTCCAGAAAAGGAGGCCGGCGGGAAGCGGGAGGTTGTTCGGATCGTGATGGGGGAGCGATTCGACGATGTTTCCAAGCGGCGTGCCGTCTCTCGTCAGAAGTTCCGTGTTGATGACGGAGGCGCCGGTCGTGGTCAGGCCGGAGGCCGTTTCGAAGAAGGCGTCGTAGGACGTGAGATTGGCGCAGGTGATGAACGGAAGCGAGCCGAAGATCACGGCAACGAGCCATGCGAGGGCGACGGTCACGAAGCCGTCCCGCGTGGAGCTGCCGAAGTCCAGTTCGCCGCGTTTGCGTTCCGTCAGCTTGCAGAGGGCGTAGCCGATGATGAACGTCCAGGCGGCGCATCCGGAAAAACGGTAGACGAGCGCGTCCGGATCGCTCATGATGAACGAGACGGCGGACGAGATGCCCATTCCGAAGGAAAGGAAGATCAGCAGCAGGGAGATGACGTATAGGATGGCGCGGTATTTCATGGCGGTGATGGATGACGTTAGCCGAAGTAGGGCTTGATCTGCTCCTCGGAGGCGGGCGTGACGATGGCCGCGACGACGTCGCCTTCCTTCAGTTCCGTGTCGCCGTTCGGCGTGATGACGTCGTTGCCGCGGAAGATCATCGCGAGGACGGCGGAGCTTGGCAGCGTGCTGTTGCGGAAATCACGCAACGTCTTGCCGATGAGCGTGGAAGACGGTTTGATGGTGAACTCCTTGAGGAAGGCCTGGAAGGCAAGCAGCCTGGAGTCGATGCGGAAGGAGCTTTCCTCCATGAGGCGGAAGATGGCGTTGAGGGAGACAAGCGTCGTGTTGAAGCCGCTGTCGATGACGTCCATGGCCGGCAGGATGGAGATGTATTCCGGCTTGTGGGTGACGGCGACGACCTTTCGCGCGCCGAGCCGTTTGGCGAGAATGCAGCTGAGGATGTTCTTCTCGTCCTCTTCCTCGATGCCGATGAACATGTCGCATTTGGCGATGCCGGCCTCCTTCAGGACTTCTTCGTCCGTGATGTCGCCATGGACCATCATGATATCGTCCGGGATGTTGTTGAGGAATTCTTCGCTTTTCTGTCTTGAATCCTCCACGAAGCGGATTTCCGTTCCTGTCTGGAGCAGCTTGGTGGCGATGATTTCGCTGAGCCTGTTGGCGCCCGCGATGATGACGAGCCGCCGTTTCTTGTCCGGCTGGCCTTCCATGTAGTCCAGAAATTGCTCGACATATTCCTTGTGGCCGGCGATGTAGAGCTTGTCGCCCTGGTAGATCAACGTGTCGGCCCGCGGGACCATCAGCTGGCGTTCCCGCACGAGCGCGGCGATGCGTATCTTGCTGAGCAGCTCCGTGTTCGGAATGTCCTGCAGATGGACGCCCTGCAGGGGGGAGACGGAGGTGACGACCGCCGTGATAAGCGTCGCGTCATGGTTGGAGAACTGGATGCTTTCCAGAATGACGTGCCGCCGGAGGGATTCGATGATGCTGTTCGCGCATTCCGCGGGGGAGGAGAACGCCTTGTCGATGCCGTAGAGTTCCGGATTGATGTTCAGATCGGCGTCGAACGTGTCCATGGAATAGACGCGGCAGATGGTTTTCCGCACGCCCAGATGCTTGGCGATCATGCACGCCAGAATGTTGGAGGCCTGGTCGCCGGAGACGGCGAGTAGCATGTCCGCCTTCTGGATGCCTGCCTCCTCCATGATTTTGACGTTCGTGGCGTCTCCCGCGAGCGTCATGACGTCCAGTTTTTCATGGATGCGTGCAAAACCCTCCTTGGAGACGTCGATGATCGTCACGTCGTTTCGCGCGCTGCTGAGCCGTTCCGCCAGCAGCTGCCCGAGTTCACCTGCGCCTATGATGATGATTTTCATATTTTAATGCCTTTTGGTCGAATATGGTAGTACATATATAAATTTAATATGGAAAAGAGATTTGACAAGAAAATCGCGGAATCAGTTGACTTTGTTCGTCTGTGGTTTACGTTTTCCATGTGCGTTGTCTTTTGAATGTCCATGGAAAAACAGAGGTGATATTATGCAGCGAACATTTTCTCCGAAACGGAAAGGGCCGATGATCACGGCGATCATGACGGGCGAGACGCCTGAGGAGCTGATCGCGCAGATACGAGGCGCGGAATTCGACGGGGCGGACGGCATCGGCATCGACTTGTCCCACCTGAAGCCTGAATTCAGGGAAGTGAAGGCGTTGGAGCGGATTATCGGAACCGCCTGCCTGCCGTTCATGTTCTTTTTCTATCGTAATGACTGCTGGAAGGCCTGCCCGACGGACGAGTCCCGCCAGGAGGTCTTGCTGAAGGCCGCCGAGGCGGGCGCGACGTGCATCGATGTCATGGGCGATCTGTACAATCCGTCGCCTCGCGAACGGACATATGACGAAGCCGCCATCGCGAAGCAGAAGGAGCTGATCGCGAAAGTCCATGAACGCGGCGCGGAGGTCGTCATGTCGTCGCACATGTCGGAGCCGTTGACATGCGCGGAAGTTCTGGACCAGCTGCAGGAATTCGAACGGCGCGGGGCGGACATCGTCAAGATCGTGACGACGGTGAACACGGAGGCGGAGCTGCAGGAGGCGATCAAGACGACCATGCTGCTCCACCATGAACTGAAGAAGCCCTTCATCCATCTGGTGAACGGGAAGTATTCGCGTTTCCATCGTTTCATGGGGCCCGTTCTGGGCGTGAACGTCTGCTTCGCCGTCCATCGCTACGACCTTCGCTGGCCGATGACGCAGCCGACCGTCAAGGCGTTGCGTACAGTCGTCGACACCATGCATTTCCAGCTGAGCGATTTTGACTGAATGAACAACGCGCGGAGGACGTGATGACGCATGTTTGCCAATATAAAATGACGCCGTTGGAGCTTCGGCGGGCGATTCGTGCACGGCATCGCCATGCCTATGCGTGGCATTGGCGGCTGGCGCATGTCGTCATCGGGCTGCTGCTGGTCATCGGCTGCGGCGTTTCGATGGTGCGCATCGTGGAGATAGGCTATACGGAAGTCGCGACGCCGATGTTCTTTACGATGTACGGCCTGTTTTTCCTGCTTGGACTGATTCTGCTGTTCTACAAGCAGGTTTCCGTCGTCGTGCAATTGATGAGCGCAAGGAAAAGCGGGCTGTTTGAAAAGGAATTCAAATATGAGACGTCGATGGACGGCGTTGCAAGCGAAGCCTTTGGAACGGATATCACGCTGGCGTGGCGGACGTTCCGGACGAGCGGCGTGGAACGGCATGGCATCATTCTGATTCTGCCGGGCGGCGCGTTCCACTGGCTGCCGAAAAGCGGTTTTGAAAATGAGGCGGCATGGGAGGAGACGGCGGAAATCGCCCGTAAACGACTCCCGAAGAGTGATGTCGATTTAATCAATTGAAAAGGAAGGTGCGTATGTCAAAATGGTGCGGATGGCTGTTGTGCGGGATGGCGCTGTTGTGCGGGACGGCTGGCGCCGTCGGTTTTCTGGATTCGGATTCGATATGGGACTTCACGGGGGAGACCACGGCAGGCGGAAGCGTCCGTTGCGAAATGGTGGACGCCCCTGGAAAGCCTGGCCTGAAGACGCTGAAGCTGACGTTCCGGAAGAAGGAGCACAAGCAGGACTGGCTGGACGTCCGCTACACGCCGCTTCCGACTCTTGACTGGAGCGCGGAGGATTTCGTGGAGCTTCCCTATTATGCGGAAAAGCCTGGTATTTCGTTGTATGTGAAAATCATGGGGGATAATGCCACGAATCCGAACAGGGCGGTGATCGAACATCCGCTGCCTGCGCGGGACGTGCCGCCGCCGTCGGCCGGCCAGTGGCACATGCTGAAGCTCCCCCTTCCGAAAGACGCGAACATAAAGAAAGGCGTGAACACCATCAGCGTCTATTGCCCGATGATGGAAGGGAATAAGCTGCCGTTGAACGAAGACGTCGTGTTCTATGTCGGTCTGGCCAAATACAAGATGAAGCCGCGCGTCCCGTGGCCGCCCGTGAAGAAGAAAGTCGCCAAGACATACGATGTGATATGGGACAGCCCCGTCGGCGACGGCGCCCCATGGCTGAAGGTGAAGGACGGCAACAACCAGAACGACCATGCGGCGGAATTCATCGACGGCGCGATCTGCTTTGTTTCGACGGCGAATGGCTGGAACGAGTTCACGTGGTCGGACCATACACGGTTGAAATTATTGCCTGTGACGACATACCGTCTGGATTTTGATTATGACGTGACCGTTGATTTGACCGGCCCGAACTGCACGTTCTACAGTCTTGTGCGCTGCGGCGAACCGATCTCAAAAGATGTCGGCTGGCAGCAATGGCTGGGCGGCGCAGGCCAGTCCGGCCATCGTTCGATTATTTTCACCACGCGGGAGAACCCTGACTACAGGGTGATTTTCGGCGTTCGGGACATGGGCGGCATTCGTATCCGCAATATTCGGATTGTAGAGGTTAAATAACAACATCAAGGGGATAAGGGATATGAATAAAATATGGTTGCCGATGATTGTCTTCTGCGGTTGCCTGTTCGGACAGGCCGTTGAAAAAGACGTGTATCTGACGGGCGGCTGGGGGTGCCATGGCTCCCAGGAGGTGTTGGATCAATATGAAAAGGCGGGATTTACGTTGGTCCAGCATGGCGCGCTCCCGTGGTTGAAACGGAAGGATTTCCAAACTATCCACGCTGTGTCGGGCCGTCCGCCGGCGGATGTCGCGAAGCCGTTTGAGACGGCGGACGGAAAGCTGCTGAACTCCGTCGGATTGTTCACCCATGTGAATTTCAACGCGCCGAGCGTGGAGAAATGGTGGGAGGAATACGTGCCGCGCGTCGCGAAAGAGACACGCAACGCTGATCAAATCGCCTATTGGAAGGTCCATAATGAATTTGGTTTCCATAGCGGCGAGTTATTCGACTACAGTGAAGGGTCCATTGTCAAATATCGCGCATGGCTGAAAAACCGCTACGGTTCCATTGAAAAATTGAACGACGGCTGGAAGACGACGTGGGCCTCCTTCGACGCCGTCGAGCCGCTGCGGAAGGATTTGGCGAACAATCTTGCGAACTGGCTGGAATGGCGCCGTTTCACGTCATGGAATTTTGCGCGCTATTTCCGCGAGACAGGAGATAAGTTGCGCAAAATCCTCCCGAATGCGAAGGTTTCCGACAATTTCTACATCACGCCTGGCCTTGACGGATGGGATTTGTTCGAACTGGCGAAACAGACGGATTACATGGCCATGGACATCTACGCCATTGGCCGTTGGGACAATCTGATGAACAACATGGACATCGCGCGTTCGGCCGCATATGCGTGGAAGAAGGATTTTCTGATGATGGAATACCATGCGGGGCCGAACAACTGGATTACGAAAGTCTATGACTGGCAATTATATACAGAGGCGTTGCTGGCTTGGGCGCGGGAATCGCGCGCCCTCCAATGGTACATGTGGAATTCCGGCAAGAGCGGCCGAGAGGAAGGCATCCACGGCATTCTGGATCTGGCAGGCCGCCCGACGGAGCGCATGACGGCCGTTACGCGCATATCCGCTTTCGCGCAACGGTTTGCGCCGCTGCTCAAGAGGGCGCATGTCATGCCGAAAGTCGCCGTCATCGTCTCGCAGGACAGCCAGTACTACCAGCGCGCCATTGGAAAAGGCGTGTGGGATTACATGAACATGAACAACAGGCTTGGGCGCATGCTGGATTTGGCGGGCATCCCGTTCGTCTTCATGGACGCGGAGCAGATGACGGAACAGAATCTGGATGAATACCAAGTGCTGATTCTCGGCGCGGTTCCCGTCGTTTCCGACAAGGCCATGGCGCGTTTGGACGCGTTCGCGGCTTCCGGAAAAGCCGTTGTCTTCCATCCGCTTGCGGCGAAGATGAACGAATTCGGTATGGAACGCACGGCCAAAAAGCATTTCAAAGATGACTTGCTCAAGGCGGAAAACGGCCGGCTGTTCGCGTCTTATCCGCTGGCGGATGGAAATGGCGATTACGCCGTCGAGACTGTCGGCGATGGAAAAAAGGCCTACTGCAGCTGGAGTTTGACGGGCATTGACACAAAGGAGCGCGACGCTTTCCAGAAACTGGCGGACGCCTATGCGGACATGCTGCTGGCGACGACGGGGCTGAAGCCGTCCATCCATGTTGAATCAGACGGACTGACGCCTGCCTTAATCGATGTCCGTCTGCTTCGTGACAAAAAGCTGAACATGCTCTATGTCACGAAAACGGAACGTATTCCGTCAATTGTGACCGTGACGCTGAGTGATTTCCATGAGCCAACGACGGGCTGGTTCTATGCTCCCGACACGGCGGCTGTCAAGAAAATCGACGGCGTGTTGGCGGACGGCAAGCTGCAGTTCAAACTGGATTTGGCGGACAACGCGGGCAACGGCGGCATTCTGCTGTTCGGCGAATGGCAGCCGATCGTCGATATCGCCTCCGCTTCCGGACAGGATACGTTCCGGCCGGGCGAAGAGACGGAACTGCTTGTCGGCGTGGTGAATATGGCGCCGGTCGCCGTTTCTGGAACCGTTGGCCTGAAACTTCCAGAAGGCTGGAAGGCGATTCCTGTCAATGGAAACGCCCTTGAAAAAATCGGAGCGGGGCAGAGAAAGCAAGTGGCGTTCAAACTGTCCGTTCCCCAAGACGCGAAATTGGATTTCTTCGCATTTGAAAATCCGATTACGGCGGAAGTAACGTTTAATGAAGGAGTTGAAGGAATGCTTCCCGCCAGGATGCAGCCCTTTGTGAAACCGACGCTGGACATCCGCGTCATCTATCGTGACCAGATGCTGAATCCATGGCAGGAGCTGACGCCACCCATCCTCCGCTGGGGATGGGATTCGGAAGTGCAGACGCCTCCTCCTCCGCCCATGGCCGTTCGCAGCCACGTCAATGCAAAACTGGAATTGGACGCCCGCGCGGATTTGATCGGCAAGCCGTTGGATTTGTCCGTTGTTCATGAAAACGGGACGAAAGGCGATGTGTATTTTAAAACGGGACGCGGTGAAAAGCCGTTGGAGAAAAACATGGAGGTTGTTTTCAATCTTCCGATTCCGGGAAAATACATTCTGACAGGAAAAGTCGGCGGTTTTACGGAGCGGGCTGAATTTGAGGCGGCGGCGGGAGTCGAGACGGCTGCCGTGGCATCTTGGAAGATGAAGCCGATCAGTTGGCATCCGACGACTGGAACGCCGATAGGGCTTGCGACGCAGAAGGTTGCCAAAGGAACTCCCGTGAAGGTGGAGCTTTCGGAAGCAGCCATGAAGGGAGGCGACATGCTGTTGAAATGCAATCCATATGGATATGGCAAGGATGATGCAATTAGGGAAATCCCGTACACCAGAACGGCGGGCGGGATCCTTTTCAACGCGGATGCCGCTGAAAATGGCGAAGGCACGTATGAATTCTGTTTGCGGAGGAATTTGTATAAGATACTGCCGAAAGCCACCGCCCCGCGTGTCGCATGCGAACAGCCTGACACCGACCACATGGTCGTGACGGGCGATTCATACAGGATCGTCTTCAATACGGCGTTCGGCTGGATCGAGAAGATGCAGCTCAAGACCGCGGACGGATGGAGCGTTTTTCTTGTCGAACGGACAGGCCCTGTGCTGATGACGATGGACGGAAAGGCCGCCGGCCCCGAGACAAGTTCAGGAACGACGTCGCTGACCTATACGTTCTCCCCTGTGTCAGGCTATCTGGAATTCCAGCGCCCGCTTGACGACGGCCATGTCTCCATGAAGGAATGCTGGACGTTCGAGCCGAATCACATGAAAGTCGATATCCGCATGTACAATCTCACGCGCGCGCCCGTGCGTTATCGTTCTTTAGTGTATGAAATCGGCGCCAACGAGAAGACGGCGCCTGTTTGGAAAGCTCTGGACGAAGATGGAAAAGTCGTGGATTCAGGACGTGCCGACAGCGGTCGGATCGGGCAGGCTTCCAGAAAGGAGACGTTGCTGCTGGATACAGGCAAAGAAGCGTCCATGGCCGTGACGTTGCGCCGTTGCGCACAGAATCTCGCATGGGCGTCCATCAACAACACCGTGCAGCATGGGGCTTCCTTGACGAAAATCGATTTGGTGCGCAGCATGTCGGTCGATCCAGGCGATTTCATCCTTGCGGAATTCGACTGGTGGCCTTCGACGGACGGCCATCCGGCCATCGGGGATCCCCATGTGTTCGTCTACGCCGACGAGCCGCAAGACGGGAAATAAGACAGCTTGATAGGGCCATGCATGGGGCTTGTGGAGCTTTTTCCAAGCTCCATGGCATGGCAAAAAGCATCTTGAAGCGAAAAAATCCAAAAAAATCGCCAACTTGATTTGACATTGTAAAAAGTCGATGTAATTTAATCAACTGTCACGACTCAATCGGATGGGCAACCATCTGCAAGAGGAGGCAATCAGAAGAATTCATGGAGTTTCTTTCAAAATGGGAATGAAATGAACTCTTCCTGAAAATCGGATTTCCTGCACAGGATAATTTGATATTGCTTTTTCTTGAAAAAATTCGTCGTCTCCGCTTGCAAAAGCGGAAAGGCGGTGTAAAGTAATTGGCGTGACGAAAA
>CACYQT010000091.1:31351-42879 GCA_902776645.1 uncultured bacterium | reverse complement strand
CGGACTGGACCGCCGCATTCAGGACCAGACCGGCCTGATGACGATCGTGGCGGACACGCCGCTGCACGCCGTCGTGAACGGTCTTGGCGAACTGCTGAAGATGCCGAACCTCCTCTTCGGACAGCCGCAGAGCGCGTCCATCGGCAACGCCTACAAACGGTGACAGTATTTTTATTTAAGGTATAGTCCTTTTTTGTTTTTTAATCTAGAAACAGCAACCACAAGGAGAAAACGATGTCGCATCCAGTCACGATATTCACGGGTCAGTGGGCGGATTTGCCGTTGGCGGAACTTGCCCCGAAAATCGCTTCATTCGGCTATGACGGTCTTGAACTGGCCTGCTGGGGCGACCACATGGACGTTTTCAAAGCCGCCACAGACAAGAAATACTGCAAGGCGCAGCTGAAGGTTCTGGAGAAGAGCGGTTTGAAGTGCTGGGCCATCAGCAACCATCTCGCCGGCCAGCTGGTCTGCGACCCGAACAACGACAGCCGTTCGGACGGCTTCGGCATGGTTCCGAAAAAGTGCAACGGCAAGCCCGAAGCGAAGCGCGAATGGGCCGTCGAATCCATGAAGGCCTCCGCCAAGGCCGCGAAGAACCTCGGCATCTCCGTCGTCAACGGCTTCACGGGCTCCTCCATCTGGCACATGCTGTACAGCTTCCCGCCGGTCTCCGACAAGATGGTCGACGACGGTTTCAAGTACTTCGCGAAGATGTGGAATCCGATTCTGGACGAATTCGACAAATATGGCATCAAGTTCGCGCTGGAAGTCCATCCGACGGAAATCGCGTTTGACGTCTACACCGCCAAGAAGGCGCTGGAAGCCATCGACTACCGTCCGACGTTCGGTTTCAACTTCGATCCGAGCCATCTGCTGTGGCAGGGCATGGATCCCGCGCAGTTCATCCGCGAGTTCCCGGACCGCATCTACCACGTCCACATCAAAGACTCGAAAGTCACGCTCGACGGCAAGACGGGCATCCTTTCCAGCCATATCAACTTCGGCCAGCCGAATCGCGGCTGGGACTTCCGCAGCCCGGGCCACGGCGGTGTCAATTTCGAGGAGATCATCCGCGAACTGAACCGCATCGGCTACCAGGGCCCGCTCTCCGTCGAATGGGAAGACAGCGGCATGAACCGTGAATACGGCGCGAAGGACGCCTGTGCGTTCGTCCGCAAGATCGACTTCCCGGCCAGCGACATTGCTTTCGACGCTGCTTTCGAACGTTGATCCATCGGCTCTTATAAAAATCATCAAGGCACAAAAGGCAGTTTGTTTTTTGTGCCTTTTTTTGTAGTGGCGGAGGCTCCCGCCTTCGCATGGTGTGGCGGAGGCGACCCGCCTTCGCGTGCCATTTTCGCAGGAATATCATTATGCTAAGCAGATTTGAACGTAGCACGCCCGAAGCGGAGGGCGTTTCCAGCAAAGGCCTGAAAGCCTGTCTTGACCGTTTGTGCAAACTTGCGGGCGACGACCAGATGAACAGTTTCATGGTGTTGCGCCATGGAAAGGTCATCCACGAAAACTACTGGCGGCCGTACAACGCGGAGCTGCCTCACAAGCTTTTCTCCTTGAGCAAGAGCTTCACGTCGACGGCCGTCGGCCTGGCCATTTCCGAAGGGCTGTTCGGACTGGATGACCATGTGACGGATCTGTTCGCGGATAAGATGCCCGCTGTCATCAGCGACCATCTGAAGGAGATGACCGTCCGCCATCTGCTGACGATGTCCTGCGGCCAGAAGATGTGCTACGCGACGAAGATGATGGTCGAAGGCGTGCAGGACTGGCAGAAGGCGTTCTTCGAACAGGAGATCCCCTACAAGCCGGGCACGACGTTCGTCTACAACAGTCTGGGTACCTACATGCTGTCGGCGTTGGTCACCCGCAAGACCGGCCTGGATCTCGTGGATTATCTCATGCCGCGCCTTTTCGAGCCGCTGGGCATCGTGCGGCCCGTGTGGGAGACATGCCCCGCCGGCATTTCGACAGGCGGCTGGGGGCTGTATCTGCGGACGGAAGACATCGCGAAATTCGGCGAACTGTGTCTGCGGAGAGGCAATTGGAATGGACGGCAACTCGTTCCGGCTGAATGGATTGACATGGCGACATCCAAACAGATGGACAACAGCAACCATGGTGTTCTGGACTGGGCGCAGGGCTACGGATTCCAATTCTGGCTCTGCCAGCCGGAAGGCGTCTATCGCGGCGACGGCGCGTACGGGCAGTATTGCGTCGTGATGCCGAAACAGGACATGGTCGTCGCGATCACGAGTTCCGTCGGCAACATGCAGGCGTTGCTGACGGCGCTTTGGGACAAGCTGCTTCCGGCCGTGAAAGACGATGCCTTGCCGCCTGACGCGGCCGCGGCGGCCGCGTTGTACGAGGCGTCGCGGAATCTGGAGATGCGCCGCCCCGTCGGTGGCGGCGGCTGCAGCGCGGATGTCCTGTCCGGCGAATATGCGATTGAAGACAATTGCTACGGCGTCAAGACGTTGCGTTTCAGCTTCGAGAAGCATGGATGCAATGTGACGCTTGGCAAAAACGATGGCTCCGTCGTCACGTTGGGCTTCGGCCGCGAACGCGACGGATGGCGTTACAACGCCGCCAACTGGTATCCGTTTGAAGACGGTCCGTCGAGCGCAGGCGCGATGGCGTGGACGTCCAAAGGCGTCCTGACGCTGTTGCTTTGCTGCGTGGAGAGTCCTTTCCGCATCCAGTTCAAATGCCGCGTGAGGGAAGACGGCGTATTGGAAGTCGATGCCGCCAAGAACTTCTGCTTCTTCGGCGCCCCGCAATGGCCGAAGCTGATTGGGCATAGAATTTAGTGGTTAGTGGCTAGTGGTTAGTGGTTAGTTGGGAAGGGGGGATGTACGGCTCGCGTCTATGTGCAATAAATAATATATAAAAAGGTTGAATGATGAAATATACAATCAAAAGAACAAACGTCGCCCCCGCGATGGATTTCGCGTGGGATGGAGCCTGCTGGAAGGACGCCGAAACGGCGGAACTGACGAATCTGCGGCCGGAAGGCAGCGGCCATCGTCCGGTCGTGAAAGTCCGCGTCCTGCATGACGACCGAAATCTCTACGGTATCTACCAAGTGCAAGATCGTTATGTTCTGGCGGAAAAGGAAGGCTTCCAGGCTCCCGTCTGCGAAGATTCCTGCGTGGAATTCTTCTTCAAACCGCCCGTCGGGCCAGGCTATTTCAATCTGGAGATGAGCGCGGGCGGCGCCTATCTGATGTCGTATGTGCGCAATCACAAACGGACGAAGACCGGCTTCGAGGACTACACGATGCTGTCGGAAAAAGACGGCACGTTGGTGACGGTGAAGACATCGTTTGGCGGTCGTGTCATGCCGGAGATAACGGAGCCTGTGACATGGTATGCGCAGTTCGCGCTGCCGATGGCGGCGTTGGAGCCGTATTGCGGCGCAATTCCGTCGTTGGACGGTGCGAAATGGCGCGGCAATTTCTACAAATGCGCCGACCACAGTAGCCATCCGCATTGGCTGACATGGAATCCCGTCAGCGTCTTGAACTTCCATCTGCCCGACTGCTTCGCGGAACTTGATTTGGCGTGAGACGATATGGTGTGGCGGGGGTGTCTCGCCCTCGTTCGTCTGCTGAGTCGCGGAGTGATTCCGCCCGCAGGGCGTTACATCGTCGTGGAGCGACACCGCGCGGAGCGCGTAACCATGCTTTAACCGCTGGCAAGTGCTCGTAGTGGCACGCAGCCTGCGGTAGGAAGTCCTCATGAAATAGCGCACGGGGCGCGCCACCAACCATCGTCGCGGAGCAACTTCGTCCGCAGGGCGTGACCATTTGTAGCTACGACCGTTCCGCCGATCCCCCCGCTCCAAATTTCAAACATCACAGTTGCAAGATGTTATAGGCGTAAGCATCAGAAAGAGATTAAAAAGACAGATATTGTTTTGGTTCCTATCGTATTTAGCATAAAGCATTAAGCTTGTTTTGAACATGCAAAAGTCATGATGATAACTTATGAATCTATATGATTTGTTAAGTGTCAGCTTGCATTTTCCGATACTATTGTTATTGTATAATGCAAGTTGACATTTTTCATTTCCGGTATCTTTCATAAGGTGTCTATGCCATGAATACAATCCAGCAAATCGCCCAATGGTTCCTCGGCAAGGAATCCATGACGCATAAAAAACTACAAAAACTATGCTATTACTCACAGGCTTGGCATCTTGCGCTTCATGGTAACGAACTTTTCGCAGAACGTTTTGAAGCGTGGGTGCATGGCCCTGTTTCGCCTGTTCTCTATTCCATCTATGCAGATTACGGATGGGAGAAAATCCCTTCTGAAGCAAGTCAGCCCATTCTTGACGAAGCATCGGAAGGAATCCTGCAGGCGGTTTGGAACACCTATGGTTCGTTTGACGGAGACCAGCTGGAGGCTTTGACACATTCAGAAGCCCCTTGGCAGAAAGCCAGAGGAAATCTACAGCCTTGTGATACATGCACCCGTAAAATCGAGCATCAGGATATGAGGGATTACTATCTGCGAAAATTCAAGGAATCACAGAATGAATAGCAGGCATATTCCTAGATTACCGACTGTAACACCGCCAGACAAAGAGCCTTTAACCCTTCCTTTTAATGGAAGATACGTGTCGGACAGGATCATGTCATATTCCTTTTCTTGTCTTGATAGATTTCATGCGCTTTTTAATCTGGGAAATGACAAGACTCAGAGCGAATCAGTCGCCAAAGAATGGTTTCTTGATTTGCTCGATTGTCTGAAAGAAGTCGGTGGAAAGACCATTCAGGAAATGAAAACATCGCCATGGTGCCTTCATCCTGTTGATTGGCGACATGCAAACGTTCGTTGCCCGACCCATGAGCAACAACATGAGTACTGGCAGTTCAGACTAGGCAAATCCCGAGGCCGAATTATTGGCATCAAAATTGATGGTTTGTTCTATGTGGTTTGGTTAGATGCGCATCACAATCTGACAGATAGTGAAGGCTATGGAGTTGCGAAAATATATTGTAACCCATTAAGTGAATATGAGCGTCTTCTTATTGAAAAAGAACGTCTTGAAATTGAAAACCGGAATTTATTGAATCTCCTTGACCAAAAGACGCAATAGTTGTCCTAAAAACATAAGAATAAACATGGGGTATTGAATTAATTGTATGCAATACAATTTCAAATCACCTAATAGGGGGAGACACTTTGTTGATCCCCCAGAAGAGGCGTCATACGAGTAAACTGAAGCGACCTTTGGCCGCAACCAAACAGAAAAAATTATTGATTGGGATAAATATCATGCAAGATAAAGCTATTACAACAAATGGTCATGTCATGATGGAATGTCCATTGTGCGGGAAAACACATTGTGTGGAAAAGAAATTGCAGATAACTCATGCGATAATCAAAGGAGAGAAAATCCAGTATCAGGAATGCTTTTTTATTTGTGGAAATAGTAAGCTTGGTGAAAACGAATTCATTCCCGCAGATGTGATGGATGAGAACCTATTAGCGGCTCGGAATGCTTATCGTATGGCACATGGAATGCCATCATCTTCCAATAAAGAATTATGACAAGTCATGTTTTTTGAAGATGAATTGAAAGTGGGTATAATCCACGGCATTCCGCCCTCAGGGCGTCACATCGTTGAGGAGCAATTCTGCCTGCAGGACATCATATCGTCGCGAAGCGACACCGCGCGCAGGCCGTGACCATTCGTAACTTCACGGGTGCCTTCCATGCGAACTAGGAAGAAATCCCTCCTAGTTGCCTCCCGTGTCAATTCTCCACATGAATAAATATTTTCCAAATGCATTCGCACATTGCGTATTGTACAACCAAATAATATTCCCATTTGGCTTTGTGTCAGCCACACCGTCTCATCTTCCAGACGCACTTCCAGACGGATTGTCTCATCTGGCTGATAGACGACGATTTTATTCTTTGTCTTCTCCATGACCGGATTCCCAAAATAGCAGTTGTCGTAAATTTTGCGACAACTGGAACACGTCCATCTTGTACTGGCGCAATTTTTGCGACAGTTGTACCCGTCATCATGCGTTCCATTTTGGAACGTATGCTTGTTTCTGCATGCTCTTCAAAGCCACTCAAGATGATTATGGGGTGGGGAACATCGCTACAATCAAGCATCATCACAATGACGGTCGTTGTGATGGATGTGAAAAACAATCTTCTGGCGTTTGACAAACGGAAAAACAGTAACTACAGTATCTTTCGACATTTCAGAACCGCCCCCGAAGGGGGCTTCACATCAAAAAGGAGTTATTGCAATTAAAATTTAGAAAGGCGTTTTCTCTTCTGACATAACCGATGGCATGCCGTCGGAGTTTGGCTTTGTGATGTACTGAAATTAGGACCTTCGAAACTTCATGAAAAAGCACATGGTGGAGCGCTCCATTCGGGGCGTCTCTTTTCGTGCTTTTTCGTAGGTAGTGCTAAACCTCTGTAGATCACGGTTGGGACGCCCTCTTTTTGTGTGTTTGAGTGTAAATAATAAACTAAGGTGGACAAAAGATGAAAATGCGTGATTTATTTCAGATTATTCCTTTCTTATGCTTGATTATAGGGTGCAGTTCAACTCCATCAAATACGCCAACTCCCATTACAAAACCCACTATTATTGATACTGAGTTAACGCTTACTGATGCAGAAAAAATAGATTTACAGATAATTCATCAATTGAGCTGGTCTGCACAGAAAATTTATACCTATAATGATATAATTGTTCTAGATGAAGAACGGCATATATTATCAAGTGATTCACTTGATTTGTCAAAATTCAAAAATGATATTAAAAATGATAATAACTTATATACAATAGTAGAAAATCTACATAATCTCATATTTGAATTCAAAGAAGCTGAAGAAGAAAGAAAGGCTCTGGAAGAATTTCGTAGAGACGAGAAAATTATTAATATGATAGAAAATGCAAATATATTTAGAGGAATGAATCCAGAAAAATTTTTAAAATCACAATCAACGAAAATTTCTGTTGGTGATCCTTATACAGAATTAGCTGTAATTGGTGCAAAATTATTTATAAATTTAAGTGATAGTATTTCTAATTATATCTTGATTCGCAAAAAATTAGAGTTAAAATTAAAAAAGGAAAAATTTGAATTAGATAAGAAAAAAAGAGAGAGACTGAAAAAATCACTAGAAGTTTTTGATAAATCAGTAAAAAATACTGTTGCTAAAATATTGCCGAAAGATAAAGGATTAAGAACAACATTGGAGCATATCAATAAACTTGTAGAAGAAGTTAAAAAAGCAAAATTAGACGAAAATCCACAAGGAGAAACTGATAGTAGAGAAAAAATTACAAGGTTGCTAAAATTCCTTTATGAAAGCAAAAGTGAATTTAACTATTTCCCTATGTATTGGTATTATCGTGGTGTATGTGAAGACAAATTGGGGCATACAGAAGAAGCTATTCAATCTTATAAACAGTACCAGAAATTAGATATTGCTCTTATTAAATGGAATAAAATAAGTGCTTCTGTTGCCATGAATATAATAAGACTACTCTTAAATCAAAAAGAAGATTATAAAGATGAAATTTATTCTCAACTCAATATTTTAGATGAAAATACAAATATGGATGAAGATTTCTGGAATTATCAATATTTTGCTGGAATAGTTTATTTGTATAATTTGGGAGATATTCCTAATGCCAAAAAAGAATTAAGAAAAGCAGAGGAAAAATTAAGTCGTGTATATTATGAAGAGTGGAAAGAATTCAAGAAAAAACTAGAAGAAGGAAAAGAAATTGGTATTCCTGCTCCTACTCCTGACCCTAAAGATTTAAAAAATATCTGTAAAAATACTAGTATTATTCCATCAGGTCATGCTCTTTATTTATGTAGATTGGCATTAAATAATGCAAAAATATTGGAGACTAGTGGAAAAATACAAGAATATTCAAATTTGTTAAATGAACTTCAAGGAATAATAAATAAGGAAATGACCAGTATTTTTGAAGGCCTCAATTATTTTGGGAGTACAAAAAGTTCTATTTTTATGGAACAATACCTTAAGGAACTGGCATCTATAAGGATATCTGTCAATTATGAAGCAGGAATTGATGAACTCATTGTAACACTCCCATTAAAGTGTTTCTTATTAAAGGAAGTTTATCCAACATTACACCTTTTTACATTCAATAATAATACTCATAAGTATGAGCCATCCAAAGTTAAAAGTCTCTATTCTGAAGAAATTGTAAATAGAAGAAGAAGTGACGGTTTTGTGGAAAAGAAAAAGGAAATGGTACTAAAGACAAGACTTTATGATAGGTATGAAGATCGATTCTTAACACCTCAACAAAAAGTAAAAATTTTCTATGATGTTGAAGTGGATGAAATGAAGGAGGCAAATGTTGAATATTTAGAACTTAGAATTCCTCATGGTGATAATCAACACATTAGTGTGCTTTTTGACATTGATGATATTTTCAATGAAAATATAATTGACCCGTTTATGTTTGCACGAGCCGTCATATATGATGGCAAACTATATCGTTTATTTGGTAATGTTATAGCAACAGATAGTGATGATACCTTCGACAAATGCAGAGGTGGGGGAACTTGGTGGGATTCGCCTCAAAGATGCAATGGATGGCGTTTCCAATCACTCAAATGGCCAGGAGGTAATTTACGTATAGTCGACAGTGATGATAGAGTTCGGATTTCCTTCCCAAAAGATAACGAAGAAGCAATGAAAATTAAAGATAGACTTTGGGATGATATATGTAAGCAACTTAAAAATGAAAATTATTGGAAAGATTGGTTGAAAGATAACCCACCAGTTTCTATATCTAGTGACAATAAACATATAATCATTCATCAATTATTTCATAAGACAAGATAACAACTGAATAATTCTCTATCTTGATTATTACATTACAAGATATGCTTCTACAATTATGTTCTAAAATTTTATATGTACATAAAAATAATATGTTTAAAATAATATAAAAAGATTATAATTATGAAAAAGATAATTTATATTATTTGTCTTGTAATTTTGTCTCAATATATAAATGCCATTGAACCTATTACTGTAACAGTTTCAGTCTCAAAGGCATTAATCAGTGCATATGCACTTGTTGGAAATAGTGATATTTCAATGCCAAATGCTCCTTTACCAGTCACCAATGCCCACATGTGGTGGAATACTCTTGATTCATGCGCAGACTGGGAATTGCAAGAACACATTATTACTGGACATTGTAGAATTATTGACGATATAGACTATCGCAGGGCATGGGGAGGAAAATAACCAATGATAAAGCTATTTAAAAAAATGAAGGAGGAATATATTAAAAATGGAGGTACATTGGGTGGGAAAAAGACAAATTCCCTAAAATCAGAACATCCTCTATCAATGCCAAATTTAAAACTAAAAGTGATAAATGAACATAAATGGTGGAATGTTCTTGATTCATATAATGGATGGGAATTACAAGTTCACAAAATCACTAGACATTGTAGGATTATTGATGATCAAAATTATCGTAGGGCATGGGGAGGAAAAGATGCCATGAAAGAATTATTTAAACAAATAAAAGAAGAAAGTCTTCAAACAGAAAATGAATACAATGTGAAATAACAAACAATATTTTTTGTTGGTGTTTTTACTGATATTATTCCTAGAGATAATATGAACAAACAAATATTTCTTCTCATAGTATTATCTTTTTTTATGATTGGTTGCTCTACATATAAACTCTACTATGAATATGCAGAGCGAGGGGATGCTTTTTCACAGTACAAAATAGGCTGGTGTTATAAAAATGGTGAAGGCGTCAAAAAAAGCATGTCCGAAGCAATAAAATGGTGGACTAAGGCAGCGGAGCAAGGTGAGTTTAATGCACAGTTTATTCTTGCTCGTTGTTATGAAAAGGGTGACGGCGTAGAGAAGAATAAGACAGAGGCAATCAAATGGTATCGAAAAGCTGCGGAGCAGGGACATTCTAGTGCACAGTTCTTTCTTGGCTTATGTTATGCTAATGGAGAAGGCATTGAAAAGGATATGACTGAGGCAGTTAAATGGTATCGAAAAGCTGCAGAAAATGGAATTGATGCTGCACAGAATAATCTTGGCGTCTGTTATGAAAACGGTGAAGGTGTTGAAAAGGATATGATTGAGGCAGTCAAATGGTATCGAAAAGCTGCTGAACAGGGAGAAATCATTGCGCAGTGTAATCTTGGTAGGTGCTATGAAAATAATACAGGCGTAGTTAAAGACATGGTAAAGGCTGTTGAATGGTATCGCAAGGCTGCTGAACAGGGAAATGCAAGAGCGCAATATTCTCTTGGGAGATGTTATGAAAACGGAGGTGGGGTACAAAATAACATATCTGAAGCCATCAAATGGTATTACAAGGCTGCTCAAAGTGGGTATTGTGAGGCACAGTATAAACTTGGCTTATGCTACTATATAGGGAATGGAGTGCCCAAAGACATATATAAGGCAGCTGAATGGTTAAAATTAGCAGCTGAACAGGGTGATTTGCGTGCAAAAGACATTCTTAACTTAGGCTTAAATAATTTATCCAAAGACAAAGCAAAGAATGTTGAGTTGATTAGCAAGGCTGCCAAAAAAGGTGATACGGATGCTCAATTTAAACTTGGTTTATGTTTTATGAACGGTGAAGGGGTAGAGATTGACTTTGAAAAGGCTGCTGAATGGTTTCGTAAGGCTGCTGAAAAAGGAAATGCGGAAGCACAACTTCATCTTGGAGTATTATACTATTTTGGACAAGGAGTACCATGGAATATAGAAAAGGCTCTTGAATGGTTTCGCAAGGCTGCTGATCAAGGAAATGCTGAAGCACAGTACACTCTTGGCTACCACTATGGTTTAAAAATTTTGGGCTTTTCTCTTGGAGATAAGGAGGAATCTATCAAGTGGTACAAGAAAGCTGCTGCACAAGGATATGAAAAAGCAATAGAACAGCTAAAAGAAATGGGGGAATATGATTGATGTGAAATGTATTGTGTGTATTGCTAAACATCTCATGTTTTGTAGGTTAGGATTTGAACATAATACTTGCAAAACAAATAGTTTTGTGAGTGATATTGAATATTCGCAACACGAAAGACCTTTGAAGTTATACAGATGGCATATCACATAGGTAAACTCCCTGACAATTACAAAGAATAAACATTTATTTTTTCTTGTATCCCTTGTTCTCACGTCCATATTATATACCGATAGGGCTCCACGCTTTACAGAGTATCTATAAGGCAATGGCGAAGGCATGGCTATCATCAAGAAAGAAAGTATGCATGATGAGAACAAAGAAGGTAGAAAGAATACGCTGTGGGAGCAAATGGAATTGGCCGTGGTGTTGTTGAACCAAAACATGCCTTGACATACGGCATCTGTTGATGCCGTGGTCGCACTGGAGTGCGACCACTCCCAGACCGTCACATCATGGAAAAGGGGCATTCGTTTGGAATCATGCCCGATGATTTCTTGTTTTTATTTTTTTCTA
>CACYQT010000091.1:0-31296 GCA_902776645.1 uncultured bacterium | reverse complement strand
ACTGACTTTTCAGCTTTTTCACTGCGGAGGTACTGCAAATCTCACTTTCATGTGAATTCTCGTATTTTACTGCCCCCCTATTTCAAATAGTTAGCTTTCATTTATGATCGAAAAGTTCTTGATTACAATTAACAATTGGAAAAACCAAAACACCTTATGAACAATCCCAATCCACTGTATGGCGCGTTAGGCGGCGATTTCGTCGGTTCTATTCATGAATGGAACAACATCAAGAGAAAGGAATTTCCTTTGATTGATGGCAGATGCAAACTGACGGACGATTCCATCCTCACGATGGCGACGGCTGACGCCATCTGTTCGAAGATGGATTACGCCATCTGCTATCATCGATGGGGCAACCCGAATCCGCATCGTGGTTATGGCGGTCGTTTTAGGAAATGGTTGGCCGAAAAGGAAGAGGATTTGGCGTCATACGGCAGTTTGGGGAACGGTTTGGCCATGAGGGTGAGCCTCGTCGGATTCGCATTCCAGACGTTGATGAAGTATTAGACGCTGTGGAGGCGTCCGCTTCCGAGACACACAATCATGAATAAGGGATTCGCGGCGCGCAGGCGACGGCTCTGTCGGTCTTTCTGGCAAAACAAGGCCAAAATAAAGATGCCATCAAAAAGGAAATCGAATTTCGCTTCGGCTACAATCTGGACATCAGTCTCGATTCCATTAATTCGACGTACAGCTTCGATGTCTCCTGCCAGGGGACGGTTCCCGTCGCCATTCGTGCGTTTTTCGAATCATGGTGCTATGAGGACGACATCCGTAATGCGGTGAGCGTCGGGGCGGGAAGGTCGTTCTCCAGAGCGACCGTTTGCGCGAAGCGCAAACAATTATTGATACGATCATCGCGCGCCCCCAAACATGCCTTTGATATGCGGCATCGGATGATGCCGCGGTCGCTCTGGAGAGCGACCCTCCCGACCGCGCTTGAGCCGTAATACGCAAATAATTATTGACACGATCACGCGCGAAAATATGCATTTGTTGTATCAAAATTTCCCCTAATCTGCATTTTGCAGTTTAGGAGAAATTTCTTGTTCACATAGTCAATGCATGATTCAATTCTTGAGTCCTATGTGCAAGTCCTTTTCTTCTTTGAAGTTATTGTGATTATTTGACAAGCTTTCAGGCAGTGGACGGCAATCATGACTTCTTTCCCCTAATCTGCATTTTGCAGATTAGGGGAAATTTGTGTGAACAAATAATACATTGCAATTGAGTGGCGCCCTATCGGGCGCCGTGGGAGGGGGCGGGCTTGCCGCCAGCTGCGCTCACGATGTTCGCTTGCAGGTGGTTACGATTGTGTCGCGCTTCGCGCGGTTGATGCGACGGCGGTATGCCGTCGTAACAACGCGACGGCGAGATGCCGTTTTGCAACGCGACGGCGGGACGCCGTCGCTACTGTGCGGGACGCCGTCGCCATACCCGACGGCGGAGACGCCGTCGCCATACCCGATGGCGGACGCCGTCGTTACATTGCGATCGGCAAAACATGTGACCATCTGACAGACGCTAGGGGCATCCATGTCGCAGCAAGAGAACTTTGACTGTAACTCATTCGCAAGCAGACGGTATCATGACGGTGAGTGTTTTCATGATTGTAAGCACTTAAGAAAAAAGCTTCTTTAAGGGTGGTTGTCAATTTGGGCGATTAGCTCATTTGCCCAGATAACAGCTTCATCGACTGTTGAAAGAATGGGAAGATTGCCTCTGGCATTCTGGTACAGTTCATCCCAGCCAACTCCCTTGTGAATTGTCGGAGGCCATGATTGCATCCGTCTATAATCGAATAGACGACGGCATTTTGAGCGGGTATCCTCCAAATCAAGTTTTGAATTTGCAACGATAAGCTGTAGATCGACCAGGTCATGCGCACGCTCGCTACCAGCCTCGGAGACCGCATGGAGCTTCTGGGCGACTTGATGGGAAAGCTTCATTACATGGATTGGCGCAGGGCGTGGAAAAGACAATGCTTCAAATACTGTGGCTAAATCATCAGGGAGAGCCTCCTCGTACTCATCAGCATCACCGATTTCATCATGACCGATTTCAATGCGGATGGTCTGCCATGGACGTCCGCAGTAATGCAGTTTTATATCGAAAGGCATCATGATATATGCGGGGGGAATGCCTGACGGTTTGGGCGGTGCCACTGTGACCAACTTTCCAGTGAAACCGTTCCATCCATTTGACAATGAAATCTCAAGCTGATGTGCATATTGCTCAAGACTCATGATTCTGGCGGTATCCATGTCTCGCGTATAGCGTGTGGCTTGTCCTCCGTAACGGAACATCAGTGAACTGCCACCTTTTACAACACCGTCAGGGAGCATTTGGCCGACAATGACATTGCCTATCGCACGGGAAAGCCGTACAGTGTCCGTATTCTTGTAAAGCGAATTGATGGCTTTTATAAGATTCGCACATGTGTTCGGACGATTCATAGAGGAAATTCCTTCTTCAATTTTTTGGCTTCGCTGTAGCCGAGCAGCCCTTTCTTTTCTGCGTCTCGAATGGCCTCCGCAAGGCGTTGCGGCATGATGATCTGGTGACAATGCCTGAAGGCGGCGGACAATGGCTGACAACGAATGCCATTGAAATCGTCCGACGGAAAATCTTCCTGAAGCCTGACAAGGCTGATCCAGACGGGCAGTTTCTTGCGGACACGATGTGTCGTCGCCACTTCGATCCTGTCTGGATTCACCATGGCCAGATTATGCATGGCAAGAACGCTTTCCCCCCATATCATGGCGTTTTTGCCAACGGTCGCCAACGCTTCTGCATAGCGGTCGTATTCTGTCGGCAGGTAATGGACCAGTCGGTACACTCCCCGCCAGCATTTTTCCAGTCGTCCGATTTTCACCCATTCTATCAGATCTTTAAGTCGGACGCCAAGTGCCGATGCCTGGGCGGATGTAATCAGCCCATAGTTGGAAAGCGCTACTTCATTTATGTTGTCATACAGTTTCATGCTAATTTATTCCCTTAAAAGGGTATGTTTTGACATATAATATAGCTTTGATTTGGAAGCCTGCAAATTGCAGTTTAGGGGAAATTTCAATACAATATGATCCACCTATGTTGCAACGCGACGGCGGGACGCCGTCGTTACTTTGCGAGACGCCGTCGTTACTTTGCGAGACGCAGTCGCTACTTTGATTCCAGCAGGACGCCGGCGGGGCCGGCGGGAATGACGAGGCGGTGGCGCCAGAAGATGGCGCGGTCCGGAATGCAGGGGATGTCGTGCCAACAGCGGTTTTCTAGCCGTTTCGGATGGGCGATGTCGCTGATATCAAACGTCATGATGTCGCCTTTCGACCGGCAGACGAAGGTGACGATGTCGCCGTCGACGGTCGGCTGGCCGCGCACGCCGTTTTGGTCCAACGGGATGGCGACAGGCTTTTCGTCGGTGGTGACAGTCTGCGGGGTGAAGATGTCGAGATTCTTGTTGTCGGCGGAGATGAATTTTCCGTTGAAGGCGGCGAAGGCGTTGTTGTTGTGATCAATGCGGAACGTATCCGTCGGTGTGACAAGGACTTTGGGGACGGGGCCGTTCAGATCGAACCAGCCTTGGCCGTGACCGAAATTGCAGGGGACGATTCCGTTGATGTCGCGGTCCGCCAGATTGTCGTTGTAGAGGATGCCGATCCTGTTGAAATTGAAGACGTGCTTAGGGGCGGCGAGATCCGAGACGTCGATGAAACTCAGTTTGCCGCCGCGCCCGTGCCATGCGATGATGCGACCATTCGCATAGACATGGAGGATTTGCGGGAAGTCGCCTCTCGACGGATGCTTGTAGCGTGAGACTTGGCGGAGCGAATAGTCCGGCAGGATGTCGTAAATGCCGATGCCGTCGGGGCCTTCCGCGGCGTAGAGGCGGTCGCCATGGACGGCGACGTCGTATGCGCAAGCCATCGGCTGCGTGCCGACGACGGCGATGTCATCGTCCGAAAGTTTGCAGATTTTGATGCCTGCGTGGGAGCAGGCGAAGAAGGCGATGTCGTCTTTGTAATAGGCGGCGCGGCGGACCTGTACATGGCCGGAGATGTCGATCGTCTTGAATCGCGGAATGACGGGATCCGGCACAACTTTCGGCGCGACAAGTGGTTGCGACTTTGATTGGACGATGTGCGATTTGCCGGGCATGGGAATGACGAAGAGGCCGGTGGAAGATCCCGTGACATAGACGCAGCCGTCGCCGAGGGCGACGCTGGTCGCGCAGTCGCTGCCGGGCGTTTTCTTTTGTGTTTTCGGATCGTAGCGCGGGGCTTCCGGCAGGAGGGCGTGGCCGAGCGGTTTCGGGGCGGCGCGATCCGTGATGTCCAACGCGAAGAAGCCGTTGAATGTGTCGACGGCGAAGACGTAATTATCGCAGATGCGGACGGTCCAGAAGTCGTTGCCGAGATGGTACAGCTGCGGGAATTTGAAGACGGAAATCGTTGCGGGCGAACGCGGATCGGAGATGTCGATGAGTTCGACGCCGTGGCCGTGGCCGAAGCCTTCGGGCGTTTTGGCGCCGCCTTTCTTGAAGGAATGGTGGCCGGTGGAGGCGACGCAGAGGTCGCCTGCGAGATCGAGACCGTCGCCGAAACCGTCAAGTTTCGTTCTGGAAATGACTTGTGGCTTCAATGGATCGGCGACGTCCGCGATGGTGATGTATCCGGACGCCCAGTCGCCCATGAACGCGTAATGGTCTTGGACGAAGACGGTCTGGGCCTCCTGCGTGCGGATGGTGGAAATATGGCGTGGATGGAGCGGATCCGTGATGTCTAGCAGCTGGACGCCATAGACGCGATGCGCGATGAAGCAGATGTTTCCGCTGACGGCGACGCCTGTGGCGAGTTCCGTGGAGTCGAAACGCGGCAGAATGACAGGATTTTCGCGGTCGTGGATGTCGATGATCCACAGGCCGAAATTGCGGGCTGTCAGGAAGAGATAATCGCCATGGCGGACCATCTGGCGGCCGCCCTGGAAGCCTGTCACGATTCGTACGAGCGTGGGCTTCAACGGGTTGGCTTTGATGTCGTAAATGGCGAGCCGTCCGTTGGCGGCCGTGTAGAGGTAGTCGCCCGTGCTGACCATGGCGACGGCGCCGATGGAGTTTTCCACATGCTCCAATGGGAGGACGGGGCCGTATAGGGCCGTGTCATGGGCGGCGAGGGTGGACAGGCAGAGAAGGCTGGTCAGGCAGAGGGGCTTGAAATGGTGCATAAGGTAATGAAAATAAAAGGGATGGAAGGGATGGAAGGGATTAAAGGGATCAAAGCAATCAAAGGAAAGGGATCAAAGGGATCAAAGGGATAGAAGCGATGAAAAGTGAGAAGATGATGGAATATGAAAGACGCGACCTGCCGTTTCCATACGGAGGTCGCGTCTTTTGACATTCCGTGCATTCCGAATGGTTCGGATGTCGCGGATATGCCAAAGGGTTTGTTTTTAGTATTCAATCAGCTGCTGCCAGACGTGGTACTGGGTTCCGCACCAGCCGACGTTCGGGATGGCGTTGCTGTTGATGGTCACGCCGCAGGTCGCGCAGCGGAAGGCGAGGTCGCCATAGTAGCCGAGGATCTGGTAGGAGTGGATCTGACCGGGCGCTGCGGGGCAGAGGGCGTTTTCAGGAATCACGGGGGAGTAGTGGACGAGATGGCAGAAGCGGCACTCGTAGATCACGTAATCCGTCAGTTCATAGACTTTTCCGCTGGGGAGGTAGTCGAACCAGATGAAAGTGAACTTGGATTTCGGGTGGCGGTGGGGGAAGGTGCGGTAGCCGCGTGGACGGGGCGGGGCGGGTGCGAAGAAGCGGTCGAAGAAACCGCTGTGATTGTGGCCGCCATGATGGTCGAAGTGCGGATCGGGATGGTGGTCATGGTGCGGCGCGGGGCCGGGCTTGGGGCCGGGAGCGGGATGGACGACGGGGCCGGGACCAGGGGTAGGATGGACCGCGGGGCCGGGCTTGGGGCCGGGAGCGGGATGGACCGCGGGGCCGGGCTTCGGGCCGGGAGCGGGATGGACCGCCGGGCCGGGAGCGGGTGTGGGTGTGGGCTTCGGGGCAGGGGGGATATGGCCCTGAGGCGTAAGAGCGGGGCCTGGCTTCATGCCGCTGGGACGGCGCAGTTCGGTTGGCTGGGCCGGTTTAGGCGCTGGCTGGGCTGGTTTCGGAGCGGGCTGGGCCGGTCTTGCGGCCGGGCCATTGTTCGGCCGCGGCGCGGGCTTGGCGGCGGGAGCGCCTTTTCCGCCAGGGCCGTCCAAAGGTTCCCGCTGCGGGCCGCGCGGTTGCGCGGCCAGATTCAGTGTGAAGAGGAAGGCGGCTGCGACTGCGATGTTGGCGAGCGTCTGTTTCTTCATGGTTCTTTCTCCTTTTCTATTTTATGTTGGACTTGCTTTTTCTTTTGTTGGGCGCCTGTGTTTTTCCGGGCGTCACCTACTAATATGAAGCAGTTTTGTTTTTTTCCACAAAAAATGGAAAAAAGTTGCGAAAAAAGGTGTTTTTATTGGAGCCGCTGAATCAGTTTGTCAATCTTTATACGCGTGTTTTCAATGACTTGCGGTGATTTTGTAAATTTTGTCCATGATTCGGACAATTCCGCTGGAATCTTGATCAATTCCTGCGCTTCGGTCAAAAGCGCCTTCTCTTCGTCGTTTTTCGGCATGAATTTGGCGGCGAGCTCCTGCAGGATGGCGAGAGCTTCGAAGTCTTCGATGCCGTCGCGGAGGTTTTCAAGACGCGTGGAGGCGAGCGGCGTGGCGTCCGGACCCGGATAGATGAGAATGCCGTCGGAGTTGGTATTGTAGGAGAAGCAGTTCCATGGTTCGTCAGGCCATTTGGGCGCGGCCATGTTCCAGTTTTTCGTCGGCTGGTAGTGGTTGATAAGGTAATAGAGGAAGCCCGTCAGCTTGTATTGGAAGAATTGCCACGGGAGGACGCGCGGGCAGACGCCGTCCATATCGATGAAGAAATTGGCGTAGGGGCGGCCTGGGCCGCAGCAGACGTAGGCCCAGGCTTCCTGCCCGTCGGCCTGCGCCTTGCGGTAATTGTCGATGGACTTGTCAGTGATTTGCGACGTCACGGGCGTCCAGATGTCGAAATCGTCCTTATGGCGTTCCATGTACGGGTTGGCGGTTTCGCGTTTGATCCAGGGGAACTTCTGCTTGATGTGCTGATGGGTGGTCGTGATGGCGTAGTCCATGTACGCTTTTTGATCAGGCGGAAGCATTTCCGTTTCGTCGTAGGAATGGAGGTACCATGTGAAATCCTTCCAATTCTTTTCTTTGACGAATTTCTCCCATTGTCCGAGCCAGTTGTCGATGGCGGCGAGCGTCTGTTGGGCTTCCTCTGGCTTTGTCGAGATACCGCTGACGCACATGAGGCAGGTGGCGTTCATGCCGCGGTCATAGCAGTACTGCATGTCATCCATGGAGGGGACGACGCGGGATTTGCCATTTTTGAGGCCGGAGTAGATGACCGTCGGGCTGAGACGGTGTGCGAGCAGGAAGTCGTACATTTCCAACCACTTGGCTTTGGGCAGGACGTCTTCGCATTCATAGGACGTGTAGAGAACGCCATGGCCGGTCTTGTCGGTCATGTTGAGGCGTTTTTTCACTTCGTCCGGCTGATACCAGATTTCCCACATGCCGGGGCAGATGCAGAAGGCGGTCTTCAGTTTGCCGCGGAGCGGGAGGGAGTAGGGGCGGACGGTCAACGAGAGCGACGCCATCTGCGGTTCCACGCCGTCGGCCTTGATTTCGATGAGGCCGCGATATTCGCCGGCGGCTGTACCGTGGGGGACGTCAACGGTGAACCAAACAGGCTGGACGAAGCCTGGTTCGACGTCGAACGGCTTGCACGGCATCAGCACGTCCGGCCACTGCCAGCCGGTCTTCGGCCCGACCGCCGTGCGGATGTAACCAACAGGATGGACTGCAATTCTGGAAGACGGGAAGATCGGCGCCTTGCCGTCGACGGACTGGAGGTCCGTCACGGAAACGGTGACGTTTTTCAACGGCCTGTCCAATGGGAAGACGACCAGCTGGAAGGATTCGCGTTCACGGCCGGCGGCGGCGATATGGACATTACGGCTGAAATCGCCGTTGTACAATTGCGCTTCACGGAAGATCTTCTGCATCGGGCTGGCATGGCCGAGCAGAAAGTCGAGTTTTTTGTCTTTTTCGATGGGTGGATAAGATTCTCCTGCGGCGAGACGCAATTTTACCACGTTGGCGTATTGAATGTTTTCCAAGGAGATTCCGAGCCATGTGGTTTTTGAAAAGGTGTCGCAGTAGTCCGAAAGATGCAGCACGGGCATGCCGCCGCCAAGGTTCCATGCGGGAACTGGCTCCGCGAGTTGCTCTTTGCCGTCGATGGTCCAGGAGGTGACGAGATACTGTGAAAAGTCGCATGTCATCGTGCAGGGCTTGCCTTCCTCGACGACATCCTTCGCGCGGTGCTTCGCGTTAAGTGTGGGATGGGTTCCCGTCAGCTCGACGACCATGTTGGGATTGATACGGAAGTCGTTGCCCCAACCGCCGATCTTCTGCGGAATGAATGTCCATGAGACGCGCAATAGCCTGCCATCGAGTCCGTCGGGAATTTCCTTCAGGGGAGTCGGAATGGTGGCGATGGCATGATCCTTTCCCGTGACGGTGTCTGTGACGAATCCTTCCGCCGTGATCGCGCATGAGCCTTTCAGTTGGAAGCCTTTTTTGACATCGTCGGAAAGATTCTTGAAATCGATCTGCCAGAACGGCTGTGCGGGGAGAATCGCGGCGGCGAATAGGAGAAGAACGGTGAAGGCGAGATGTTTGTTCATGGTGTGGTTTCTTTTTATATATGGTATGGATTGAAAACGATGATTGGAAATGTATTGTTAAAAGTGAAGAATGTCAATTGCATCCCGTATAATAAATAGGAGTATCAATGAAAAAGCGGATCTTTTTGGGTATGATCATGGTTGTCGGGCTGTGCGGCGCGCAGAATTTGTTGGAGAACGGCGATTTCACCACGCGGCTCAAACGGCTACCGATACCGGCCGGATGGGACATGCAGACCAGCGGCGACTGCAAGATGGAAATCGATAAAAACGTGACCTACAACGGCAAGCCGAGCCTGCGCATCGAATTCGAAGGCAGCGGCCAGAAACATTGGAACTGGGTCTGCCGTCCCATCAAAGGCGCCATCGGCAAGGGCGCCTACACCATCAGCGCGATGGTCAAGACGGAAGGGTTGGACGACGGGGCGCTGGCGTATCTGTCATTGAACGGCTATGACAACCAGGGCAATCGCGTCATGACGAATGACAGCAAGCAGAAGCTGACGGGAACGAACGATTGGACGAAGATCACCTATACGGTGGAGAAGATGGACAATGGAGTCTCGCGTGTGATGGCCCATGCCTGCCTGTATGGCTATGGAAAGGCGTGGTTTACGAACATCCAGGTGGAAGCCGGTAATGTGGCGACGGAATTCCGCCCGTCCGAAGCGGATGCCGCGACGGCCGTCCGGACGGCGGCGATGTCCACCGCCGCGAAGGCGTGGAAGGAGAAACAGCAATGGCGCGAACCGATTGGCCCGAACCACCGCATCGCGGTTTTGGACATGGGGCTGACGGTGGCCGTCGGCGAGGCGGGCTGCCCTGCCGATGCACGGAAAATCTGCGAAACGTTGAAAAACGTGGCGTTGGCGGATGGTGCGGTAACGGAGGCGCAAGTCCTTACGTCGGAGGAATTGGCGAATCCGGAAATCTTCAACGTCAATCATTTCGCCATGCTGGTCGTGCCGACGGGACGGTTTTTCCCTGCCGTCGCCGCGAACCCATTGACGGATTTCCTGCAGGAAGGCGGCCTGATGGTGACATGCGGCGGATACGCCTTCGACAAGCCGGTGATCAACGTCGATGGCCGTTGGATCGCTCCCGGCGAATTGAAAAAGGACGGCCTCAAGGGGACGCATCCGGTGGCGCTGCCTGCCGCTGGCTGGAGGGATAGCGGAGCGCAGGGAAGTGTCACGAATACAGTGGATTGCGACGGACCGAACGGGACGAAGGGCGTGATGATTTCCACGCCGTTGATGACACTTTACAACAACGCGTCGGTTATCCTGCCTGCCGGTCTGCCGGAAGGATGGTCCGTCATCCATTTCTGGGCGAAAGGCGACGAACAGACGACCCGCGCATGGTTTGAACTGGCGGAGAAGGACAAATCCCGCTGGCATGTCGCGTTGGATTTGACGCCGGAATGGAAGGAATTCGTGCTGACGCCAGCTGATTTCAATTATTGGAAGGACAATCCGAGCGTCGGCCGCGGCGGCGAAGATGACCGTCTGAAGCCTGAAAACGCCGCCACGTTGATGTTCGGCGTGTCGGCGGATATCGAAAAAAGCGGCATGGCGCACAGCGTTTGCATCGCGGACGTGAAGGTCGGCATGGATCCGCAACGGACGCTTCGCGAGATGCCGTTGCCGAACATCAATACGCGGCATGCGCCCATCCGCGACGCGATGTGGCCGTTGCCGACGCAGATCAACATTTTCGATCCGTCCTTCGAACTGCGCCATGTGGAGCGCATCGACGTCTGCAAAACGGCGGGCGTTTTCGACGCAACGCGGTCATTGAAAGGGACTTGGAAAGGCGCTGGCGGCGTGTCCGCCATCGGCCAGCTCGGTGTGAACGGCCATGGTTTCGGGCCGAATCGCGCACGTTGGATCCCGCTGCTGGAATGCTTCGACAGCGATGGCCGCAGCCGCGGCCACGCCGCCGCGATGATGCACCATTTCGCGAACGTCTTCGCAGGCTCCAGCTGGGCGTTCTTCGGTGTGGACAACATGGATCTTCTGGCGGACGACGGCGAACGCGCGGCGCTGCTGCAGCCAATCGTGAAGGCGTTGTTCCGTCGTGTTTACGTAAGTCGCACGATGACAGGCTACATGTGCTACCGCAGGGGGGAGGATGCGTCGTTGCAGACGGTTGTCTCGAACTTCAGCCACGCGGATTGCAGTGGCCGTGTGCGGTTCGTTCTGACGGATGAAAACGGCGCGGAAATCGCCGTGAAGGAGACGGCTTTCGCCGTTCAGAGCGGTGGCGAAGCGAAGGTTGAAGCAACATGGAACGTCCCGCAGGAAACGCCTGATTATATATATGTAAAGGCGGAGCTGCTGATCGGCGGCGAAGTCGTCGATGCGGAGACGACGTCCGTCGTGATTTGGGACGAAGCCGTGCAGGCGAAAGGCGTCCGCGTCAAGCAGGAAGGGACGCGGCTGACGATTGGCGGCGAGTCTCGCTTCTTCATGGGCTGCCAGAACTACTGGGGGCAGGGCGGCTCCGTGACGGCGCGATCGCCCATGCATTTCGACCGTGATTTCAAGATGATGCGCGAACATGGGCTGCGGTGGTCCCGCTGCTTTATGCCGTTCGGCTCGGAGTTTGACAAACGCATCAGCGACGCCGTCGTCCAGCTAGCCCAGAAGCACGGCATCGTGTTGTACCATACGCCGAATCTGGGCAACACGGCGGACAAGGAGACATTGGCACGGCAGAAGGCGACGATGGCGGAAATCGCTGAACGGTACAAACATGCGCCTGGACTGGCCATCGACATCTGCAATGAGCAGACCGTGAAATTCACGTCGCAGGACTACAAGGACATGCTCGGCCAGGAGCCGAAGACACAGGGCGAATGGAACGATCCGGACGTTTACAAGACGTATCAAACGGCGACGAAACTGCAGCGCAACTGGGCGGCGAACGGCGCGTCGGGCGCCCATTCCGTCCGTCCGGAGACGCCTGTATCGGCTGGTTGGATGCAAGGCTGGGGAGGCGGCAATACCGCGATGGAAGCTCTTGTCGCATCGTTGGATCTGGATTTCACAGACCGCCACTACTACGGTAATCCGGCCAACATGATGCAACAGGTAAAAGACGTGGATCTGCGCGTTCTGGGCAAGCCGGTGCTGGTCGGCGAATGCGGCGCGAAGAACCATCCGACGTTCAAAAGCAGTGATCCGTGGGGCAACGGCGACGATGACGACAGTTATGACTACCGCTTCCGCTATCTTGTCTCACACGCCTTCGGCATGGGGTGCACGGCGTTGCTGTCATGGCATTGGCGGGATCCGATGGAGGGCATCTTCCCCTGCGGATTGGTCCATTCCACATGGGTGCCACGGCCGACGGCCGCCTTGTACAAGCGGATGGCGGAAACGTTCGGGAAACTGGAACTTGTTGACAATCCGCCGGATACGGTTCTTCTTCTCGGCGATTCCCTGCGCCATACGGCGTTGCGGCAGCAAGTGATCAACGCGGAGCATCGCGCGTCGCAGACGCTGATGTGGCTCGGCGCGAATTTCTCCGTGTTGCCGGACAGCGAACTGGGCAAGTTGCCCGAAACGGTGAAAGTCTTGATCTATCCTGTGCCGTATGTTGCGTCGGATGAAGTATATGACGCATTGCAGGCGTTTGTGTGGCGCGGCGGGACGCTGTGGCTGTCCGGCGATATTTCCATTGAGAAGCCCGGAAGCGTGAAAGACGGTCGGCTGATGGAGCTTTGCGGCGTAGAAACAAATCATGCACAGCCTCTGGAGGTTGCCAAAATCATGTCGTTGTCGGCGATGACGCAACTAAAGGAGATGGCTGGAACTTATTGTTATATTCATAAGTCTGGTTATGTCAACTACTGTGCCACCCCTCTGGAACTGGACGGGAAAAATGATCAGACATTGAAATATTTCTACGGCAAGGTTTTAGCGTTTGCAGGCGCGTCCATGACGCGCCGTTCGGAAGATTCCGACAAGTTGGAGACGTTCCGCGTGCCAGGCAAAAACGCGACGGGATGGGTCTTCTGGAACGGCGGCGCGGAAGACGTGACCGTTTCACGTGGCGGCCATTCCATGACCGTCCGTCCGAAGCGCATCGGCTATCTGCAGATAGCCGATGATGGCGCACTGCAGGTAAAAGAGGAACTCTAGAGGCCTAGAATCCTAGAATCCTAGACGCCTAGACGCCTAGAAAACTAGAATAAAAAACAAAAATCTACAAAAATAGTTGTGATTTTGTTTGACATCGTCAGAAACAGGGGTATATTTTATAACGTGACCTTGAAATACAGCGTCTTTTGATTCAAACGAAACACAACTAAAACCAATCACCATTAACCACAGGAGGGCATGATGAGCAACAAGCAATACCACATCGAAACACTGGCGATTCATGCAGGACAGATTCCGGATCCGACGACGCTTTCCCGCGCCGTTCCCGTCTATCGCACGACGGCCTACGCATTCCGCAATTCACAGCACGGGGCCGATTTGTTCGCGCTTCGCGAAAGCGGCAACATCTACGCCCGCCTGATGAATCCGACGGAGGATGTTCTGGAGAAGCGTCTGGCGGCGGTCGAAGGCGGCGCGGCGGCGCTGGCCGTCTCTTCCGGCACGGCGGCCATCTACTTCACCATCACGAACATCGCGAAGCAGGGCGACGAAATCGTCGCCGCAAACAACTTGTACGGAGGCACCTATACGCAGTTTGACGCAATCCTGCCGCAACAGGGCATCAAGGTGAATTTCACGCCTGTCAACGATTTCATTGCCGTGGAGGCCGCCATCAACGACAAGACGCGTGCCATCTACATCGAAACGGTCGGCAATCCAGGCTTGGACATCGCGGACATCGAAGGCTATGCGACAATCGCGAAAAAGCACCATCTGCCGCTGATCGTCGATTCGACGTTCACGCCGCCGACGTTGCTGCGCCCCATCGAATATGGCGCGAACATCGTTGTCCATTCGCTTTCCAAATGGATCGGCGGCCATGGCACGGCCATCGGCGGCGCCGTCATCGACGCGGGCAATTTCGACTGGACTGATCCGAAATTCGACCTCTACAATCTGCCCGACCGCGGCTACCACGGCCTGCGTTTCGCCCATGATCTCGGCGACGCGAATCCGCTGGCCTTCATCATGCGTTTGCGTACGGTCGGCCTCCGCAACCAAGGCCCGACGCTGGCTCCCGATGCGGCGTGGCTAATTTCCTGAAGAACCATCCGAAAGTCGCATGGGTGAAATATCCAGCTTTCAACCCACTGGCTTCCAAGTATTTACCGAACGGCGCAAACGGCATGGTCGTGTTCGGTATCAAGGGCGGTGCGAAAGAGGCGCAGTATCTGGTGGACCATCTGGATCTGTTCACGATCATCGCGAACGTCGGCGACGCGAAGAGCCTCGTCATCCATCCCGCCAGCACGACGCATTCGCAGCTCAGCGAAGAGGACCAGATCAAGGCCGGTCTGCCGCCGGAATTGATCCGCCTGTCCATCGGCTTGGAGAACATCGACGACATCATCGGCGCTCTCGACGACGCGCTGAAGCTGATCTGAAGCAAATTAACAATTAACAATTAACAATTAACAATTAACAATTAACAATTAACAATTATAAAATATTAATTGTTAATTGTTAATTATTAATTATTTAATTATTAATTTACAGAATAAGCTGCCGCCGTGTGATACTTTGTATTATGCGGCGGCGGTTTTTGCATGACTCATTGTGCTTTCTGTTTTTCCTGAAGCTTTTTCAGCCTTTCCTCCCAATATGTCTTGAAAACGTCTGGAAAACAGGAAATCCTGAGCAGTTTCTCGCGTTGGGGGAGATTTTCGTAGGTGTCCGTGTAGTAGATGTTATCCCATTGGTGGTAATCATTGCCAGACGGAGGGACGGCGGGGGTGGGCAGAGGAGGTGTTTCCACATCGTCCGAATAGACCTGCGACAGGAGTTTTTCCAAGAGGCCGTGCTTATGGAGAAACTTGAATGCTTCGTCAATATATGACAGGCGGTTCTCCCCGTGTCGGGAGAGAAAATCATGATCAGAAACATAGGGCAGGATGGCATGGAGAGCATTGTATTCCGTCGGGCGAAGCAGATAGTTGTTCAGCAGATTGTTGCTTATTAAATCAGATAATTCGTCTGGATGCCAATTCCAATCTCCAAAAACGAGATAGGTATGTGACAATTCGTTCATGACGGCCGTAGGGAGGTCATCCGGAAAATCACTCCTGTATTTCATGATACGCCGTCCTATATCAGACCAATCTGTGCTACCTGGCGGCATATTGCCTGTTTGGGCGATATTGGCGACTAGATCAATTGTCGCTTGCTTTTCATGGCTGTCTATGAAATCAAGACAGAATTGGATGCACTTTTTATCGTCATCAAAGACGCGAACGAACTCTCTGTATGCGTCCTGGACCTCCTCAAGAGGCAAGTTTTCCTTATCCAAATACCAAAACAATTTAACAGGATGATTTTGCGCGGTCCAAGTAATATAACAGCTTATATCTTTAAAGAAATGCCAATTCTCTTCCCAGAAACGCCACCAGTTGTATGTTTTTATTGGATAAACACAAAAAAATAATTCTTAATTATTGGCTCTTCTTGGAAGAATCTGATAAGCGGTTTGTCATGGTGGAGGTTGTATTTGGCATATAAATCAGAGAAATATATTTTTTCTGTTTTTGTCCAGACGATCGTTTTGTCTTTCAATATCTTGCTTTTGATTAACTTGCCATTCGAGAAGTCAAAACCTTCTGCAATCGTGTAATCATATGAAAAGGCGGAGGCCTTTTTTAGCACAAGATAGCTGTTCAAGACGACGAGGCCGATCAGCAGAATCGAAAGCAGCAGGCCGACCATCATGCCGGTCATGACGTTGTTTGAGTTTGACGGTTGCATCTTGCTCTTCGTGGCTGGAGGTTGAACAAATGTTTATGGATAATCTAATCCGGTCCATTTGTTTTGTCAATCATGATCCGAGGGGAAATTGCCGTTGAACATGCAAAAGCAGAGGATGAAACATTACTAAAATACTCAAGATTTATTCAGGCCTCATTTGGAAAAAGAATACCATTTTGGTAAAAATATCAGGCAAACGGATGAAAAACTTGCTTATTCAGCTTGATTTTATGCTTTTGCGTGGCATAATAAGGAAGAAAGCTATTTAGGAGTAAAAAAGGGCATGCATTATGAAAATCTCTACTAAAGGGCGTTACGGGCTGCGGATTCTCGTCGATTTGGCGACGCATGACGCGGAGAAGCCGCGTCTGATCCGCGACATCGCCGAATCGCAGGGCATTTCGGAAAAATACATCAGCCGTCTGGTGATCGACTTGCGGAAGGCGAAGATGATCCGCTCCATCCGCGGCGTGAACGGCGGATTCCATCTGGCGAAATCCCCTGAAGACATTACGCTTCTGGATGTTCTGGAGGCCATGGAAGGGCCGCTGTCCATCGTCGATTGCGTCCATACGCCGAAAAAGTGCGACAAGAACACGAATTGCGCGGCACGGGAGATATGGGCGGGGCTGAATGAAGGGATACGCGATTTGATGCGCGGCGTGACGCTGGCGGACGTGCTGACCGCCTATGAAAAGCAGAAGGCGGACTGCGGTTTTTTTGATTATACCATTTGAGCCGCTTCACGGCGCTAAAGGCTTAAGAAAGCGACATAAGCGGCAGAAATAAAAAGCGGCAGGCTGAAGATTCGGCCTCCCGCTTTTTGTGCGTCTGAATTTGCTTTAAGCTTTAAGCTTTAAGCGATTTTCGCTTATTCCATTTCCTTTTCCAGTTCTTCCTTCTGCTGTTGCGGAGTCAATTGCCCGATGACTTCCCATACATGTTTGCTTTCGAGATCGCATTGCGAACGGATGGGAGTTCTCGTGCTACAGACACGCGTGTTGCAGTTGAGACAGCGGAACCAGATCGTGCCTTTCTCTCCGATGATATGCCAGTCATGATACATGCCCGGTCTCTCGCATTTGACGATGGGCGGCATGTAGTTCGTATAATAGATGTAATGGCAGTAGCTGCATTCGAAGATTTTCTTGCCATCCGGCATGCGCGGATATTCGCCGCGCGTCGCCGGCTTTGCAAGAGGATTCCCCGGCCCGCTGACAGGTTTCGGCAGCGTGACGGTGGCCGCTGGTTTGGCGCCGTCGGACGGTTTCACAGTGGACGGATCCGCTGGTTTCACCGTTTCCTTTGGCTTCGGCGGCTCGACGCGGGGGCGGTAGATGGGCCGTTGCAGTTGCAGCCTGTCCGCCGGATTGCGGCTGTCAAGCGTTTTCCCGTCACGCCCGCCCTGCTGGTAGGGGCGCGGCCGTAGCGTCGTACGGTCGTTCCTCCGCGCGCTGTCGGGCGGCAGCATTCTGCCGCCGTCAAACGGCTGGGCGAACAGCTCGGCCGCCAGACAGACGAATACGGTTGCCAGCAGATTTTTTTTCATGAATGACGATGCTTTTTGCATGACGGGAAAACGATTGCGTGATGGTTATTTTGCAGGGGCGGGAGCGGGAGCGGGAGCTGCGGCGGGAGCGGCTGCGGCTTCGGCCTTCTTCTCGGCTTCCTTGGTCGCTTCGACAACCTGCTCCTTGACATTCTGGGCGTCCTTCTTGACGTCATCAGCGATCTTCTCGCCGACGGCCTTGGCGCCTTCAACGATTTTCTCCGTGACGGTTTTCTTGGCGTCCTCTTCGGCGATTCTCGCCGCTTCGGCCGCGTTGGCCGCCTTGGCTTCCTTTTCCTTCTTGTAGTCATACCAGTATTTGCCGCCGTAGGCGAGGGCGATCAGAATGAGAATGATCACATAAACAAAGGTATAGCGTTTGACGGGCGTGCCGGAGGCGCCTTTCGGATATTTGCCGAAGTTCGTGAACTGTCCGCGGAGCTTGGAGGTCAGTTTCATGCGGAGGTTGATGGCCCAGCCGCAACCTTCAAGCACGGAGGAGAGATCCTGCTTGCGGAGTTTGATGTAGGTGAGGATGGTGATGGGCAGCATGATGACCAGCAGCGCGCAGATAAGGGTGATGATGATGCCGGTCAACGACATGCTGGCGAGCGTCTTGGAAATGAACGCGAACGCGGAGCCCAACGCCGCGATGGCGACCGAAACGCCGAGGAACATGCCGCTCTTGTCGCCGGCGGGCTTGGCGGCCGCCGGTGGCGCCGTGGCCGTGGCGGTCGCCGCCGCGACCGCTTTCGGATCGTTGACGACTTTCGTGAAGTCGGCCTGGAGCTTCTTCTCCGCGTCGCCGGACCAGCTTTCGATCTTGCTTTCGACGATGTTCCAGAGGCGGCTGAACGGCGCGAGCAGAGCTTCGCGGACGCAGACGGGATTCTCGACGAACTGCGTGATGACGGCGTCGTATTCCTTTCCGTCCAGATCGAAGTAAACGCCGCGTTTTCCGACGCCGAGGTTGCCCTTCGAGCCGTAGGTGACGGGGGAGACGTAGTTGAATTTGGTGCCGTTCTTCGTGACTTCAATGTACATGAGGCACATGAGGCTCGGCTTCGCCATGGCCAGATGGCCGGCGGGATTCTCGACGTGGAACGTCACGTTGAACCAGCGTCCGTCGATCACGAGGCGGCCGCATTCGAACATGGCGATTTCGTCTTTGTCATAGAGTTCGGAGAAGGAGACGAAGTTGTTGGCGAGGCGGATGATCTGCGCGCGGTAGAGGAGGAGCTTCTCGACTTCGCGGGCGGCCTTCGTGGTGTCGGCCACGGCCTTGTCAAGCTTCTGGAGTTCGGCGGCGGCGGGAAGGAGTTCCTTGTCGTCGACATAGTCCTGCAGCTTGTCGATGGCGATCTTTTCGACGACGGCGCCTTTCTTGCCGGCCATGTATTTTTCGTAGGCCGCGAACGTGCCGCGGATCTTCGCCCAGTCCTTCAGCGTGATGGCTTCGACATCGCCGATGATGGGCTTGACGAGTTTTTCCGCGACGTCGATCCACCAGTTGCGGTAGAGCGGGTTGATCTTGTCCGGATTAAGCGTCAGCAGATTGGACGCGACCGGCGTGGAAATGGGCAGGCCGTTGAGATAGGCGTCTACTTCTTCCGGATTGGCGGGATCGAAGGCGTTGGCCTTGCCGACGGGGCCGAGGGCCTGCGGGACGAGACGGTCGTCGAACGCGAGCATGGAGCAGAGTTTGAAGAAGTCTTCGACCTTGGCGGCGTTCTGGGCGGAGAGGGCCGCGAGGGCGGGCGTGTCCGCTCCGAACGTCATGATGTCTGTCTTCGCTTCGCCGGCGGGAATGGCGCCCTGTTTTCTCCATTCGAGATAGTCTTTCGCGGCGGCGAGGAAGTCTGCAATGTCTTTGTCCGAAGCGCCTTGCGTGCCGTCGAGGTCCGCGCTGCCGCCCATGGAGGCGACGGTGTCGAGAACAAGATTCTTCAGTTTTTCGTTTTTGCCGGCGGCGGCGACGGAGATGATGCCGTCGCCGTTGAGGGCGAGTTTCGCGACGTTTGCGCAGAACGTGCGGATCTCCTCAAGGGAGATATGCTCCTTGTCTTCGGCCTTCAGTTCGCCGAGAATGTATTTGGCGGAATCGACGAGGGCCTTGCCCGTGGGGTTGGCGGTGTCGATGTCGGCGAGAGGCAGTTTGCCGTCGAATTCTTTTGTGATTTTGTCATGGTTCGGAAGCTGTGCGAGGAGCCAGCTGATGGCGTCTTTCAAAGCATTGGAAGTAATTCTTCCGGAAGCAGTTGGATCAAGTGCCTTGATGAGGACGGGATCCGCCTTGAGGGCGATCGTTGGGGCGGAAGTCGCACCCCAGATGGCTTCGTCCAGCGTGAGGATGCCTTCAAGGTCATTGCCGTTTTCAATGACCATCTGGTAGGTTTTGCCGACGTTTGTGAATTTCATTGGATTCTCCGTGATGGGGTTGTTTTCAAAATCTATTTACAAATAATATATATCGATTGGGGGCGTTGTCACCTTAATGTGGCGACGGTTTCATATTTTGGCACGGTCGCCGTCCATCCGAACGTCTGTTTGACGAGACGCGCGAAGGCGTGGGCGGCGCGGACTTCGCCGTGGGTCACGAAGACGTGGCGCGGTTTCGTCGTGATGGTTTCAAGCCATTCGCAGAGCTCCTGCTTGTCCGCATGAGCGGAGAAGCCGCTGATTTTGGCGACTTTCGCCTTGACGGGAAACTCCTCGCCGAGGATGCGGACGCGTTTGTTGCCGTCCAGAATGTCCCGTCCAAGCGTGTTTTCGGCCTGGTAGCCGACGAACAGGATGGTGTTTTCACGGTCCGAGATATGATGGGCGAGATGGTGTTTGATACGACCGCCCGTGCACATGCCGGCCCCCGCGATGATGATGGCGGAGCCTTTGATGTGGTTGATCGTCTTGGAGTCGCTCTTCGTGCGGACCATGGTCAGGCCGGGCAGGCGGATCTTGCGGGACAGCTCGACGGTGTCTTTATCGAAGAGATACGGATGGCGTTTGAAGACGTCGGAGACTTTGACGGCCATGGGGCTGTCGATGAACGTGCGCAGATGGGGGATTTTGTTTTCGTGGACGAGCTGCGCAAGGAAGTAGATGAGCTCCTGCGTGCGTTCGATGGCGAAGGACGGGATGATGAGATTGCCGCGGCGCGCGACGGTGTCGTTGATGATGTCCGCCAGTTCGTTCGGGATGTCCGCCTGTGGGCCGTGGAGGCGGTCGCCGTAGGTGGATTCGACGACGATGTAGTCTGCGGGGCCGATGGGCGACGGGTCTTCCAGAATCGGCATGTTCTTTCGGCCGACGTCTCCGGAGAAGACGATCGTGCGCGTCTGGTCCTTCTGCGTGATGGTGAAGCGGACGAACGCGGCGCCGAGAATGTGCGCGACGCAGACGAATTCCATCGTAAGTCCTTCGCCTAGCGTCAGTTTGTCATTGAAGTTGCAGGGCTTGAAGAGCGGCGGGACGGCGTTGGCGTCGTCCAGCGTGTAGAGCGGGACTTCCGGGAAGGGGCCCTGGCGGCCTTCCTTTTCATGGCGCTTCCGTTTGAAATCGGCGTCTTCTTCATTGATTTTGGCGCAGTCCTGCAGAACGATCTGCGCGATGTCCGCCGTGGCCCGCGTGCAGTAGATCGGGCCGTTGAAGCCCTGCGTGACGAGACGCGGCAGGAGGCCGCAATGGTCCAGATGGGCGTGCGTCAGAACGACGGCGTCCAGTTCCGCGGGGGGAAATTTGAAATCCGCCCAGTTGCGTTCCTTCAGGTCGTGTTCCTGATAAAGGCCGCAATCGATGAGAATGTTTTTGCCGTTGGCCTGCAGGAGGTATTGCGAGCCGGTCACGTTCTGCGCGGCTCCGAAGAAGCTGAGATGGAATTGCATGGGCGGTTCCTTTTGTTAATGGTTATGGATGCGGGACGCCGAGGAAGCCTTCGTGGAAGAAGACGGGCTCGTGTAGTTTTTGTAGAACGGCCAGAAGTATTGTTCATGGGTGAGGAAGTCGATGATTTCCGCCGTGTCCGGGCTGGCCATGTCCTTCTGTATCACGGGGATGATGTTTTCGATCGGCGTGTTGTTGATGACGCATGTGAGGCGCGAGAAGACGATTCCGGACGGCCAGTGCATGAGCAGGCGTGTGTTCTCCAGCTTGCCGCAGGTGTTTTCATCCAATCCGAAGGCGACCATATAGCGGTTGCGATATTTGGTGAAGTAGCCGGAGAATGCGCGGACGCCGCGTTTGTAGAGGGCGGGGAGGACGTCCGACTGGATTTCGCCCCAGTGGATGATGGTGGGCATGGCCCATGTGTCTTCGCCCGCGAAACGGACGATCTGCTCGTTGACGAGATCCAGATCATGGATGACCGTCGCGGCGGAGGCGTGTTCGTAGGGGCGGTCCGGAAATTCGTTGTAGGCGTGCCATGTGAGCTTCAGCCAATTGGAGTTGTCGAGGAACTGCTGTTTCCAGCAGTCCGGAAGCATCGTCAGGTTGAAATCCTTTTCCGGCGTTTCGAAGAAGCAGTTGATGGAGAATTTGGAGCCGTATTCGTCATGGATTTTCTTGAGGATGGCGAGATAGTAGTTCTCGAAGAGGTCCTTCGGCTTCTTCTGGAAAAGGTCGCGGAGGAAGAAGGAGTTGTCGTCGATGGCGAAACGGTAGCGTTTGCGGGAGAATTTGTCCCACACGACGCGGATGCGGTGGGAGGCTTCGCCGTCCGGCCCGATGGCGGACGCGGTGATGTCGTTCTGGAAGGCGGTCAGCGTGACGGTGGCGGAAAATGCCGCGCCGCAGCGTTTTGCCGCGACGCCGTTGACGGAGACGGCCATGCCGACGGGGGCGGTGCCCGTGACGTTGATTTGCAGGCCGTCGTCGGTCTGGACGCCTGTTCTGGCGTTGAGGACGGCGCCGTTGAATGGTTCGAGAATTTGCAGCATGATGACTCCCGTGGGAGAAAATGGTTGAAAAATCGTTCGAGATTTAGTGCGAAAACAAAAGTATGGTTTACTTTATATAAATAAAATGAAAAAGCAAGCATAATCGCCCGTCGTTTTTACACGATGTGCGGAAAAGGAAACTCTCACAAGGAATTGGAGGCAGAACGAATGGATTCGGTGCGTGTAGCAGTTGTCGGCGTGAGCGGTCGCGGCCGCGGGCTTTTGGGATTGCTGTTGGGGATGCCGGACGTGGAAGTCATCGGCGTTTCGGATTTGTATGAAGACCGCCTGGCCCGTGCGAAGCAGGATGTGATCGAAAAGCGCGGCAACACGCCGATGGCGAGCACGGATTTCCGCCGCCTGTTGGAAATGAAGGAGTTGGATGCCGTCATTACGCCGTCGTCATGGACATCCCATGCGGATGTTTGCATCGCGTCCATGGACGCTGGCAAATACGCCGCGACGGAAGTCGGCGGCGCGACGTCCGTCGAGCAGTGCTGGGAGCTCGTCCGCACCAGCGAAAGGACGAAGAAGCCGTGCATGCTGCTGGAGAACTGCTGCTACGGCCGCGAGGAGCTGACGATTTTCAACATGGTGAAGCAGGGCCTTTTCGGCGAACTCGTCCATGCGGAAGGCGGCTACCAGCATGACCTTCGCGACGAAATCTGCAACGGCCGCGAAAACCGCCACTACCGCCTCGCGAACTATTCGAACCGCAACGGCGAAGTCTATCCGACCCATGAGCTCGGCCCGATCGCGAAATGCCTCAACATCAACCGCGGCAACCGCATGCTGACGCTGACGGCGACGGCCTCCAAGGCCCGCGGCCTCCATGAATGGATCAAGAACCATCGCGGTGAAGAATACGATCTGTTCAACCGCCAGTTCACGATGGGCGACGTCGTCACGACCGTCATCAAATGCGCCCATGGCGAAACCATTACGCTGACGCATGATACGTCGCTTCCGCGCCCCTACAGCCGCGGCAACCGCATCGAAGGGACGAAGGGCATCTGGATGGAGGACAAATACGCCGTCTATCTGGAAGGCGTCAGCCCGAAGGCGGACGTGTGGGACAGCCTCAACAACTACTATGAAAAGTACGAGCATCCGCTTTGGAAGTGGTATCGCACGGAAGGTGTGAAGGGCGGCCACGGCGGCATGGACTATCTCGTCCTGCGCGCCTACGTGGAGGCCGTCAAGGCCGGAACGCAGACGCCGATCGACGTCTATGACACGGCTGCGTGGATGGCGGTGACCTGCCTGAGCGAAGATTCCGTCGCCATGGGCAGCATGCCCGTCGCGATTCCGGACTTCACGAACGGCAAGTGGTTCCAGCGGGAGCCAGCCGTTCTCGGCAAGTACTGCCTGACGGAAGTCTGCGACTGCTGATAAAAGGGAGGATCCCGCTCCTGCGGGACCGTTAATTCCATGACAATAATGGACAAAAACGGCTTCCTATATTATATTAAGGAATAGACTCGAAGATAGTTATCGGCAAAGCAAAGTGCCAAATCAACCCCAAGCAAATCGGAGAAAAATCGATGAACAAGAAGACAGTGAAAGACATTTGCGTGAAAGGCAAGAAAGTTGTGATGCGCGTTGACTTCAACGTTCCGTTGAACGACCAGCAGGTCATCACGGACGACACGCGCGTCCAGGCCGCTCTGCCGACGATCAAATACGTTCTGGAACAGGGCGCCGCTCTGATTCTGATGAGCCATCTGGGCCGCCCCAGCGGCAAGGGCTATGAAAAGGAATTCAGCCTGAAGCCCGTCGCCGACTATCTGGCGAAGCAGCTTGGCAAAGAAGTCAAATTCGCGGCTGACTGCATGGCTGCCGACGCGGAAGCGGCGGCCCTGAAGCCCGGCGAAGTCCTGATGCTGGAGAACACCCGCTTCTACAAGGCCGAAGAAGGCAAGGCGAAGCAGGCCGACGGCATGAGCGACGAAGAATATGCCGCCAAGAAGGCCGAAATGAAGCAGAAGAAGGCCGCCATGGCCGAGAAGCTCGCCAGCTACGGCGACGTCTATGTCAACGACGCGTTCGGCACGGCCCACCGCGACCACGCCTCCACCGCTTCCATCTGCAAGTATATGAAGGCCAAAGGCGGCCCGTGCGTCGCCGGCTTCCTGATGCAGAAAGAACTGGATTATCTGGGCAAGGCGGTTGAAGAGCCGCAGCGTCCGTTCGTCGCCATCATCGGCGGCGCGAAGGTTTCCGGCAAGCTGGAAGTCCTGCAGAACCTCATGAAGAAGGTCAACACGATCCTCATCGGCGGCGGCATGGCCTACACGTTCCTGAAGGCCCAGGGCCACAACATCGGCAAGTCCCTCTGCGAAGACGAACTGCTCGACACCGCGAAAGCCACGTTGGAAGCCGCCAAGGCCGCCGGCGTGAAGTTCCTCCTCCCGCTCGACAACGTCGCCGCCGACAAGTTCGCGGATGACGCCAACACGCAGGTTGTCGGCGACGACATCCCCGCCGACTGGATGGCTCTCGACATCGGCCCGAAGACGGTCGCCGCCTACGCCGCTGAAATCGCGCAGGCCAAGACGGTCGTCTGGAACGGCCCGATGGGCTGCTTCGAAATGGCCAAATTCGCGGCTGGCACGATGGGCATCTGCAAGGCTGTCGCGGACAGCGCGGCCGTCAGCATCATCGGCGGTGGTGACTCCGTCAGCGCCGTGAACAAGAGCGGTCTCGCCAGCAAGATGTCCCACATCTCCACCGGCGGTGGCGCGAGCCTCGAGTTCCTCGAAGGCAAAGTCCTGCCCGGCTGCGACGCCCTCGACGACAAATAATTCCGCTTCGCGGAAGCTGAAAGCTAAAAGCTTAAAGCTGAAAGCGAATGCAAGCTTCGTCGTTTTAGGCTTTTGGCTTTCGGTAATGACGTTGTTTTTGCTTTAAGCTTTAGGCTTTAAGCTTTAAGCTGTCAGATTATGACAATATAAATATTATAAGGAATAAGAACCATGGCTAGAAAATACATGATCGCCGGCAACTGGAAAATGAACAACACGGCCGCCGAAGGCGTTGCGTTGATCAAAGACATGAAGGCCCAGTGCGACGGCAAGTGCTGCTGCTGCGAAAACGCCCCCGAAGTCGTCGTCTGCCCGCCGTTCACGACGTTGAGCGCCGTGATCGCCGAAGCGAAAGGCACGCCGCTGAAAGTCGGCGCCCAGAACATCCACTGGGAAGAGAAAGGCGCCTACACGGGCGAAATCAGCGGTGCCATGCTGAACGAAGTTGGCGTGACGCATGTCATCATCGGCCACAGCGAACGCCGCCAGTATTTCGGCGAGACGGACGAAACCGTCAACAAGCGCGTCAAAGCCGCTCTGAAGCATGGTTTGGTCTGCATCGTCTGCATCGGCGAGACGCTTGCCGAGCGTGAATCCGACCAGACGAAAGCCGTGATCGAACGCCAGGTCCGCGGCGCTTTGGCCGATTTGACGGCTGAAGACATGAAGAACATCGTTCTGGCCTACGAGCCCGTCTGGGCCATCGGCACTGGCAAAGTCGCGACCGATGAGCAGGCTCAGGAAGTCCACGCATTCGTTCGTGGCCTGCTGAAGTCCATGTTCTCCTGCCCGTGCGTTGCGGAAAACACCCGCATCCTGTACGGCGGCAGCATGAAGCCCGGCAACGCGGCCGGTCTGCTTGCCCAGCCCGACATCGACGGCGGTCTGATTGGCGGTGCGGCCCTGAAGGCGGCCGACTTCCTCGCAATCGTCAAGAGCGTCAAGTAATTGAATTGGTGCCAAATCCCGAAAAGGCATCATGACATTCAGTAGCCTCGAAGCGGCCGGAAAAATTGGCCGTTTCGAGGCCGTTTTTCAAAAGGGCCAGGCGAAAACGCCAGCGGTTTCGATTAACTGGGACGACTGGGACGACTGGGACATATGGGACATATGGGACATATGGGACATATGAAACGATCATTTTTATTCGCAGTAGTCCCAGAAGTCGCAGTGGTCCCAGAAGTCCCGTGAAAGAGCCAGGAGAACAAAAAGAAGGAGCATCAAGATGGTCGCAAAATCCACGTCATGGTTGTCGATGTGCGCATGCCTTTGCGCGTGCGCGATGGGAGCGAACGCAACGGACTATCCGTCATGGCTGGCGGATTTTGTCGAGCCGAAGGACAGCCGCTACGCCATGCAGCCGATTGTGCATGACTGGCCGCAGGACATCGACGGCATGGTCGAGGCGTTGAAGGCCTACGGCTGCCGCGGCGCCGTCCTGAACTGCCCCTTCGCCAACGGTTTCACGACGAATCCGGACAATATCGCCACGCTGTCGAAGATCATGGACGCGATGGACGCGGCTGGTTTGAAATACTGGATCTACGACGAGCCCGGCTATCCAAGCGGCATGGCGGGCGGCCTGACGCTGAAAGATCATCCGGAATTCGAGGCGAAAGGCTTCTACATGCGTCGCCATCCGACATATGACGAGCCGAAGACCGTCCATTTCCGTCTGGACGACCAGTCGGACAAGATCGTCTGGGCGGCGAAATATCCGTTCGCGACGCCTGAAATCCATGAGACGTTCATCAACTACGAAGCGATGACGCCTGTCCCGTTCACGAAAGACGCCTGCGACTGCGAACTGAAGCCGCATGAAATTCTGTTTGTCTTTTGCTCGAAGCGCGCATACGAAGGCTCCCATTGCACGCACAACGTCTGCTCCTTCCGCCATTATCTCAACGTCATGGATCCCAAGGCCGTGCGGCGTTTTCTGGACATCGCCTACGAGCCGATCAAGGCGGGCATTCCGAACGCCTTCAAGCGGGCGGAAGCCGTCTTCACGGACGAGCCGAGCCTGCAGACCGCCTACGCGCGTTCATACGAAATGTGGCCGTACGCGTTGGCGCCGTGGGTTGACGGTTTGTTCGAAAAATACGAAGAGATGTACGGCGAATCCATCAAGCCGTATCTGCCGCTGCTGTTCGAAGGCCATTATGATTCATATCCCGTTCGCGCGAAGTTCTACCGTTTGGTCGGCAAACTGATTTCGGAAGCGTGGAGCGGCCAGATCGCGGCGTGGTGCAAGGAGAACGGCGGCGTCTTCTCCGGCCATTATCTGCTGGAGGAGAACATCACCTCCCATGTCCGCTGCTATGGCGACTATGTCTCCGTGCTGCGTCGGACTGGTTATCCGGGCATCGACGCGCTGGTCTGCTATCCGGAGGATTTTGACTACAACACGGTGAAATATCCGCAGATGGCGGCGCGGAAGATGGGGGCGAACGGCCTGATGGTCGAAATCTGCCCGTTCGCCAACCGCGACCGCTTCAAACAGGCTCCGCTGGAGAACATGACGGCGGTCATGGGCATCCTCTATCTGGGCGGCGTGCGCGTCACGAATTCGTATTTCCAACCGAATTTCAGCGAATGGCAGAACGGCCGCATCAACCGCGGCGGCTACACGGGGCAGGAGGACACGAAGTGGTTCAACCGCTATGTCGGCCGTCTGGGCATGATGCTGGACGGCCTTCAGAACAACTGCCATACCTTTATATATTATGCGATTGAGGAAGTGCAGGCGAAGGTCCGCCCCGAATACACGGCGACAGGCATTGCGGAATGCAGCCTGGACGGCGATACGCGGCATCTTTCCAGAGCCGTCTATGAGGCGGGATACGATTTCCATTTCGCTGACGCGGAAGATATTACGGCGGCGGCAGAAGCCGCGTCGCCGTCGATTTCCGGCCTTGCCGTGCGGACGGTGATCGTTCCGGCGGCGGATCTGGTGGACACGAAGGCGATGAAGGCGTTGGCGTCGTTGAAGGAAAAAGGCGTGGAGGTGCTGTTCATGAACCGCCTGCCGCGCTTCAACACGGTTGCGGGCGTCAATCAGGCGGAACTGAATGCGCCGTTCCAACCTGTTTCATTGCAGGATATTCTGAAGACGTTGGCATCGCATGCGGATGAATTCGCCATCTCCTGCACGACGGCGACCGTCCTGCGCGGCGGCTATGTGACGAAGGACGGCAAGGAGCTGCAGATGCTGGTCAACAAGTCGCGTTCGGACGGCGTCGTGACATGCCGCCATCCGTCGAAGACATGGGCGTGGCTGTGCAGTCCGTCCGACGGCTCCGTGACGCGTGTTGAATTGGACAAGCCTGTGACGGTTCCCGCCATGCGCTCCGTCTTCCTGTTGTTTGATTAAATTGTTTTTCATGCGGAATGCATGATTTTTTACGCGAAAACTGGAACCAATGCCATGTTTTCATGTCTCATAACTCCATGAACGAAGATCAAGAACTAATCGAGCGTTTCAAGAACGGCGACGAATTCGCGTTCGACCAGCTCGTCCGGAAATACACGAGCCGCGCATACGGCATCGCATACGGTATTCTGGGCAGCCGTGAGGATGCGCAGGAGGTTGCGCAGGATGCATTTATCCGCATCCACCGCGCCTTGCCGAAGTTCCGTGGTGATTCGGAGTTCACGACTTGGATGTACCGCATCGTGACAAATCTGGCGAAAAACAAATATCGTTGGAACAAATGCCGCGGCAGCAAGGTCACATCAAGCTTGAACGCCCCGATCGAAGGGACGGAAGGCGACGACGCGTTGTTCTTCGAGGCGCCCGATGAACGGATGTCTCCAGACAAGTCGTTGCAGTTCAGTGAATTGGAACGCCGCACACAGGAGGAGATGGCAAAACTGCCGGAAGCCTACCGGGAGGCGTTGATCTTGAGGAATGTAAAAGAAATGAGTTATGAGGAGATCGCCTCACTGCTTGGATGCAAGCTGGGGACGATCAAATCCAGAATCAACCGTGCACGGGAAGAGTTACGGAGCAAACTGGGGTTATGAGCATGACAGAACAAAAATCAGATTGTCCGTCGCGTGAATTGTTGAGCGAATTGGTGGATTTGGAAAACGCCGGCGTGGAGCTGGACGGCCATTGGCGCGCCGTCTCGGTCCATGTGACGCGTTGCGCGGAATGCGGAAGGATCGTGGCCGGCTACCGTGAGGTGAACCGCCTGGTCGTCCGTCTGTCCGAACCGCCGCCGATTTTGTCCGAACGGATCATCGCGGCCTGCCATACGCCGGGCCGCCGTGAGTCGATCCGTCCGTTCCCGTGGTGGCGTCGTGCGGAGATATGGCCGCGCGTCGCGACGGCGGCCGCGGCTTCCGCCGCCATCCTGCTGGCCGGCGGCATTTTGATGACGCGTCTGTCCGACGGCGGCGACACGCCTTCAGGCAATGTTGCCAGTGCGTCGCCTACGCCTGTGCAGATTATGACGGAAAACGACATCGCACCAGAAGCGACCTCCATGATAATTGCGCTGAACGAATCGGAACCGTCCATTCATGAAGAACCGCTGGCGGTTCGCCATGGAGAAGAACTGAAGCTGAACGGCGGTGTTTCGACGCAGGATCTGCGCGCGGTCAGCCGCAACGGCGGCCGCTACAATGGAAACAGCCGCGCCGTGAGAACGTATCAGTTGCAGGACAATATCCGCCATGTCTGGAATATCGACAATTTCGATTTGAGTCTGGCGGAACTGCATCGGCTGGATGCGTCCGGCAAATACCAGATGGAATTGGACGAAAGCGATCCGAACAGCGTCCGCGCGTTGTTCCTCGGCATTTCCGACAAGGAGCTGCAGGATTTGGTGGATCGTTTCAGCGGCATGAAATGGGCGCTCGTCTCGCCTTTTTTACCGCAGCCCAACGAATCGAAACAAGTTGAATTTACAGGAAAGAAGGTAAATTATCTGTTGGTCGGTGTGCGGAAAGAATAGTTTCAACCTCTGACAGGCAGATGAACGGTGCCTTTTGACGATGACAACCAATTGAATGACGAATTGCCGTTGTTCGGCGAAGGGCCGAACAACGGCGACGACGACGTGTCGGTCGCCCTGCATCATATTCGCGGGGCGATCAAACGAGTCGTGTATGAACGGCCGGACGGGCAGTATTCCGTGTTCCGTCTGACGGATTCCCATGGCAACGAACAGACGATCGTCGGCGCGATGCCCGGCTTGATGGAAGGGCAGGAAATCGAGGCGGAAGGCCGTTGGGAGCGCCATCAGGAGCATGGCAACCAATTTCATGTGACAAGCTATCAAGCGGTGTTGCCAAGCTCCGAAGCCGGAATTCGCAAGTATCTGGCAAGCGGTGTCTTGCCGGGCATCGGCGAAGTCTATGCGGATCGGATTGTCGATAAATTCGGGCTGGACACGCTGAATATTCTGGATAATTTCACGGAACGTCTGAAGGAAGTGCCCGGCATTGGCGCGAAGCGCATCGCGGAGATTCGCGACGCATGGCATTCGCAAAGCGAAGAGCGCGGCACGCGTGTGTTTCTGCAAGGCCTTGGGCTGACGCCCGCCTTCTGCAATCGTGTCATTCGGACGTATGGCATCGGCTCGGCGGCGGAAATCGTGAGGCGGAATCCATATCGGCTTGCGGAAGACGTTGATGGAATTGGTTTTCTGACGGCGGATCGGATCGCCGCGAAGATGGACATCAAGCCGGACGATCCATTGCGGTTGTGCGCGGGCATCGTCCATGCGTTGGAGGAGGCGTCGCAGGACGGCCATGTCTGTCTGCCGAAAGGACGGTTGATTGAAGCCGCCGCGGAGGTTCTGAATGTGTCGCAGGAACGTGTGGAGCAGGGCTTGACCATCGCGCTGTCGGAAAACAAAGTCATCCAGGAGGCGATGCTTTTTGGCGAAAAGGCGGAGCCGCGCTTCTATTTGCGGTGGTTGTATGCGGCGGAGACGGATTTGGCGCAGATGGTGAATGTCATTCTGCGAAATGGACGCGGCATCGGCCAACCGTTGCCGTATGATCGTCTTGGCGAAGGATTTGCGCGATTGAATCGTCAGCAACGTCAAGCCGTCGAATGGGCCTTCGCGTATGGTTTCAGCATCATCACAGGCGGCCCGGGCGTCGGCAAGACGACGGTCATCGGGCAGATTGTGGCTTGTGCGAAACTGTTGGGCCGTCGGCTGGCGTTGGCGGCGCCGACGGGACGCGCCGCCAAACGGCTTGGCGAGGCGACCGGCCTGGAGGCGCAGACGATCCATCGGCTGCTGAAATGGGACGTCCAAAGCCGCAAGT
>CACYQT010000090.1 GCA_902776645.1 uncultured bacterium | reverse complement strand
TCTGCCTGACAAAGGAAAGACGACCAAGGCGCAGGCGGAAGCTTTCGCCAATGCTGAATATGATGTCTTCAACCGCACGCAACCCATTGAGTCGGATTTTGATCGCGTTGTCAAAAAGCTGATAGAACAGCAAGGCGAACCATCCTGAATAAGGCTAGAAGCTTAGCACATACCGCCCTGCGTTGCGGACGGTTGTCTTGAAGACGAGCCAGTCACCGTCGATTGTAAACGGCACGTCACCAATGGTTTCCTGCGTCAAGGGCGCTTTGGCGACGAGTTTGCGGGGGCGTTGCGGCAACGGAAAACGCTTCAGGTTGATCTTCACCGTCATCTCCTTTTCACGTGGATAGGGGAAGATCGTCAGCGATTCGGCGGAACGGTTGATCTTGACGGAACCGTCCGTGGCGACGGGGCCGAAGTCGATGACATGGCCTTTCGGCGTCATGCGGACGTTGAAGTCAAGCGGTTGCTCCTCAGGCTTTTCCGGCAGTTCGGAGACTGGCTGGAACTGGCTGGAATGACACGTCGGTAATATTGCCATCTTGAGCGCGTTTGACGTTGATGCGGCCGATGTGGTAGCGGAGGTTGTTGTAGAGGCGTCCACGCAGACGCAGGCGGTTGCCGGCGGCGTCGAGCAGGCCGAACGTGATGTCATGGTAGTCGTAACCTTTTGGAACGGTGAGTGTGAACGGCCCTGTGACGCCTTCGCCGCCGACTGACCATTCAGCGGCGGGAACGGGCAGGGCGTGGTCGTTCTGGAACGTCAGCTTGTCCGACCGTTCGGCGGCGGGATTGACGAAATGGACGAAACAACCGGTGGCTTTCGGTTTATCGACCAGATATTTCCATTTGTAGGAAATCTGGATCTTGTCGTCGCCGAGATATTTCAATTCATGGACGCTGATTTCCGCGAGCGGCTTGGCGGTCGTCATGTAGGGCATGTCGAAAGATGTCCGCGCGTCCGCAAAGACGTATTCAGGGCAGTCCGCAAAGTCAGAATAAGTTGTCCCGTCGATGCTTGCGCCATAGACCGTCGTGTCTTTGCCGATGGCGAGGAAGCCCCATTGGAGCAACGTGCGGCCGTTGACGGTCCATGGTTCGGGCGACCAGTTGATCCAGATTGTCGAGCCGTTGTCGTAGCGGATACGCTGGCGGGAGGTGAAACCGAAGGGGACGGCGATGGCGGCGGGGGCGAACACGCCGTCGTCGATCTCATAATCAATGGCTTCGACGTCCGCCGTGCCGTAGAGCGTCTGGACGGCGTGCATGAGATGATGTTCCTTCGCGACCCACAGCGGATTGTTCGTTTGCGGCGAATTGACGAAACCCGCGTGGCCGTAGGCGATTTCCTGCGCGCGGTATTTGTCGATTCGGTCGGGCGATCCCGCGTTGAAGCCCCAGACGACGGAATCTGGCTTCGCCTGCCAGCGGGAGTAGTAGCCCATGCCGTGGTTCGTCATCTGATGGTGGATTTTCAGCAGGTCGAAATCCAAGAACGGCGGCTGGTTTTCACCGTCCGTCTGGGCTTCGACGCCGTCGCATGGGCCCGCCCAGAAATAATGGAAGTTGCCTTCGCCGAGGAAGGGGCCGCCATGCGTCTTGCGCATGTAATTGTAGAGATTCTGCTCCGTTTCAACCTTCAGGCGGGCCATGCCGGCCAGTGGCTGCGTGGCGTCGTGATCGACGCGCCATCCGGGCGAGCCGCAGGTCTGCGCGTCGATGTAAGCCATTGTCGTTTGGTAACGTTGATGGATTTCGGGGGCGTTCTGCTTGGCGTATTTCAAGGCGTGGTTGCCTTTGATGATATAGCTCTGGATCCGCGTGCCCGGGTTGTACCATGCGGGAAACTTTTTGCCGTCTGCAAGCAGGGCGATGGACGATTCGTCGTATGACGGCGCGTCCGGATACATGTCGATGTAGTTTTCATGGAGGGAGAAGAGATAGCCGCAGTCCTTCGCGGCCTGCCCGAGGGCGCGCATGGCGTCGTCGCCGCCCCATTTGGGATTGGCGGGAACGTGGTCCGGCAGTTTGATGTCGTAGCCGTAGCGCTGCCATGTGTGGTAGATGATGCCGATGTGATCGACGCCGTAGTCTTTCAGCGTCCGAAGCACGTCGCCGTCGTTGGCGAAACTGCCGCCCGTGATGCCCCAGAAATCCAGAATCGTGAGCGCCCCGAGCGTGGCGCGGTGGGCGGACGGCGGGAAGGGGATGTTCGGGAAGACTTCGCCCGGCGTGTGCGAGAAGGCGATGTAGCCTGTTTCCGCAAGGAGATTGCGCGTGCCGTCTGTCTTTTTATCGTATCTGGCGTCGCCGTCGGCGTTTGACGCGTTGGAGAACGTCCAGTCGAGTCGTCGGCAGGTGAAAAGACGGTTGGCGGGCAGATAGACGAGCTGGTCGCCGAAATAGGGCGTGTGGATGGTTTTGCGGAGCGGGGCGGCGACACCGCCGAGCCGCATCTGATGGACAAGCGGCTTGTCCGCCGAAACGCTGAACGTCAACGACTTGCCGTATATGCCAAGCGTCCATTTCGTCGTGAACGATTCGTCTTTCAGTTCATGTTTGGCGGTGATGGACAACTGGTTGTCTTTTTGCTCACAGGAGACGATGGTTGTTTTGACAGGCGAACCGCAGTCGAAGCCCGCGCCCGTGGCGACGGCCAAAGGAATGTTGCCATCCACCTGCAGGGTGATGTCTTCCAACGGAAAAGCCTGCGGCTTATAGACATATTGCATGACGCAGTCCGCCGCTTCATAGCGGAACGCCCAGCCGCCGTCGATCTTTTGGAGGTTGTTTTTGAACGGCAGGATGTTGCCTGGCGTGACGCCGCGGAGATGCGTGTTGGCCAATGGCTTCAGCGATGCGCCGCTGACGGCTTTGATGGCCGGAAGATTCAGCAAATCAACGGCTTGCTTGCGAAATTCGGAATCCGACAGCGTTCCCGCGACGATGGCCGGATCGCCGTAATAGGAGTAGTCGAAGCTCGGATTGTTCGCGGGGCCGGGCTCGACCTGCAGGCGGATGACGCAAGGCTTTCCCGCGAAAGAGGATAGATCAAATTCCAACGGCTTCCATTTGTCCGAAACGATGTGTTCGCGGTAGAGTTCGCGCGGCTCCTGCCCAGGCTCCGCGACGTAGGCGCTGAAGGTGACGCCGTCGCTGTGTGTCGCGTCGACGACGCCATGGCGCATGGCGACGGCGAACTGCAGCCTCAACGGTGTTGCTTCCGGCAGCAGCAGCTGGTAGTCGACCCATGTGCTTCCCGCGGGAAGCTTCCACGGGCTGTGGAGAAGAAGAGCCTTTTTCCCGTCCTGTTGGAACGACGGATCATAGATGACGCCCGTGGCGATGTCGCTGCCCATGAAATTCGGCGGCAGAAGGATGGCGTCCTTTCCATATGACTGGCAGGTTACCTGATAGAGACCGATGTCCAGAAGTGACGTTTTGCCAAGGGATACGGGAATCTGCGTTTCTTTTTTCATAGGGTCGGCTGGGGGGAATGTGCGATTGTTTGGGGCGGCGTTCAAAACGGCGACGGCAAGGGTGAATGCGACGGCCGCGGTGGCGTGAAACGTCTTTCCATGCAAGAATAAATTCATGATAAATTCAATTAGGCAAGGTGATGGTGAGCATTTGCGGGAGAAGTTGTTTTTTACGGCTGAGGACGCCGGGCAGATAGAAGAGGCCGTTTTCATGGCGTTCGTAGGGAATCTGGCGGAGCAGCTCCTTGTTGCCGACGACGAGCAGTTCCGAGATTTCGCGCACGGCGTCCGTGACCATGAGCCCGATGAAATCAAGCTTGTCTTCAACGAGCAGTTTCTGCATGGCTTCCGTGAGCTCTGGCTGACGCTGATGGAACAGTTCGAGATTGGTTTCCTCCACCTGTGACAACGTGAATCTGAGAGGACCGTTTTCATAGAACTTGCGGTCCGACTTGATGACTTCGTCCGGCGACTGCGAGACGAGCGGCGAGTCGATATGAGACAGTTCGCCCATGAGTTCGTTGGCGGAGATGCCGGAAATCTGCTCTAGCTTGGCGATCATCCTGCGGTCCAAGTCCGTGGTGGTCGGCGACTTGCAGTTCAATGTGTCGGAGATGATGCCGCCAAGCAGGATGCCCGCCATGCCTTTGGAAATGCTTTCGCCCGCGGCGAAATACATGCCCGTGACAAGCGTGCAGGTGCTGCCGACGATGTCGCCCGTGAATTTGATGGGCAGGTTCGTGGGGCGAATGCCGATGCGGTGGTGGTCCACGACTTCCATCAGCGGGATTTCCTCCACGCCCAGAACGCTCTGCTCAGGCTCGTTGTGATCGACGAGAATCATGCGGTAGGGCGGCGTGGCGTTGACGCTCTTCTTGAAGACGGCGCCGAGGAAAGTCTGCTCCGAATCGACGACAGGGATGACATCCTCCAGAGTGCCGAGAATCCGGGAGGACATCTTGGAGACACGGTCTTCCGGGTGGAGAATTGTAGGAGGAAGGCTAAGTCCATACGATTCAACGGGAACCGTGAACTTGAGCCGACGGATGACGGCGGCGGAATCCAGCTGCGTCTTCAGGATGGCGACATTCTGCTCATGGGCGACCTGCAGGATGAGCGGCTCAATGGCCTTCTCCCCTGTGATGATCATGAGGCGGATTTTCCGCTGGATGGCACGGAGGTGGATTTCCGAGCGGTCGCCCGAAATGACGATCAGCCGCCGTTCTTCGCCCTGCGGCAGATGCGAGTCGAAGCTTTCGACATTCATCGCGGCGACGTAGGCTTTCAAGTCTTCAATGACCTCCAGATCGCTTCCCGTGAGGATCTCCGCCTGGATGACATCGGCAATCAGCTTGATGGAGCTGTGTATCTTTCGCCCCGTCAAACTGTTGCCGTAGTCTGCCCCGATGCCGAGCAGATTGGAGAGGAGGTTGATGGGGGAGAGCATGCCGAGAAACTTGCCGTTCTTGTCCACGACGGGCAGGCGGACGTAGCCTGATTTGTTCAGGAAATCGACCGCCTGGAAGAGCGTCGTGCCTTCGGTGATGACGGGAATGTCCGTCTCCATGATGTCGTGGATGCGGAAATAGACATCGCTGCGCGGCTCGGGCGGCGTGACGCCGAATTTGCCGAACAGGAAAAGTCCTTTTTCGGAAAGCCTTCCGGGACAGATGGCCTTGACGTTCGCATAGCCTTGGCGCCGTTTGAGTTCCGCAAGGGCGGCGGCGCTGGCCAGGCTGTCGATGTCAGGGTTCCGATGCCCGGAGACGTAGATGCTTTTGATGGTTTCTTCTGTCATGTGTCATTTGGAAAGCAACTCAAGCAGACGGCGGTGGAGATTGATGTAGTCCATGTCGCCTGTTTCGTTGTAGTTCGTCGTCGAGTAGATGATGTCGCCGCAGGAGAGGATTTTTTCGACTTCCGCGTCCGCCTTGCCGGCGTATTTGGCGCGCAGCAGGTGGAGCAGTTCATAGTCTTCGAAACCGTCGCGGACGATTTCCGCGCGGACGGACGGCCACGGCAGGCCTTTCCGTTCCGGATCCGGATAGAACATGGAGCCGTCGCCATTGCCGTTCGGGAACGTCATGGCGTCTTTCCAAGGATTTTCCTGCCAATAGTTTACGCCCCAGTAGAGGTAGCCTTCGACATCGTATTTGAAGAGCCACCAGCCGACGGCGCGATGGCCCGTGCCATAGTAGTCGAGCTTCCATGTGTCCGGATAGCGCGTGCCGGCGGTTCCGATGCATGTGTACATCCATGCGTGGTCGCCTTTCGCCTGCCGTTCATGCATGTAGGCGGGATCGTAGAGGTTGATGTGCGGCACGAAAATGTTGACGGAGCCCGCGTAGGCGGGGATGTTGCCATGGCAGGCGGTGAGAATCAGATGCGCGTCATGGCCGACAGCGTCCTGGAAGAACTTGCAGATGCTCTTTGTGACTTCCGTCAGCGACGGATGCGGTTCGTCGAAGACATAGCAGTAGAAGTCTTCAATCCAGCCTTTTTCCTTCAAATGCTTGGCGGCCAATTGGATTTTCTGCTTTTCTGCGTCAAGATTGTCAATCTGCTTTTCGATGGGCTCGTAGGCGAACCAGCGGGGCGAATAGAACGTGAACGTGTTCTTGCCGAGGGACCGCCAGTATTCCATCCGTTTGTCGAATTCCGTCCAGTCCGCCGTGACCTTTCCGTCTGCGGCGACGGTGAAGACTTTGTTCCACGGGAGACAGTCGCTGCTGACGAGCGTGTCCATGGCGAAGCGGTATTTCAGATTGAGCTTGAGGAAGTCGTCGTAAGCGCCTTTGTTCCATTTATCGGTGTTGGCGGGCTGGGATACCCAGCAGGTCTTCAGCTTGCCGAGCTTCGGGACGGTGACGGGATAGACCTGCAGGAGGGCGACGGCGGTGACGGCCTGCCCGTCCGCCGTCTTGACGCGGATGACGCTGCGGTAAGTGCCTGGCACGGCGTCTTCTGGAACCCATGCGGACAGCCAGAGGGCTTGATTCTTATACGGCTCGACATCGAACGTCTGCTTCGGAAGCAGCACGTCCGGATAGAGGCCCGCCACGCCGAAGCCGTTGGGCTTCGGCGTCGGATGTGCCACAGGAATATAGCCGACGACGGACAGTTCCGGCTTGATGGCGTTGCCCTTTCCATCTTCGAAATCCGTGGCGCTGTAGGTGACGTTTTCAAGCTTCTTGTCGCCGCAGGTGACGAGCAGCTGGAGGCTTTCCGCCTCGCCGCGGGCGGCGTCCATCTTCAGAAGATCCGTGCCGTATTCGACGGACGGCAGCTGGTCGATGCGGAGATTCAGCGTTGTCGGGATGGGCATCAGATGGAAGGGACGATCCGCGAATTTCGCAAAGAATTCAATCCGTTTGATTTGCGCGGGATATTGGGCAAGCCAGCCATTCTGGCAGACGGCGAGTTTTTCCGCCAGAGAGGCGTCGCTCCTCAGGAGGGCGAGCTGCTTTTGCGCATCGTCGAGAAGCGGCTTGCGGATGGGCAGATCCGCCGCGGCGTTCAACGCGTCGATGGCCGTCAGATATTTCGGAACCGTCTTTGCGACGAGATTGGCGACGTATTCGGCGCTGTAGGGCTGGTCCGTCAACCGCAGGTTGGAGAGATCGACGACGAAATCCGCCGCAGGCTTTTCAAGGAAGAGGTCGAAATGCACCATCTCCTTGAGGTTCAAGTCGTTGGCGAGATCCGCCAGTTTGACGGCGACGACGGTCTGCTGGCCGTTGGCCTTCACGGGAAGGTCCAGCTGGCGGATGTGCTTCTGCGCGTCGTCCAGCCGCAGTTTGATGACGGAGTTCTGCGCGCCTTGGTAATAGAGGTCGAAGGCGAGAAAACGGTGGTTGGACCAGTCGACGACCTTGTTCGCATCGTCCGGAAAATCGCGGACGACGGCGGGCCATAAGTCCATGCCTTCCTTCCACTTGGGATAGGTAAGGCGGATGGCGTTCTTCTCTGGTTGCATTTCGCCTTTGACGTTGCGGAGTTTCCAGTAGGACGGGACGGATTGCGAATCGAATTTGCCGAAATTGATGTCTTCCGCGGCGGTGCCGATGCAGCAGACCAGCATGGCCGTGCAGCCGAGTAACCAATGTTTCATGTACGTTCATTTTTAATTTACGCCTGCATGGGCGTGTGTCAAGTTGTTTGACGCCATGCGCGACATTCTTTCGGGCGCCCATGCCGCCTATGGGGCAGTCAATGTGGACGAGTCGTTTTTCCTGCGGGAAGATGCGTTTAAATAATTGTTTTTTGGAGGATATGATTTATATTTTATGTTTTGCCATAACATGAAAGGATCTTCCCGACGGCGGGGCGTGGCCTCTTGCGGACGGGATGGTCCGAAGATTGGTTACCGAAGTCAAATAGACAGGAGTAGTGAACGTGCGCGAATATTTGCTGTTGATCGTCGGCGCGGTGTTGGTGAACAACTTCGTGCTGAGCCGTATTCTGGGCATCTGCCCGTTTTTGGGCGTGTCGAAGCGTCTTGAGACGGCGCTTGGCATGGGCGGGGCGGTCATTTTCGTCATGACGTTGTCCGGTCTGGTGACGTCGCTTTGCAACAAGTTCCTTCTGGTTCCGCTGCATTTGGAGTACATGCGGACGATCCTGTTCATTCTCGTGATCGCGGCGCTTGTGCAGATCGTGGAAGTTCTCCTGCAACGGTTCAGCTTGACATTGTACAAGGCGCTGGGCATCTATCTGCCGCTGATCACGACGAACTGCGCCGTGCTTGGCTCCGCGATCATTTGCGCGACGGAAGACGCCTTCAAGGGCGCGATTTTCAAATCAACGGTGTTCTGCAGCGCGTCGGCCGTCGGTTTCGCCTTGGCGTTGGTTTTGTTCGCGAGCGTTCGTGAACGTCTGGAACTGTCCCGTATTCCGCGCAGTTTCCAGGGGCCGTCGATCGCGTTGGTGACGGCGGGCATTCTGGCGTTGGCGTTTTCCGGTTTCGCGGGCCTTGGCGCATGACGCGCGGTTTGGCCGTTTCGTTTCCTTTTCGTGAAAGTCTTCATCTGAAAGCGAAGGTTTTGGAATCATGATAGACGTAGTGATGTTGACAGTTGTCGGTGTGCTGATGGCGCTGGCCATCGGACTGGTCGTGAAATATTTTGGCGCGAAGGCGGATCCGCTTGCGGAAAAACTGGGCGAACTGATGCCCGGCGCGAACTGCGGCGGCTGCGGCTTCGCAGGGTGCGGTGACTACGCGAACGCGATGGCCACTGGAAAGGCGAAACCGGGCAACTGCCCGTCCATGTCGGACGATACGCTCAAGAAGATCTGCGAACTGCTTGGCGTGCAGGCTGAAAAGGGCGAACCGAAAGTCGCCGTCGTCTGCTGCAGTGGTGACGACCATCACACGACTCGCGTTGCGTTTTACAATGGCGTCAACGACTGTCTGAACGCGATGATGGTCGCTGGCGGCGCGAAAGGCTGCACATATGGCTGCCTGGGGCTTGGCTCCTGCGCGCGTGCCTGTCCGTTCGGCGCGATTGAAATCCTTCCGACACATGTGGCGAAGGTCCATCCGGATCTTTGCAAAGGCTGTGGAAAGTGTGTTTCCGTGTGTCCTCGCAAAGTTATCAAGTTGGTTCCGCGCGCGGCCGCGGCGGTCAACGTGTACTGCAATTCGCCTGAAAAGGCGCCCGTCAAGAAGAAGGTATGCTCCGGCGGCTGCATCGGCTGCCGCAAATGCATGAAGGCGGCGGGGGAGAACCAGATTCTGATCAACGGCTTCCTGGCTTCCGTCAACTACGAGAACCCGCCGGCGGAGAGCGTGACAGAGGTTTGCCCGATGAAATGTTTGCGCAAGGCGGATTAGGAGGCTGCATATCATGATTACGCAGATTAGATTCTATGGCGGCATCCATCCTTCCGAAGGGAAGGTCTCGAACAAGGAAGACATCATCAACGCCCCGTTGCAGGAATTGTACACGGTTCCGCTTCAGCAGCATATCGGCGCGCCCGCGAAGATGGTCGTCCAGAAGGGCGACCATGTGTTGCGCGGCCAGCTTCTGGGCGAACCGGGCGGATTCGTTTCCGCCGCCGTCCACAGCCCCACGAGCGGCACGGTGAAGGATGTCACGACATGCCTCGGCCCGGCTGGCGCGACGCTGCCCGCCGTCGTTATCGAAAGCGACGGCGAAGACAAGGCGGCTGATCCGCTGCCGCCGTTCGAGAACTGGCAGGACGCGGATCCCGCGGCGTTGAAGGCGCGCGTCGGCGAAGCGGGCATCGTCGGTATGGGCGGCGCGACGTTTCCGACGTTCGTGAAGCTCTCTCCGCCTCCGAATGTCAAGATCGACACAATCATTCTTGACGGCGTCGAATGCGAGCCCTGCCTGACGGCGGACCACCGTCTCATGCTGGAGACGCCCGAAAAAATCGTGAAAGGCGCCCAGATCATTGGACGGATTCTTGGCGTGAAGCGGATCATCATCGCCATTGAGCTGAACAAGCCGGACGCGATCGAGACGATGACGAAAGCGGCGGAAGGAACAGGTGTGGAAGTGGCGCCGCTGGTCGTCCGCTATCCGCAGGGCGCTGAAAAGCAGCTGATCTATGCGCTGACGGGGCGGAAAGTCCCGAGCGGCGGCCTGCCGGCCGCCGTCGGATGCGTCGTCTCGAATGTCGGCACGACCGCGGCGATCTATGAAGCCGTATGCCTTGGCAAGCCTTTGTACGAACGCGTGACGACGGTGACGGGAACGCCCGTCGTGAAGCCCGGAAACTACCGCTTCCGCGTCGGCACGCTGTACCGCACGGCTTTGGAGCTCTGCGGCGGTGTCAGCGAAGATCCCGCGAAAATCATTTCCGGCGGCCCGATGATGGGCATGGCGGTCTATTCGTTGGACATTCCGGTCATGAAGGGCACGTCCGGCATCCTGCTGCTGAGCCGCGACGAACTGGTGCAATATTCGCCGAGCGCATGCCTGCGCTGCGGACGTTGCAACGATGTCTGCCCGATGAGCATGATGCCCGGCATTTTGAGCGCGCAGATCGAACATCAGAAGTTTGAACTGGCCGAAAAATGGCACGTCATGGACTGCATCGAATGCGGCAGCTGCGCGTACATCTGCCCGGCCGGCCGACCGCTGGTACAGCACATGCGCCGCGCGAAGGCCGTCGTCAACGCCAAGAAGAGGGCGGCGGCAGCGGCCGCGGCGGCCGCCGCGAAGAAGTGAACGGGAATTAACGCCAACCCGTCAATCATTACCTAGTAAACCATAAACCTTAATCATAAGACATTCATCATCAATATGACAGAGCAAACGATCAAGATGCCTGACATGAGCCAGCTTGTGGTAAGCAGTTCGCCGCATTACCATGATCGTGACAGTGTTAGGAAAATCATGTTCAAGGTCATCGGGGCCTTGACTCCCGCCGCCTTGGCGTCCGTGTATTTCTTTGGCTGGCGGGCGCTGATGGTCATTCTTCTGTGCATGGTGTCGTGCGCGGCGTTCGAAGCGCTGTTCACGCGCATGATGGGGCGCGAATCCGCCTTGAATGACGGCAGCGCGCTGTTGACGGGCATGCTTCTGGGCATGAATCTTCCCGTGACGGTTCCCGTCTGGATGTGCATCGTCGGAAGTCTGGCGGCCATCGGGCTCGGCAAGATGGTGTACGGCGGCCTGGGCGGCAATCCGTTCAATCCCGCGCTGGTCGGTCGTGTGGCGCTGCTGGTCGGCTGCCCCGCCGCGATGACGACGTGGGTGAAACCGTCCGGTTGCGGCTTCGCCAAATGGGTCGATGCGGCGACGGGTGCGACACCGCTGGCGTTGATCGCACAATGCGACGCGACGAGCGGCGCGACGCGGCAGGCGGCGGACGCCGTTGCACAGCAGTATCCCAGCGTCTTGGATTTGTTCATCGGCAATTGCGGCGGCAGTCTCGGTGAGACATGCGCCGTCGCGCTGATCATCGGCGGAATCTTTCTGATTTGCGTGAACATCATCCGCTGGCAGGTGCCCGTGTGCTACATCGGCACGGTGGCGCTTTTCACGGGAATCGCGTATGCGTTCCATCCGTGCGCGCATTTCAATCCGCTTCTGCACATCCTGAGCGGCGGCCTCATGCTGGGCGCGTTCTTCATGGCGACGGACATGGTGACGACGCCGTTGAACCGCAAGGGCTCCGTGGTGTTCGCCGTCGGTTGCGGTGTTTTGACAAGCGTCATCCGCCTGTGGGGCAGCTATCCGGAAGGCGTCAGCTTCTCCATTCTGATTATGAACGCCTTGACGCCGCTGATCGACAAGTTCACGGCGGGACGCCCCTTCGGCGTGATGAAGGTCGGCCGGCGTGCGTCGTCGAAAGAAATCGAGGCTGAAAAGAATCCAACGAAAAAATAAGGTGACGTTCCAATGAAAGACATATTGCGGTTGTGCGTGAGTTTGGGGCTGGTCTGCCTGGTTGGCGCGGCGGCTCTGGCGTATGTTGACAAAGTGACGACGGAGCCGCGGGCGGCCGCCGCCAAGGCGACGCTGACGGACGGCTTGAAACTCGTTCTGCCGCCGGAAACAGCGGCGATCGCGTCGAACGACGCGGAAGACGCGGCGGAAAACGAAAAAGTCATCGTCATCAACGATGTGAAACTGTATCGCGCGTTTGACGCCGCCGGCAAGCAGATCGCCGTTGCGGCGGAGTCGGAGGCGAAAGGCTTCGGCGGCCAAGTCAAGACGCTGACGGGAATCGGTGCCGACGGTCGTATCATCAACGTCATCGTCTCCAGCCACAGCGAGACGCCTGGTCTCGGCTCGCAGGCGACGGATCGCAAGCTGAAGAAATCCATCTGGGGCGGCGGTAAGGCGTTGGCGGAAGGCGAACTGCCTCCGAATCCGTATCTGGACGGAAAATATCGCGGCAAGGATGCGAAGCCGTTCAGCTCCGTTGACGGCGTCAGCGGCGCGACATACAGCAGCACGGCCGTCCACAACGCCGTGAACAAGGCCTGCCGGGCGTATGACAAGTTCAAATCACAGGCGAACTAATAATTCATAATTCATAATTCATAATTATAGATAGGTTGGACGAACATGTCAGTCATGAAAGAATTGGTGAAAGGGATTTGGAAGGAAAATCCCGTGTTGGTGCTGATGCTGGGCATGTGCCCCACGCTGGCCGTTTCCAGCAGCGCGAAGAACGCGTTGGGCATGGGGATCGCGACGACGTGCGTGCTCGCAGGCAGCAATCTGGCCATCTCGTTGGTGCGCAAGGCGATTCCGTCGAAAGTGCGCATCCCGTGCTATATCGTCATCATCGCCGTGTTCGTGACGATCGTGGAGATGCTGATGAACGCCTACGCTCCGGCGGAGCTGAACAAGACGCTGGGCATCTACATTCCGCTGATTGTCGTGAACTGCATCGTCTTGGGGCGTGCGGAGGCGTTCGCTTCGAAGAACGGCGCATTCTCGTCGTTGCTGGACGGCATCGGCATGGGACTGGGCTTCACGCTGTCGTTGATGGCGTTGGGCGGCGTTCGCGAATTCCTGTCAGGCGGGACGTTCTTTGAATATGAAGTTGTTCCGGGCTGGCCGTCGTTCCTGTTGTTCAAATTCCCTGCGGGCGCGTTCATCGTGCTGGCGGTCTTCCTGGCCATCAACAACCACCACAAGATCCGCAAGGCGGAACGCGAAGGCACGACCTATATGCCGCCCGAACTGAACTGCGCGCGCTGCCATATCTGCAGTGATAAAGATAAATAGGCGGCTTAACTGCTGGAAATCCACAATCAGCCAGAAAGCGAATTTTCTGGCTGATTTTTTTTACGGCAGCATGAGCGCGTCTATGTAGTTGTCTTCAAAGGACGGGATGTCGTTGAGCGGAATTTCGCGCGGCTGATCGCTGAGACGGATGAATTCATCCATCATGGACGGTGCGGCGGCAAGGCGGGAAGCGCCTGCCAAAGAAGTGTTTCCGACGATGTTGAACGGCACGTCCGGCAGCATGCCGATGGCGACGGCGCTCTTCAAATCCATGTATTTCGCGAAGCCGCCGGCCAGATGGAGCTTCTTCAAGTCGCTGAACGACATGTTCTGTGATTCCAGAAGCGACTGGATGCCGGCGAACACGGCGGCCTTCGCCTTCAGAAGCTGTTCCAGATCCTTTTCCGTCAGCGTGACATTCGGCGCGATTTCAGCAGCCGTGATGCCGTCGATGTCGCGGATGCGGTCGGCGATTTCGTCTTTTTCCAGCCGTCCGAAACTCGACAGCCATCCTTCCTGATTGCCGACGGCCATGAAATCAAGCATGGCGGATCCGCAAAGACCATTGGGCTGCTCGTTTCCGATGGTCGTGAATTTCCAGCCCGGAAGGATATGGTCGATGGCTCCCGGAACGGCGCGGCGGCCGCAGGCGATGCCTGCGCCTTCGAAGGCGGGGCCGGCGGCCGCCGCCGTGCAGACATGTTCGCCAGAAGCCGTGCGAAGGATGATTTCGCAGTTCGTGCCGATATCGACAAGTGCCTCGCCCGGTTGCAGTTCCGTTTCATAAAGGCCCGCCGTCAAATCACCGCCGACATAGGCGCTGATGGACGGCATGGCATGGACGGGCGTGTTTGGCGGCAGTGCGGAAATGCCTAGTTCGGAGGTGGTTTTGACGGGAAAGACACGAAGCGGCGGCGTGAACGGCGAGACGCCGATGGATGTGCAGTCGATGCCCCACAAGAGGCAGGTCATCGTCGTGTTTCCCGCGAGGCCGAGCACTTGGATGTCCGCGTTGTCCGGCCATTGGGCGAACAGCGAATCGATTGTCTTCGCGGCGGCCTTCTGCAATTGCGCAAGTCCTTCCGGTGACCCGCTATGGGTGATGCGGGAGATGACGTTGTCGCCATATTGGCCCTGCAAATTGAAGGCGGAGGCTGTGCGGACGACTTGCCCGTTTTCGATGCGGACGGCGACGACGGTCGTCGTCCCCAGATCGACGGCGGCGACGGGGCGGCCGTTGGCGGGCAGGGGGGCGGCCTGCCATTCATTGGCGATGTTACCGCCTTGCGCGAGCACGGCGGAATCCGGAATGTCGATGAGGCCTGTGTCGCTCAGCAGTGTTGTCTGGCAGGCGTTGGCCTGAACTGGCATGCCGAGACGGACATCAACGGTTTTTCCCGCGATGTTGAACACGCCTTGCAGGAGGGTGACGCGACAGGATGAGCAGATGCCGCGGCCGCCGCAGCGGAGGTTCCAGCAGTTGTGGCCATGGGGCGGTTCCGCGATGAGCGGCTGGTTTGTTTTGGATATTTGCTTGCGCATACAATGTATTGGAAATGGAACGAATGGGACGAATGGGACGAAAATGATTGAACAGATGGCTTCACGAAACCGTCTGAATTTGCTTTAAGCTTTAAGCTTTAGGCTTTAAGCTCTGCCGAAGGCAGGTCAGATGGGATCCGGAATGCCGATGCCTTGCGCGATGTTCAGCAACTGGGCATGCGTCAGCGCCATCGCGAGGGCGTCGGTGGAGTCGTAGGCCATCTTGTCCGTCTGGATGTTGAGCATCTGCGAAACGAGCAGGGCGACCTGCGGTTTGGAGGCGTTGCCGAAGCCGCAGATGGCCTGTTTGATTTTGCGGGGGGCGTATTCATGGACGGGAATCTTCTTCTCCGCAAGCGTGGCGATGACGACGCCGCGGGCCGCGCCGAGGACGACGGCCGTGCGGACGTTGCGGCAGAAGAAGCCGCCTTCCATGGCGGCGATGTCCGGTTTGTAGAGATCGACGAGTTCGCGGACGCCGCCCGCAAGACGCCGCAGGCATTCCGAAACCGCCGCCTTCGAATCCGTCTTGATGACGCCGCAATCGACGGCGGCCTGCTTGTTGTGGGCGCGGGCGTCGATGATGCCCCATCCCGTGCAACGGAGCGCCACGTCCAGGCCGATGATACGCAGTTGCGGCACTTCGACTTTTTCGGGGGCGTCGACGACGGATTCGGCCTTGGTGGTCAGCGTCCGTTTCCGGGCCAGTATTTTTTCTAGTTCAGCGAGATTCTTTACACGCATTTTTTCAATGAATAATTAACAATTAACAATTAACAATTAATAATTTACTTTTTTCTTTTTGGGGGCGAGTATGGACAAGATATTTAATTGTTAATTGTTAATTGTTAATTGTTAATTTTACATCCACTGGTTCGCAGGGGATGGACGGTCTTACTTTCAGATGGGTTTCCTGCCGGATTTCGACAAGCCCCGCATGCGCGCCTTTCGGCTTGCTGACGAATTTTGCGCGTGTGCAGGAGACGGAGACGTTGCCCGCGTTGCGCGCCTTGCTGTGATAGGCGGCGACGGCGGCGGCCTTTTCGCGGAGCTCGCGCGTCGGTTCACCAGCGTCGTCCGAGACGGCTTTCAGGAGGACATGGCTTCCGGGCATTCCGCAGATATGGAACAAAAAGTCCTCCTGCGCGGCGACACGCAATGAAAGCAAGTCGTTGTCCTCAGCGGTTTTACCGGCCCATGCCTCCCACCCGTTCCCAAGATCGTATTTCCAGAATGAAACTGTTGGCGGAACGTATTTCATTGCAGGAGGCTGGCGGCGAGAATGTTGATGCCCAGAGCCAAGGCGTCCTTTGAATGGATGCCGCAGCAGTAGGGGCATTGGGCGAGCTCCCACCCGCAGGCGAGGCCGCGCGGGGAGAAGACGACACCGAGATGGCCGTCGATGGACAGCCCGTAGAGTTCCGGCTGGATGCGTGTTTTCGCCTGCAGCTTCTCCGCCAGGGCGGGTAGCGGCTGTACATCCTTGATGATGTTCGGATAGGCGAAGATAGGATGATTGGCCGGAATGCGTTCCAGTTTGGCACCATCCAAGGCTCGTGCGATTTCACGACGGAAGGCCTTGGCGAATGTGTCACGGCCGCAGCAGCTTTCTGCGAAGACGACGCCCCCTTGGCGGATGTATTTCGCAAGCGCTTCACGTTCGGCGTCCGTCAACTGGAAGTCCTGATGGCCCGTCATATAGACGAACGGCAGGTCGAAAAGATGCGGGGAGGTCAAGGCGACTTCGTCGCGTTCGAAGAGGACGGGAACTTTGGTCTGTTCATGGAAGTTGTTGAGCAACATGGACAAACCGGCCTCGCGGCACTTCCATAGGCCGGAGTATTTGACTTGCGCGATGCGGAATTTGTCATTGGATGTTTTGTCGGCATCCGCGAATTCGAGGGCCTGCGAGAGGGGCAGGGCTGTGGAACGTTCAGAGGAAATATAGGCCAACAGGTTGGCACCAAGCTGTTTGGATGTTTCGATAGTGTAGCCGAGACAGCGATGGCGGAGCGTGTCCGGCTGGTCGTCCCATCCGCAGGAGACGTCCCAGCGGAAGACGAAAACGGCGGTGCGGCAGCCGACATCGACGCCGATGATGTCTGCGCGGTCGTCCTTCGCGCCGGCCTTCAGCGCGTAGGGGCGGTATTTGATGGATTTGATGTCAAAATAGGATTTGAAGAGCGGATGGTCGTTGGAGAGTCTGTACGGGGGCCGTTCGGGAACAAGATCGCGGATTTCGCGGAGGGCGGATTCCGCGAAGGCGCGGCGGCCGCAGCAGGACTCAAGGATAAGCGTGCCGCCGTTGAAGAGATACTGGCGGAGATTCTGCTTCTGCTGCGGCGTGAACGTAAAGGCATCATGGCCAGTGCGATAGAGAATCGGAACGGTTTTCGGATCGGACGGAATCTGGTTGTCCGGCAAGACCATGTCCGAGAAGTTGACGTTGAGATTCTTTGCCATCCATTTGAGAAGGTTTTGGGCGTCTGTGGGATTGGTCGCCCAGTCGTTTCGGTCTTGCGTGCTGACTTTTGCGATGAGCACGGGCGGCCGCGGCGGGTTCTTCTTTTCCGTGCGGCGCAACGGGACGACGGGAAGCGGAAGCGGCGGAAGCCCTTCCGCGGAAGAATGTTGCGCAGGCGGCGCGGGCGGCGGCGCGGCTACGCACGTATAGGATTTCTCCTCCTTGGAGACGTCGCTGTCAAGGCCGAGATCGCCCAGCAGGGGATCGGCGGCGTGGAGGATACCGGCAACGGACAGAATGGCGCAGATTATGAGTTTGTGTTTCATCATGCTTCTCCTGCGTTTGGAACATATGGGAGGGCCGATAAATCGGATTTGTCGGACGATGCAATCTCTATAACATAGAAGTATAGACGGGAAATCGGTAAAATCAATTGTTTTTCTTTGATAAAATGCATGAAAAACGAATTGGAAAAATGGCAACTGGCGAAAATTGCGTCATGTTATATGTGGGAGTATCATGGAAGGATTCGTTTTGAACAGAACAACCGCATAGAGATCATTGATGGCAGAAGAAGAAAACAAACAGGAACAGCCGCAGATGACGGAAACGGCTGAAAAGACGAACACAACCGACAAGACGAACACGGCGGAAAAGAAGGAAGAGACGAAGGCGAGCGGATGGCGCTACGCGGGCATCTGGCTGTCGATCTGCCTGGGCACGGCCTTGGCGTTGGTGGCGCTCGGACAATTCAAGCCTTTGCTGACGCCGCTCATGCCGTTGGCTTTGACGATGGGCGGAATTTCCTGCATCGGAATGAGTTCCATCAGCGTCTGGGGATTGGTTTTCACAATCCCGATGGGCTGCATCTGCTCGCATTGGCTGAAAGGCGGCGTCTGGTGGCGTCTGCTTCCGGCGATTGTTTTTCTGCAAGGCATTTTGGCGAGCCTGAATCTCGCGTTCATGGGCGACGGAACGGATGCGTCCGTCTTCAAGAGCGGCGCGAAGGAGATTTCGGAAGCGGAGATTTCGCGGCTGGCGGATGTCGCTTCTGCCCGTTGGACGGAAGGCGGCTTGGCGGCGGGTGTCTGCCTCTGCCTGCTCATCATCCATATCTGCATCTGCGGCCCGAAAAAGACGTGGAATGCCGTGCGCGACCAGTGGAATTCGATGCGCACATGGCTGAAGACGATGCGCGACGCGAGCAAGGCAGAGGAAGAAGCCAAAAAAGCTGAAAGCTCAAAGCCCAAGGCTTAGTGGTTAGTGGTCAGTGGCTAGTGGCTAGTGGTTAGTGGCTAGTGGTCAGTGGCTAGTGGTCAGTGGCTAGTGGTTGGGAGAGTCCCGCTCCTGCGGGATTGGTGGTTAGTGGTTAATAATTGTTAATTGTTAAAGGATGTTTGATAAGCTGCAACAATTGAGAGACGAGCTTGGCAAGGTGCTGGTCGGCCAGAAGGAAATGGTCGATGGATTGCTTTGCGGCCTGCTGGCTGGCGGCCATGTGCTGCTGGAAGGGCTGCCAGGCCTTGGCAAGACGTTGGCTGTCAAGACGTTGGCGCAGACCATCGGCGGAAGTTTCTCTCGCATCCAGTTCACGCCGGACTTGCTGCCGGGCGACATCATAGGCGTGCAGACATATCGTCCGGAGACGAATCAGTACGAAGTGCGGCTTGGGCCGTTGAACGCTAATCTTGTGTTGGCGGATGAAATCAATCGCGCTCCCGCGAAAGTGCAGAGCGCTCTTTTGGAAGCAATGCAGGAACGGCAGGTGAGCATCGGCGGCAAGACGATGGCTCTGCCGGAGCCGTTTTTCGTCGTGGCGACGCAGAATCCGATCGAGCAAAGCGGGACGTATCCGCTGCCGGAGGCGCAGAAAGACCGCTTCCTGCTATGTGTCCGTCTGAAATATCCAGGCCGTGACGAAGAGGCCGCCATTCTGGACCGCATGGGCGAATCCAATCCGGATTTGCATGTGTCTGAAGTCGTGTCGCTTGGCGATATTCTTCAATGGCGTTCGGCATTGGACAAAATCCATGTTGATGCGCGGATAAAAAGCTATATTCTGGATTTGACGGCGGCGACGCGCCCGGAAAACGGCATGGAGACGGCGAAGGAACTGATTGACGTCGGTGTGTCGCCGCGTGCGAGTCTTGGGCTATTGGCGTGTGCGAAAGCGCGCGCCGCGATCAGCGGCCGCGACTATGTCCTGCCGGAGGACGTGCGGCGATGCGCCGTCGATGTTCTGGCGCATCGCATCATGCCGAGCTTTGAAGCGGAAGCACGGAAACTGAAAGCCGTGGAATTGATTGAAGAAATTGTGGCGCAAGTGGAAACGCCGTGATGGAATACTAGAGAATCTAGAAGCGCTAGAAGCTCTAGAAAGTTTAGCTTTCTAGCTTTCTAGAATCCTAGAATTCCTAGAATCCTAGAAGGCAATGCCTTAGCGCTATATCTCTACAGCATAGAAATTGCAGATTGGCAGTTTGGCCACGTGGAACGTGGCGTAGCCGTTTTCATAGACGAAGGGGAGGGGCGTTTCGTCGGGAAGGGAGAGAATCTGCGACGGCGCAGCGTCTAGTTTCACGGAGACGTCGAAATCGCAGATGGCGGGAATCTGGAAGGAATCCTGCGAATTGATGAGATTGATGTAACGGCGGTTCTTTTCAGAAGCTTCGAATTCAATCACTTCCACCTGCTGCGGGGCGTTGGAGGTGAATGACCATGCCTGCGTCCCTTTGAGAAGCGACATGATGTTCGCGAACAACGGCGCCGTGGCGGGGCGTTCCAACGTTTCAAAGGAGGCCGCCGAATACACGACCGTTCCTTGCCCATAAGTCGTTTTGATCAGTGACGGCGTATCGGTGAAGCGGCCGGGCGGGTTTGAATGGATGGACGCGAAACGGGCTTCGGGGGCCGTGTAGTCAAAACCGTCGTCGGCGTCCGGATGAGGCTCGCCGTTTTGGGCTGGAGCGGCGTATGGAAGGACGGTCGTGGCAAGGATTTCGCCATGGAAGTTGTTGGGCATGACTATCTTCTGCATGTCGCACGTCACGGCGAACGGATAGTCGCGGGTGTGTTCGGTGAACAATGGCTGTCCGGCCGGCGTGGGGGCCATGTAAGCCATGGGAGTTTGAATCGCCCCGTCGATTTTGACGCCTGTGAGTTTTTGGACGAGTGATGGATTTACGCGGCCGCTCATGTAGAGCGAACCGCCGCCGACAACGAATTTTTCGATGTAATCGACGGCGTTTTGCGGCAGGTCATAGGCGTCCGCTAGGACGATGACTTTCGCGCCGTCGGCCTTTTCTGGCTTCCAGTTGGAAAACACGCCGAAGGGAATGTGCATCTGCTGAAGGGAGCGGCATGCGCCCATGACGGCGTTGGTGTGCGGGCTGGAGTCGTCGCTTCCGCGCGGCGTTCCGACGGCGGCGTTGTTGATGTCCGGATTGTACTTTCCTTCCAGATTGAAAAGGACTTGGACGTCCTGCACGAGCCTTCCTTCCATGTACGGCTCAAGCCGTTCCGCGTCGCGGTAAATCTTTCCGTACAAGTCATATAGATGTGAATCCAGCGTGCCTTTCGGATCGATGGCGTCGATGAGCAACGCCGCACCGTGGTGGGCGAACGTCGACATGACGGAGAGGCGGAGCATGTCTTCCGTCTTCGTGGTCGTGTGTTCGCGGAGGCCCGGATAGCAGCGGGAGGTCATGTATTCGAACGGCTGGTTGGCGGTCATATTGTAATACAGTTTGCATGCGACGGAATGCTGCGGCGCGCCGCCGTAGAAATCGCCGCCGCAGTAGTCGGAGGCGATGGCGACGTTTTGGTTGACGCCCTGCTTCCAGCCATGCATCATCGTGGAGAACTGATGCTCCACGGAGCAGTTCGGATTGCGGAATTTGATTTTATTCGTGATCATCATCATGAAATCCAGCATCCATTCCTCCCGTTTGGCCTGGAAGGCGCGCCATGCGGGATCCTTCCAGTCGACGACGGTCGGAATGTCGCCGCCGTGTTCGGCCTTCCAACGTGCCTTGCATGAATCGCAGTAGCAGGGGCGCGTCCAGAAGAGCATGTCGAGGAAGATGCCTTCGATCATGAACAAATCGAAAATTTCATCCAGTTGCTTCAAGACGAAATCGCGGTAGCCAGGGCTGTTCGGGCAGCAGAGGCCGTAGCGTGAGCCGCCGAAATACTGGCCTTTGCCGTTGTCGAAACGCGTGCTGTGGCCGTTGATGTCGCGCAGCCGCCATTCCGGATGGGCGACGTAGGCGTCGTTGTTGTAGATCATGGAATAATAGGCGACCACATCCATGCCGCCCTGATGGCAGAGGTCGAAGAGACGCTGCATCTTCTTCGTGCAGTCTTTGAACGATTGGTGCTGATGGCCGGATTTCGTATCCCAGTTGCAATGGCCGACATGCGACTGCAGATAGATCATCGGCGACTTGACGTGGGCGCGGACGAGATTCTCATAATATTTGTCCGGATCGAACTGCGACAGGAATTCCGGATTCCAGTCTTCGATATGCATGTCCACAAGATTGCGGCGAAAGCTTGTGCGATACCAATCTGGATTTGTCATGATGAAGCTCCTTGAAATGGTATATGAGGCAATGATGGTTAATACAGTGAATCCGTAAT
>CACYQT010000089.1 GCA_902776645.1 uncultured bacterium | reverse complement strand
TTCTTCGCGCGGGGGCTCATCGGGGCGTTGTCCGTCGCGGCGGCGGGAACAGCGGCTGCCGTAGCGGCGGCGGTGACAGGAGCCGCGGGGGCGGCTGCCGTAGCGGCGGCGGGGGCGGGTTCGGCAGCGGGGGCCGCAGGAGCGGCCGCGCCGGACGGCGCCAACGCGCTGAAATCTTCGCCGGGGTTGCCGACGATGCAGATCGTCTGAAGAACGGGAATCAAATCCTGCTCGTTGCCAAACAAGGCCAATACAGTACCGCCGGCCGTCGCTTCGACCTCGATCGCGGACTTGTCGGTCTCAACATCACAGATGATGTCTTTTTCTTTGATGACATCACCGACTTTGATACGCCACTTGGACAGCAGGCATTCTTCAACTGAATTGCCGGCCTTCGGCATCACAATCGCGCTCGCCATGTTCGTTCCTCTTACTGTTTGACTAGACTTTTGTTCTTTCGAACCTTACTAATATAGAAGTGACTTTGCAAATCTAGAAATATAGCTTTTTTGCAAGCAACTTCAAACAGTCAGAGCAAAAAAACAGAGGAAAACATATGGTCAAGAAACTCTGAAAACCAGCGTTCTAGAAGGAACGCCTTTCACCTTCTCAGAATTCCCCCGCGGGGACATCGCCGGAATCCGCGTTCGCCTTGTTTTCGAAGCGCGTGTATTTCGGGAAGAACAGGAGTTCCGCCGTGCCGGTCGCGCCGTTGCGGTTCTTTGCGATGATCAGTTCGGAAAGCAGGCCGGAATTGTCATCATCCTTCTGCTCATGCTGCTTTTCGCGTTCACGATGCAGGAGGGCCACGACGTCGGCATCCTGCTCGATGGCGCCGGATTCGCGCAACTGGCTCAGTTTCGGCTTCTCGCCCTGCTCCGCCTGGCGGTTCAACTGCGCCAAAACGACGACCGGAATGTTCAATTCCTTCGCCATCGCCTTCAACGAACCGGATATCATGGACACTTCGTTTTCGCGGCTCGCATTGCTCTTCGTGTGGGCGCGGATCAACTGCAGATAATCGACGAAAATCGCCTCCACGTTGTGTTTCGCCTTCATGCGGCGCGCCTTCGCGCGAAGCTCCAGAATATCGATGGCGCCCGTGTCGTCGATGACGATTTTCGCTTTGTTCAAATCAGACGCGGCGCGCATCACGTCCGCCCAGCGGGACTGGTTGATCGTCTTGTTGCGGAACTCCGCGAGCCCGACGCGCGATTCGCTGCAGATCATACGCAGAATCAACGACAGGGCGGGCATTTCCAGGCTGAAGATGCCCACTGCCGCGGGATGGGACGGATTCATCGCGATGTTCGCCGCCATATTGAGGGCCAGCGCCGTCTTGCCGATGGACGGACGGGCCGCCAAGACGAACATTTCACCGGGCTTCAGCCCCGTGATCATCTTGTCGATATCGAAGCCTGTGCGCAATCCAAGAATGTCCGGATTGCCATTGATGAGCTTCTCCAGATAATCGACGGCTTCGCGGACGAGCGGCTGGACGGATTGCAGATCCTTCGTCTCGTTCATGCCCGTCACTTCGAAAATCTTCTGCTCGATGCCGTCCAGCAGCGCATGGACGTCGTCCTCCGTGGCATAGCATCGCTGGATCGTCTCCGTGCATGTCGCGATGATATGCCGCAGAATCGCGTTCTGCTTGACGATTTCGACGTAGTAGTCGATATTGGCCGCCGTCGGCACGGAATCCATCAGCTGCGCGATATAGGCGCGGCCGCCGACTTCCTCCAACTTGCCGCTGCGTTCCAGATGGTCGGACACGACCAATGGATCAAGGGCCACTTCGCTCTTGCCCGCCGTCAGCTCCACCATGGCGTTGAAGATCGTCTGGTGGGCGGGGCGGTAGAATGCGTTTTCAAGTTTCAGGGCTCCGATGGCGGAGGACACGGCCTCCGTCGAAAACAGCATGGCTCCCAGAACCGCGATTTCCGCCTCCTCGTTATGTGGTTTCGGACGGTCCAAATTCAACATGGACGCCGTCGTGGATACCATCTCGCTCATTGTCATTCTCCCCTGTTCCGCTGCGCGGTTCTTGTTTATTTCTAAAAACTATCCGTCGTATGGACACAAAGGCACCCTGAACAAAAACGATCCAGGGTGCCTTGGCTTTCAAGACCGAACGGTCATGGATTACGCATCGGCGCGGGTGACCATGACTTTGACCTTCGTGCTGACTTCGGCATGCAGCTTGATATCCACATCGAAGGAGCCGAGTTCACGGATCGGTTCATCCAACACGACCACGTTGCGTTCGACTTCAATGCCCTGCGCATTCAGGGCGTCGGCGATCTGAGCGGCGCTGACGGAACCGTACAGCTTGTCGTTTTCGCCGGCGGCGACAGGGATCGTCAGCGTCAGCTGGGCGATCTTGTCGGCCATCGCCTGCGCGACGGCGACGCGCTCTTCATGCTCCTTCTGGAGCTTCAGTTTCTTGGCTTCGACGCGACGGCGAGCAGCGGTCGTCACGATTTCGGCTTTCTTCAAGGGAAGCAGATAATTGCGGGCGTAGCCATTGGCCACGTGGACTTCATCGCCGATCTTCCCCAAATCCGCGACGTCTTCCAAAAGTATGAGTTGAACGGACATCGTATCTTCCTTTTATTTAGGGGTTAGAGAACAAGGGCGAGGATGCGGGCGCGCTTGACGGCGATGGCCAGCAGTTTCTGATGCTTGAAGCAATTGCCGGTGATGCGACGGGGCAGAATCTTGCCGCCTTCCGTCGTGTAGCGCTTCAACAGCTCGACATCCTTGAAGTCAATCTGAAAAATCTTGTTTTCGCAAAGACGGCAGGTTTTCTCGCGCATGACCTTGCGGCGGCGGCGACGCGGATTTGCAGGTTTCATTCTTTCTTTTCCTTATGTTTTCGGTTCCAGCCGGAGCTTTCGCGGCGGCTGAAGAACGACTGTTATTTCTTCAAACCAAACTACTAAAACGGAGTGTCGGCATCGTCTTCGGCAGGAGGCTGGAAGGCGGGCATTGCCGGAGCGGCGGCCTGCTGGGGCGGCTGCGCGGCTGGCGGTTCGCCTTGCGGCGGCGGATTGTACGCCGGAGCGGGGGCGGGCTGGCCATACGCGGGTGCGGCGCCTTGCGGGGGCTGCTGGTAGTAGCCGCCGTTCGCGGGGCCACGGCCATACGGCTGCTGCGGAGCGGGGGCCTGTCCGTAATAGCCGCCTTGGGGAGGCTGCTGGTAGTACGGACGCTGACCGCCGGGCATGTCTTCGGCGTAGCCGCCCTGAGGTGCCATGCCGTTGTTGTCGCGCGGTCCGCCGAGCAACTGCACGTTTTCGGCAGTTACCGTCAGGCGGCTGCGCTTCTTGCCTGTTTCGCGGTCATCCCACTGGTCATAGCGGAGACGTCCTTCCACGAACAAAGGGCTGCCCTTCCGGGCATACTGCGCCACGATGTCAGCCGTGCGGCCCCACGCTTCGACGTCCACATAGCAGACGTCTTCACGAGTCTCGCCACGGGCCGTCTGGTATGTGCGGTTCAACGCGATGCCGAACCCGCATATCTGCTGCCCGCCGGCTTGACGAAGCTCCGGGTCCCGCGTGAGGTTGCCCATCATAAATACTTTGTTCAGTGATGCGGCCATGCGCTACTCCCTAAATGACATTCCTTCTGACTACTCTCTCATGCCGACTTGCCGTCTTCATCAATTCTCGTCGCTTCCGCCATAGCCGCGGTAGGGGCGGTCGTCATGGTCGAAGCTATCGCCGAAGAAGTCCTCCTGGAACAGCTTCGCGCGATTTTCCGGCGGATTGAAGAACGTGTCGTCCTGACCGTCTTCGAAGTTGAAGAACACCAGACGCAAGACGGTCTGGTTCAAACGATACTGGTCTTTGATCTTCGCGATCGCATCTGGCGGAAGCGAAACGACGTAGTCCCAGTAGATACCCATGGTGTGACGGCCGATCGGACGTGCGAACGTCTTGCGTTCCAAGTTCTTCACACGCTCAACTGTGCCACCATTGTTCTTGAAGTTCTCGACGATGGAATCCGAAAAGGCTTCCCCATCGCCCTCGACCTTGCGGGGATCGAGGATAAACACGGCTTCATACTTTCTCAATTTCGTGTCTCCTTAATGCTTTCTCCGGCATTGATACAGTCCGCTCGCCAGGAGTTCGCCTTGTTCATGGCCGCTTCCAGACCGGCATCCCATGCCATTCGCACGGCATCGCACGCCGCCTGGAGAACCAGCTTCAGCAACTCCTCGTCCGCGGAGGCCCAATTCGACAGGACATAGTCGATGATCTCCATCTCCTCGGGCCGCGGTCTCCCAATACCGACTCGCAACCGCGGAAAACCGTCCGTTCCGAGTCTTTCGATAATGGACAAAACGCCTCGCTGACCGCCGCAGGAGCCTCGCGGCCGCAACCGCAACCGCCCCACGGGCAAATCCAAGTCGTCGCATATCACAAGCAAGTCCGGGGGAGATATTCCGAACCGCTCGGTCACGCTGACCACCGCATCCCCGCTGTCGTTCATGTATGTCATCGGCTTCAAGACGAGCAACGCCTCATGTCCATCCTTGCGGATTTCATAAAGCTCGCCCCGTTCAGGCTGCCAGTCGGCCTTCCTGACATCGGAGCAGCTCGCCATCAGCGCGTCGGCGACCATGAATCCCGAATTGTGACGTGTGTTCCGGTAACGTTCGCCGGGGTTGCCCAGCCCTACTACCAGACGCAGCGTCTGCAACGGTTTTTCAACAGCTTCCGTTTGCGATGGCCCGTCCATCATCCTAAATCATCATTTCTTCTTGTCGCCAGCGGCTTCTTCTTTCTCTTCAGCCGCCTCGGCAGCAGCCGCATCCTCAGCGGCCTCTTCCGCCGTCACCTTGTGGGCGCGGCAATGGGCGACGATCAGTTCGCCGTCGGAAACGGCCGTCACGCCGTCAGCAAGCTTCAAATCGGCGACATGCAGAGCCTGGTTCAGTTCCAGACCGCTGACATCAACCGTGATGACTTCCGGAATGTTCGCCGGCAGGGATTCGATTTCAATTTCGTGCAAGACCTGCTCGAGTTCGCCGCCCTGACGCAGACCGGCCGCTTCGCCTTCCAGAACGACCGGCACCACGCTCTTGATCATCTCATCCGCTTTGACGGCATGGAAGTCAATATGCAGGATCTTGTTGCTGATCGGATGGATCTGGATTTCCTTCATGACAGCGCTCTGCGCGCCGATGCCTTCGATGTTCAAGGTAATCAGGCCGTTGTGATGCTGGGCCAGCTTGGCTTCGGCTTCGGAAATCACCAGCGATTTCGACTCTTCGCCTTTGGAATAGACGTTAACGGGAATCTGGCCCGCGCGGCGGAAACGGCGCGCATTGCCTTTTCCCAGCAGGTCACGCTTGCTCGCTGTAAGGGTGATGGTGTTGCTCATGATGGTTACATCCTTTTTTCAATGAAACGTATGTGAATATGTCATGTTGTTTTTGTTGGAAGAAAATTACAATATAGCACATAAATATTCAAAGGCAATGTTTCAGAAGCGATTTATTCGCCTTGCCGCTCAAAACCCGCCCCTCTTCATGCCTCGTCATACTGGAAGATTTCAAAAGAAGGCTTATATTGAATGGCAAAATTGATTTACCTTAATATAAATAATGGACATGGCCTCCCAGCCGGCCTCATTGTCACTCTTCATTCAGGAACATCCCATGACAGACATCATCACCATGACAGCATCCGGTCTCAAAGTCGGCGACCATCCCGTCATCCCGTACATCGAAGGCGACGGCACCGGGCCGGACATCTGGCGGGCCGCCGTCGGCGTCGTCGACGCCGCCGTCGCAAAAGCCTATAAAGGCGACCGCAAGATCGAATGGAAGGAAGTTCTTGCCGGCGAAAAGGCCTTCAAGACAACGGGGCAGTGGCTTCCGCAGGAGACGCTCGACGCCTTCAAGCAGTATCTGGTCGGAATCAAGGGCCCCCTCACCACGCCGATCGGCGGCGGCATCCGCAGCCTGAACGTCGCCATCCGGCAGGAATGCGACCTCTACGTCTGCCTGCGGCCCGTCCGCTGGTTTGAAGGCGTCCCGTCGCCCGTGCTTCATCCGGAGAAAGTCGACATGGTCATCTTCCGTGAGAACACGGAGGACATCTACGCCGGCATCGAATTCACGGCGGGATCGGAAGACGCCGCCAAAATCGAAGCCTTCCTGAAAGAGACCTTCCCGCAGAAATACGCCAAGATCCGTTTCCCCGAAAACTGCGGCATCGGCATCAAGCCGGTCTCGAAGGAGGGCACGCAGCGTCTTGTCCGTTCCGCCATCGAATACGCCATCGCCAACGACCGCCCGTCCGTCACGCTGGTCCACAAGGGCAACATCATGAAATTCACGGAAGGCGCCTTCCGCGACTGGGGCTATGAAGTCGCCCGCAACGAATACGGCGCGGAACTCATCGACAACGGCCCGTGGTGCACCTTCAAAAATCCGAAGACCGGTACTGTCATTACGGTAAAGGACTGCATCGCGGACGCGTTCCTCCAGCAGATTCTCACGCGCCCCGCGGACTACAGCGTCATCGCGACGCTCAACCTCAACGGCGACTACATTTCAGACGCTCTCGCGGCCTGCGTCGGCGGCATCGGCATCGCCCCCGGCGGAAACATCAACTACACGACGGGAACAGCCGTCTTCGAAGCGACCCACGGCACCGCGCCGAAATACGCCAATCTGGACAAAGTCAATCCGGGCTCCCTCATCCTCTCCGCCGAAATGATGCTCCGCTATCTCGGCTGGACGGAAGCGGCGGACCTTATTATCAAGGGTATCGAACGCACCATCGCCAACAAGACGGTGACATACGACTTCGAACGCCTCATGCCGGGCGCCACGCTCGTCAAATGCTCCGAATTCGGCCGTCTGATCGCGCAAAACATGTAACTTTTTGGAGATCGTCATATCATGCAAATCAAAGTTCTCGGATCAGCCGCCGCCGAAGGGTGGCCCGCCCTCTTCTGCGAATGCGACATCTGCAAATACGCCTGGGAGCACAAGGGGAAAGACGTCCGGCGGCGCACCTCCTACCTGCTCAACGACGACGTCATGATCGACTATGGACCGGATGTCTACGGGCAGTCCCTCCAGTTCGACATCGACCTGTCGAAAATCGGCGCCATTTTCTTCACGCATTCCCATGACGACCATTGCGACCCCGTGGAGTTCGCATGGCGCCGCCAAGGCTTCTCCGTCGTCACGAAGGATCTCCACGTCTATGCCAACCAGACGACGCTCAACCGCATCCAGCAGCGGCTCATGAACGGCGACTGGGAGCGTTACCACATCATCCCGCATCTCACGCTCCCCGGCGTCCCTTTCCAGTTTAAACAGTACAAGGTCATGCCGATTCTCGCGCAACACGCCGCCTATCCGGAAATCCCGCTGAACTACATCATCCAGGATGCGGAAGGCAAGACGGCCCTCATCGGAAACGACACGGGCTGGTGGTGCGACGAATCCTGGTCGCGTCTCAAGGAATACCATCTCGACATCGCCATCATCGAGGCCACGATGGGCCCCAAATACAAAGACCACAACCGCGGCCATCTCGGCACGGCGGCGGCCGTCGTCGTCCGCGACGAACTCAAACGGCTCGGCGTCATCGACGACGACACGCTGGTCGCCGTCAACCACTTCTCCCACAACGGCCTCGGCCTCCATAAGGACATGGAGGCGTTCTTCAACCCGCAGGGCATCCAAGTCTGCTACGACGGATATGTCCTGGAAAAATAAAACTCGTTTTTTGTTTTATGGACGACCCCAACCAAGCAACCTACGCTGAACTTGAAATAGAGAAGCAGCTCCAGCAGTCGGACGTTTTTGTCCATCGCTATCTGCAGCTCATCGGCGAATACGGCGAGCTGCCGGATTGCGACGACATCATCATGCCGTTGCTGACAAACGAATTCGGAAAAGAGACAGTCGATCAGATGCTCGGCGATGCGCCATGGGAAGACGACGACTCCGACATGCTGCCGCTCGATGAAACGGAAGACCGCAAAGGCGGCTTCATGGAGAACGACGGCAGAAAGCAGTCGCCTTTGGAGGAAAACTCCGGGAAGGCGGCCAGCCTCATCGCGTCGTCGCTTCTCGGATGGTGCAACATCTACGGCATGGACCTGACAAAACAGGACCGCATGGAGGCCATGCGAATCCTCTATCTTCTCAGCAAGACGTTCTCCTTCCTCCTGCAGGCCTTCGATGTCCAGGCGGAAGGCGACTACATCAAGGCCATCGCCCTTATCCAACGGTGCAAACGGTTCTCAAGCTGGGTGCGGCAACGCCTGAAGGCTTTCGTCGTCACGGGACTCAATTTGGAAAGCCCTTTCGACAATATCATCGAATGTCTGGAAGACAGTGTCGAACCGCTCAACGCCATTATTCTCGAATATCGGCGGATCGACCACGAAGACCTCCCGTTCTGAAACGTTTCACGGAACAAACAGCATGCTGATACGCAGGAAAACATCATCCCAACGTCCTGTTCATGTCGCAGTCGTGACCGACACGAATACCCCCGGCCATGTGACGCTCCGCATGGAGGGATGCTGGCGAAAGGACAACTCCCTTCCGCAGGCGTCGGAGATCGCCATCCCGCAGGACGCGACGCATCTCGCGTTCGAGTGCGGCGACATCACGGAATGGGACAGCGGCCTTCTGGCTTTCCTCGACAAAATCGTGACGGTCGCCACCCACAAGGGCCTTGAGATCCAAATCGACGGCCTTCCGGAAGGGCCGCGGCGGCTTCTCCGCCTGGCCCGTGCCGTCCCCCAGAAGGAGACGGAGGTCAGGCATGAAACAGGCAACTGGATCCACCAAGTCGGGCAGAAAGCCATCCATTGCATCAACGTCATGCTTGACATCAACCGTTTCGTCGGGGAGCTCACGGTCGGCCTTCTCAAGTTCTGCGTCGGCATGTCGCGCGCCAGATGGTCCAATATATGGGATCAAATCTCCAAGGCCGGCTACCAGTCGCTTCCGCTGATATCCATGATCGGTTTTCTCATCGGGCTCATCCTCGCGTTCATCGGCAGCATCCCGCTCAAGATGTTCGGGGCGGACATCTTCGTGGCCAGCCTGGTCGGCATCGGCGTCCTGCGGCTCATGTCGCCCGTCATGGTCGGCACCGTCATGGCCGGCCGGACAGGCGCCTCCTTCGCAGCCGAACTCGGCTCCATGAACACCAACGACGAAATCGACGCGTTCGAGGCCATGGGCATCTCGCCGATGGAATTCCTGGTGCTGCCGCGGTTCATCGCCCTCACCGTCATGATCCCCCTTCTCTGCCTCTACTCCGACCTGCTCGGCATCCTCGGCGGCATGACCGTGGGGCTGTTCTATTCCAATCTGACCTATCTGGAATTCTACCGGCAGATGACCACCACCACCACCATCAACGACCTGCTGGTCGGACTCGCCACAAGCTTTGTCTTCGGCGTGCTCATCTCCATCTGCGGCTGCTACCAGGGAATCAAGTGCGGGCGCAACTCGACCGCCGTCGGGCAGGCCGCGACATCGGCGGTCGTCGCCAGCATCATCTGCATGACGATCGCCTCGGCCATCATCACCGTTCTGACAGTCATCCTCAAAATCTGAAACCGCCGTGGAAAACAACAAAGAAGAAAACAGTTGCCCCATTGAAGCCGTGAATCTGACCATGGCCTACGGCTCCCGTGTCATCCAACGTGACTTGAACTTCAAGATTGCCAAGGGCTCCACGTTCGTCATCATGGGGGGATCCGGTTGCGGCAAAAGCACGCTGCTGCGGCATCTTGTCGGACTCCAGAAGCCCGCCGCAGGAAAGATTCTGCGAAACGGGCTCGACTTCTGGCGTTGCACACCGGAGGAGCAGGACAGCATCCGCAGGACCTCCGGAATCATGTACCAGACAGGGGGGCTCTGGAGCTCCATGACTCTTGCCGAAAACGTCGCCCTCCCCCTTGAGGAATACACTTCCCTGTCCAAGCAGGAAATCCGTGAAATCTGCCACATCAAACTGGCCCTTGTCGGGCTGGCGGATTTCGAGGATTTCTATCCATCCGAACTGTCCGGCGGCATGCAGAAACGCGCGGGGCTCGCCCGCGCCATGGCCCTCGACCCCGACGTGCTGTTTTTCGACGAACCGTCCGCAGGTCTCGACCCCGTCAGCGCACGCCGTCTGGACGATTTGATCATCGAACTTCGGGAGAGCCTCGGGACGACCATCATCGTCGTCACCCACGAGCTTGCCTCCATCTTCACCATCGCGACGGACTCCATCTATCTGGACAACCGCTCCCTCACCCTTACAGCGCACGGCCACCCCGCCCGCATCCTCCAGGAGACGAAGGATGAATCCATCATCACGTTCCTGACCCGCGGAGAAGGACGGAAAGCCGAAAATTAACAAAAGGAAAACATCATGTCCAAAAAAATCAACCCATCGGCAATCGGAGCCTTTGTCATCGGCGCCACCATGCTGCTCGTTTTCGGCCTCATGATTTTCGGGCGTGGCAATCTCTTTGAACAAAAAGTGCATTACCAGATTTTCTTCGACAAATCCGTCAACGGCCTCAGCATCGGCTCGCCCGTCGTGTTCCGCGGCATCCGCATCGGACAGGTGACCGACATCCGCCTTGCGCTCAAAGTCAAGGATGAAAATGAAACGGACAAGAACAACTGGCCCATCCAAGTCACGATCAAGCTGCTTCCCAAAGCCTTCACCATGGCCGAGCCGGATTTAGGCTACAACGTCCACCACATCATCCAAAGCTTCAATCCAGGCGAATCCAAGGAGCAAATGAACAACTGGCTCCGCAACATGGTCTTCAACAAAGGGCTCCGTGCACAGCTCGAGACGCAGAGCATGCTCACGGGCATGCTCCATATCGAATTCGACCTCTTCGAAAACGAGATTACATCCACGGAAATCAAGCAGGATTTCGAACGCGGCATCATCCCCTCCCGCATGAGCGCCTTCGAACGCCTGTATCTCTCCTTGAACCAAAAAGATTTCAGCGGCAACGTCGAAACCTTCCATACCGCCATGAATTTCATCGGCGAATTCTTCCAATCCGGCAAGGCGGAGGCTTTCGTGGACAACGTCGTCGCCTCATCCGAAAACCTCAAGCAGACCACGCAGGACGCACGGGACATGCTCCGCACGTTGCGGACCTATAAAAGAGGCGCATCGGACGACTCGCCCGTCGCGCAATTATGCGATTTGATTGTCGCCCTCCAGGGAATCGTCGGAAAAGTCGACACGGTCATGACGAACATCAAGCAGAAACTGCCCGGCATGATGGACAACGCCAGTTCCACGTTGGAGACGCTCAATTCCACCACGACCAATGTCGCCCCCAAGCTGGACGCCGCCATTGCGGACGCAAGGCAACTCATCAAGACAACAGAAAAGACAATCTCGCTTACGGAAGGCCCTTCCGCGGAATTAGTCCGCTCCCTCCAGGCGACGATGGAGGCGACACGCGACGTCATGGCGACTGCGCAAACCACCCTCAGGCACATGGACGCCACGCTTGACGACGATTCGCCGCTTCGGACGGAAATTGACATGGCCCTTGAGGAAATCAGACAGACGGCTCAATCCTTCCGTGCACTTGTCGAACTGATTCAGAGAAATCCTGAAATACTCATCCACGGCCGTAGAGACTAATCATGCAAACACATATTCAAAAACATACCATGAAACACATCCATCTTCCATTGATTCTTTTGGCCGCCATGTTCCTCTTCGGCTGCCGTACAACGACAAAAACCAGAATCTTCCTGCTCACAGGCGATGAAAGCCTGCAACGACTGAATTCGACTGGCGTGAAAGTCGAAATGCGCCCCATCAAGCTTCCCAACTACTTGAACAGACGCGAGTTCGTCAAACGCGTGGGAGAAGATGAAATACAAATTCTCCGCTCATGGCTATGGGCGGAGACAAGCGAACACAGCATCAACGTCGCCTTCGTGCAAAATCTCAAGGCGTTGCTAGGCGAAGACAGCGTGCTGCCATACGGGACGGCTCATGGCTCTCCCGTGCTGCTTGTTTTCGTCCGTGGCATGGAAGTGCGGGACGGCATATTTGTCGCCGATTTCCATTGCCGTCTGAAACAAAACGGCAAGGCCACGTTGGAAAAACGGCTGTACTGGAAGACGGAAGTCGAACCGAACGTCCCATACATAAAATATTATAAGCAGGCAACGGCGGAAATGGCCCGCCAGACAGCCGCCTGGCTAATCGAAACGCAAAACTGAACGGCGAGAGCCTCAAGGCTCGTAGATCATCAATCGGCAGTCGATGGCGCCGTTTTTCAACGGATACGTCTCCACGGGCGTCTGCTTGATGCATTGAACACATCGCGGGCTACCGGCCAGAATGGCGATTCGCCAACCGCGCAGCCGTTGGACAGCCGCGCCAAGTTCTTGATACAACGCATTATCCGCGTCAAGACGGATACCATACGGAGGATTCGCCACCATCATGCGACGCGTATTGTCCGGCTGCAATTCACGCAACGGCATCTTCCGGAAACTAAGACGCAGACCGGCCGCCTTCGCGTTCGCCTCCGCGGCGGACAACGCGGAATCATCAATGTCGAATCCCGTCACACGCGGCAGTTTCCCATGGGCGATCCGACGCATTTCACCGCGAAGCAGACGCATGCGTTCCGCCGCTGCATCGTTGAAATTCGCCCATCGTTCAAAGCCGAAACGTTCACGTTTCAGGCCGGGCGCGATATTCGCGGCCCACATGGCGGCCTCGATCGGCAACGTTCCCGAACCGCACATCGGATCAACCAACGGCATCTCACGATCCCATCCGGAAAGACGCAGCATGGCGGCCGCCAGCGTCTCCTTCAACGGGGCTTCGCCGCCAAGCGAACGGTAGCCACGTTTGAACAACGGCTCGCCGGACATGTCCAGATACACCGTCGCCTTCTGCCGCGCCCAATACACGAAAACGCGGACATCAGGATCCTCTCTGTCCACATTCGGCCGTTCGCCAAACTCATGGCGCAACTGGTCGACGATCGCATCCTTCGCCTTCAACGCCACGATGTTCGGATTCGTCCGCGTGCTCTCATGCGCATATGCGCTGACGGCAAATGTATGACGCGGCGTAAGATATTCCGACCAAGTCACTTCAGCGACACTGTCATAGACGCCTTCCAAATCCGGAGCCGCAAAACGCCCCAAGACCACCATCACCCGCTGTCCGATACGCGTCTGCAGACACGCCCGCCAGCCATCCTCCCACTTGCCCGAAAACGGAATGCCGCCGCTGTTCAGACGGGCGGACTTGAAACCAAGCTCGCAAAGTTCATCCCGCAACACGGCTTCCGTGCCCGGTCCTGCCGATACATAAAATTCCATAGTATTTCAAACCTCGCAGTTTATAAAATCATCACGCCTTCTTCGATTTCCCACGCCGCTTGGCCAATTCCAATTCGGCATCGCAATGATGCCCACGCTGGATGAGATTCTCAAGCTTCTCCTCCAACTGCAGCCACTGCTCTTCCGATGGGCGGCGGTCATAGACCCAGTTTTCCGCCCCCGCATCCAGAAACTGCCATTTGACCGTATCCGCATGGAACGATACACGTATTTCCGTCTTGCCTTCCGGCGCATCCTTGTCAACCCAGCAAACTGGCCTTCTCATATCATCATCCTTTCTTGTTTCTTCCAATCTTTACTATTAATATAATTGATATTTCGAAAAACTTCATTTATGTTATTGTTTTTATTTGTCCTCAACTCCTCTTTCATGCAGCGAAAACATGCCTGAATACAAAATCCATATCGCACAGCATCAGCATTACAGCTGCCTCCTTTGCGGACGGTGCTGCCGCCGTTTCCATGTCCGTCTGGACAAAGCGGAATGCATCCGTCTCGCCAATCTCGACTGGCAGGGGGAGCCCAATCCCCACGACTTCACCGTCACCATCAACGGCCATGAATATTTCAAACGCAATGCAGACGGCGGATGCGTCTTCCTGGACGAAAAAGGCGCATGCCGCATGCATGCGAAATTCGGTTTCGACGCCAAGGCCCTCACCTGCCGCGGCTATCCCATGAACATCGTCTCCACGTTTCCGGGCGAGCTCTCCGTGCTCGCCCGCATGGACTGTCCCGCCGTCCTCAAAGACCATGGAACACCGCTTCCCGAACAACGGAAGGACATTGAGAAACTTGTCTCGGAAATGAAATTCGGCAAGCCTTTCACGGAATCGCAACTCTGTGGTCTGGAAAGGAAAAC
>CACYQT010000088.1:14338-23192 GCA_902776645.1 uncultured bacterium | reverse complement strand
AGCTGAAAGCTGAAAGCAAATGCATGCCGCTTCGCGGGGCAGAAAGCAGAAGCCTAGAATACTAGAAGTCTAGAAGCCTAGAAATCATAAGATCATGAAAACCAAGAAAATAGATCCGAATACGTTGAAAATCACGGATGTCCGTTTTGCGGACATCGATGGCGCGCCGAAACGTTGCACGTTGGTGAAAGTCTATACGAATCAAGGACTTGTCGGCTATGGCGAAGTTCGCGACGCATCCAGCCGAACATACGCCGCGATGCTGAAGTCGCGGATTCTCGGCGAGAATCCGTGCAATGTGGAGAAGATCTTCCGCCGTATCAAGCAGTTCGGCGGCGATTCGCGGCAGGCGGGCGGCGTCTGCGCGTTGGAAGTGGCCTGCTGGGATCTGGCCGGCAAGGCGTGGGGCGTTCCCGTCTGGCAGATGCTCGGCGGCAAATTCCGTGACAAAATCCGCCTGTACTGCGATACGGACAGCCATGGCGGCGGCCGTGACATGGGCAAGGCGCTTGCGAATCGCATGAAGCAGGGCTATACCTTTTTAAAAATGGATCTTGGCATTGAACTGCTCATGGACGTGCCCGGAGCGCTTTCCGCCCCGTTGGGCTTCCTGCAGAAGATGCGCGAATATAAGAAGACCGTGTTTTCGACGCCGCATGGATCCATCGACCCGCGGGCCATGCGTGGTGAGGCGTATGATCTTTTCAACACGGCGCATCCGTTCACGGGCATCCATCTGACGGAGAAAGGCTTGGACTTCTTGGAGAAGTACATGGCGGACTGCCGCGCCGTGACTGGTTATGAGATTCCGATCGCCATCGACCATCTCGGCCACATTCCGCTGGAGGACTGCATCAAGCTGGCCCGCCGTCTGGAGAAATTCAATCTGGCATGGATGGAAGATGCCATTCCATGGCAACTTACGGATCAGTGGGTGCGTCTGGCCCAAACGACGACGGTGCCGCTCGGCACAGGCGAAGACATGTATCTGAAGGAGTCGTTCGAACCGTTGTTCAAGAGCGGCGCGTTGGCCGTCGTGCATCCGGATGTGCTGACGGCGGGCGGCATTCTGGAGACGAAAAAGATCGGCGACATGGCGGAGGACTACGGCGTCCAGATGTCGTTGCACATGGCGGAAAGTCCGATCGGCTGCATGGCGGCGGTGCATGTGGCGGCGGCGACACGCAATTTCATGTCGCTGGAAGTCCATTCCGTCGATGTCCCGTGGTGGAAGGATTTAATCAAACCGTCGTTGGAGATCAAAGACGGCTATATTGACGTGCCGAACAAGCCCGGCCTCGGAATTGATGAACTGAACGAAGAGCTGATCGCCTCCAAACTGCATAAGGACTTCCCCGAAGCATGGGCTTCGACGGAGCAGTGGGACAAAGAATGGGCCAATGACCGACAGTGGTCATAAGTCTTTAAAATGGAACCACGAAAGTCACGAAAAAACACGAAATTTTAGTCCACAGAATACACAGAAGAAACAGAAATGCCACGCCGCCGGGCCGTCAGTCTCCAAAAGGCTTGATTGATGGAAAAAGAAATAAACCGTGAACAGAATCCAACGGCTCCGGCGGCTCGGCGGTTGTTGTCCGCTTCGCGGAGGCGAGAACAACGTCTTGCGAAAGCTTGAAAGTTATTGGCTATTGCTTCGAACACGAATAATCATTGCATCAATAGATCAGACGCATGACTTCTTCGTAATTCGTGCATTTTTGAATATCATCTTGCAACGTTTCGAAATCGGGTCTTTCTGACCACATTTGCGTTTCTGCTTCTTCTTTATCGATCTACTTGCAGATCAATGTCTTGAAATCTGCCAAAGAAATCTTTGTTTTTAGCTCGTATTGTTCGATTTTTACTTTTATACTTCTATTGATAATAAAAGAAAATAATCTGTCCAAAATAGTTATCTTGGAACTCATTGAGACTTCTTTTAATGAAAATATTTTTCCTGTCGAGTCAATGAATTCCAAATTTTCATACCAATGGGAAAGCACTCCGAGCACATTGCTGTCGCCCCAATCAGCCTGATCCAACGTTATGAACATATATCCTTTTGAAAAATTAATAACTGGCCAAGTTATTTTTCCCACTTCATGTCCATTTGGCATTGTCATGCTTCTCATAATTATTTCAGAATGATCAGTTCTCCGGCGGCGGTGACGGCGGCGAGACGGCCGCCGTCGAGCGGACGAATGTCGGTAACGGCTCCATTGCAGCGATATGTGGCGGTGATGTCACCGCTTTCATTGATGATGACGACATGGCCGGCCGTCGTGCCGAAAACGGCGTCGGAACCGACGGCGCGGACGACATGGACGGAAGCGGACAAGTTGCGGCTCCATAGGAGTTTGCCGTCGCAGTCGAAGCGGTAGGCGAAGCCGTTGTCCGAGCCGATGACGACGTCTTCCTTCTTATCCGTATTCTGCCTGCGGATGGTGGCGGCCATGCGGAGCTGGTCGCCTGTGGCGAAGGTTTGGATGGTTTGTCCGACGGGGCGATAGAAGTCGATTTTCCCTTCGTCGCCGCCGATGACGAGCGTACGCTGTTTGCCGTTGACGAGCGGCGCGGCGATGCCTTTGCATCCTCTGGCGAACTTGCCGCCCCATATCTTGCGGCCTTCGTGGCTGAGGACGGTCGCGTAGTAATAGCCTGTGCCGCAAAGGATTTCGAGCTTGCCATCGCCGTCCATGTCGGCGGTTTCGACGGCGCAGGCAGGGCGGACGACTTCGAAGTTCCACTTCTCTTTCCCGTTGAAATCCAACGCATAGACACGCCAGTTCTCACAGGCGGCAAGAATCGTGTAGTCGCCGTTTCCTTCCAAATCCGCAATGCGGACGACGTTGCAGAACGGCTTTGTGCGATAATATCCAAACGTATATGTCCAGACGGGAGTCCCGTCCTGTTTGACGGCTTTCAGCGTATAGTCCTGACAGGCCAGCAGAAGTTCCAGCTGGCCGTCTTTGTCGAGATCGGCGACGGCGATGTCATTGATTTGCGCCTTGACGGAGAATGAACGGACGGTGTTTCCTTTCTCGTCAAAACCGAACACGTCGCCTGTCTTCGTGGTTGCAAACAAGAGATTTCCGATGGCTTGAACCCGCGTGAACGGCGGCTTCTCTGAACAGATGACGGTGGCGGCAAGCGGACGGCCGGAGAATGTCGCGGCAGCGGCGGCGGGCTGTGGCGACGGCTCCTGCAATTCGGCGGCTGACGTTTTCACAAAATGGACGAGCGAGTCGTCCATAAGCGCGACGGAATGCTTTTTCACGCCCGTGTCCAGTTCGAAACCGTTTTCCGTGCGGACGAACGACCATGGCGGCACGTCGCCATCCGGAACACCATGGATGACCATGCCGAGCCTGGCGTGGCCGCCTGCGGGGATGTTTCCATCGAATGTCTGGTCGATCACATGGGCGGTTGGCGGCGCGTAAATGTATTTACTCCAGCCTCTTCCGAGTTCGCTGTCTTCATGCGTCGTGAATTGCGCGCCCTTCCAGCATTGGAGGCGGAGGGAAGGCCCTTTCTGGGAGAGATGGATGCCGTCGTTGCGCGGCAGGCAGTCGCCGACGCCGTTCCAGCGTTGTTTCAGCTGGAAGTTCGCGGCGGATTTGGCGGCCACGTCGTCGATGACGACCATCGCCTCCTCGTCATGGAGCCAGATGACATGGCGTGTCCAATTCGCTGGGCCGAAATCGTTTGCGCGGAGGAAGCCCCATGAAATCCCGTCATTCGAGCCACTTGCGAGCAATTCCACGTAGTCGGGAAGGCTGAAGGCTTCGCCGTTGACGAGCATCAGCAGGCTGTTGTGGTATTTCTGCTGCGGTTTCGTGTAGTCGTTCTCCATGAGCCAGTTGCGGTTCATGAAGGACAGGCGGAGAATGCTGTTGGCGTCTTCATGGCGGTGCCCGCCGTTGTTGACGCCGTCGATAAGCGTATATAATCCGTCTGCTGTCAACGACTTGCGATAGGAAAGCTTGTCAAAGCATTTTTCCAATGGCAAGGTGGAATCCGATTTGGCGGACGCATGGTATTTGGCGTCCAGCGGGAGGATTTGCAGGCCGGAGAGTTCGTCCGTTTCTGTACGGACAGGCGTGGCGCAGTAATCGCCGATGACGGGCTTGGCGCGCAGGTCATTTTTCATGGAGAGAAGCGTGCCTGCCAGCGGAAGCTTTGTGGCGGCATAAGCCATTCGTAGAAAAGGCATTTCGGAGCCGGAAGAGGCCCAGCCGCTGTCGTCGCCGTATGGGGCCTGGGCGGCCATGTTGTCCATTGTGAGGCCGCAGACGCGGACGCCGAGGGCGCACATGCCGTTGTCGAAAAACGTGTCGTCCGGCAGGGCGAGCGTGTAGGTCAGGCAGTGGCGCCATGTGAGCCATTGGTAGCTGTCGCAGTCGTCCATGACTTTTCCGGCGGTGATTTGACGGTGGAAATTGCTTTTGGCGACGGCGAGCCAGTCATTCGGCGTCTTGAGTTCCGGATAGGCTTTCAGAAAATAGAGGGCGCCCGCCAGCATGCCTTGCGTGGCGAAGGTCAGATGGTTGGAGACGACGCCTTTGCCGTTTCGCCCCGCAAGTGCCTCGCGGGCAATGGCTTCGTTGAGCCATTTCATGAGCGTCTGGCAGGTTTCGAGCCGTTCCTGCGGCGTCAGCGACGGATCGTGTTCGATCAAATCCCATCCGGTAATGGCGAAATAGGACGGAAAATCGCTGTCGAAGCCCCATGGGCCGCCGAACTTGCGCGGATCGCCGACGGCGCTTTCATTGAACAGCTTGGCGACGGCGACATACAGTTTGGCTTCTTCCGGCTGTTGCCAGACAAGATAGCGTTTGGCGATGTCCGCCAGTTGGCCGCCGAGACTTGTGTGGATGCCGTTGGCGAGACGTGTTTTCGCCAACTCAAGTCCTTTGGCGATATGGCCTTCCGATGGTTTTGGAACTCTTGGGAGATTGGTGTAGTTCGCCAGAAAGAGCGGCGGCAGAAGATGATTTTTGTCCAATTCTTTGATAAAACTGGCGGCGGCGTTTTCGAGGCCGCCGTCGTCGCTGGCTTCGAGGGCGATCACATCCGCTCCGCGATGGAACGGTTCGAAAATCGTCCGGATGACAAAACCGTTCGGGCCGGGGAAGAGCTTGTCCGCGATGATGGCGTTGCGGGCGTAGAGCGTCATCATGGCCGGATTGTCGATGATGTTTCCGAGCATGATGCAGGTCCGTTGCGGCACGCGGTCTTTCGCGGAGCCGACGATGACGGACGGCGCGGCACCGTATTTAAGACATTCTTTGGCAATGATTTCCGCGGCGGCTTTGCCGCCTGGCGTATTCGTCGTGATGATGTCGAAAACAGGCTGCCCGTCACGGTAGAGCGTCGTGGCCTGCGGCAATGGACATGGTTCCGTGACGGTCTCCCAATTTTTTTTATTGGCGGAGAAGCCGAAGGGCTGGCTGAATGCCGTTTGGACCAAAATCAGGCAGATAATCAGTAATTGGTATGGAAAAAAGTTTTGCATGGAAGGCCTCTCATGGGTGTCTGGCTTGTAAAAATGTAAGAATACTATATCATCATATTGAAGCGTGGGAAAATGGCATTATTGTAGATTTATGGATTATTTTGTGATTTAATGTTGAAAACAGCATCGAAGAGCAATACAATGGAATCACGCAGAGACGTTTTGAAGCCATTTGAGGCAAAAAAAGACTACATGGAAGACAGGATCGCCTCTGGAATCGAGGCGAACCGCAAGGGATATGCGTATCTGAAACTGGTCGATGCGGAAGGCAAGCCTGTCGAAAACGCGCATTTGCGCATCCGCCAAAAGTCGCATGAATTCAAATACGGCGCGAATCTCTTCATGCTCGGCGAGTTTCCAGAAGAAGAGCAGAACCGAAAATACGAAGCGTATTATGCGCAAGCATTTAACATGGCGACGCTTCCGTTCTACTGGAACACATTGGAGCCGGAGCAGGGGAAGCCGCGTTTTGCAAAAGACAGTCCCAAAATCTACCGTCGCCCCGCGCCCGACCTCTGTCTTGAATACTGCGAGGCGAAGGGCATCAAGCCGAAGGCGCACTGCCTCAATTACAACGGCTTCATGCCGGAATGGGCGATTGGAAGCATCGCCCATGAAAAAGCCTGCCTCGACAAGCGGTTCCGCGAACTGGCCGAACTATATTCCAGGCGGATTCCGGACTGGGAGGTGACGAACGAGACGTTCGTTGGGGGAAGAATGTCGCAGCCGCAGAAATACGGCAATTTCTACAGTGAAGACGATTTCATCGAATGGAGCTTTGCTGAGGCGGAACGTTATTTTTCTGGAAACCAACTGATTATCAACGAAGACAAGCCGCATACGTTCGGCGCTTTCCTGAAGTCGCGCAGCTTGTACTACATGCAGATTGAACGCGCCTTGATGAAAGGTGCGCGTATCGACAAGATCGGCATGCAGTTCCACATGTTCCATCGCGCCGAACAAGAACTTGAGGCCGCCAGAAAATACTACGATCCAGAATTAATCTACGATGTTCTGGATACTTACGGTCGTTTCAACAAGCCTATCCAGATCACGGAATCGACGATTCCCGCATACAGCGGAAATGCCGCCGACGAAGAGCTTCAGATGGAAATCATATACAATCTCTACCGCATGTGGTTCAGCCACCCAGCGACGGAGGCCATTATCTACTGGAATTTGGTTGACGGTTTCGCGCATGGCGCCGTGCCTGGCGACATGACTTACGGTGAAAACTATTATTACGGCGGTCTGATTCGTTATGACTTCACGCCAAAGCCTGCATTTGAAATGATCTGCGACCTTTTCCAGAAGCAATATCATACGGATCTCGAACTGGATACGGTGAATGGGGAAGCATCGTTCAAGGGATTCTACGGCGATTACGACATTGAAATCAAAACAGACAGCGGTATCGCTACGCGTTCGTTGTCTTTACTGAAAAAACTCGGCAATAAATTTGAAATAAAGCTATAGGAGAAAAAACATGCCATCTTTGCAAGACATGCGCGAACGCGCGAAAGAAGCGGGCCTGATGAAGCTGGACAAGCTCATCGCGACACGTCAGCACATTCCGACAAACGAATTTCCGATTCCCGTGAAGGAGCTTTGCGAACGCTATGAACGGCTCTATACGGGCTGTATCAACGACGTCATGCGCGAATTGACGTTGCTCCACCAGAATCTGCCGAGCAGCATCATGCCGTTGCGGGACGAAATGGTCGTCTGCGGCGAGGCGTTCACCGTGAAAAGCGCTCCGAACGTGATGATCGAAGGCGAAATGACGTTCCGTGCTCAGATGCTGGACGAAATGAAGCCCGAAGGCGTCGTCGTGTGGGACACGTCGGAGGACACGGAGGCGTCGTTGTGGGGCGGCGTCATGACGGCGACGGCGAAGAGCAAGCAGATCCGCGGCGCGGTCATCGCGGGCGGCATCCGCGACACGAAACAGATTCTGGAGCAGAACTTTCCGATCTTCTACAAATACCGCACGTCCAACGGCAGCCTCGGCCGTTGCATGATTACGCATTACCAAGTTCCTGTGAAAATTGGCAACGTGACTGTCCGCCCGGGCGACATCATCTTCGGCGACATCGACGGCGTGCTTTGCATCCCGCGGGAAATCGCCTATCCTGTGCTGCTTCGTGCGGAAGGCATCGAAAAGAACGAAATCGACATCTTCTCATGGGTGCGGCAAGGCGATTCCATCTCTGAAATCGTCGCCAAAGGCGGTTATTTCTAGAGATTAAGAACCACGAAAGGCACGAAAGAACACGAAAATCAAACCACAGAATACACAGAATACACTGAATACACTGAAATGCCTCGCCGCCGGGCCGACAAAATACAGAAGGATTATCGTGTGAATAGGAACTCTGAATGCTGAAACAACAACGGCTCCGGCGGCTCGGCGGTTTTCATGCGCTTCGCGTGGTGGATTGGGGCGTTTTTTGATTTTTATAACCATATTACTTTAGGTAAAAAAATGACTATTACGGAAATGTTTGATTTGTCTGGCAAGACGGCGCTGGTGACGGGATCCTCCCGCGGCATCGGCAAGGCCATCGCCATGGCGTATGGCCTTGCGGGGGCGAAGGTCGTGTTCCACGGCAGCAGGCCGTCGGACAAGCTGGACGCGGCGGTGGAAGAAGCGAAACAGGCCGGAATTGCCTGCGAAAAAGCCATTTGCGATTTGGCAAACGAAACGGAGACGAAAGCGTTTGCGGCGGCGATGGACGTTCCGGACATTCTCGTGCTGAACGCCTCCATGCAGACATATATGGGATTCGAAGATTTCACAACGGAAGAGTACGAAAAGGAATATTCCGCGAACGTGAAGGCGAATTTCATCCTGTTGCAGCGTGCGTTGCCAGTCATGAAAGAGCGCAATTTCGGCCGTATCATCGGTATCAGCAGCGTCAACCACTATCGGCCGGGCCTGAATCTGGCCATCTATGCTTCGACGAAATCGTCGTTGATGAACATGATGATCAACATTGCGCGGAGCTATGGTCGTTTTGGAATTACAGCGAATACGATTTCGCCTGGAATCATCGCGACGGACCGCAACGCGAAGGTGCTTTCCGATCCGAAAATGGTCGAAAATTTCATCAACTGGGTTCCGACACATCGCATTGGCGCGGCGGATGATATCGCTGGTTCGGCGTTGCTTCTGGCGGCGCCATGCGGCAGCTATATCACGGGAATCGACATTCCGGTGACGGGAGGGCTGCATCTTTAGTGGTTAGTGGTTAGTGGTTAGTGGTTAGTGGTTAGTGGTTAGTGGTTAGTGGTTAGTGGTTAGTGGTTAGTGGTTAGTGGTTAGTGGTTAGTGGT
>CACYQT010000088.1:0-14309 GCA_902776645.1 uncultured bacterium | reverse complement strand
TGGTTAGTGGTTAGTGGTTAGTGGTTAGTGGTTAGTGGTTAGTGGTTAGTGGTTAGTGGTTAGTGGTTAGTGGTTAGTGGTTAGTGGTTAGTGGTTAGTTTATTGTATGTTTTTTAGCTATTATTTTTCTAGAATTCTAGAAAAATAAATTGTTAATTGTTAATTGTTAATTGTTAATTGAAAAAATGGACAGACGTAGTTTTTTCAAACATTTTGGTTTTCTCGCGGCGATGGCCGGTCTTGGCGGCAAGGCGTTGGCGCAGGAGGCGAAGCCTGAAGCGGCGCAACCTGTTGATTCCAAACGTCCGCCGAAGGATGACGAAGTGAAGCTCACGTTCATCGGCACGAGCCATGGTCGTGTGACGACGACGCGCGCTCATTCCTGCACGCTGTTGCAAACAGGCGGGAAGAACTATGTCATCGACGCGGGGGAAGGCGCGGTTGCGAACATCATGAAGTCGGGAACGCATGTCTCCGATCTCAACGCCATTTTCATCACGCATCCACATCTGGATCATTACGGCGGGCTGTATGGCCTGCAACAGCAGATTTCGTCGTTCCGCAAATTGTTCAAAGAAGGTAATCCACGCATGACGGCGACATATGATATCCTGTTGCCGTCGAGTGACTTGCTGCAAATCATGAAGAACATCAAGACCGCCCATCGCCATGGTACCTATCCGAAATGGCATCATTTCCAGGTCTTCAAGGAAGGGCAGATCTTCGACGACGGCAACGTCAAGGTGACGGCATACGGCAACGACCACATGTCGCGGCTGCCCGACGGCACGCCAGTCGCGTTTTCGTTCCTGTTCGAATGCGCGAACGGCAAGCGGATTTTCTTCTCCGGCGATCTGCACAAAAGTTTCGATCTGCCGTTGGAAGGCATCAAGAAGAATGGCGTCGATCTGCTAGTCTGCGAACTGGTCCATTATCCGATCAAGCTTGCGGTGGAACGGCTTAAGGATCTGCCAGTCAAAAAGACATGCTTCCAGCATCACGGCGATGCATGGGAGGCGAAAGGCTGGGAGGAACGTTTCGCCAAGTTTTCCAGCCAGTTGACGATGCCCTCTGAAATCATGACGGACGGAGATGTCAGATTTGTGTGACATAAGAACGGACAGCTAAAAAATAAAACAATAACCAAGGATTCAACATGTTGGAAATCACATCGCTACGAGTCAATCACCAGTTGCTTGGAGAAGAGCTTCGCACGCATTTCTGCACGGCCAGGGGGCTGTCGTTCTCATGGGGCGTCCGCAGCGGCGTGGCGGATGATCGGCAGGCGAGCTGTCGCGTCCTTGTCACGGATGAATCGTCACTGCTGTGGGACAGCGGTATTGTGGAAACAGACGAACAGTTGATTCACTATGCAGGTAACAAGCTGCCGGAAGGCCGTCGTCTGCTGGTGACGGTGCAGGTGACGAGCACGCATGGCGAGACGTCGGCGGAGGTCGCTGATTATTTCTTCGTGGCAGACACGGCATGGACGGCCCCATGGATCGGCATGGCGGATCCGGAAGGGACGAAAGCCCTGTATTTCCGTAAGGAAGTCATTGCGGACAAAGCGATTCGCCATGCGGAACTGTATGTCTGCGGCATCGGCTATCAGAAAGTCTATCTGAACGGCGAGGCGTTGGATTCATGCACATTGGATCCGGCCGTGACGCAATATATCCATGAATGCCAGTATGTTCTGTATCCGGAACTGGAAAAGAAACTGACGGGAAAAGACTGTATCGGCGTCATCGTCGGCCGTGGCTGGCGTGACAACGAAATCGCGCGTCGCGTCGATGGCGATCAGCATAAACTAGGTTTTGTCGGCCAGCCGCAGATGACGGCGATGCTGAAGATCGAATATGCGGATGGAACGAAACAGACCATCGTTTCTGATGACAGCTGGCAGGCCGGTTATGGCGCATGGATGGACAATGACATTTTCAATGGCGTGACATATGACGCAAGACTGGAAGCACCATGGAGTTGCGTCGGATTCAATGGCTTTGGAAAGGCTATTGTGAAAAACGCTCCCGGCGGTGAGATGACGCCGATGGTATTGCCGCCAATTCTTCCGGCCGAGGAATACGGCATTGCGTCGCAATGGCCGCTGGACGGCAAATGCGTGATGGATTTCGGACAGAACTTGGCTGGTGTCATTCGCTTACGCATTCCGAAAGGACTGCTAGCGGGAACGGTCATCACGTTGACACACAGTGAAGAGCTTAATGAAAATGGCGAACTTTACACGGCGACGCTTCGCTCGGCGAAAGCCACCGACCGCTACATCGTCAGCGGCAAGGAGACGGACGACACATGGTTCATGCCGATTTTCACCTATCACGGCTTCCGTTATGCATGTGTCGAAGGGCTTGGCAACGCGATCAATTCAAAGGACATTTGCGCTGTCGCGCTACGCAACAATCTGGACAAGAAGAGCTTCTTCAACTGCGGAAGCGCGTTGGTCACAAAGATCCATGACAACTGCGTCGCGACGGAACGCGCGAACACGCATGGCCTGCTGACGGACTGCCCGCAACGGGACGAACGGATGGGCTGGATGAACGACGCGACGGTTCGTTTCGAAGCTTTCCCGTATCGTTTCGAATCAAATGCGATTTTCCGCAAGATCGCCAAAGATTTGCGCAATGATCAGGGCGGAGACGGCGCCATCACCTGCACGGCGCCGTTGGTTTTCGGTTCACGTCCCGCTGATCCGGTCTGCTCCTCCTTCTTGATTACCGGCATGCAGAATTACCTGTATTACAATGACATCGACATGCTGAAAGACGGCTTCGAAGGCTGGAAAGGCTGGGCGGACTGCCTGCTCGCCCACAGTGACGACGGCATCGTCAATTATTCCTATTACGGTGACTGGGCCGGCCCCGCGTATGCCTGCGACGCTCCCGAAGGGGCGCGTTCCGGCGTGACGCCCGGCATCTTCATGTCCACGGGATATTCCTACTTCAACTGCCGTACGGTCAGTGAATTCGCGACGATTCTCGGCTACGAAAAAGAGGCGAAGGAATACGCGGAGAAGGCGGAATTTGTTAAAAACGCGATGCTGAAGAAGTGGTATCATGCTGACACGAAGACGTTTGCGACTGGATCGCAGGCCTGCCAGATCTTCCCGTTGTGGCTGGGCATCTTCCCCGAAGCGGATGCCGCGGAGGCCGCGAAAAAACTGCGCGACGAATTACGTCAATGGAACTACAAGTTCACGACGGGCAACCTCTGCACACGCTATCTCTTCGAAGTGCTGAGCCAGTACGGCTACATCGACGACGCATGGGCGCTCATCACGAAGGAGGATTATCCGTCCTACGGCTATACGATTCAACAGGAAGCGACGACCATTTGGGAGCGTTTCGAACTGAAGAAGAACGCGGGCATGAACTCCCACAGCCATCCCATGTATGGAGCGGTTTATCATTGGTTCTATGCGTTTCTGGCTGGTATCAAGCCGATTACGCCCGGTTGCGGGAAAGTCCGCGTCGCGCCGTACTTCCCGAGCAAGCTTATGAGCGTCCATTGCGTAGTCGATACTGTCAAAGGGCCGCTGATGGTCCGTTGGTTCAAGCGGTATGACAAGTTGCATCTTCTTGTCAATGTGCCATTTGGCATGACGGCAGAAGTGCATTTCGACGGACAAATCATAGAAGTCGGCTCCGGCTTCCATACGTTCGAAAAATCGCTGTAAAACTTTTTTATGTCGTTTATGTCTCTTTAGTCGTTTATGTCCATTTTAAAATAAGAAAAAATTATGCACAAACTTACCATGATCTTGATGACGGCGTTGGCGGTGACATCGCAGGCAGGCGTCCAGTTGACGAAAGACGGAAAAGTGTTTTTTGACCAGTTGCCTGGCGGCAATCTGGCGGATGATTTCCCCGTGGCCGCCATGCCGCCGGACTACAAGCCGACGGGCCAGACCCGTGACTATTATCTGGACATGATGGAGCCAATCGTCAAACTCGCCGCCAATTGGGTGGATGAAAAAGGCGCCGTCATCGATCCTGTTTTGCATCGCGAGTGGGGCCAGACGTCCCCACGCTTCGCCAGTGCGGGTGCCGTTCTGATCCATTTCAACCGCCTGCCGGAATTGAAGGAAAAAGTCTATCGCGTGATGGACTACACATGCGACAAATTGAGCCGTCTTGAAGTGAAGAAGTGCAGTCCGGACTTCTGGATGCGGGAACTGACGGTCGCCGTGGTGGCGTTGACGCATGTCGCTCCGCCGGAGCGTGTTGCGCGTTGGCGTGACGCCTTGGCGAAAGTCTCGCCGGAAGATGTCTATAGTGCGGTTGACAAGACCGGCCAGAAGATCGCCAGATTCAACAACTGGTGTCTTTTCGGCGCGAGCGGTGAAGCCATGCGGCAGGCCATGGGCATCACAGGGCCGGAGGGCGTTTTCTGGGGCAACACGTTCTTCGATCGCTATTTGGAGCCGCAGTACATCCATTTCACGGAGAACGGCATGTATCGCGATCCGAACGATCCGTTCACCTATGACATCACGACGCGCTTCCAGTTGTCCTGCGCATTGATGTGGGGCTATCGCGGCCGCAACTTTGAGAAACTCAACGACTTGCTGCGCAAAGCCGCATTGACGATGCTTCGCTATGTGTCTCCGCAGGGCTATGTTCCGTTCGGCGGCCGTTCCGCGCAGTTCCAGTTCCAGGAGGCGATGACCGCCGCCATGTGCGAAATGGAGGCGCTTCGCTACAAGGGAATCAATCCACGCGTGGCGGGCATGTTCAAGCGGCAGGCCCACCGCAGCGCGCAGCTGATCTATCCTTATCTGGTGGGGGAGAGTCCGCATCGTCATATCAAGAACTACTTCGATCCCAATCTCTTGCATGGTTGCGACAGTTACGGGCAGTATTCCGTCTACAGTCTGCTGTCGGCTGGCTTCCTGGGCATGGCGGCGTTGTATGCGGACGACACCATTGAAGAGGCTCCGACGCTGTCGGAATGGACGTCCTACGCATTCTATCTGCGCGGCGCGTTCCATAAGATTTTCGTGAATTGCCAAGGCAATGGTTTCGAATATGATACGCGTGCGCAACTGACAGAGGACGCGACGGGCATGGGGCGGATTCTGCTGAAAGGCGTCCCGTATGGCCTGCTGCCCGCCTTGCCGTTCGCCCTCAATCCGAAATACAAGATCGCGGAAGGCTTCCCGCAGGCGGATTATCCCGCCTCCATCGCGCCGTGTTGGAAGAATGCGGGCGGCACAGTCTGGCGGCTGGCTCAGAAAGTGAAGGAGGAGGACAACGAATACACCGTGTTGGAGCAGAAGCCTGAAAAAGTCTCTATCCAGTTGAAATGGAATATGAAAGGCGCGACGATTTCAGAAATCTGGACAGTCACGCCGACAGAAATCACGCTTGACGGCGAACTTGGCGGCGACTGCCAGGACGGCGTCTGGGAAGTTCCGATTCTCGAAAACGACGGAAAGCATCAGCCAGTCGTGGCGGTGGATGGCAATTCGCTGACAGCGACAATGGACGGCGGTGCCGTCGTGGTCGCGGGAACTGCCGTGCCGTCGTTGGAAGAGCAACGCGTCACGAACCGCACAGGCATCTACAAAGTCTATCGCTTCCCTGTGGATGGAAAAGGCCGCATCCGCTTGGTGTTCAAGAAGAAATGATATTGTCCGCTTGCGCTCATGAATGGTGAATGGTTGAGAAGGCTGATGATGGTTTTGTCCGTTATGCCGTTGATGCTGACGGCGTTGGAGAGTTTCGCCCCTGATTTCACGAATCCGCAAAGCTTTACGACGTCTTTCGGGACGTTGAAAGACCAACGGAAACTGGAATTCTCAGACGATGGCAGGCTGTTGCTGCGTCGCGGCGGACCATGGCCGTTCGTTGAAATGGTTCACGAATTGTCGGATAAGGAAGATTTTGGCTATTCCTTTGATTTGACGCGGCTTGACGATATTTCTTCGATGTGTTGCGGATTCGACGACGGACGGCAACATTACACGGGAATGATTTATTTCAATCCGGACGGTATTCTCCATGTATTGAATCCGGAAGGCCTTTACGACCGCACGAAACTGACGTTGAAACATGGTGTGCAATATCATGTGACGGTGGCGGTCTGCCGTGCGACAAGCCGTGTCACGGTCGAAATCGACGGCGTCGGAAAGCATGTCGGAACGGTTGCGTTGCATCCGCATCTGCGTTTCTTTCGTCTGAGTCCACAAGCTCCCGACGGCAACCGAAACGCCATTGGCAATCTTGAATTGCATCGCTTGCCGTCTAGCATGGCGGATCATGAAAATGCTGCGGCGGGCCTGCAAATGGAAGTCGTTGGGGCAGATGGAAATGTAACGAAAACGTTGGCGTTGTCCGACGGCGATTTTCAGAAAAGCGTCCTGTTTTCGGAAAAAGCGTCGTTGACGGTGAAATTTCCGCATCCCGTGGAATTGACCGCCATTCAATTATATGGCGGTGCTGAAGATGGAACGTCTTCGCCAAAACGCTTTGCCGTGGAAGGATTTGTGGATGGACAATGGCGGATATTGTATAACTGTGCGGATGCTCAGGATTTTGCAGGAATCCGCTGCCGCCACGCAAAAGAATGTGTAACCATTGGGATGTTCACACCAACAGTTGTGGAGCATGTGCGGATCAGACTGGAAGCCGCGCATGGAGCAGGGCAGGTGGCGTTGCGCGAAATCGAATGGCTCAGCACAAAAAGGCGTGAACAGACGGTGCCGCTGTTGGAACTGTTGCAGATGGAATTCCGCCTGCCAGTCTATCGGAATCCAACAGAGGCTAAGTTGACATTTGTCGTGTCCGATCATTCGCAAGTGCCTCATGAAGGCGTTCTATCTATTATACAAGAGAACGGCAAGTTGTTCCAGAAAAGTACGATATCGCTTGAGAAAGGACGATTTGACGTGGCGTTGACAGGATTGGCGACGTTGCCCGCCGGACGTCATATGGCGGTTTTTGAGACAGAACATGGTACTCTGAAACGATTGCTGCGTGTGGAGCGGACGTCGTCTGAACAGGGCTCGTCGGAGACGCGTTTGGTCGCAGGGAAGAAATGGATGTTCACGCCGGACATGTACGAATTGTCCGATTGGGATCTTGTGGATGTCCGCGTGTTTCCCGCTGAAATCCATAAAGTCGCCCAAACGCCTGATGAACAATATCTTATCATGACAGGAAATGAATTCTACCAGACGGCGGATGGCCGTTATTGTCTGACGGTGACGGATTTCGGCTATGGCGGCGGCATGTTTTCGGAGAAGCGTCAGAAGCGCATCTTCGTGTCGGACAAACCAGACAGCGGGTATATGCAAGTCACGGAGAAGCCGCCTGTGGGAAAGCGTGTCAATCCGCTTCGTCCATTCCGTCCCGCCGCATTTCCGAAAGCGCCGCAGGGCACGCAGTTCGAATTTTATGATCCGCAGAAGCACGGCAAGATCGCCTTAGGTGATTTGAATTATGTATATAGTTATGAATCAAAGGACTATGGATGCGTAAAGGCGAAGCCGAAGACGTATTGGGTGACGGGGCGGACGGCGGACAAGAAGTTCGTCATGATGCGAAAAGAGCCGCTCTTCACGGATTCCGGAAACTATGGCGAAGAGGATTTCGACAACGGTTTCATGACGAATGACAATTTCGGCGGCATGTGGCTGTCGTTGGACGGGACGGAATGCTATTGGGCTCAGGGGCAGACCGTTAGGCGGTCGCCGCCGTACGCTGTGCCGTACGACAATCTGCAGACGGGATTCCGTCTGATGACCGTCTATTCGACGCGTAACGGCATCGACTGGCAGTATCGTCATTGTCTGGAGCTTCCTTCTGAGAATGATTCGGAAGGCGCGCAGCATTATGGCGCGAAGCTGATGCCGCTGTCGGATGCGAATCTGATGCTCGCCATGCTCTATAACTACGACGCGGACGCCCAGCAAATCTACAATGAGTTGCTGTACAGTCGCGACGGCCTGCATTTCCATCGTTTCCCCCGATGCAAGCCGTTCATACGCGGGAAGATCGAATGGTACTGTGAATGGTACTATGGACATGTATTCTTGGGGCAGCAATGGGTGCAGGACGGCAACGACTGGTATCAATTGGCGAACTACTGCACGCCGCTGCCGCATTTCGCGCATGAAGTCGTCATGATGCACAACAAATTGAAACTCGTGACGGCGGATGACTTACGGCTCCGTTTTGAAAAACGTCAGTTGGCCACCCGCTGGCCGCATTTCGACGCCGTCGGCGGCTGGGGGGGGCTGGCGGAGCTGATCCGTCAGTCCTATTACGCCGTCGGAGTCGTTAAGATGCGTGTTGACGGATGGTTCGGACTTTGCGCATACGATACGGAAGGCACGTTCACGACGCATAAGTTACGCGGTTGCAAACGTATTTATGCGAACGCCGATGTACAGAAGAGTGGACGGCTGAAAATGGAGCTTCTCGATGTGGACGGCACGGTTTTACGCTCCGTCAATATACGGGATAATGGCTTGAAAATCCCTGTGTTCGAAGGACTTGCTGAAGACAAGGAGTACAGGCTGCGCGGAACGATGCGCAATACCGTTTTGTACAGTCTTTCATTTGAATAGGAGTGTGGAAAGGGTATGATGGAGCAGGAATGGACAATCGGCGGCAGAAGCTGCCTGCTGTTCGGGCAGGAAGATCCAAAGTGTCTGATGATATGGATGTTAGGAAGCGATGAACGGAACGATGTCGTCGGAATGGCGGCGATGATTGCCGACGCATGCGACATCCCGTTCGTCATGGCCACTTACTGCGTCGATGACTGGGAGCGTGATTTGACGCCATGGCCTGATCCGTTTCTGTCGAAACAGCCAGAAGTCGGCAAGATGGCCGGAGAAACGTTGCATGGCGTGACGGATCTCCTTCTGCCTGAATTACATAAACGATATGGAACACTTCCCGTTGTTTTAGGCGGCTATTCATTGGCCGGACTGTTTGCACTGTGGGCGGCATCGGAAACAGATGGCTTGGATGGCGTTGCCGCTGCTTCGCCGTCGGTATGGATTCGTGATTGGCTACCGTATGCGGAATCGCATCCAGTGAAGGCGGAGCGAGTCTATTTGAGTCTTGGTGACCGTGAAGAGAAGACGCGGAATCCCGTGCTTTCACGCGTAGGCGATTGCGTCCGTGGCGAATACGATTTACTGAAACAGCAAATCGGCGAAACGAATTGCACGTTGGAATGGAATATCGGCGGCCATTTTGCCGATGCGGACAAACGGCTGGCGAAGGGATTTGCGTGGAATTTGCGATTCATCAATTTGTAATTCACAGTGCATCATTTGTCGTTAAGTATCACAATCTATGAGAGTAACGTTGCTTGACGCGATGCAGCAAACAACCGTGAAAAAACGATAAGTGTCTGCCCTGCGGTAAAATTGAATTATCGATTGCCAAGATTGTGGTCCTTTGCAAGCTGGAGGATTCTTTCCATGCTCAGGTCGGTCATCCTGCTGATTTCATCCAGACGATAATTGATTTCCAGCATTTTGAGGGCGAGTTTTTCTTTTGTTTGTTCGCTTCCTTTGACGAATCCGCTTTGCTCTCCTTTTGTGAATCCGCTTTGCTCTCCTTTTACAAATCCGATTTTTTCTCCTTTTTCACGTTCTTTTTCAAGATCTTCCTTATAGTACTGTTTCATTTTCTTTTCATAGAGGTCGTGCCCGCATAATTCGCGGAACCAGTTGTACTCATCGATTTCCTTTTCGACTGCCTGCGTCATTTCCATTTTAAAAGCCTCCTTTAACCATGTTTTTCTTGCCGTTGCCGACAATCTCAATGTTGTCAGCGCCCAGATGAAACCGCAAATATCCCGCCGCCAGGGCTGCATTGACCCGCCGGCGTTTACGAACATCAGGCGGAGTTTGTCGTAGAAGTCACGAGGCGGTAGATTTCCGCCACTCTGCTTCTCCTCCCCCGTCATCCTGAACTTCTGGACCGTCCCCTGCCGCTCCGGCGGCGCGGCGGGGCATATCCAGACTGAGTTCACTTTCAACGCGTTTTCGAATTCTGGATAACTATAAGCCATTTCATATTCCATATAATATATTCCAGCCAGATATAACATACCCCTTCCAATACACCTGTCAAGCAATCGGCAGTCGTTTTGCATCTCGATGTTGAGGAGCTGCGGCGCCCAACTGTCACGCAAGCGTTTGGGCGGGTTGATCTTAAATAAAAGATCACAGTCCATCATATAGCCGTTTGGAAGCGGCTTCTTCGTCATTAGGGGCTTGGGCGATTTCAGGATTGTTCTTGCCCGATGTATCGGTGAAGCTGTCAATGCATTCGTCTTCAATAATCTTAATCGGGAATGGAGAGTATTCGGGAACGCATGATTTCACAACGCGGGCGAGGACGCTCTTCAGGGAAAAGAGCCCGTTCGCCCAGTTGTTTTTCCTAAGATTTCCACCGCCATTATCGATGATTTGTGAAAGGCTGTTCGGTTTTTCCTCCATGGCATAATCCTACTTTTCATTCTTTGTTGGTACTAATATTCATATTATGGCGTTTTGAATAATATAGAATAGCTTTTCAAAATGTCAAATAGGATATTGTGTGATTAAAAATATAATTATTACAATATTAAATATGATTATTTATAGTGATTCTTAAAAATTCATAATAATTCCTAATTATTTTATGACTTTATATGAGTTACTATGATTTTCTGCAAAAAGATTTATTCGTCCAGAGGATATTATAACGCAGCTATGGGCGGTTTGATGTCGTTCTGCGGACAAAAAGCCGTGAGTTCCCTAAATTGAAATCCTGTAGCAATTTACATAGGTCTTTGCGTATTTTCATGTCCTGTCATGAGGTGTGTTCAATCCTTTGTTGGGCAATTCCCCCATTGCTAAGTCCTTCCACTGTTTCATACCAATTATTTGGAAACTTTGAAAGCCGTGTCTGAAGAGTGATTGAACAGCTTTTTGGACAAAGCGAGACAGGAAGGTTATATTTCTTTTACCATAATCATAGATATCCACGACATCATAGGATGCAACGCCCATGAACACAAAGATGAGTCTCACTTTGCTAAGCTTGCTCGCCATCGCCGCCCATGGCTCCCAGTTCTTTGCAAGCCCGGAAGGCGACGATGCCAATGACGGATCAAAACAAGCGCCATTCAAGACGCTTTCCCGTGTCAAAAAGGCTATTGCAGAAGCTCGAAAAGCCAATCCGCTCGAATCGGTCGACGTCGTGCTCGCTCCTGGGCGTTTCACGTTGGAAAGCACGGTCGTTTTCACCGCCGAACATGGCGGGCGGGAAGGCGTCCCCGTCGTCATCCGCGCTGAAAAGCACGGTCAGACACGCATATCCGGTTCGACGGACATTCCGGCGTCCGCCTTCCATCCTGTCACGGATCCGAATATCATGAAACGTCTGGATCAGCAGGCGGCTCCGCACATCGTGGTCGCCGATCTCGCTGCTTTGGGCATTCCAAAACAGCCGGCCGCCTGCTCGCGGAAATCCGGTGGCGTCACCGTTCTGCCTGAATTGTTCTTCAATGACACACGCATGACGCTGGCAAGGTGGCCCGATACGGGATGGGCCGAAATCAAGCGGATCGTCGACGGCGGCAGCAAGTCCAACACAGGCGTCGTACAGGCCAATCCAGCATCCACTGCGGAAAAGCCGCGTGGCGGCACGTTCGAATATGATGGCGACCGGCCTGCCCGCTGGAGAATCGCGAAAGATGTCTGGCTGAGAGGCTACTGGTGTTTCGACTGGTCCGAAGAAGTCATCCGTGCAAGTGCCATCGACGTGGAAAAGCACCAGATATCTCTCGCAACGCAACATGTTTACGGTCTCCGGCAGGGGAATCCGTCGCCACGCCGCTGGTATGCTCTCAACCTGCTGGAGGAACTGACCGCCCCTGGCGAATTCTATCTGGATGCAGATAAACAACTTCTGTACTTCTATCCGCCGTCCGCCATCGACGGAGCGACCATTCGCCTCGCCACGGCTCCGAATCTCATGTTCAGTCTTGACAGGCTCTCCGACATGGTCTTCCAAGGGATCGTTTTCGAAGAAGGCATGAGCTGCATGCAGATTGCAAACTGCCGTCGTGTCCGCGTCGAAGGCTGCACCGTCCGCAACTTCCATTTCAACGGAATCGCCATCATCGGCGGACGGGAGAACACCATCCATTCCTGCGACATCCATGACATGGGAACGGGTGGCGTCGCCTCCTATGCGGGCGACCGCAAGAATCTCGTGCCGACGCGGAACGTCATTGAAAACAACCACATCCGCACGTTCGCCGTCCACAGGCTCACGTATTCCAACGCCATCTCCCTCAATGGGATAGAGGATGTCGCACGCCACAATCTCATCCATGACGCGCCGCATATGGCCGTCAGCATGTCCGGCAACGACAACGTCTTCGAATACAACATTGTGCATCATGTCTGCCTGGCGGCGGACGATTCCGGAGCACTCTATAAAGGACGCAATCCGGCCTTGCGCGGCAATATCGTCCGCTACAACCTGTGGCATTCCATCGGCAAGCCCATGGGGCATGGCGTCGCGGCGATTTATTTCGATGACGGCGACGGCGGCGAATCCGTCATCGGCAACATCTTCTTCCGCTGCGGCGATCCTGGACGCGGCTCCTTCGGGACGGTTTTCTCCCATGGCGGCCATGACATCGTCGCGGAAAACAACGTTTTCATCGAATGCAAGCGGCCCTTGGGCTCGGCCCCGTGGAACGACAAACGCTGGAAGGAGATGATCGACGGCTCCCTCTGGCAGACGCGGCTTCTCAAGGATGTCGATATCACCCGCCCACCATACACGACGCGATATCCCGCGCTCATCGGCTTCATGACGCCGCAGGCTGGCGTGCCGCGCGTCAGTTTCGCACGCAGGAATCTCCTGCTCATGTGCGCTGAAGCGAAAAGCGGCAACTGGATCGTCGATGACTCGAACTGGATGACGGATGAAGATCCGGGCTTCGTCGATCTCAATCACGGCAATTTCAACTTCAAGCCAGACGCGGCGGTCTTCACGAAGATTCCGGGCTTCCAGCCGATCAATGTCGATGCAATGGGGCTTTATGCAAATGCTTGGCGTCCAACGGTTGAAAAGGAGCCTTGGACGCTTTCTCCGCCACATCCGCTTCCGCCGCTTCCCAAAAAGGAGGCGCCGAAGCCGCGCGTCAAAACAGGCCCTCAGCCTGTTTTAAACGTTGCTAAAATCGCCACACCACCGTCCATTGACGGCAATTTCGCGGCCAATGAATGGAACGGCCTCCGCGAACAGGACGCCATCAAACTCGCCGTCAATTTTGACGGACAGCCCGCATCCCGCCCAAGCCAGGCATGGATTTTCCACGACGACGAATACCTCTACATCGCCGTCAAAAATGAAATAGCCCCTCAAACGAAACTGGACGGCAATGCATGGGGAAAGGACGAAGCCGTCGAAATCGCCCTGCGTCCGTTCGACGCCGCCTCCAAAGGCGTCCATGTCATCCGCGGCTTCGCAAACGGTTATCTTTTCTATGGACAATCGCAAGATACGGCAAATGAACCGCTTGGCGCGGAGCCGTCGCCATGCCGTTTTGCCGCTTCCCGTCTGGATGAAACGACATGGCTTGCCGAATTCGCCATTCCGTTTAGCAAAGTATCCCTTCCGAAAGGACAGCCGTTCAAAGCCAAATTCAGCCTCACCGTCCGAAAGAGTCTAGACAACCTATGGTTGCAGGCGGAGCCGACTCTTTCCAATTCATATAATGTAGATAATGCTTTCATTCTTGAAGGCGAATGAGATACAAGGAGTATTTGCATGAATAATGTCAAAGATTTTGGGGCGAAAGGTGATGGAATCGCCAACGATACAGCCGCCATCCAACGTGCAATTGATGCAGGCGGATCCGTTTACATTCCAAGCGGCATTTATGTGACGGGAAGCCTTTTCCTTCGTAGCAATGGCGGTTTGGAATTGGCTCCAGACGCCACGCTGGTGGCCAGTTGCGATCCCGCTGACTACAATCAGAAGGATTTCTGCCAGCAAGATACCAATAATGTGTGTTGCGGTTGTAGCGGACAGCATTTAATCATCGCGCTTGAACAGCACAATATCTTCATTCGCGGAGGACGTTTTGACGGCAATGCACGAAACATCCTGCAGGATCATACGATTGTCCATACGTTCATGGGCGGCCCTGTGTGGAGTTGCAAAGGATGGCGGCCGGCCCAGTTGATGGCCTTCTTTGAATGTTCCAATGTAAGACTTTCCGACTTCACTATCGAAGACACGACTGGATGGGCATGT
>CACYQT010000087.1 GCA_902776645.1 uncultured bacterium | reverse complement strand
GCATAGCCGTCGTTGCGGATATCGACTTCCACAGGTACTTGCCATAGCGAGTCTTGCAACTTTCTGACGGGCAGGAAGACGCCCCATAGATCGACGGCGACCATGTCCGTCTTGACAAGCCAAACATTGCGATAGATGCCGCCGCCTTCGTACCACCATGTCTCGTAGCTGTCCGGATTGACATAGACGGAGAGGACGTTCTCCTGGTCGAATCGCGCAAGATCCGTGATATCAACTTCAAAGGAGACGTAGCCACCTTCGTTGTGCTTGAGGAAACAGCCGTTGAGATAGATGTCGGAAATACCCGTAATCCCCTCGAAATAAACGACGAGGCGTTTGGTCTCGTCTTCCGGGGAGAGCTTGAAATGGCGGCGGTACCATGCGGGATAGGATTTGAAATAGCCCAACGCGCACGTTTCGTCCTGCGACGGCGTCTGGGCGATGATGTAGTCGTGGGGCAGATCAACGGTTTGCCATGGTTCGGACGAGAGTTCCGTCGTGGTGCTCCAATGTTCATGGACATCGATATGATGATAGGCTCCGGGGCCCCATTTGAGGCGTTCCGTCTTGGCGGAGAGATACATGCCGGCCTTTGTTTTCGCGACGGGCGGGGCGGGGGGATTGACGAGCACGCGCCAACCATGGTTCAGATTGATTTTTTCACGCATAATGACCTGCTTGAGATTGCTTTTTAATGAAAGATAGTTTAATGTAAAGGTAAAAATGAATATGTCCAAGACAAAAAAGCCGTGTCTCCAGAAAAAGTGGAGTTTCTGAAAAAACGAAAAGGAACAAAGGGTATGAGCGAAAAGAAAATCAAACTGGGTGTGTTCGGGGCTGGCCGTGGTGCGTATCTTGGTAAAGTGGCGAGAACGCTTGGTTTTGAGCTGGTGGCGTTGTGCGACGTCTTCGAGGCGAAGCTCAACCATGTGCGGAAAGACCTTGGCAGCGACGACAAAGGGATTACCTATTACACCGATTACGACAAATTCCTGCAGCACGATTTCGACGCCGTGATTCTCGCGAACTACGCGACGCAGCATGCTCCGGCGGCCGTGAAGGCGTTGAAGGCCGGCAAGCATGTCATGAGCGAATGCATGGCTATGCTGACGATGGGCGAAGCGCTGGAACTCGTTGAGGCCGTGGAGGAAAGCGGACTCGTCTATTCTTTTGCGGAAAACTATCCGTACAGCGCGCGGAATATGGAAATGGCACGGCTCGTGCAGTCGGGCGAGATGGGCAAGTTCCTGTACGGCGAAGCGGAATACGTCCATCCCATGTCGATAAAAGGCCGTGTACAATTGACTTCCGGCCCTGAACACTGGCGTTCGTGGATGCCGGTGACGTATTATTGCACGCATTCGATGGGGCCCATCATGCGAATCACGGGAACACGTCCCGTTCGCGTGAACGGCTTTATCGTGCCGCATGATTTCGACGATCCTTACAATCATGGCGCGGGATTGATCAAAATCGACGACTGCATGAGCGTTCTCATGTGCCAGATGGACAACGGCGCGTTGGCCAGAATCATGCCGTGTTCGAAACTGCGCGACATGGGCACCCGTGTGCGCATCTGCTGCAACCGCGGCACGATGGAGGCGAATCAAGGCACCAACGGGCAGCTGCGCGTCCGTCGCATGCATCTGGATTGGCCGGAAGAACAGCCTGAGACGGAATTCTACGAGCCGAAGTTCCCGGAAGAGTTCGCGAAGGCGGCGGAAGCAGGCCATGGCGGCGGCGACTATTTCACCAGCTATTTCTTCGGAGAGGCGATCCGCGGCCATCGTCCCGTCGATATCGACGTGTACAAGGCGATTGACATGTCGGCAATCGGCATTCTCGGCTACAAATCCGCGCTGCAGCATGGCGTTCCGATGGAAATGGTTGATTTCCATGACAAGAAGGCGCGTGAAATCTACCGTGGCGACAATTGGAATCCGGATCCGGCGATTCCCTGCAAGGACAAGCCGTTCTCCAGCGTACTGGGCAAGATCGAATTCGGCGGAGAGGATCTGGCAGAGTTCCGCCGTCTTCGTAAGGAATATGAAGAGTCGCTGTAATTTGATGGAATGATCCATTTAACTATCGTTGATTACGATTGATGCGAAGAGGATTGTGAATATGGGCGAAACGAAAATCAAACTTGGCGTGTTCGGTGCAGGGCGCGGTGCGTATCTGGCGAATGTCGCGCGGCAGATCGGATTTGAACTGGTGGCGTTGTGCGATGTTTTCGAAGCGCAACTACGCCATGCGAAAAAGACGCTCGGCGGCGATGACAAAGGCATCACCTATTATACGGATTACGACAAATTCCTGCAGCATGATTTCGACGCCGTGATTCTCGCGAACTATGCAACGCAGCATGCTCCGGCCGCCGTGAAAGCGCTGAAGGCCGGTAAACATGTCATGAGCGAATGCATGGCCATGTTCACGATGGGGGAGGCGGTGGAACTCGTTGAAGCCGTGGAGGAAAGCGGACTCGTCTATTCGTTCGCGGAGAACTATCCGTACAGTGCGCAGAATCTGGAAATGGCGCGGCTCGTGCAGTCGGGCGAAATGGGAAAGTTCCTGTACGGTGAAGGCGAATATATCCATCCCGTCGGTCTAAAAGACCGTGTGTCATTGACTTCTGGACCTGAACACTGGCGGGCATGGATGCCGATTACGTATTATAGCACGCATTCGATGGGGCCGATCATGCGGATTACGGGGACGCGTCCCGTCCGCGTGAACGGCTTCGTCGTGCCGCATGATTTCGACGATCCGCACAACCAAGGGCCGTGCAAGATCAAAATCGACGACTGCGCGAGCATTCTCATGTGCCAGATGGATAACGGCGCATTGGCTAAAGTCATGCCGTGCGCGAAGTTGCGCGACCATGGCAACCGTTTCCGCATCTGCTGCAACCGCGGCACGATGGAATGGAACCAGGGGAACAGCCAGCTGCGCGTCCGTCGCATGCATCTGGACTGGCCGGGCGAGCAGCCTGAGACGGAATTCTACGATCCGAAATTTCCGGAAGATTTCGCGAATGCCGCTGGTTTCGGCCATGGCGGCGGCGATTTCTTTACGAATTATTTCTTCGCGGAGGCGATCCGCGGCCATCGTCCCGTAGATATCGATGTGTATAAGGCGATTGACATGACGGCCATCGGCATTCTTGGATACAAGTCCGCGTTGCAGCATGGTGTTCCGATGGAAATCGTTGATTTCCATGATAAAAAGGCGCGTGAAGTCTTCCGCGGCGACGATTGGAATCCGGATCCGTCCCGTCCGTGCAAGAACAAGCCGTTCTCCAGCGTCTTGGGCAAATTGGAATATACCGACGACGATCTGGCTGAGTTCCGCCGCCTACGCAAAGAGTACGAAGAGAAGTTATAAAAAGTCCACAGAATACACGGAATAAACAGAAGCCTCGCCGCCGGGCCGAATCTTCTGAAGATTTTATTTGTTCATAATAGAATCTGAATGCTGAAAATGCAACGGCTCCGGCGGCTGCGGCGGTTTGAATTACGCTTCGCGTGGGAAAATCATAACGCTTTCAGCTTTTTGCATCGCCAGATGTGGCGTTTCGTTCGCAAAGTCCACAATGGCTGCAGCCATTGCAGAAGCCGCGGCTGGCGCATTGTTCGCAGTTGGGATGGTCGCAGACCGGTTCGTAGAGGTCTTCGTCTGGAATCTCCATGCCCAACGCATCGTGCAGACGGAATTGAATCGGTTTGACCATGAAGGACATCTGCGATTTCCATGCCATGCGGATCTGTAGTTCCTTGCCTGGCATACGGTAAGTCTTGCCGTCTTTGACGAAATTGGTGCCCGTTTCAAACCAAAGGAAGTTCACGTGATGGCGCATGCAATCCGCACGGAGCAACTGGACCCATTCGAAACGGCATGGACGGGCGCCGTCGTAGTTTTCGCCGCCTGCGCTCACTTCTTCTATCTGGCCTGACGCAAGATAGCGATCCAGACTCACTTCGCCGATGAACGGTGCGACGACGATGCCTTTATGCTTGAACGGCAGTTCCAGCAGAATCGGAACGCGTTCATCCGCACGGCGTTGGTTCTCCGTTGTCACGCTGAACATCACATTGTCCCATCCGTCGCCCCAATTTTTCGGAAGATGGTCGGCGACGCGTTGCGGTCGTTTCGTCAACAGATAAAATGCGACGTCCGGGCGTTCGGCGATGATGCGCCAAGCGTCGTCACGCCATTGATCCGCCTCTTCCAGAAAGAAATCGCTGGTGAGGCAGACGCGGATGTGTTCGCCGCTTTTGATCTTGTAGCCGCCGTTGCGAGTGCGTTGCAACGGATAGTCGAAGTTGTTGGTTTTGTAGATCTTGGATCCGTCCTGGTCCCGCTGTTTATCCAGAAAATACATATAGCAGTGCTGACAGCCTTCGCTGATCTTTTTGCAGCCATGCCATGGATTCCAGATATCGTGCATTGTGGGAGGAAGATACTAAAACGACGAAAGGGACGAAAACGACGGACGATAGGGAAAAGCGTGATGTTGCGCGAGTGTTTATGAGGAGGCGGCATGCGTGATATCGTCGGCCAGCGAATCAAGGCGTTTCTTGATTTCGCATTCCCAGACGACAATGACATGCCAGCCGGCCTCCTTCAACGCGGCTTGCTCTTTTTTATCACGTTCGACGTTGCGTTTGAATTTCTTAGACCAGAATTCCACATTCGATTTCGGCATTGTGGCGACTTTGCAGCCTTCATGGCGATGCCAGAAACAACCGTTGATGAAAATCACCGTATGCCATTTGGGCAGAACGATATCGGGATGGCCGGGCAGTTTCGGCGAATGGAGGCGGTAGCGAAAGCCCAGCATATGCAGATGATGGCGCACGACCAATTCCGGCTTCGTGTTCTTCGACCGGATTTTGCTCATGGTTTCGCTGCGTTTTTCTGGAGAGACGGTATCCATATTGTTGAATTGGTGGTTGTAATAAGACTTCAAAATAATATAGCACGGCTATTTTTTCAAACCACGAATGGACACCAATGGACACGAATTTTTAACCATAAAACAGTCCACAAAATACTTGGAGCGGGCAAGGCCGCAACTAAATTGAGTTTAAGAAACCACAGATCATACAGATTACACAGATTTTTTAACCACAAAACACTCAAAACAAACAAAAAAGCCTCGCCGCCGGGCCGACAATGCCTGAAGGATTCAATGATAAAAACAAGACGTTGATCATGAATGACGTAAACGGCTCCGGCGGCTCGGCGGTTGTTATGCGCTGCGCGGCTGCAAAGGATGTCATGCGAAAATTCTTTATGAAAAAACGGTGATAAATTGTTAATTGTTAATTGTTAATTGTTAATTGCAAGATAGGCGCCGAGCATGCAGCCGAGAATGCCGGGGAAGTGCGCATGATGGCCGAGAGCATGGCAGTTCGTGACGGGAAGGCGGCCTGAAAGTCGCGACACACCAATGGTTTGGCGTGTCCCATAGGCGGAACCGATGGGCGGCGAGAAGCGTTGGCTGGTCAACGGAGACGATGAGTCCATGACACGCAGATGGCCGCGCAGGGCGGGGAAGGCATGGGCGATGTCATCCAAAATGCTTTCCGTCATTTTCTCCTTGAATTCCAAGTACTTCTGTTCGTGGCGATAAGAGCCGTCGAACGAACCGCATTGGGCGATGCAGTCTTCTAAAAACATTGTACGGAAGGCGGTGAATGTCGTGCAACCATTTTGCGGATCGTTGGAGGTGACGATGCCTGTGCTGTAGCTGGTGGCGTTGGGAAGGAGCATTTGGTTGATGTTGCTGTCGCACAAGAAGAAAGTGAGCGTGTTTTCCATGTGCAGACCATTGTCCAGACAGCCGCAGACCGTGAAGAAACTGCATGTCGGTTTGAGATTGCGGACGCGCCGTTTGATGCGGGCGGGCAGGTAGTTGTCTGGAAGCAAGGGTAGGAACGATTGCGGATTGATGGCGAAGAAAATGTCATCGACTTCCAAACGTGTTTCGTCAGAAAGAATTGCGGCGGTGCAGGTTGGAGAAGAAGACGAGAATTCGAGCGATTGGACGGTGGTGGCTGTGCGGATGTCGACGCCGTATTGGGCGAATTCGCGTTTGAAGGCGGTCATGAAGGCGTCGCCGCCATGCTGGACGGCGGTCAAATGGCTGTCGAGATTATAGGAGCAACGGCAGTGGTAGGGGAAATCGGATTCGACGGGAGGCGTGCCGTGGCAGAGCGCCATGATCGGCAGGATAGCCTTCAGTTCAGGCGACTTAAGCGAAAGGGAATCCAGATATTCTTGAACGGTGAGAGCGTCGTATTCAGTCAGCATGGACATGATGTCAGCCTGATTGAAATGCTTTAAATCGAACATCGGCGTGGCATTGACGATTTCCTGCTCCGCGGCATAGTATTTTCGAATGGCGGCGGCGTCTTGTGGAAAATGCGCGGAGATGGATTCCGCGAGATCGGGCAGGCCTGTGGGCGGCAGGAAGATCCGTTTGTCTTGATTGGCGATGAAGACTTCCGTCTTGATTGGCGATGGCTTCACATCATCTTGAAAATCAAGGAGTTCGAGAAAGTCGGAAAGAATGCCGCCGAAGCCGCCTGTGAAATGAAAGCCTGTATCGAAGCGCAAGCCGCCGCGTTTGAAGCGGTTGAGAAAACCGCCGATATGCGGAAGTTTCTCGACAAGCGTGACTTGTCGCCCTTTCTTGGCAAGCAGGAGAGCGGCGGTCAATCCGGAAATTCCTGAACCGACGACTATTGTGTGCTTTTTTAATTCACAATTCATAATTCATCATGACTATATGGCAGCGCTTCGTGCAGATTGTTGATTATAAGTTAGATAACGAGGCCGCCGTTGACGGCGATGACCTGTCCATGGATGTAGGTGGAATCGGGCCCCGCGAGGAAGCTGACGGCGGCGGCGACTTCTTCGCATTTGCCGTAACGATGGAGCGGAATCAGCGGGAGGATTTTGTCCTGCGGGAGATCTTTTGTCATGTCTGTGTCAATAACGCCTGGGGCGACAGCATTTACGCGAATGCCTTTCTTGCCGATCTCTCGTGCGAGGGCTTTGACGGCGCCGATGAGAGCGGCTTTAGAGGCGGAGTAGTTGACCTGTCCCGCCTGGCCGATCTGGCCGGAGGCGGAGGTGATGACGATGATGCGGCCGCTGCGGCGCGCGAGAAGTCCGAAGATGAACGGCTGGATGGTGTTATAGAAGCCGTTGAGGTTTGTGTCCATGACGTCCGCCCATTCATTTTGCTTCATGAAACAAAACAGATTGTCGCGAGCGATGCCCGCGTTATAGACGATGACGTCTGGAAGTTTTTCGCCTTCAAGATAGGGCCAGAGCGCGGCTTTGGCGGCTTCCGCTTCCGTGACATCAAGTGGAAGAACTGTGAATGTTCGCTGATGATTCTGAACGAGTTGCGCTGTTTCGTCCGAATCCGGGCCGGGCTTGCGGCACGTGGCGATGATATCGAAACCGTCTTGGGCAAGGCGTTCGGAAATGGCGCGGCCGATGCCTTTGCAGCCGCCGATGATGAGTGCGGTTTTCATTAGTGGTTAGTGGTCAGTGGTCAGTGGTCAGTGGTCAGTCGGGAGGGTCGCACTCCAGTGCGACCGCGGCATCGCAGATGCCGCAAATCAGTCGGGAGGGTCGCACTCCAGTGCGACCGCGGCATCGCAGATGCCGCAAATCATTCGGGAGGGTCGCACTCCAGTGCGACCGCGGCATCGCAGATGCCGCAAATCAAAAGCGTGGTCAGTGGTCAGTGGTTAGTGGGATGCGTATGCAACACGCAGCGGACGCTGCGGTTGAAGAGTTCGACGGTCATGATCTGGCGGAGGGTGGAATCGGTTGCAAACATATCGGAAATCGCTTCTTCCAACAGGCTTGCGGATTCGGCGGCGATGTAGCGGACGGGGCCTTGGATGTGGAGCGCGATGGCGGCTTCGCAGACGGGAATGGACGGCAACGTGGGAACGAAGAGGGAGGCGCGGCCGTTGTCGTGGCCGTGGGAGATGAAATCATCCCAGAAGAGACGATTGTTAAGAGCGCAACCATCGCCATTTATGCCGATGAGGGCGGTTCCTTCGGACGACCATTTGTCTCCAAGATTGGACGCGCAGAGGATGGTGGCGAGCTGCGCGAGGCGGACGTTGTCCGCCGCGCGTCGGAAATCCGCGAGATCGCCTTGGACGAAATCGGAACTCTCCGTCATCAGCTGTTTTAATTGCTGAAGGGATTCGAACGCAATGGGTTGCGGACGGCTGGAAAGCGTCGCGGTCGATGAATCCAAATCAATGGTGGCGGTGCATGCGATCATGGTGTTATTTTGATTGGAGGAGGATGGTGCTGTTGAGACCGCCGAAACCGACGTTCAGGGAGAGGACAAGATTGGATTGGAGCGGTTGCGGTTTCGTGGAGACGAAGCCTTCCGCGCCTTGGGCAGGTGTTGTGAGACCGGCCTGTGGCGGCAGTTGGCCATGTTTCAGAAATTGCAGCGCATAAACGATTTGCAGAACGCCTGTGGCACCGAGTGTGTGGCCCGTGTTGCCTTTTATGGAAATCAATGGGCGCGGCGTGGCGAAGACACGGTTGAGGGCGGCGATTTCGGACGCGTCATTGAAAACCGTGCCTGTGCCGTGGCCGATGATGCCGCCGATATCGTTTGGCGTGAGATGCGCGTCATCCAACGTGCGGTTGATGAGCGCGGCGAGCGTCTCGCCGGTCAGATCCGGAGCGGTGATATGGGAGGCGTCACAGGATTCAAAGGCGGAAATCAATTCGCCAAGTGATTGGCTGGCATCGTCTTGTGAAAGCAGAAGCGCACCTGCTCCTTCACCGAGAAGAAGGCCGTCTCGATTCACGTCATAGGGATGGGCGATGGTTTTCGAATAGGCGCGGAGCGACGCGAAACCGCCTGTGACGAATTCGGACGTGATGTCGATACCGATGACAAGTGCGTATTTGCAATGGTTTAGCGACAAGGCGCGCATGGCCATGGCGGTGGCGGTCTGGCCGGAGGCGCAGGCGGCGGCCACGAGAATGGCGTCTTGGCAATGCGTCAACCGTTTGGCCTCTTGCAACAGAAGACTTGTGCAGTCCGGTTTCTCATCGGCGGCGGCTTGTTCGAGAATGTCGATGGCGCCGACGGTTGTGGCGAGATAGAGGCGTGTGTTTGGCGGAAGCGCAGGCAGTCGTGAACAGAGCCGCTGAATCAACGCAAAGGCGCGGGATTGGCCGGGCTCGGAAGCGAGACCGTCGATGACGCCAAGCTTCAAGTCCTTGTAGTTGAAGTGACTAGGAATGCGGAACGGTTGCGCGGCGTCATAGAACGTCTTGACCGCGTCCTGTGGCGTATTGCCTGCGGCGGAGATGCCGTCTGCGTGGAGGATGTGTATCGTGTTCATGATGGTAGGTGTGACATCGGCGTTTCGCTGTTGGCAACAATGTCTAAGTCAGTGCGATCGTGTAAGGTAAGGGTGTTTCCAGAAGGGCGTTGGACTGTTCGACAGGAAGGCCGAAGACACCGTCTTGCGAATCGTTTGGTTGCAGAACGACGGCGGCTGGCTCTGATGATGATTCGAGAAGGAAAACGGCGGCGGCTTCCTTCGGTTCGGATGGATAACGCTCTGGATAGAGCGTCGGAAGGGATTGTGTCAGCAACGCATGTTCTTCAATTGCAAGAAGAAGGAGCTGTGGGCAGAGATTGGCGGTGAGCAGCGTGTCGGCTAGTTTCAACGCTTCGACGAGCGGCGATTCGAAGTTGGAAATGGCGAATGCGGGGCCTTTGAGACCGAGAATCGTGCCCAGATAGGAGGCGACGGCGTTGTGGACGGAATGCGAGAATTTGGTCGGCAACATCTGGTCTTCCGGATAATCGAGAATGTCGTCCAGCATGGCGAAAACGGTTCGATGGGGGCCGAAAGAGGAGGTGACGATTAGTCCCGTGTCTGCAGGAAGAAATGACGGAAACTGTTCGGGGAACGTGAGTTTGATAGCCGTTGTGGCAAGAGCCGTGAAATGGTCCGCACGGCGCAGGCCGCATTGGGATTTGACGGCCTTGATATCCGCTTCCGCGAAAGTTTCAATGAATTTCTGCTGTTTGACGAGAAGCATAATGTCACGGTTGGTATTGAAGGACGAGAGCGGTATTGGAACCGCCGAAAGCGAGGGAGGTGGAGAGGGCGACATGCGCGTCATGGAGCGGACGGTTTTCGCGGAGCGGGGCGACTGGGAAGTCGTCTGGCTTCGTTTCGAAACGCGTGCTTTTGACGGCGAGTTGTCGTTCGAGCATGAGAAGCGTGAAAATCGCCTCAATGGCGCCAGCGGCTCCAAGTGTATGGCCTGTAAGGGCTTTGGTGGACATGAACGGGACGGAATCGCCGAAGACGCGTGCGAAAACATGCGCTTCGACGGCGTCGTTGGCTTCCGTTCCCGTGCCATGGGCATTGATGAAGGCGATGTCCGAAGGCGACAGATTCGCTTCCGTAAGTGCTTGGTGAATGGCGTGTTCCAATTCTTCCCCCTCCGGTTTCGGTTGGGTGATGTGGAAGGCGTCCGCCCGTTTGCCAAATCCGATGACGGAGAATGGCGAACGTGTTTCGGGATGTTTTGTCATTATGACAACGCCTGCGGCTTCACCGAGATTAAGGCCTTTGCGATTGGCGTCAAACGGTTTGCATGGTTCGGGGGAACAGACGCCGAGCGCGTTGAAGCCGTCAAAGGGGATTTGGTTTAATTCATCTGCGCCGCCTGCGATGACGATGTCGCAGATGTTCTGTTTTAGCCACAGATGGCCGATGCCGATGGCGTCCGCTCCGGAAGAACATGCGTTGGAGATGGTTATGGCGGGACCATGCAGGCCGAGACGATGGCGGATGTATTCGGCAGGATTGCCGTCAATGTAATTTTTCAATGGTTTGACGTCTGGCGTTTCGCCTTTACGGAGTGTTGCGTAGAACGGGACGCTGTTCAATTGGCAGGCGACTGTCGTGCCGATGGCGACGCCGACGCGAAGCTTCCGCAAATCGTCCATCGAGAGATTCGATTGGGCAATCGCTTCGTCCAAGGCGATGTTGAGAATCTGTCCGGTATAGCTGCCTGGATAATCTGGAAGTGTCGGTAAATCAGGAATTTCAAAAACAGGAAGATTGAGCGATGTCTTGAATTTCGTTGGCGGATGAGGCAAGACAGGCGTGTCGGCAAAAAGATTCTCCTTTGTCTGGAGGAGATTTTTGCCGAGCGCTGAGAGGATGCCGATGCCGATGATGGAGGAAGACATACAATATTTTAATTATTAGTAACCACTAATGAACACGAATTTACACGAATTTTTATTAAACCACAGATTACACAGATTTCACAGATTGCCTCGCCGCCGGGCCAACAACATTCTAAGGATTTCATGAAGAAACAAGACGTTGATTGCGAATGATGCAAACGGCTCCGGCGGCTCGGCGGTTGTCATCGCTTCGCGAGGTGCAAAGGATGTCATGCGAAAGCTCGTAGTCATGGAAAAAATCTTTGCGAAAAAACAAGAAAATGAACGATAGTAGTATGAAAATGGTTTCGCATACGTTGTCTTTACACGAAGGCGCTGTATTTGCTTTAAGCTTTAAGCTTTAAGCTTTTAGCTCTGCTTGTTACTTTTGCTTATTAGCCTGAACGAAATCCGCGAGCGTGGCGAACGTGCGGAAGATTTCGCGTTTGTTTTCGAATTCGGACTGCGGGATGCCGAATTCGCGTTTCATGGCGATGACGATTTCGACGGCGTCGAGCGAATCGAGGCCGAGGCCTTGGCCGTCGCCGAAAAGCGGTTCGTCGTCGATGATGTCCTCTGGCTTCATGTCTTCGAGCTGAAGCCATTCGATGAGTTTGGTTTTCAAGAGGTTGCGGAATTGTGTCGTGTCTTCCATGGGAGTTCCGTTTGGTTTATGGTCAATGGATTTGATAGTGGAAAATTTGATAGGGATATTGGTCTATCAGACGATTCAAGGCATCTTCGTAAGGTTTTATAAATGGTTGGAGTTGTTCAGGTTTTGGTTTTCGTGGCAGATCGTAATCCAGTTGAATCTTCGGTTCGAAGATGTAGTCGATTCCGTCTGCGAGGCCCGTCATCATCGTGAAGACGGGAAAGATTGGTTTGTGGCAGCGCGCCGCCAGAAGCCATGGGGCCGCGGGAATGGAAACCGTCCGCCCATGCAGGGTGAGATGGAGGGCGTTTTCCGCATCCGGCGGCATACGATCTCCCATTATACAGACTATTTCATTATTTTCAAGTGCGTTCATACAATCTAACAGGCCTCCAAAGGCGGCTTCGTTGCTGATGACGCTGATTTGCCTGCCTTTGAAGAGCTTGACGACGGCTTCGTTGACGTTTGTCTGAATGAGCAGGTGGACGGGACGGTTCAGGTTTTCCAGACGTGTGATGGTGGCCTGCCAGCAACCAGTGTGACTGAGCAGGAGAATGAAGCCTGTGGGGGCGTGGTCGATTAACGCTTTCCCATTTTGTTCATTGATATCCAACACGTTAACATGATGGCCGGAACGGATCCAGTGGGCGAGAATCATGACCTGCCCCTGTGACACGCATTGCCTGCAGAAATGCCAACGGAGCTTCAGCGGAGAGGCGTTGGGAAAACGGCTGCGAAGGTAGGGGGCGGCCGCGGCGAAGGCCTGTTGGTCAAAAAGCGCATAAAATGGCGCGACGAACCAGACGAAAACACAGCAGAATTTCGGCCCGAAAAGTCGCAGACAGAGCAGGAAGAAACCGATGCCGAATCGGTTTCCGCGTGTGTCGCTGAGATTTTTCGCTTTTTCCTGCATGATTTGTTATGACTTTTGAAGCCGTTTGGCTGTGACGTAAGTGATTAATCCAGAAAGGATAGCCGCGATTGGCGCGATGACGAGACTGCCGAGCAGCCATTCCCAGAAGCGATAGGGCAGTTCATGGACGATTGTCTGGAGAGACGCTTCCCGCAGAAAAGTTCCATGCCGCATGAAATAGCCGAGCTCGATGCAGAGAAATGGCGTAAACGGCGGCATGTAGAGGTTTTGGATGGCCAACGCCATGATTTTGTTTAGGTTAAGACGGATGCACACATAGAGGATGACCAGCATGTGGCACGATACAAGCGGCAGGACGGCCAGAAACGAACTGACGCCCGCCGAAATGGCAAGCAGTTCAGGCGTCGCGTTTTCCTTTAATAAATAAAGGAAGAATTCCTTCGGATGTTTCCAGAGCGACGGCAGTTGCAGTTTCGGTTTGGGGACAATCCGTTGGTGTGGAAACAGCAGCAACCGACGTGTCACCAATGTCGTATGAAGCAGAGACAGGCGGATATTGTCCTTCCATGGATGGAAGTGCGAGACGCGTTTTTCCGGCGGCTCGTAGGTGACATGGATGGGTAGTTCGCGCAGTTGCAGACCACCCCACAGTCCGCGTGTAAGAACTTCGATTTCAAAATTATAGCGTGCGCAATGGAATTTCAGTTTCGAAAGCGGTTCGACGGGGTAGGCGCGGAATCCGCTTTGCGTGTCCGCGCAGGTGACGCCTGTTTCCAATTTAATCCAGAAATTGGAGAATTTTCGTCCGAACTTGCTGGATTCCGGCACGTTAGGGGCATTGAAATCGCGGACACCGATGACGAGCAAATCATGGTTCTGGCCTTCTTTTTCCAGCAGGTTGATGAAGGCTGGTATGTCTGACGGAGAATGCTGACCGTCTGCGTCCAGAGTGATCATGTAATCGACATGGCGTTCATGAAGGTCTTTCAACGCCGTCTGCAAAGCGACGCCTTTCCCACAGTTCTGCGGATGACGGATGAGGCGGATGTCGTTTGTTTTCAGGATATTGTCAAAATCATCCGGCAGGCGTGTACTGCCATCGTCAATGACGAGCACATGCGGATGCAGGCGTCGCGCTTCCAGCGCGACCTGCAGGACCGTGCGCTCATTGTCATAGACTGGGATGACGACTGTACAATGCATAATTAACAATTAACAATTAATAATTCATAATTCATAATTATTTATATGGCTGTGCTTCGCTTACTTTTTTTTGCTTCATGGATTTTTACAAATCTTTGAATTCTCCATTCTTCCAGCGCTGCCAGACGGCTTCGACGAGAGGCGGTGTCGTCACGAAAGGCGTGTGGTTGTTGGCGTCGAAAAGCATCTGGACCGTATAGCCTGTTCCGACAAGCTGTCCGTTCTCCTTGATGATTTCATAGTTGACGTTGATGCGGGCACCGTCGCTCCAGACGAGTTCCGCACGGATGGTGAACAGTTCGTCAAGAATCAATGGCGCGAAGTAGTCGGCATGGAATTGGACGATGGGGGCGCCGATGCCATTTTCACGATATAAATCATAGGTAAGACCGATCTTGCGCATAAGCTCCGTATGGGCCATTTCGAAGAATTCCGGATAGTGTCCATGCCAGCCGATGGCGAGGGCATCGACTTCGCTGAAGGCGAGGCGATGTTGCACTTCGTGGACGATTGGCTGCGGATCGTCCGGCAGGGAGGTGAAGTATTTCTTCATAATTCATAATTCATAATTCATAATTCATAATTCATAATTCATAATTCATAATTCATAATTCATAATTCATAATTCATAATTCATAATTCATAATTATCGTATTTTGTAAATCTTCCTCATTCATGAATATATTATGTTGGGTTGAATAATAGTTTGAATTTGGAAGTGTTATTTTGTTTGAGGGTGGAAACGTCCGCTTTCACGATGATATCGTTTTCTAATTGGGTGAGCGTGAAAGTGAATGTTGCGGTATCGTTGGGCACCAACGGCGCGCGGAATTTCATGAGGGAGATAGTTGCGAGTTTCAGTTCCTCTCGTCCAAGTGCAAGATGCGCAAGCACTTCGACCGCTGACAACTGGCAGACGGCGGGCACGACGGGATTGCCTGGAAAATGTCCGTCGAAGCCAGTGAAGGCGGGATCGAACGTGATGGCGGCGGAATAGGAGCCGTCGTCATGGCGTTGGAAGTCCCGTATACGTTTCAGCAGTTCGGATTGGATGATGGAATACGGCATGACGGGTCAGTTGGCAAGGGTAAACGTGAAGCAGTAGTGCGATTGGAAGTTCTTATATACGATGGAGTTGAAGGTTCTTTTTTCCGGAAGCCATCCGTAATAGGTCGTTTGCCAGCGACGTCGCGGAAACGTGCCGTTTTTTAGCAACACAAGCCGCAGTGGCGAACCTGCGTAGGACGTTTCGTTCGGTTTTTCTCCAAACGGCGGCGGACAGGAGGCCAGTCTATCCGGTGCGAACGGGAGGAAGACATGGCAGAGATCATCGAACAACGTGTTGAAAAGACGTCGTTTGGCGATATCGGGAAAAACATCTGAGATGTATTTCTTCTCTTCATGGAAGTTCTTGCCGGAGACGGAGAAAAGCGTGACGCCGTTGGTGGCGGTGGCGACGGCGCGGAGGGACCCCGTCGCGGCATCGGTTTTGACGGCGAGAAGCATTGGGATGTCATACCATAAGACATGGATGGTCATTTTATACAGATTTTTTTGAGGCTCATTCAGAAGTTTCTGGAAATCATTGATTTCCAGTGTGCGTTCGGCTTCGCTTAAATTACGCGGCGGGAACTTTTCCGTTTGGAGCGACATGCAGCCGGAAGAGAATAGCAGGATGAGCGGAAGGAGGAGACAGACGGACTTATGTTTCAGGAATGGAAGAACTTGCGCAAGCGATGGAATGACGAAAAGCGATGTGATGGCCGTCATCAGAATGCCGAACGACAGGACGAGGCCCGTGCTGAACATGACAGGATGCTTGGAAGCGAGCAGGGCGCCTGTCGTAAGAATCGTGGTGAGAGCGGATAGCAGCATGGCGGTCGGAATGGATGATGATGGTTGCCGCGCATGGTGGAGGGCGAAAATGCCGTAGTCGATGACAAGCCCTGTCAGCATGACAATGCTGAAGAGATTGACGAGATTGAGCTTGAAGCCGCAGACGGCAGCCAAACCGAGCCCCCAGAGGATGGCGGTGAGGCCAGGCGTGAAGACGAGAAGAAGCCGCAACGGCGAACGAATGACGGTGATGAGACAGAGGAGGAGGACAGGAACGATGATGACAACGGCTTTACGCAGTTTTGGGCGGATGTCCTGCGCGACGGCGAGCTGGAATGCGTCGGCAGATAGCAGGGCGGCGTTGGGAAATTCTGGAAGAAGATACTGGACGATTTTGAAAGTATCTGCATCCGTGCATTTTCTGAAGAAAAGGATGGCAGTGGAGGAATTGTCGTAGTCGTGAATCAGATGTTTGTGGATCATCTGAACAAGCGGTGGCGGGGGTGTCTGGATGCCTGTCGCGATGGTTTGATTGATGGATTTGAAGAAGCTATCGAAAAAAGCGGGAGGAAGTTTGGCGTTTTTGCATTCTTCTTGAATGTCATGTTGCAGAGTCGCAAGTCGTTGCGTTGTTTGGGGCGTTGTCCATGTGTCCAGATGGCGTTGCCGTGACGCAGTGGATGGCCAGATGAAGGATGGTGAGAAATCATCTTCATGACCTGATGGGAAAAAAGACATGATTTGATCACAGGCGTCAAGAACGTCGTCACGGTTGTTTGCCGTTACAACCATCATAGTTCCAGCATCTTGTGAACGCCAACGATTTTGCAGTTCCTCCTCTTGGCGGAACGTTTCTGCGGAACTGCCGTCCATGGATTGCAGAGAGAGGTTGAACTGGATTTTCGGAATGGCGATGATGGCGGCGACGGTGATGGCAAGCCAAAGAAGGCTGATGACGACGGCCAGCGGTTTGGATGGACGGAAGTCCGCGATATGGATCGTGACAGGGCGGCGCGGTTTCAGAATTGTCGGCAGTAACGTAAAGGAAAGGAACAGGTTAAGGATAAGCGTCAGGGCGGCGAAAAGGCCCATCTGACGGTAGGCGACGATGCCCGTTACAAGTAAGACGAGAAACGACGCGGCGGAGGTGATGACGCTGAGTACGAGCGGGAGGCTGATGCTGGCCAGACGGCGGATGCGCATACGGCCCGCGCAGGCCGTGTAGATATGGATGCCTTGATCGACGGCCAGTCCCGCGATACCGCCACAAATTCCTAATACAAAGAGACATAGGCTGTGGAAGCAGAGGGCGAGAAGGCCCGTGACGATGATTGAGGCGATGACGGGCATGAGGGGAATGACGATAATGCCCATAAAATCAAAGGATTGCGACGACTGACGTTCTGTGAAGAAGAACCATGCTGTCACCAATGCGATCAAGGCGATGATGGATACGAGCGAGACGGTGAGAATGTCCCGTTTGACGGCGCGTTCGTTTTCCAGATTGTGCTTCAACGGCGAGACGATGGTTGCCGTGACGTCTGGAAGATGTTGATTGACAAGATCATCGATATTTTTGAAAAGTGCGGCGATGGCGCGAGATGACGGCGCTTGCCGGAAATCGGCGTTGATGAGCATGAGAACGCGCTGCGCGTCCATATCCGTCAAGAATGGATACTGTGTGGAGGCATTGAAGCCACCGAGATTTCGAAATGTCTCCAGATTGCGAAGATAGGGAAGGCGGAGGCCGAACGGATCGGCACGATGGTCGGCAATAGGTGTTCCAGGCAATGCGAGCGCCTTGCGGATGGACATGACGGCGTCTTTAGGCGAAGCGCTGTCGAGAATGGAGGCGTCCGAAATCAGCGGGAGGGAGGTGATGATCGACGAAATGACGTCGGGGCTTTCCAATGTAAATCGGTAGTCAACGGAAGCGACGTTCGGGAGTTTACGAATGGCTTCCGCCAGTTCCTCCAACTTGGGCCGAAGCGGCAACGCTCCATGATAAACACCTGTATCTAACTCCAATTGAATGGATTGCGTCAAACGGCTGGACTGCATGACGTGATACATGTTGCCCGATGTGGAAGCTTCAGGGAACATATACGATAAATCGTTCGTGTAGCGTCCCGCGAATACGGCCGCCAGAATCGACACGCAGAGAAGCAGGGCGACAGCGATCCAAAGCTGTCTGCGATGTCTGAGTGCGAAGATGAGAAGACGGACGGCCATGGTTAATGGTTGGGAGGGGCCCGCTCCTGCGGGACCGGTGGTTGCGATTACGGAATTTGGAATGTTTTTTCAGGAATTGTCTGGTTGTTGACGACGTTTTCGAATTCAAGCGTGATCAAATCGTCTGTCTTTTCACGGAAAACGACTTTATCGACGGCGTTGAACGTCGAACTGAAATGGATGGTGATTTCCTTGAAAAACATCTGGATGGCGGTGGAAAGCGGCGTGAGTTTGATGGAATGGTCATCGATGATGTCGATGGTGAAATCTTCTTTCAGCGCGAGCAGGTCGCCGTTCATCCATTGTGATTGAAGCTTGAAAATCAACTGGATCCATGGATATTTGTCCGCCGCGAGAGTGGTTGTCTTTTTCGTTTCGCCGTCCCAGAATTTCATGTCTTGCGGCGTGATGAGACAGATGGAATGGAGCGGTTTTGTTGTGATCCATGCGAGGCGGCTGCCTGCCTCCTGCGCGAATTCTCCATTGATAACCATGTCGAAATCAAGGTCTTCCAAATGACGCGTCTGGGTGAAATCAGCCTGGACGGATTTGTTCTGCGCAAGCGGCTTGAGCTTTTCGGAGAATTCCTCAAGGGATGGAGCGCCGAAGGCCGGAACGATTAACAGAAACGATAAGATGATGATTATAAAAGACATATGCTGATTTCTCCTTTTGTGCAGAGCGTATTGTTCGTGGTATGGATGTCAAATGTGACGACGCGCCAGTTTTCGACAGGGGATTCTTCCCTCAGATCGATGATGATATCATCGTTGACACGGATGTCATGAAAGAACTGGATATCCCGCGCGAGAGCCAGAAAGCCTTGGATGACAACGCCGTTGTTGCGGCATGTGTTGATGGCGGCGGATGCCTGGCCGACGAGTTCCGGAACGACCGTGCGGTCGAGAACGCCGTCTGGATTCAGAAAACGGTTGTCCGGGCGGATATGCGCCGCGGCGCGGCTGTTTGGCTGGAATTCCAGAATGGAATCAATCATGGCCATCGGCGGCTTGTGTGGCAGAAACTGTGCGGCTGGGATAGGGGCGTTATCCATGGCATTTATCGTAAATCATAGAATCGGAGCGGCTTGCGTGTCGATCCGAAGACCTTTTTATGGGCGTCTTGCGGCGTGACGGTGTGCAGCCTGACGTTGACGCGTGTTTTGGCGATGAGCTTTTCGCGAATGTGATTGGATTCCATATCTCCTTCTTTGAAAGAGATATAGAGGTCGATCTCATCGGAAAGGCCCGTGCCGGAGACTTCCATGTAGAAGTTGTCGACGGCGTCGATTTGTTCGAGAACGTTGAAGAAACTAGCGGGATAGAGCGTCGTGCCTTTTACCTTCAGCATCTGAGACTTGCGTGCGAAAATCGGACCGAGCCGCGGCGTGTGGCGGCCGCATGGGCATGGTTCGGGGAGGATGAAGCTCAAGTCGCCTGTCTTGAAGCGGATGAGCGGCATGCCTTGGACTTGCAACGGCGTGACGACGACTTCACCGACTTCGCCGGGCGGCAGCGGATTTCCTTCATCGTCAACGATTTCCACAAGTCCAAGATCCGCCGGTGGGTGGCCGCCGCGCCGTTCCTTGCATTCGTTGAAACTTGTGACCATTTCAGAGGAAGCGTAGGTGGAATAGACACAGCCGGGCCAGAAAAGTTCCAGTTTCTGGGCGAGTGGCGTCCGTTGCATCTCCTTGGTGTACAACGGTTCGCCGATGCAGAGGATATGCTTGATGCCAGAAAGGTCGATGGCGTTGTCCGACAGGAATTGGCCGAGTTTGGCGAGAAACGACGGGACGCCGATGATAGCCGTCACCTTGTTGTTCTGGATGATGTCCGCATGGCTTTCCAACGTGTTGAGTCCGTTGCGGATGACGGCGCCGCCGAGCAGGACGACGCCTGTCGAATAGGCGAGACCGGCGATGAAGCAACGGTCGAGCGTGCAGGTGATGAGGGCGATGTCCTCCGCGTTCATGCCGGTGGATTTGAAGCCAACGGCATCGTTGTAGCCGAGGCGATGGATGTCATTGAACGTATAGACGATTTTGCACGGACGGCCCGTCGTGCCGCTGGTGAAGACGATGTCGGAAATGTCGCGTTGCGGGACGGCGATGAAGTCTTCATTGCGTTCGTGGACGTCATGCTTGGAAGTCAGCGGAAGGTCTTTCAGATCATCCAGCGTGAGCGGCCGGTTTGGCAGATGGGCGAGCTTGTCTCGATAGAACGGCGAATGGAGCTTGCAATGCTGCACATGCTCGTTCAGGAGGCGTTCCTGCTCACGGCGAATGACATCCGCCGGCTGGAAGGAAAGTTCATAATCCAAATTGAATGTTGACATGGCGATGTGTGCGGGCAGTGGTGGTTGGTTGCGGTTCAATGGCTGTCCAGTTCCGCGTCCAGCCGTTGGTTTTCCCGCTGGATCATGTCATGGACTCTTTTCTTGAAGACGAAGGCGGAGGGAAAGTTCCGGAACGTCTCCGGCATGATCGGCGGGAGACGTTTGACGATGATTCCCTTGGACTTGTGAAAATGGAAGCTACGGTCCGGAAAGCGTTCGTTTCCTGCGATGCAGCATGGATAGACGGGAATGCCAAGCTCCATGGCGAGACGGAAGACGCCGCTGTGGAAACTGTTCATGTTTCGCGAGCCGGAGCGCGTGCCCTCCGGAAAGGCGATAATATTCACGTTCTTTTCTATCAAGCTCTTGAAGAGTTTCGGATACTCCTCCAATGTGGTTTTCGTGGAATCAAGATAGCCTGCCAGACGTGCGTTGAAGCCGAAGAACGGGAGTTTCATTGGCCAGCCATTGACGATTTGGACGGCTTCGACACCGAAGAGAGCCATGAGAAAAGCATCCGTGCCTGCGCGATGGTTGCAAACGTAAATGCCTGTCGGCGTGTTTGTTCCGGCTTCGTCTCGATAATCGATCTTGATGAACGGCCGCAGGCCGAGATGGATGACGGCACGGCCGAAGTTCAAAATCATGTACGAACGCATGCAATGTTCCCGCAAATCCTTTGGCAGGAGCAAGATGCATAGATATGGAATCAGAGCGACCGCACAGAACAGGACGATGCTGACTGCCATCATGATGAAGACGAGAAGCGTAAGCACGATTGGTTGGAAGGTGGTTGGATTTTACTTCTCAAGCTTTTCGATGACTTCGGGATGCTCGGCGATGATCTTTTCGACGAGATCGTAGACATCTTGGAGCGTTCTGATCTGGAGCAGATCCTTGTTGTCGCGGAGCGGAATCTGGAAGGTATGCTGAAGGCCTGTAATCAGATCCACGATGTCCAGACTGTCGAGTTCAAGATCTTCGAAGATTTTCTTTTCGGGCGTCAGATCCTTTGGATCGAGTTCGAATTTGTCAACGAAAATCTTGTTGATCGACTGAATGATTTTTTCTCGGTTCATGCGTTATTGATTGGAAATTAGATATTACGGATGATCAAGGCGGCGTTGACGCCGCCGAAGGCGATGCAGTTCTTGAGGACGGTCCGAACTGGCTTTTTCAATGGTTTGGTCGGCAGATTGAGTGCGGTGCATTCCTCCGACGGCGTTTCAAGATTGAAATTCGGAAGGACGACGCCGTTTTTCATCATTTCGATGATGACGGCGGTTTCGAGGGCACCGGAGGCGCCGAGCGTATGGCCGAGCTGGCCTTTCAGGCTGGAGACGGGAACATCTCCGCCGAAGACGTTGGCGATGGCGACGGCCTCTTCGCGATCGCCCGCGACCGTGCTCGTCGCATGGGCGGAGACATAATCGATATCCTGCGGCGTAAGCCCAGCGTCTTCCAAAGCGAGATGCATGCACCGTTCGATGGAGACATGGTCCGACTGGCTGATTTGCGCCCCCGTGCAGTTGGTGGCGTAGCCGACGATTTCCGCAAGTGGCTGGGCTCCTCTGGCTTCCGCATGCTCCTGCGTTTCAATGAAAAGCATTCCCGCACCGTCACCGCAGACGAGGCCGCAACGGTTGGCGTCAAACGGCCGCGACAACTGCTGGATGGGAACGCCTGGCTCTTCGGCCAATGCGTGGAGGAGACGGAAGGATTCGATGACGACGGGGGCCGTCTCATCGCTGCCGCCCGCGATGAACGCGTCCTGCTTGCCAAGAAGCATCTGCTCATAGGCCAGTCCGATGGACTGCAGGGAGGAGGCGCATGCGGCGCAAGGGGAAAGCAGGATTCCGTTGATGCCGAAGTAGTTGGCGATATTGAACGCGGACGAATGGGAGACGATTCTGAAGAAATGGCAGGCGGAAAGGTCGTAGAAGACTTTGTTGACGAGAGCGGCTACCGTTTCATACGTTTCCGAGGAGGAGCCCAATGTTGAACTGGCGATGCAACCTGTCCGCCCGCTGGCCAGCAGTTCGGAAGAGGCGTTTGCTTCCTTCAGTGCGTTTTGGGCGGCAAGCGTCGCGTACAGCGCGGCCGGCCCCATGGAACGGCGGTGATGGCGGCTGATGGATTTGGCGACTTCCTGCGGCAGTTCGACGGCGGAGGCGACCGCCATTTTGGCGGTCTGCATCTTTTCAATCCAGTCTGGACGCTCCTTGACGGCGGATTTGCCGTCAAGGAGCGACTGGAATAGCTCCTGCCTCGTGTATCCCAAGGCGCTGGTTACACCGGCGCCTGTTATGACGATACGTCGTTTCATGTTGAATCAGTTAACTTTGAGCGTTCCTTTGCCGACGAGTTTCAGGACGAGCGCCTGATGCTCAGGATACCACTCGAAGGGGATGGCCTTGCCTTGCCATGTGACACTGAGGGGCTTCTGCGGAATGCCGGAGACGAGCACATCCGTCTTGTCCTTCGGCCACAGCTTCAACTCGGCCTTGAAGTTGGCGGAGTCGCCGACGACATGGCTCGCGGTGCCAAGCAGGTGGATGAGGCTGCCCGTGCAAATCGGGAACTTGCCGAAGATGCTGCCGCGGTTGTAAGCCTCCGCGACACCGCACTGGATGGTTCCCGGATTGATGGCGGGACCGTCGCTCTGCTGCGCGTTGAGGAGGTAATAGTCTGGCAGAAGCCCTTGACGTTCTTTGTCATCCAGCTGGAAGCTCTCCTGCAAGCCGGTGATGGTGATGCCCGTGGCGACTTTCTGCCAGAAGTCGCGTTCGTTCTTGTCTTTCAGCAACTTGCTATAGAACAGGAGGCTGTTGCGATAGACGAGTCCGCACCATTGGACAGGCTGTCCAATCCAGTAGGGTGCGCTCCATCCTGTCGCGCCCATGACGGCGATCGTGGCATAGCGGCCGATGGGGCCGTAATCCAAGGCGGGATCGATCAGATAGATGAAGAGGAGGCCCGTCGTCGCCCAGTAGTCGGCTTCGTCGAGATAGCGTTCGTCTCCGCTGATGGCGTATGCGGCGGCCGCGAGATCGAGCATGTATGCGGAGCCGAGAATATCCGGCGTATGGAGGGGGACTTCCCATGTCTGGGCACCGCGGGGCGCGTCATTCTTGTAGATTTGAAGGACTTTGTCCACTTTGGCGAGATAGTCGCTGCGGAGTTCCGGATTGCCGCTGGCGAGGACGGTGTTCGCGGCGTTGGCGAGGCGGGCGGCGGTGAAACCGTTGGCATGGTCCGTCCAATGGGTGCTGCCGTAGTCCGGCTTCGGCGGCTCGTAGGGCGTGAAATGGACGCTGCCGTCGTCGCGGACGGTCTTGAGGGCGTTCGTGGCGCCTTTCATATAGCCGTCCAGCCAATCTTTTGTACGGTTGAAGTAGAGATATGCGTACAATGTCTGGCGGCCATGCGAGACACCGCTATGGATGTGTTTGCCGTTTTTATAGAAATCTGCGACAAGGGAAATCTCTGGCGGCGTGATGACATAACTGCCGTTTTTATAGAGTCTCAGG
>CACYQT010000086.1 GCA_902776645.1 uncultured bacterium | reverse complement strand
TATGATTTTAAAGTTACCGTCACCTTAAGAACACAGGATATAATATACATTAATTTTTGTAATTTTCTACTCTTATTTACGGATAAATTCTTAAGCTTTCAGCTTTCAGCTTTTAGCTTTTCAGCTATCCAGATCGGCGTCGGACACGGCGTGGCCGCCGCCCGTCCGCAGATAGGCCTCCGCGAACATGTCCAGATCGCCGTCCAGCACGGCGCCGATGTTGCTCGTCTCCGCGTCCGTCCGCAGATCCTTCACCATCTGGTAGGGCTGCACGACGTATGAGCGGATCTGGTTGCCCCACGCGTTGTCGCCCTTCGCGGCGGATTCCGCCGCGATGTTGGCCCGCCGCTTGCTGTCCTCCAGATCGTACAGACGCGCGCGCAGGATGCGCATGGCGTTCGCCTTGTTCTTATGCTGAGACCGTTCGCTCTGGCAGGTCACGACGATGTTCGTCGGCAGATGCGTGATACGAACGGCGGAGTCCGTCCTGTTGATGTGCTGACCGCCCGCGCCGGAGGCGCGGAACGTGTCGATGCGAAGATCCGATTCCGCGATGTCGATCTTGATGTCGTCGTCGATTTCCGGCAGGACATCGACGGACGTAAATGACGTGTGCCGCCGTTTGTTCGCGTCGAACGGCGATATGCGGACCAAACGGTGTACGCCCTTCTCGCCTTTCAGATAACCGTAAGCGAACTCGCCCGTGACCGTCATCGTCACAAGCTTCAGCCCCGCTTCGTCTCCGGGCATGATGTCGACCGTCTCGTATTTGAAGCCGCGTTTGTCGAACCAATGGGTGTACATGCGGTAGAGCATGGAGCACCAGTCGCAGGCCTCCGTGCCGCCGGCGCCGGGGATGATCGTCATGATCGCGTTCTTGCGGTCCATCTCGCCGGAAAGGAAGCTCACGAGCTCCAGCTTGTTCATGTCCTCCGCGAGCTGCGCCCACGTGCCGTCCGCCTCCGTGTACAACGCGGAATCGTCGCCTTCCATCTCGGCCAGCTCCGCCAGCACTTCGAAATCGCCGACGCGCCCCGCCATCTTGTCGAACGGCTCCACGACGCCTTTCACGGAACTCAGATCCGCGACCGTCTGCTGCGCGCTTTCCGGATGGTCCCAGAAATCCGGGCGGCCCATCTTCGCCTCCAGCAGCGCCAGTTTCTCACGCTTCGTGGCGACGTCAAAGAAACCCCCTTAAGTGCTCGAGACGCGTCTTCGCCTCGGCGACTTTCTTTAAAAGTTCTTCATGTGTCATGTCGTATTTCCTCTTGCTTCCTCTCCGCGCACCGCGGCAAACCGCTTTCACGACGGTCCGCCGGACGTTGCCCCAATCAATTCAATAAGCATTCAAAAGCATAATATACACCTTCTTGCTTGACTTAGACAATTTTCACGCCATATTTTATTATTGTTTTCGCCAACGCGGCGGCGTTCCAACCTGCATTTTTCAATATCGTTTCCCGTGGACACATCCTCCATCATCTCCATCAGCCATCTCTGCTTCTCCTACGACGCCAGGGAAATCCTCCATGAAATCAATCTTGAGATCACGGAAGGCATGTTCGCGGCGATGGTCGGCCCGAACGGCGGCGGCAAGACGACGCTGCTCAAGCTGATTCTCGGTCTGCTAACACCTAAGCACGGAACTATCAAGGTGTTCGGACATGAACCGCAGGCCGCCAGAAAGCGGATCGGCTACGTCCCGCAGGCCATCCTCTACGATCCGAACTTCCCCGCGTCCGCGCTTGACATCGTCCTCATGGGACGCGTGGAACGCCATCTTTTCGGCGGCTACCGGAAAAACGACCGCGACATCGCGATGCAGCGTCTCCATGACGTCGGCATGGAGGATTTCGCAAGAAACTCCTTCGCAGAGCTTTCCGGCGGCCAACGGCAGCGCGTGCTCATCGCGCAGGCCCTCGCCTCCGAACCGCAGCTGCTCCTTCTGGACGAACCGGCCGCCAATCTGGACCAGGCGAACGCCAAAACGCTGTTCGATCTTCTCGGCGAACTCAACCACCATGTCACCATCCTGCTCGTCTCCCACAACCTCTCGCTCGTCTCAAACGTCGTCTCGCATATCATCTGCGTCAACCAGACCGTGGACATGCACCGCATACAGGACGTGCCAAGCGTCGCGGACGACCCGACGGGATGGGTCCGCCTCATCCACCAGCAGTGCCCCGTCATCAACGGGAAGAAGCCGGACGAGCAGATCCATCCGCATCATCATTGATTTCCCCAACTTATTTCGCCAGAATGATTTTCATACAAGATTTCATCGAATTCGACTATTTGAAGCGGACGGTTCTCGCCATCCTGCTCGCCTCCGCCGCCTGCGGCGTCATCGGCAGCTATGTCGTCGCCCGCCGCCAGAGCTATCTCATCGGCGCCGTCTCCCATTCGCTGCTCGGCGGCATCGGGCTGGCCCGCTACCTCCAGATCGCCCATGGGCTGACGTGGTTCTCCACGATCATCGGCGCCATGATCGCGGCCGTCCTCTCCGCCGTCGCCATCAGCACGCTCACGCTGAAGAACCGCATGCGGCAGGACACCGTCCTCAGCGCCATCTGGACGCTCGGCGTGGCCGTCGGCATCTCCTTCATCGCCATCACGCCCGGCTATTCGGAGGATCTCACAAGCTACCTGTTCGGAAGCATCCTGCTGGTTTCGGCGGAAGATCTTGCCGTCATGGCGGTTATGACCGTCATTATCGCTATTACAGTAATTCTTTTCCGCAACCGTTTCCTTGCGTTGTGCTTCAATGAGGAGACGCTCTATCTGCGCGGCGTATCGACCACCGCCGTCTCGTTCACGCTGCATCTGCTCGTCGCGCTGACCGTCGTGCTTCTCGCGCAGGTCGTCGGCATCGTGCTTGTTCTCGTCCTGCTGGTCATTCCCGCCGCGACGGCCGCCCATTTCGCGAAACGCATGGCGATGGTCATGCTGTGGGGGGGCATCTTCTGCCTGTTCTTCTGCTACGGCGGACTGATTGTCAGCTACGAGGCGGACTGGCCCGTCGGCGCCACGATCGTGGAACTGGCGGTCGCGACATATCTTGTCATCGCCTGCGCGGTCGCCGTCCGCCGCAGACTCATCAGAAGCCATGACGAAGACTAAGGCGTGAATATATTTTTAATCCCGTCCCTTTTGTCTCTTTTGTCCCTTCCGCCAATTTGCGATTACGGCAAGACTGATTAAATTATATTTTTTCCATTCCTTATTTAATAATATCCCCACCATCGGAACCACCATGAAAAAACTGCTGTTTCTTTTCCTCCTCGCCGCCGTCACGCTTTCCGCGGACATCATCAAATTGCGGGATGGCAAAACCTACGAAGGCAACGCCAGAATCAACAAGAACAACGTCACCATCGTCGTCGGCGACAACATCTTCCAGTTCGCCATGAAGGACATTGCGGAAATCAACGGCGAGAAGATCGTCGCGCAGGCCAATCCGACCATCCGCATCGCCACGTCGGAAGGCGACATGATCGCCGAACTGTATGAGGACGAAGTCCCGAACACCGTCGCCAACATGATTTCGCTTGCGGAATCCGGCTTCTTCAAAGGCATGACGTTCCACCGCGACGTGAAAGGCTTCATGGTGCAGGGCGGCTGCCCGTTTTCCAAGCGAGACCTCATGGGCGGACAGCCCGGAACAGGCGGCCCCGGATACAAGTTCGCGGACGAATTCTCCCCGAAACTCAAGCATAACGCACGCGGCATCCTCTCCATGGCCAATTCCGACAAGAACACCAACGGCTCCCAGTTCTTCATCTGCTTCGCCCCCACGCCGTTTCTGGACGGAAAGCACGCCGTTTTCGGCAAGGTCATCAAAGGCCTTGACGTTCTCGACCGCATCGAAGCCCTTGGCGCCCAACGCGAAGGACCGCCCCGCAAGACCATCCAGTTCAACATCGAAGTCCTCACCAAACGCGACCACCCCTATATCGTCAAGAAGCTTGGCGAAGATTGATCAACAGATTTTTAATTAAAGCGACTAAAGCGACAAGAAGCGACGGAAGCGACAATCTTCAAGCCTTGGGCTTCCGTCTACAAACATAATGAAAAACATCCAACTGTTCATTCTGCTGGCCGTTCTGGCGGCGGCCATCACGGGCTGCCGCACGGCGGATCTGCCGCCGGGCTTCTCCCGCGTCGGCGGCGTCCTCCAGACGCAGACCTCCCATGCGGCCTCGCCGGAGGCCGTCTTTTCGTTGATGACATGGTATGAGGAAGCCAACGCGGAACTCAATCCGCCGCGCAGTTGGAGCGAAGCCGTCGCCAACGCCAAGGCGAAGGCCCGGAACGACCTCAACGAACAGTGGAAAGCCGCCCTGCTGAAAGTCGGCACTCCCCTCTTGCAGAACGACATCGAGCATGTCGTCGTGGCCATGCCCAAGCAGCTCGCCGGCAGGACGGACTGGGATCGGCTGGACGCCATCCTCCGCAATTCAAAGGCGCTTCTTCTGACGGAGCATCAGATCACCGTTCCCGCCGAAGAATGCCAGAACGACGCCTTCTGGAGCCCGAAATCACGCTACGGCAAGACCGATTTCGTCACATGGTCGCAGAACCGCAAACTCGTCGTTCCGGACGCCGCGAATCTTGACCGGCAGGGCCTTCTCGCACAGATCAAGGCCGTCGAAACGGATGTCGCCTTGAAGAAATCCATTCTCGAAGCCTTGCGCAAGGCGGAGCAGCTGAACAAGGCGGACGGGCAGGAGGAGGCTCTCGCCCTGCTCGGCAAAACCATCGCCGAGCTGCCCGAAAAACCGCTCACCGTCATCGGAGACGAGACGACGCTTCCCCTCCTTTCGAAGCGTTTCGCCGAACAGCCCGCCGTCTGCCTGAACCACGCCATCGCCAAGGCGGACGGGCAGCTGAAGTCGCTCGCCTCCAAGCAGAACGCCCCAAATTTCAGACAGCTGCTGGCGGCCGCCGAACTCTCCATGTCCACCGCCTTGAAAAAATGGCATGCGGACGACCGCTTCAAAAACGCATTGGATCTTTCCTCCGGCAAGCTCCGTGAAACCATCTCCCAAATGCGCGACATGCGGCTCGCCGCCTGCCAGAAGGAAATGACCGCGCTCGCCAGGAAGGCGGACTTCTGGGGCGCCGCGCTCGTCTATCAGGCCGCCGTCCGCGAACTGGACATCAAGGCGGACGCGGATTTCGCACTCTACTCACTCGTGACCGACAACGACGGCGCCACGCCGCTCGCGAAAACGCTCCGCCAGAATCTTCAAAAGCAACTGAAATCCATCCTGCCGGACGCCGCCGAATACCTGCTCGCCATCGCCGAAAAATCCGCCGACATCGGGCAGCGCCACGGCCAGGCCGTCGCGCTCTGCATCATGCTTCAGAACATCATCTCCATGGCGGACGCGACGGATGAAAGCGCCTTCGCGGACATCGTCAAAAAGACTGACGACATCTGCAGGAAATCCACCCGCGTCATCATGGAAAAGCAGCTCGCGCAGACGGTCTCCATCAAAGACATGGAATCCGGCCAGCCGGGCCTCGGCCTCACCTATACACGGGACGTGACCAATGCGCTGCAGGCGTTGATCATCGCCTTCGGGCTGGACAGGACGGTCGTCATCGCGGAGCCAGGCACGCCGCTCACGCCGTTTGGATACGTCCTCCACAACGGCGTCGTCGCGGATTACGATGGCTCCGCCACGACGGAACGGCAAGCCTTCCGCACCGCCCGCCGCTGGGGCGAAGTGAAACGCATGGCCAATCCGGAATTCCAGAAGGACAGCCAGCAGCCGAAGGATATTTTCACGCAGGAGATCATCGAACAGCTTGTCCATATCCGCGAAATCGAACGGCAGGCCCACATCCGCGTCTTCATCAGCGTGCGCGGCCCGGGCTTCACGACGACTGTCGATGTCAACGAATTCTATCCGAAACGGTTCATCGTCGAAGAGTCACATCCCTTCAACGACATCAAAGTCGCGGATGTCGTCACCGTCTATGATCTTGACAAACTGAAGGTTCCGGACGCCCTCCCGCCGTTGAAGCAGGACCGCATCTGGACCACGGCCGAAATGCTCGACTGGGCCAGAAAAGACTCCCTGCAGGTATTCGCCCTGAAGCTTATCTACCATATCAACCAGTTCCCGAACTATCTGGCGACTCGCGCAGAACGGTTCGAAAAGGACGGCGCCCTTGCGGACGCCGTCGAGCAATGGGCCTACTGCCATGTCCTGTGCAGTCTTCTCAATTTCGACGAAGACCCCGCGACGTTCATCAAATCGGACGTCCCGCCGGTCGCCGCTTCCTACGAGACCACCATCACGGCCTTGCGGAAGCAGCGCACCGAACTGGCGGCGCTCAAGCGGAACGCCGTCGGCGCCATGCTGGCCAAGGCCCACGAACTTCTCAGGCAGGCCCAGCAGCCGGCGAAATAAGCTAAAAACAAATTCAGGCTTCTAGAATTCTAGGCTTCTAGAATCCTAGAATTCTAGCCACTAATCACCGGCCACTAATCACTAGCCACTAACCACTAATCACTGGCCACGCAGGAGCGCCGCCCTCCCGACTAATCACTAGCCACTAACCACTAATCACTGGCCACGCAGGAGCGCAGCCCTCCCAACTAACCACTAACCACTACCCACTAATCACTTCTTAATATACCCTTTTCGGCGCTGCACGCGGCGATGCTCCTCCTGGTATTCCTTCTCCTTCACGCGCTTCGCGCCGGCGGCGGCCTTGCGGACGTCGTCCGATTCGTCGATCTTCGTGCGTTCACGCAGATCCATGACGATCGGCAGCCCCGCCTCCGGGAAGAAGGCGTCGCGTATCTGGTTCTGCAGGAACTGCATGTAATGCGCGGGGCACAATGAACGCTTGTTGCAGAACAGCACGAATTTCGGCGGGTTGTTCTGCTTCATCGTGCCGTAGTAGCACTTGAAACGCTTCGTGCCCGACATCGGCGGCGGTGTCCGCGCGAACGTGTCCTGCAGGAACTGGTTGAACACGCCCGTCGGAATCAGCACGCCCATCTGTTCGCGGACATGCAGCAGATGGCCGACGATGCCCTTCAGGCGGTAGCCGTTTAAGGCGGAGATGATGTGCAACGGCGCATGGTCCATGAACGGCATGCGCTCACGGACAAACGCGATGAACTCCTTCTCCTTGATATTCTTGCCGGCGATGTCCCATTTGTTCGCCAGCATGATGCAGCATTTCCGCGCGTCACAGATCACGCGGCCGATGCGGCATTCCTGCGTCGTGCAAGGATCCGTCGCGTCAATCATGAACAGCACGATGTCGGCCCGCTTGATGGCCGTTTCAGAACGCGACAGGCTGAAGAACTCCACGACGGTGTCGATCTGCTTCTTGCGGCGCATGCCCGCCGTGTCGATGATCGTCGCGGGCAGGATTTCATCATTGTATTTCAGATCGACAGGCACGTCGATGGCGTCGCGCGTCGTGCCCGGAATATCGCTGACCATGACGCGTTTGTTGCCCAGAAGGCGGTTCACAAGCGACGATTTGCCGACGTTCGGCCGTCCGACGACTGCGATCTTCAGCCGTTTCGGCTCCTTCGCTTCCCCTTCTGTTTCAGTGCCTTCCTCCTGTTTCGGAAGATGCTCGACGACCGCGTCCATCAACAGCCCCGCGCCATGCGTATGCGTGCAGCTGACGGCGTGAATGTCCAGATAACCCAACGGCGCGAACAGACCGAAGGCCTGCTTGCGGATGTTGTCGTTGTCCGCCTTGTTCGCCGCCACGACGACGGTCTTTCCCGTCTTGTGCAGAAAATCCGCGACCTCTTCGTCCTGCGGCGTGATGCCTTCCTGGCAATTCACAACCCAGATCAGAACATCCGCGTCCGCAACGACTTGCATGACCTGCTCACGGATCATCCCGTCGAACAGGTCGACCTTTTTCTCCTTCGGATGCGTGCCCAGGCCGCCCGTGTCGACCAGCAGGAACTTATGCCCGTAATGCTCGCACGGCGACATGACCGGATCGCGCGTCACGCCGCTCTGCTCATGCACGATCGACAGACGCTTCTCCAGAATATAGTTGAACAATGCCGACTTCCCGACGTTCGGCCTCCCCACAATCGCTACGACTGGCAATCCCATGATGCAACCCTCCTTCTTTCCTTTATGCTATCTTCCTTTTGTGTTTCGAAACAGTTTTCCAAACGACGTAAAAAGGAAACACTTTGTTTTTTCACCTCTCGTCTCTCGTCTCCCGTCTCATGTCTCTCATCAAAAACAGCCTTCTTGACATGAGACATGAGACATGGGACATGAGACGTGAGGAATTGTTAAATTTTGTTGTTGCGCAATTCGCGCTAAACCATTCGTGGTTCTTTTCTCTTGATTGATTCACCGTTTGAAAAACGCATCCAAGCGCTTCATCGACAAGTCTTTGCCGAGCAGTTCCAGCGTCTCGTAGATGCCCGCGCCGACACCGACGCCCGTCACCGCCGCGCGTAGCGGCTGGTTCAGCTTGCCCTGCCCCATGCCGAGCTTCTCCGTCGTCGCATGGATCGCCGCCTCGATGGCCGCCGCCGTGAAATCACAGCCCGCCAACGCGCCTTCCAGCTCCTTCAGCGCGGCTTTCACGGAATCATCCTTGAACTGCTTCGCGAGATTCTTTTCGTCGTAATCAGGCGTTTCGACAAAGAAATACTTCCATTGTTCCACATCCGCGAACTTCTTCAGGCGGCTCTGCATGAGCGTGCAGACTTTTGCAAGATATTGCGGATCAAGGTTCTGGCCCCAGTCATAAACCGCCAGATAGGACTTGCACATCTCCGTGAACCTGCCGATTTCCATCTCGGCGAGATACTGTCCGTTCAGATTCGTCATCTTCTGGATGTCCATCTGGGCGGGCGTATGCTGGCAGCGGTCCAGAGAGAACGCCTCGACAAGCTCTTCGCGGCTCATCTTCTCACGTTCGTCGCCCGGATTCCAGCCGAGCAGGGCCAGATAGTTCACCATCGTGTCCGCCAGGAAGCCCTTGTCCTTGAAATCGCCGACGAACGCGTCGCCGTCGCGTTTGCTGTACGGCTTGCCGGCCGCGTTGACGATCATCGGCAGATGGCCGTACTGCGGGACGGGGGCGCCAAGGCAATGGAACATCATGATGTGGCGGAACGTATTCTCCACATGGTCGTCGCCGCGGATGATATGCGTCACTTTCTGCGTGATGTCGTCGACGACGTTCGCGATATGGAACACGGGGCTGCCGTCGCTGCGGACGATCACGACATCCTTCATGCCGTCCAGCGGCTTCGTCATGTCGCCTTTGACCAGATCATGGTAGGTGATGGCGCGGCGCGTGAAGCAAAGCTTCGCCGCCCCTTCGATCGTCTTGACGAGTTCGCCCTTCAGGACGGCCTCCTCCTGCCCACGGATGTCGAAAAGCACTTTCCCTTCCGCGTCAAGCACTTGCAGATCCTTGAAACCGGCCAGGGCACCGCCGCCGGGCGCCGCCTTGCCTTTCGACGACAACGCCGCGTAATCGACGCCCTTGTAGCTGACGACCACAGGCGTCTCCGGATGGACGGCGATTTCCGCAGGCCCGACTTCATGCACGCCGGGCACGTTTTCCGCATGCCACGGAATCTTGAACAGCACGGCCTCGCCGCCGCCGCCTTTCGCGTCCTTGTATGCATCCCCCTGATCCAGAAGTTTCTGGACCGCAGCAAGATGCTTGCTGACCTGCGATGTCTGGTAAAGCGGCGGCTTTTCGTCGAAATCCAGTCCGAGCCATTCCATCACTTCCAGCAGCGTCTTGATCGCCTCAGGCGTCGAACGCTCCAAATCCGTGTCTTCGATTCGGAGAAGGAACGTCCCCTTCTCATGGCGCGCGAACAGCCAGTTGAAGATGGCCGCGCGGATATTGCCGATATGGACTTGTCCCGTCGGCGACGGGGCGAAACGGACTCTGACACTCATCGTTCTGCTCCTATATGATTATGATTGAGATAATTTCAAAAACTGGTGGCAGCAAGGGCGTCCCGCCCTTGGAAAGGCCATTGCCAGCCTTGTCACCCATTGCTTTTGTTTTTGTCTTTCGCTTTTAGCTTTCAGCTTTCAGCTTTAAGCTGTTAAACTTATTAATATAATTGTTTTTTGCAAAAACTGCCAGTAATGGGCAGATTATTCGCAACTCCAAAATGAAACATTACATTATAAAGGGGATGTTTTATCTTGCCACGGATGGAACAACCGTCGATCGTAAATTGTAAATTATTAATTGTTAATTGTTAATTGAATATGGAACTTCTTGCACCGGCAGGCAATCTCGAAGCAGGCGTCGCCGCATTCCAGTATGGGGCGGACGCCGTCTATCTCGGACTACAGAACTTCTCCGCACGCGCGGACGCGGATAATTTCTCCTTCGACGACCTTTCGACCATTCTCGGACTCGCCCACAACAATCCGGAATGGCCACGAAAAGTCTATGTCGCGGTCAATACGCTTGTTAGAGAACGCGAACTGCCGGAGCTCATCGACACGTTGGCGCGGCTTCGCGACATGGAGCCGGACGCGCTCATCGTGCAGGACTGGGCCGTCTTCCAGCTTGTGCAGGAATACTTTCCGGAAATCACGCTCCACGCCTCCACGCAGATGGCCATCCACAACGCGCAGGGTGCCCGCTACGCCAGCGACATCGGCTTCACACGCATCGTCGCGTCGCGCGAGCTGACGATTCCGGAAATCGCCGATATTGCGAGACTTCCGAATCTGGAAGTGGAAGTTTTCATCCATGGCGCGCTCTGCTATTCCTACAGCGGCCTCTGCCAGCTTTCGGCCACCATGCGCGGCGAATCCGGCAACCGTGGCGAATGCGCCTACATCTGCCGGAAGAAATACAATATCGCAGGGCCGGACGGCCCGTGCGAAGCATGCAACGCCATGTCCATGAAGGACTTGGCCGCCGGAGACGTCATCCCCGCCAATCGAAGGGCGGAAGAAGACGCCGCTCTACGTCGCCGCCGTCACGAATTACTACCGGAATCTCATCGACGGCACGTTCGAGCCAGGCGAACAGCAACGTTCAGAAGCGGACATCAAGACGATTTTCTCCCGCCCGTGGACGCCCTTCCATCTGAAAAACCGCCGCCAGGCGGGCATCACGGACACGCATGTCGTCGGCCATCGCGGCATCGAAATCGGAACCGTCACGGAAATCGTCGCAGGCCCGCCGGACCGCGTCCGCTTCACCATCAAAGGCCAGCCGTTGGAAAAACACGACGGCCTGCAGATTGAACTTCCCGCGCGGGACAAGCCCTTCGGCTTCCCTGTCAACGACATACGGCTCTTCGCGCAGCGGAACGTCGAATCATGGACATCCGTCTTCGAGGCAAATCCGGGCGACACCATCGAAGTATCTCTGCCGGAAGGACATCCGGACATACCCGTCGGCGCGAAAATCGCCTGTCCGTCTTCCCAGAAGGTCAAGCAGGCCTATTCATGGGAGACGCCCCGCCCCGCGCAATGCCGCGAACGCTTCCCCGTCTATTTCAAACTTTCCGTCCGCCCGTCGGAACTGACCGTTCTCGCGCAGCCCTGCGCAGGCCCGCGCGAACTGGAGGACGTCAAGACCGTCATGAAAATGGACCAGCCGCTCTCCCCCGCCAAAAATCCGGAGCGAATGGAACAGTCCATAAAAGACTCCTTCTCGCGGCTCGGCGACACGACGTTCACACTGGCGGATCTCCGCGTGGACAATCCGGACAGCCTGTTCGTCCCGTCGTCCATCCTCAACGAACTGCGGCGCCGTTCGGCGGAAGACGTCCAGGAGGCTCTGGACAACGATTTCAGCAATTTGACGAAGCAAGTTCGCGACTCCATAAACGATTGGAAGCCAGACGTTCCCGTGCTTTCGCAGGCCATCCGGTGGTCCGTCAAGATCGATCGCGTCTATTTCCTGAACCTCTTCAAGCCGGAGGACTTCCAGCAGATGGACGAAATCGTCTTCAGCCTGCAACGCACGCCAGCGGAGGAAGTTGAAGAGACATTGGACGAACTCGCTCATCTCGTCGGAACGCGCAACAAGATCCGCCTCTCGCTTCCGACCGTCGTCCGCAACGAATTGGACGATCCGTTCGATCCCGCCATCGTCGCGAAGCTCTACCATGAAGGATGGCGTCGTTGGGAGGCCACCAATATCGCGTCGTTCCAGATACTTGGCGATACTGGCGCCAGTCTTCGCAACATCAATCTGACGGCGGACTGGCAGCTCTACGTCACCAATCGCGCCGCCGCGAAGGCCATCCTGTCGCAAGGCTGCCAGCGGGTCGCCTTCTCGCCGGCGGACACATGGCAGAATTGGTCAGACCTCCTCCAGACGCTCGCGCCAATCGCCGACGTCATCGTCTATCAGGACACGCCGCTCGCCATTTCGGACGTCTGCATCAACGCCTCCGTCAAAGGCTTCTGCCCGGGCAAACGCGTCTGCGACTTCAAATATCTCAAACTGAACACGAACGACGATGACAACCTCCTCGCAATCAACAACAACTGCCAGTCCGTCGTCATCAACGCGCAGCCCTTCTCGCTCGGCGGCAAGATCGCCCAGCTCCATCATCTCGGCGCGACACGTTTCCGCATGGATTTCATCTGGCGGGACTACGCGCCGACCATCGTCCAGCAAATCTGGAAGGAGCTTCGGCAGGACCATGAAATCCCCAACACATGGACCGCCAACATGCTCCGATAAGCCATCCACAAAATCCACAACATCCTCATGCCCAATGGACTGCTACAGCTTCTGGTTCTGATGGCGACAGACATCTTCGTCTGCTGCGCCACCATCGCGGCCACCGTCGCGGCCTATTGGGAGATGGGGGCTGATCTGCAGCCATGCTGTTATTTCCGGCTGTGGCCGCTGCCGCTCATCTACGTCGCCATCGCAGCAGGTTACGGCCTCTATCGCGGCACATGGCCGGAGACGAAGCCACCATGGAATCCCGTCATTTTCCTGAAGGCGCAGTTCAAAGCCGTCCTGCTGACGTTTCTGACACTGTTCTGCTATCTGATGTTCACGCGCGGCAACATCCGTTATTCGCGCGTGATTCTCGCCGTCTCATGGTTTCTTCTCATCTGGCTTCTGCCCGCCGGAAGAAGCATCGCCGGACGAATGCTCCATCTCCCTGCGGCGCAATTGGATTTCAACAAAAAACTGCCGCTCCACAACGGCCTTCTCCTGCCGATTCCACGCATCTTCAAGGCGGTCGCCGAAAAAATCATCGCGGCAGTTTTTCTGCTGCTGCTCAGCCCGCTGTTCGTCGTCCTTACGATTCTTGTCAAACTGACCAGCCGCGGCCCCGCGTTCTACGTCTCCGAGCGAATCGGTCGCAACGGCCGTAAATTCAAGATCTTGAAATACAGGACGATGGTCCACCAGTCCGACCGGAAACTCGAACAGATTCTCTCCGAATCACCCAAACTCGCGCAGGAATGGAGCCGTCAATTCAAGCTTGACAACGATCCGCGCATCACGCCGCTGGGCCGTTTTCTCCGCAAGACCAGCCTGGACGAACTGCCGCAATTATGGAACGTGCTTTGCGGCGACATGGCGATCGTCGGCCCGCGCCCCATCGTCGAGGAGGAGATTTCCAAACACGGAAGTGCTTATGAGGAAATCATTTCCGTCAAGCCCGGCCTCACGGGCCTGTGGCAGGTTTCAGGCCGCAACGAACTGTCCTATGACGAACGCATCCGCATCAATCTCTACTACATCCGCAACTGGTCCATTTGGCTCGACTACTATATTCTTCTCAAAACGCCACACGAAATCTTCTCCGCGCATGGGCAGTGATTTCCAATGCATAATTCATAATGCATAATTCATAATGCATAATTCATAATGCATAATTCATAATTATTTGGTAACCAGACACTAACCACTAACCACTAACCACCGGTCCCGCAGGAGCGGGCCCCTCCCTGCTAACCACCGGTCCCGCAAGAGCGGGCCCCTCCCTGCTGGTCCCGCAGGAGCGGGCCCCTCCCTGCTAATCACTGCTTCCCAAGAGCGTGGAATTTCGCTTCCAGTTTCAGCACGTCTCCGGCCTTCACGGGAATCTCCACGATACGCGGCGCATTATGCCAAACCGTCACGGACTCAGGCAGATACGACTTCCCATTCACGCTGAAGGCGGAATATTCCACCATGTACTTCTGGATGACGTTGTTCTCACGGATGTCCGGCCCCATCAGCTTGACGGTCAATTTGCCATCGTTTTTGGCGCGAATCGTGAAATAGCCTGTCTGGAAATTCGGAACCGCTTTGAACTGAGCGACAAAGGAATCGCCATGATTCAGCCACATGGGGCTGTCCAATATGCCGGTGTTGCCCGCGTTCACCAATTCAACCGTACCACCACCAATATACATATCCATGCGGGCCGCCTGAGACATATTCGTGACCAACATCTCGTTTTGCATCGGGCCGACAGGGCATTCATCCAACAACGCACGTTCCACCAACGTCTTACCGTCCTTTTGGATTTTGATGGAGCCGCCAATCTCGCCGTCGCGGTAGAACATCACGACGCAATCCAGCCCTTCGGCCGTCTTGAACGCCACGCCGTCCTGCGTGTCCGTTTTGACGACACGGCTTGCGACCATGGACGGCACCGCTTCGTCCGCCGCCTGCAAGAGATGCAGGAAGCGCGTCTTTTCAGCTGCTTCCTTCGGCGAAATCTCCAGACGGTACTTTCCGGCCCATGTCTGTCCTTTGCTTCTGGCCACCCATGAATCGGCGGCGACAGGATAGTTCACACCGCCTGCCACAAACTCCTTGCCCGGCCCGCCGATGACATCCGCCGCGCAGTCCTGCGGCAGCAGCGTCTTCGTGAACAGCGCGCCTTCGCCCGCGCCGCTCCGCCACACGCCGTCCGCCTGCGACGGTTCGCCTTCCGAATGAAGCAAAAACACTTTCCGCTGTTCAGGCTTCACGGAGGTGACACGATCGTAGATCACGAAATAGTCGGGCTTTACGAAAACAAACTGGCGGACGGCTTCGCGGCACTTCTCCGCGTTGTAGCACGCCGTCGCGTCGCCGCCCGTCACGACATGGTAGTCGCTTTGGTCGAAGCCAAGCGAGCGGGCCAGCCGACGGACGTTCTGCCCGCCGTCGCAGCTTGGCATCTGGGCGATTCGCGGCGCGTTCGCGGGATACCAATGGCGCGGCAGCGGTTCGTTTTCCATGCGGATGAGAATGGCGTTGTGGGCGACCGTCTGCGGATAGTACAGCAGATGGTGCGGCGCGTTGTTGCGCGTTCCCGTGTCCAACGCCTGGAAGCCGCGTTTGTAGATGATGAAGCTGTTTTCGTCGTAATGCTGATGCTGATCGACGGTCGCTCCCGCCTTGATGGAAGCGTAAGTGTCTCCCTCCGAGAAACCTGAGCGCATGACCGTCAGCCCAAACGTCGGGAAATGCTGCGCAAGCTTTTTCGACAGGACGGCGGCGGCCGGTTCGTTGTTTTTCACATTCGGATCGAACTTGTCGAGAATGAACGGCAGATACGGATGGCCCGTCAAGTCATTGAAATTGCGGGACTTCTCCGGCAGAAGCTCAATGACGGCGCGGGCCTGCTTCGCGGCTTCCGGCCATTTGTCGCCATACAGCTGGATGACCTGCGCCATGTGGTTGTACATGAGCCAGGCCCCCAGCGAATTGTTCGTATGGCCCGAATCCCCCCAGCCGTATTCACAGAAGCCGTCATTTATTTTTGGATTCGGTATCGACATCCACGAGAAGAACATAGGATAATCCCGCATCTGCGTCCAATACGTCGTCATGTCCAGATTGGCCGCGCTTTTCAGCGTCTCAAGAAAATTGCAGCTCGCCCATGGATACGCTCCAAAGACATAGCCGGACGTGATGTGCATGAGCAATCCCGTGCCTGCCGACATCTGCTCGCGTTTGACCATCATTTTGCAATACTGATTGTATCCTTTGGCAAGCAGTTCATTCGCCAGTTCGTCGCAATAACCGTCCTTCCAGGCGGCAAGCCCCGCGAACCACATCAGGCCTGGTTCGCCGTAATTGCCGGATTCGATGCCGCCGCTGTTCCGCTGGTATCCGATGGATCCCTGCATGTAGCGGACATATTCCAACATCGGCACGATGAACGACTTCCGTTGCTCGTCCGTCAAATCATTGTACAGCCAATCATATGCCATCAATGCGCACTGCCGCGAATAATGATACCATTCGGGCAGAATACGCGACCGTTTCGCCAAATCGATGAATTGGATGGACAACTGCAGCCAGTCGTTGGCTTTCTTCAGATATTTTTCATCACCCGTGCCCAGATAGACCAACGCGCATTTCAACGCCTCGGCGCCGCCATGGCGTTTCAGACCGTAGGCCACGGCGTTCTGGTCGCCGATGTTGCGTTTGAAGACCATCTTGCCGTCGACGATATCGACGATGTCCGTCTTGTATTCCAGTTCAACCTTTTCCGGAAAGCCGTCCACTTCCTTTTGCAATTTCGCAAGCCGTTCAGCGCAAACGCCGTTCAATCGCGCCTTGAACGCAGGCAGCGTGTCGGAATTGATGAACAGACGCGGATGCGATTGACGGATCATCCCCTGAAGTTCCGTGAACGACGGCTCCGCCGCCATCAATGACAAAACGCCTGTGCAACACATGGTTAGAACTAAAACTGCTTTTTTCATATTCTGTCTGCTTTTTGTCCCAGTAGTCCCAGTTGTCTCAGTTGTCCCATTCACCTTTCATAAGCAAAATGTACCCTACCCACCATGAAAATCAACTTGAAGGCTTCTTTTTCCTTTCGGCCATGCGCCTCTGGAAACATTTTTTTTTATTACTATATTATAGGATGTCATATCTGGGACTACTGGGACTACTGGGACTACTGGGACCAGACACGGTCTTCATTAACCACTAACCACTAACCACCAACCACCAACCACTAGCCATGCAACGATTCCCCCTATCCTGCCTCGCCCTGTGCCTCGCCTCCTCCCTCATGGCCGCCTCGACAGCTCAATGGATCTGCTATCCGGAGCCTTTTGACGTCGGTCTTGACAAGCCGCGCTATTTCCGAAAGGACATCACCGTCAAAAACGACTTGCAGAAAGCCATCTTCTACACGCTTATCGACGACGCCGGCTGGGTGCAGATCGACGGGACCGTCGTCGGCAACGAAGGCCGTTTCCATGACCACTATCTGAAAGGCAACGATGTCACGCCCATGCTGAAAACGCCTGGCGTCCATGCACTTGCCTCTCAAGTCGTCAATATGGCGGGTTCTGGCGGCCTCATCTGCCGCCTGGAACTCCACTACGCGGACGGCGCCGTTGAAGAGATCTGTTCGGACGCCAGCTGGTCCTGTTCCACAGAGAAGCCCGACGGCTGGAACATGCCGAATTTCGACGCCGCGAAATGGCAGCCCTCCCGCGCCTTCGCGGACGCCCTCTCGCAGCCATGGGCGTCGCTGACCGACATGACGTTCATGCTGACGCTGGCGGAAAGCGTCGAGCTGCGCCGCCGTCTAGAGGAAGACCAGAAACGGATCGCGGCCATCCGCCAAAAGCTTGAGACCGAAACACTTCCGCAATGCACTGTCGCATACCGCAAGGGGAAGCCCGTCGTCAACATCGGCGGGAAAGACTACAATCCATGCTACTACAACTGCTCCTACAATTTCACAGACAAGGACGACAATTTCCGCAAGCAGTTCAGCATGTTCCACGACAACGGTTTCCGCCTTTTCGGCATGGGCATCTCCCTCATCCGTTGCTGGAAACCGGACGGCTCCATCGATTTTGCGGAAATCGACCGCCGTCTTGAACAAGCCCTCGTCCTGGCCCCCGAAGGCTATTTCCAATTCTGCATCTCCTCCAGCGGCGTCCCACGCTGGTGGCTGAACTCGCATCCGGAGGAACTCATCCAATACGCTTCCGGCCCCATCAACTATCATGAAGGCGACACCATCCGCAACGTTCCCGCCCCGTCCTACGCATCGGATGTCTGGCGGAAAGATTTCACGGATGTCATCTCACGCATTGTCAAGCACATAGAAAGCACGCCTTACGGCAAGCGCGTCTATGCCTACCGCATCGATTTCGGCGTCTATCTTGAATGGCACTACTACGGCATGGCCTCCGACATGCCGGACACAAGTGTCCCCATGACACGCGCCTTCCGCTCATGGCTGAAACAGCACTACGCCGACGAAGCCGCCCTGAAGAAAGCATGGAACGACAACGCCGTCACCTTCGACAACGCCACCGTTCCGGACAAAGTGGAACGCCGCCACAAAGGCGCCTTCACGCTCCGTCATCCAGCCGCCGACCGAAAGACCTGCGACTACCTGACTTGCATGGGCGAAGTCATCCGCGACTGCCTCCTCGTCAGCAACCGCGCCGCCAAGGAGGCCTGCAACAACCGCGCCCTTCTGGGCAACTATTGCGGCTACTTCTACCACATGCCCTTCCCCGCCGAAGGCTGGCATCTGAACAACGAAGAGATTCTGGATTCGCCATACGTCGATTTCCAAGTCTCGCCCCAATGCTACGGCGGCATCTTCCGCTCCATCGGCGGCTCGCAGCCCGCACGTTGCCTAGCGGAAACCTACCGCCGTCGCGGCAAGCTCGGTCTCATGGAAGCGGACGGTCGGACGCATCTCGCCGAAGACGACGGCCATAAATACATCTTCACGCCGCAGGAAAGCGTCGCCATGCTGACGCGCGACTTCTGCCAATCGTTGGCTCTCGGCTGCGGCTACTGGTACTACGACTTCGGCCGCGCATGGTATCTCGATCCCGCCATTCAGGAATGCTTCAAGCCCATGCAGGAGATCCGCAGCATGGACAAGGATTGCTCTTCCGTCGCTCAAGTCCTTGTCGTCGCGGACTTTGAGAACGCCATCTATTCCGCGACGGACATGCCGACACGACTCCTCAACATCACCACATCCTACCAGATGAAGGAGCTTTCCTATTCTGGAGCCCCCTTCGATTCCGTCTCCTTCGCGGATCTCGCCAGCGGACAGCTCCGCGATTACAAGATCTACATCTTCCTTAACTGCCACCATCTGACACCTGAAAAACGCGCCGTCATCAACCGCCTCAAAAACAACGGCCACACGCTTGTCTGGCTCTTCGCGCCCGACTGCCTGACGGACAAAGCCCTCTCCGACACAACCGCCGCCTCCGCCATGGCGGGCATGAACATCGCCTTCAATCCGACGTTCTTCTCCCCCTTCACAAAACTTGCTGACGGACGCCTCATGGGCACGAAAGACCATGGCGACGTCGGCCCGCTCTTCTCCATCACAGACGCAAACGCAAAATCATATGGAACTTTGGCAAGCGACTCGAAAACCGTCACTTACGCGTCACGAAAATTCGACGACTGGGAAAGCGTCCTCTGCACGACGGGTCTTATCGACCGTGAAGAGCTCCGAAAGTTCTTCGCCGACCGCGGCCTCCACCGTTTTAACGACAATCCGGACGACGTCATCTACGCCAACCAGTCCTTCCTCGCAGTCCACGCCAAAGAAGGCGGACAGCGCCGCATCACCCTCCCGCGCACGGCCCGTGTGACGATGCTGATGCCTGAAAAACGCCTCATCGGCGAAAATCTCAAAGACTTCACCATCGATCTTCCCGCCATCTCCACCACGCTTTTCCTTTATGAATAGAACGCTAGCAATCTAGAACGCTAGAACGTTAGCATTACATCCAGCAAACAAAAACGCCTGCAGTTTTCAAACCGCAGGCGTTTTTGTTAAGCATTCAGCATTCAGCATTCAGTATTCAGCATTTCAGCATTCAGCATTCAGCATTCAGCATTCAGCATTCAGCATTCAGCATTATTCCAGCTCCCATCCTTCGCGGTAGGGTTCGCCGTTGATGATGGTGTCGGCTTCCGGAACGCCGATGGCCTTCATGTTCTCATAGTCCCATTCGATCTTCTTGCCAGTGCGGATGGCGACGACGCCGAGCAGCGCAAGTTCCGTCAGACGAGCGGCATAGCCAAATTCCGTCCCACCGGGCTTGCCGCCCTTGATGGCGTCGATCCATTCGCGATGGTGGCCGACCGAACGCGGAATCGACGGTTCGGGCCGCGTGTAGTTGTCGTCATACGACTTCGGGAAGAGTTCGGGCCGACCGCCCAGATCGGGGCAGAGCATCGTGGCCTTCGTGCCGACGAACATGGAGCCGCGGCTCGGCCATGCACGGCCTTCCGGCCAGCAGGCGGGAGTCGGCGGACGCAGGCCGCCGTCCCACCACGTCACATGGAGGTCGGGCTTGTTGTAGGCGCCTTTGTAGAAGTAGTGGCAGATTTCCGCATGGGGCGTCAGTTCGGGCGACGTCTTGCCCGCCTGGAACGCCTCAACCGTCGTCGGCGCAACGAGATCCAGCGCCCAGCAGATCAGATCCATGTCATGGCAGACGAAATCGCCGATCGCGCCGAGACCGAAGGTCCAGAAGTCGCGCCAGCGGACAGGAGCGTAAACATGATGGTACGGTCGGACAGGACGCGGGCCGAGCCAGAGGTCCCAATTCATGTCCGCGGGAGCGGGCGGCGTATCCGTCGGAACAGCCGTCATCCACTTGTGCCAACGGGCGGCGGGAACCCATGCATGGGCCTCCGTCACCGTGCCGATGCCGCCGTCGCGGATGATTTCGATGGCCTGCCGCATGCCTTCACGGGCATGGCCCAGATTGCCCATCTGCGTCGCGACGTTCATTTCTTTCGCGACCTTCGCCATCCATCTGACTTCACGAATGTTGTGTCCAAGCGGCTTCTCGCAGTAGACATGCTTGCCGCGGCGCATGCAATAGACGGAGACATAGGCGTGCAGATGGTCGGGCGTCGCGCAGACGACTGCGTCGATATCCTTGTCCATTTCGTCGAGCATGACGCGGAAATCTTCATAGGCTTTGCACACATGGCCGGGGAAGCGTTCGCCGTAGAATTTCGTATATTCCTCCGCCGCGACTTCACGGCCGACGGGGCGTTTGTAGAAGAAATCATCCTGGTAACGGCCGATTGGATCCGCCACCGCCACGACGCGCACGTCCTCAAACGGTTTCAGATTGTTGATGACGCCCATGCCCATGCCGCCGCAACCGACCAGCGCCACATTCACAATGTCGTTCGCACCTTTGTAACCCATGTCTGCTCCTTGTCTGACAATAATAAAAAAGCATAAAACAAATAAAAAACAATCAGTAAAGAATACACGGCTTTCGAGTCTGTGTCAAATTGTTTCACCATGAAAAAACGCCCTTTTCCATCTTATTCCAATTGAAACAGCCCTATAATACGTTAATGTAATACAATTCATCTCTTTCGTCCCTTTTGTCCCTTTAGTCCCTTACAACTACAAATCATCGCAATCACGTGAGCATATCATGAGCATAAACTGGATCATCGTCATCACCATTCTGGCCCTACTCGGCCTGGAACGTCTCGTCGTCACCACTACGACCAAAAAGCCGCAATTCATCAAATGGTACAGGAAGCTGCCCTTCCTCCACCCCAACGGCATCTCCGTCCTGCGGCTGCCCATGGGATTCATCGCCGCCGCATTGGCCGCGCATGACCACTGGATCGCCGCCACCCTCTGGTTCGCGTTCTTCATGATCACGGATCTTTCCGACGGTACCATCGCCCGCAACTGCGACCTCCAGACGGAAATGGGAAAATGGCTCGACCCGCTGTCGGACAAATTCATGTACTTCCCCGTGCTGTTCTATCTCTCCTGCGGCTCCGTCTTCTCCTTCGGGCTCGAAATCCTGCCGTTCCCGTGGGTTGTCGCCTTCATCGTCATCGACTCGCTCGGCCAGGCCTCCCGCCTGTTCGTCCAGAAGAAAGCCGCCAATTCCTTCGGCAAAGTGAAGACCGCGCTGGTCACGGTTTTGCTTTCGTTGATCTCCCTGAACCAGATCGAAACGCTGAAATTCGGCAATTTCGTGCTTATCAACAATATGTTCGTCTACTGCATGACGCTTTCCATCGCCATCCTCGCCTTCCTGTCGTTCTACTGCAAGATCATCCCCGACATCTGGTACGCCAACTCCTTCACATTGGCCAACTTCCTATGCGGGCTGGCCGCCATCGCATGCGCCTTCACGGCCTATCGCACGGACAAACTGAAATACTACATCATCTGCTATGTGCTCGTCTTCGTCGGTCAGTTCTTCGATCTTTTCGACGGACGGATGGCCCGAAAATACGGCTCCACGCCGCACGGCCCCATATTCGACGACATCGCGGACGCCACATCCTTCGGCCTTGGCATCGCGTCGCTTATCTTCTGCAATCTGGCCTTCAGCGAAGAATGGATTTCGCCATTGGTCGCCGCGCTGATCGCCGTCTTCTACGCGGGATGCCTTTTCTACCGCCTCTACCGCTTCCTCCATCCCACCCGCAAAATGCCGCCCGGCGTCTTCCAAGGCATGCCCGCCCCCGCGGGAGCCATTCTAGCTGGCAGTTCCGTCCTCTTCGCGACACTTTTCCACCATCCATCCGTCGGGATTTTCTCGGCCGCCATGGTCGTCGTCACCTCCCTGCTGATGATTTCGAACATCCCCTACAGGCATTTCGGGCAAGTCCTGTGGCCGACGATGCCGCGCGGTCTCAAGATGTTGATTTTCATCCTGATGATCGTTTTCGTCTGCTTCACGTTCGCCCATAAATGCTACCGCCCCGCCTTCGTCTGGTGGTGCTTCGGCATCAGCCTCGCCTACGCTCTGTACGGCATCAACTGGCCCTTCTGCAAACACAATACAACCGAACAAGCCCCAAAGGAGTAACACGATGAAAAAAAGCCTCCTTCTTCTGCTGGCCCTGCTGGCGATTCCACTGACCGGCCAAGGCATCTCCCGAAAGGATTTCTTCGCGGAAATCGTCAACCGCTCCAATGTTCATCAAAGAGTAAAATCACTCGACAAAGGGCTTTCCTCCCGCGATCTCTTCTCCTACGCGTTCTTTGTCTGCGAATCCGAAACGAATCTTGACCAATTGGACGACATCTTCAAACACGCCGCCCGCATGCAGGACCGCGACAAGACCTCCGCCGGATACGGCAATTACCGCTGGTCATGGCGAGACGGCCTCGTCATGGATTTCAACGCCGTCGAATTCTGCATGGAGACGGGGGCGCTCATCTGGATCCTCCACCGCGACAAGCTGACGGAATCGCAAACCGCTCTTTTCAAGGAGCTTCTTGACTATTCCGTCGAAGGTTGCCTTCGTCACAAGGTGTCGCCGTCCTACACGAACATCAGTATCATGAACGCCCAGAATCTCGTGCTTCTCGGCGAAACGCTGAACCGTCCGGAAGTGCTGGAGGAAGGTCTGAAACGCCTCCGCGCGTTCACTCTCCAGACCGCCCTTTTCGGCATCTGCGAATACAATTCGCCCACCTACACGGGCGTCGATATCGGCTGTCTGCAAGTCTTCAACCATTTCACCGTCACGCCGGAAGCGAAGCAAATCACGGACAAGCTGCTGACGCTTTTCTGGTCCGAACTCGCCGCCAATTCGCTGCCGCCCGCCAAACGCTGCGTCGGCTCCCATTCACGCGACTACGACTATCTGGCCGGACGCGGCATTGTCGATTCATATCTCTACGCGGCAAATATTTACCAAGAAGACAATCCGAACAGGCGAATCCCCTACACGATGCTGATTTCAGACTGGCGGCCATCAGAAGACATTAAGAAACTCGCCACCACAACACCGCGAACGGTCACCTACACATGGGGCGGGAACAACAACCAATACAGCTCCCTGTGGGTGGGAAACGACATCGCGCTCGGCATCGCGGGAGCCTGCTACCACAACATGGACATTCCGCTCGCCGTCAATTTCACGGGCGAGAATCCTTACCTTCCAAGGGCGTATTTCATCGCGGACGGACGCCGTGACCCGTATGGCAAGAAAGTCATCAACGAAGGCTCCGGCCCTCATCAGAAGACGCTCCATCTGAAGCCTTTCTGGAGCGGAACGCAGGCAGGACGGGACGCCCTCGGACTCGTCGTCTATCGCCCTACCGACTACTCGACCGCGACCAATCCCACGCTCGAATCCCACATCGTCCTCCCGCTTGAAGGCGATGAAATTTTCATTGACGATACGCCTATCACGTTCGTTCCAGCGGAAACAACGGTCATTCCTCTGACGACGCAATCCTGCGTTTTCGTCCGTTTCGGCAAAACCGCCGCCGCCTTCAACGTGCCGATGGCGACGAACATTCAAGGCGGCAACGCCCAAATCGCCTTCGTATGGGACAACAACGCCTTCAAGGTTGGGCGGATCACCATCGCCCATCATGACCTCTGGGGGAATCCTCCGCCGAAGGCCGCCTTCCCCGCCGCCACGTTCCGCGTCCGCGTAACGGACAGCGAAGGCATTGATGCCGAACGCTTTGCCAAATGGCGCCATGATTTCATGGCCGCCAACCGCAACGCCACAGTCGTCCCGAATGAAAGCCTCGACATTGCTGTTCAAGGCGAATCGTCTGAACTTCAAATAAAGACGGTCCGCCCGTTCAGCATGACTTCCAACTGCGTTCCCGCCCCCAAACGTGACATTTTCGCCGTCAATGGCAAAGACATTGGAAAAGAACTTCTTGGCGACACGCCTGGCATCAAGGAGTACTTCGAAGAAATCGCCAGAATGGAAAAGGAAATCGTCAAGAACACGATTCCCGTGCTTCCCGGCCAGACCGTCGCTTGGGAGGCGGAAAAAGGCGTCATCGTCTCCAATATGGCCATCGGCAAAGACGAACTCGCATCGGAAGGCCAATTTGTCTGGGCACCTGGCGAAGTCGGTGCCAGAGGCGGCGGCAACGGCCATGTCACATGGCTGCTGGACGTCAAAACCGCTGGAACCTACTACCTGTGGGGCTGCTTCTCCGCACCGACACCGGAAGACGACTCTGTCATCCTCCGCGCATCCATCGACGGGCAGGACGCCACCTTCATTGATGCGGAATGGCATATCCAGACAACAGACGGCCAAGCCTTCCAATGGCGCCAGTTCAAAAACCCGCTCGAACTGCCCAAAGGCAAAATCCGTCTCCGTCTCAAAACGCGTGAAGACGGCACGAAGGTAGACCGCCTCTTCCTGACGCAGGATGCGAACGACACGCCGTGATTTCTTCTTTTCTTTACATATTAAATAAAGGACTTATGAAATGAGCCTTTCAACCGCGGCATGCAGTGGACATAAGCCATATACGGAACTCGAAAATATACTGGCCGAAGCTTTGAAGAACAACGATACAGAGCAGACCGAAAGATGGCGGAAACCGAAGACGACTCGCCGCTATCTGCAAGGCCCTCTTGCTGAACGGCTTCTCGTGATGTTCCGTGAAGGCAAGATCCTCTATGGAGACGTTCATCATCTCGACGATTGGTCGTTCCGCTACCGCCATGTCCGTTCTCATGCGGTCTGGCTGGTCGGCCCAAACGATGATCCGTTCGATTTCAAAAAGGCCGAACTGAACGTCACAGAAGACGGCCTGCCCGCCCACAGCCAGACATGGCGCGACGACGCATTGGAAATCACACTCGCGGCATGCGCTCCCGTTGTGCGCAAACCATCTGCATTTGCGAGACTTACGGTAAAAAACAACGGCACAGCGGAAGTCTCCCGTGATTTCGCGCTGTTTGTTCGCGCCGCAAAAGAAGACAAACTGGTATTCGGTGCTCCGGACATCTACAAAATCTATGATCCGCAATTGGATACATGGCTCAAACTGCCGTGCGACGATTGGCTGGCCGACAACAAAATGCTCCGCTCGAACGACCGCTTCGTCGAAGTGCTTAGCGACACGAAAACGCGATGGGACGCTGAAAAAGGTGCCTTGCGTTTCACGCTTGTCATTCCGCCAAACAGCACGGCGACGGTTGATTTCGCCATCGGCAAAGGCATCCGTGAATGCGCAAGCTATGACGCGGCCTACGCCGCCATGCGTGACGGTTGGGCGAAGGCACTCGCGCCGTTACGCCTTCCGCAACCATCAAGCCGTTCAAATGCTTCAATGCCTTGCACTTCCAGATGACGGGCGTGATTTCATCATCCCGCGGCAAGGTGGTCTTCAACGTTGCGTCTGGCCAGGCGAAGTATGGCCCTACGCGGCTGGATTGGACTTGCTTGGCTATCATGATTATGTAGGACAAATCATCGATTTCTTCTTCACGAAATGCCAGAAGCCCACAGGCGAAGCGGGGCCGTTCCGCAACCATTGGGCCAGCGACACGGCGAGCGTCATCGTCATTTTCGCACAGCACTGCCTGGTAGCGAACGCCGCTGATTGTTGGGGAAAATACTCTGACGCGGCATACAAAGCGTTCCAATGGATTGAATCGCAACGCGATGAAACAGGCCTCTTCCCACCCATGCGTTCAACGGACGAAGACCCATTGAAATTCCGCAGCTGGGTCTATACGGACATCCGCAACTGGATGGCCTGCAACATGCTCGCGAAGGCTTCGGCAAAATTCAACGATCTGCGGGAGAAGGAATTCCGTAAAGCCGCGGACAATTATCGGCAAGTCCTCCAGAAAATCGTGGACAACGTTCGCGCCACCAATGACGGTAGCGATGAACTCGTCATTCCAATCTCCCACGACGGACAGGCGGATCCCGAACTCATCAAGAGGAACTTCTTCCAGCTCCATGTCGGAAGGGTTCTCGACGGAGAATTCATTACGGATGCAGATGAAATGATCCGTATCCGCCGCGGCATGCTTCGCCGCGGCACCGCCAGCGAAAACGGCCTCTATTCGCGCAAGGGAGGCGACATCTGGTATGTCGGCCTTGTGGAAAATCAATGGTATTTCGCATGGCGGCGCGCAGGACGGGACGATCTCGCGAAACAGACACTGGAGGCATTCCTCCGCTTCACATGCACATCGGAGAACTATCTCTGCGAACGCTATATGGAGACAAATCCATGGTATCTCCCATGGAGCCCGAACGCCTCCGCCTCCGGTCGTCTCATCGCCATGCTCTACAACGCGGCGGAAAATCCGCTGAGCCTCTAGGATTCTAGGATTCTAGGATTCTAGGATTCTAGGATTCTAGGATTCTAGGATTCTAGGATTCTAGCCTTCTAGCCTTACAGCCTTACTTCTGCGTTAGATCCAGTTCCATGCGCAAGCCAAGCTCCGCATGGCGGAGCCAGCGGTATTCGTCTGCGGGCAGTTCATCCGCCGGATCGAACGTCTTGAACAGCTTGTGGTAACGCTCGCGGAATTTCAGTGAATTGCGGGCGATGTTCGTCTTGTATTCCTCCGCACCGAATGACGCCGTCGTGATTCCCTCGAAATGATACATTTCGACTTTCGGCGTGTAGGCCACGTCAAAGCCTTTCAACCGTGCACGGACACACAAGTCAAGATCTTCATACTGAACAGGATGGAACAATTCGTCAAGATATCCCACCGATTCACGCAAATCCGTCCGCATCATCCAGCAGGCGCTGATGAGCGACCACGTGTTCCAGTAGCTTTGATAGCGCGGATCGTCACGGTCGGCGCCGCGGCCGCGGAACGCGACACGCCCCAGACGGCTGATGCTCACGCCTGCGCATTGGATCTTATGCGGTTGGTATGGATAGATGATTTTCGGCCCTATGACACCAAGCTTCGGATGCGCCGCGAATTCGTCGATGAAACGCGCCAGCCAGTCCTTTGAGCAGACGACGCAGTCGTTGTCGAGAAACACCGTGAATTTGCTTTGGACCTTCTCCCATGCTTCGTTACGCGCAAGCGAACAGCCTTTGTTTTCGTTGTTCCGCCATGTCGTGAATGCGATTCCCGCGTCGCGGAAGCGCGGCGCGAATTCCGCAATCAACTGCGGCGTCGCATCATCCGAACAATTGTCGACAAGAAACATCTCCCGCGGGAGCGTCTCCGCGGAAAGAATCCCCTCCAAGGCATATCGTGTGAAATCAACGCCGTTATGCGCCAACATCACGATTCCGACTTCACAAAAACTCATCATGCACTCCCTGCCTGCGGCCAAACGGCCGCAGGCTCAAGCATCAAACGGTATCTCTCTTCTATCACTAGCCACTGACCACTAGCCACTAGCCACTAGCCACTAATCACTAGCTACTAGCCACTAATCACTAGCCACTAGCCACTAGCCACTAATCACTAGCCACTGACCACTAGCCACTAACCACTATTCCTTATTGCGTGGCTTGATGTAACGGCATTTCGGGAAGGCGGAGCAACCGATGAACGGACGCCCGCGGCCCATGCGTTTCACCAACGGCGCGCCGCATTCGGGGCAACGCTCCTCGAGCATTTCCGGCGGCGGCGCGGCTTCGCCGATGCCGGCCGCCTTCGCGCGATTCTTGAAGTCCGGAATCTGGTTCTCATACTTCTGGAGCATCCGTTTCAAGGCGCTCAACTGGCGATCGCTCAAATTGCCCTTCTGCTGGAACTGCTTCTGGAGCGACATCGCAAACTCCTTGTCGTCGAACGCACGGCGGCCCGAATGCGGCGTCGGCTGACGCCACTCCTCGATCTCGCTCATCATGGCGAACAAACGCTCGATCTTCGCAATCGCCTCGGCCGACGGCGGCGCGACGGCGATCTTCGCCTTCGTCGCGTTCTTGTCCTCCACCATGCCGACGGTCGCTTCACCTGTGCTCGCCATCGTGGGGGCGATCGTAGCGCCAAGCGCCGTCACCAGATCCGTATAGCCGTCGATCTTCGCCGCATAGCGGGAGGCGATCTTCAGCAAGGCGGCCATCTGGCTGTCCGACAGCATCTTGCCCTGCTCAGCCTGCTTTTTCAGCGACTTGAAGAACTTTCCATCGTCGTATGTGCGGCTGCCGCGGCGGACGGGCGGTTCCCATTCCAGGCTGGACATCGCGTCGAACAGCTTCTGCAAGGCCTTTTCGTCAAGCCACTTCTGGACTTCCGGCAGGCGGCTCACATAACGCGCGCACATGTTCAAAAGGGCGTTCGACTGACGTTCCGTCAGATCCTTTCCTTTCTCCAATTGCGCCTCCAGGCTCTCCTTGAATTTGGCGTCGTCGTATTTCTTGCCGCCGCGAAGCACAGGAGCGTCGAACTCGAAATCCGGCGTGAACAGCTTCAGCAGTTCGGCGGCGTCATCCGTCGTCAGACGGAACGACGCGTTCTTCCTCGCGCCGAGCCACTTCTGGAATTTTTCATAGAAATCCTTCAGCATTTCAACCCAGTTCAGCTCGCCCTCCTCCACCTGGTCAAGCTCCTCTTCCATCTGCGACGTGAAGCCGATGTCGAACAAATCCGGCATCTGCTCGACCAGGAAGTCGTTTACTTGGAAACCGAGCTGCGTCGGCGTCAGACTGCTCTTGTCTTTCGTCACATATTCACGCTCCTGAATCATGTTGACGGTCGTCGCGAACGTGGAAGGACGGCCCACGCCGTTCAATTCCAAGGCCTTGACAAGGCTCGCCTCGGAATAGCGGCTCGGCGGCGTTGTGAAGCACTGCTCTTTGATCAGATCCTTCAAGTCGCACTTCATGCCTTCCTTCAGATGCGGCAGCGGATGCGCCGAATCTTCGGCGTTGTCCTCTTCGCCAACTTCCTTGATGTTATAGACTTTCAAGTACCCTTGGAAGACCGTCTCGCGGGCGGCCGCACGGAATGTGCACACGACGCCTTTTGTCGCCTTCTTGTCGTCCGGCGGGAACTGCAGCGTCGTCAAATCGCCGCCACGGCTTTCGATTTCGACCGCATGGTCGATCTGGCGTGCGGCCGACATCTGGCTTGCCATGAAGCGGTTCCAGATGATGCGGTAGACGCGCAGCTGCGGGCCCGTCAGATAGGCGGACACGGCGTCCGGCGTCCGCGTCACATCGGTCGGGCGGATGGCCTCGTGGGCTTCCTGCGCGCTCTTGCGGCTGCGGTAGATGTTCGGTTTTTCAGGAACGTATTCCGCCCCGTAGTTCGCGGCGATGTATTCACGGGCCTGGGCCTGCGCTTCCTTCGCGACGTTCACGGAGTCCGTTCTCATATAGGTGATAAGACCGACGGAGCCGCTGCCGAGTTCGATACCTTCATACAGTTCCTGCGCAATGCGCATCGTCTGGCTCGCGCCCAGCTTCAACGCGCTGCCGCAGGCCTGCTGCAACGTACTCGTAATGAACGGCGGAGGAGCGGCCTGGCGGCGCGGCGTCTCCGTCACTTTCGTCACACGATGGGTCACGCCCGCGCTTTCCAACGCGTCCGCAAGCACGTCCGCCTGACGTGCGTTCGCGACGACGGCTTTTTCATTGTTCAAACGGAACAGACGCGTGCGAACCTGCGTGCCGTCAAGATCCGGGCAGGTGAACAACGCGTCGAGATTCCAGTATTCCTCCGGCTTGAAGGCCTGAATCTCGCGTTCGCGTTCCACGACGAGACGAAGCGCGACGGATTGAACGCGCCCCGCGCTCGTCCCTTTCTTGATGCTGCGCCACAGCAACGGACTCACCTGATAGCCGACGAGACGGTCCAACACACGACGGGCCTGCTGCGCGGCGACCAGATCCATCGCGATCTGGCCGGGCTCCTTGAAGGAACGCTCAATCGCGTTCCGCGTGATTTCGTGGAACGTGATACGATGGAACTGGCCATGGCCGGCCGTCCGCAGGATTTCCTGCAGATGCCACGCGATCGCCTCCCCTTCGCGGTCAGGGTCTGTCGCCAGATAGATCTGGTCCGCCGACGATGCCGCCTGCCGCAATGACTTCACGACCTTCTTGCCGTTCGCCGTCAACTCATACTGCGGCTCGAAATCATGATCGATATCGACGCCAAGGGAATGCTGCGGCAGATCCCGCACATGCCCCATGGAGGCCTGGACTTGTATCTCGTTGCCCAGAAAACGTCCGATCGTACGGGCCTTCGCCGGCGATTCAACAACTACCAATGTCTTGCTCATGTTCTTATCCTTCATCTACTTGCATCGAAAACAACCGTCAAGCCCGCACCACCCGTTTGCCAGGCAGCTGCTTCACCAGATGCTTCATCTCAAGACTCAGCAAAGAGGCTAGAACGCTTGACGCGTCTTCGTCCATTTCCGCTATCATATCATCAATATAACGCTCTCCGTCGTTAAGTAAAGCCCATAATTTCAACTCTAACCCGTGTAATTGCAACTCAACAGGACGACTTTTTGTATTTTTCCCGTCAGTTTTTTCATCTTTCGCCTTTCTTCCAAGCCCTGGAAGCAGGACAAACTCCTCCGCGATGTCCGCAAAACTCTCCACCAGTTTCGCCCCTTCCTTAATTAAAGAATGGCATCCGCGCGACTGCGGGACGTCCGCCGGGCCGGGCACGGCGAAGACCAGTCGATCCTGTTCCAACGCGCAGTTCGCCGTAATCAGACTGCCGCTCTGAAGCCCCGCCTCCACCACGACCGTCCCTTGAGACATGCCGGAAATGATTCGGTTCCGCATCGGAAACGCACGGCGGTCCGGCGGAAACAGCATCGGAAACTCCGTGATGACCGCCCCGCCGCTCTCCGCGATCCGCCTCGCCAGACCGATGTTCTCCTGCGGATACAATGTCGCCAAGCCGCTGCCGACTACCGCTATCGTCACGCCGCGCGACCGCAACGTCGCCTCATGCGCCACCGTGTCGATCCCGCGCGCAAGCCCTGAAACCACCGGCCATCCCGCATAGCCGGCAGCGCTCGCCAACGCGTCCGCCATCCGTACGCCATAGGCCGTCGTATGGCGGCTTCCCACGACCGCGATCGCCCCGCGGCTCTCCTTCAACGCCTTCCTACTACCATATATATAGAGACAGATGGGCGGATCATGGATTTCGCGGAGCAATGGCGGATAATCGTCATCGTCCTCCGTCAGAATCTCCGCGCCGGCCCGCGCGACGCGTTTCAGCTCCGCCGCAAGATCGCAATGGCTCTGCCACTGGCTGATGACCTCCGCCCACTTCGCCCCGATGCCCGGAATCCGCTCCAGACGGTCACGCCCAGCCGTCAACGCATCCTCCACCTTCCCGAACTCCGTCTCCAGCAACTGCTTCCGTACGGGGCCGATCCCCCCAAGCATATTCAGCACGATCAATGCTTCCCGTCGTTCCATCACATGTTTCTTCCATTCTACCGTATTTTTCTGTTCTTATCCTTTATACCATATTATAGCACTCCTTACATTATTTGCAATTTCATTCTGATATTATCATAAAGAATCATATAAACTCATATCAACTCATTATGACTTTTTGAGTTTATTCACATATAACTATATTTATAACAATATATTATAAAAATATGTATTTTTACATAAAATAGCAAAAATCAAGCACTAAAAAGCATATATCTCATGCTATCAGCAAAATACGATCCTTGTATTTCATGATTTCACTCCCAACCATGTCCCCTAAACGCCATCTGCATTCCACCAACACTCCACGATAAACTGAGACTTCTGGGACTTTTGAGACTTATGGGACAAAAAAGCCGTCCCATCCGTCCAGCGTCTCTTTCCCTAATATGTCACCCCATAATCCATAATTATCGCAAAGCAGACGAAAACAGTAAACGAAACGTTAAGTTCCTGCCTTGCAATAATTATGCATTATGCATTATGAATTATGAATTGAAAAACTACAGCGGCCTATGCGTGAAATGCTTCCGCCCTTCCGCATAGTCCGCCACAATGTCGCCATGCCCCTTCAGCAGCCATTTGTAGATCACAAGTCCTTCCAGTCCAACGGGGCCACGTGCATGAATCTTGTTCGTGCTGATGCCGACCTCCGCTCCAAGACCGAAGCGGAATCCATCCGCGAAACGGCTGCTGCAATTCCAGAAGACGTCCGCCGCATCCACCAGCGACATGAACTTTTCAGCCGCCGCATCATCCGTCGTCACAATGACTTCCGTATGGCCGGAACCATGCTTGTTGATGTGCGCGATCGCCTCGTCTTCGTCACGGACGATCTTGATGGACAGGATGTAGTCCAGATATTCCGTGTCCCAGTCCGCTTCCGTCGCAGGCTCCATATCGACGATCGCACGCGTCTTCTCGCAACCGAGAAGCTTCACGTTCTTTTCACGCAAGTCGTTCGCCAGCAACGGCAGAAGCGACGGCGCGATCTTTTCGTGGACCAACAGCGTCTCCGCCGCGTTGCAGACGGAAACGTACTGCGTCTTCGAATCCACCACGACTTTTCGCGCCATCTCAATATCCGCCGCCGCATCGACATACACATGGCACAGCCCTTCGGCATGCCCCATGACGGCGATGTTCGTGTGGGTCATGATGTATTTGACAAAAGCGTTCGAACCGCGGGGGATGATCAAATCGATATAGTCGTCCAACGCAAGCATTTCATTGACATCGGCACGCGTCTCCAGCAACTGAAGCCAGTTTGCGGGAATGCCCGTCTTTTCCGTCGCCGCCGCGATGACGCGGGCCAGTTCGCGGTTTGTGTTCAACGCCTCGCTGCCGCCTTTCAGAACAGCGGCGTTGCCGCTTTTCAGGCAAAGCGTCGAAATCTGCACCAACGCATCTGGCCGCGATTCGAAAATGACGCCGATGACGCCGATCGGGCAACTGACTTTCGTCAGCACGAGCCCTTCATCCAACTCCGTGCAGCGCAGCTTCTTGCCGACGGGATCCTCCAGTTTCACCAAGCTTTCGACGCCTTCGACGACGCCTTCGAGCTTCTTTTCATCGAACGCGAGCCGTTTCAGCAACGGCCCCGTCAGGCCGGCCGCCTCGGCGGCCGCCAGATCCGTCTTGTTCGCCGCCAAAATCGCCGCGGATTCCGCCCGCAACGCCACCGCGATCGCCTCCAACGCGCGATTCTTCAGTTCCGTCCCGCAGGCCGCCAACTGGATGGAGGCCTCTTTCGCCAATTTCACTTTGTCGATCGTATTCATTTTTGTAACGAGTAATGAGTAATATGTAATTATGTATTGACGTGATCTTCAAAAAACAAGCGAATCGCCACACCTTACCTTATAATAATTATGCATTATGCATTATGCATTATGAATTATTCCCAATATATAATCAACCGCTCCCTCTTCCCGTTCGATTTCAATCAGTTGCGCCCCTGGATGCTGATGTTTGAACCACGTCAGCTGCCGCCGCGCATACTGCACCGTCCGATTCGTCAGAATCTCGCACAGCTTCGGCAGGCCGCCTTTCAAGCCGTGCCGCAGATAGTCGATGACTTCCGCGTAGCCCAACGCCTGCCGCGCCGTCGGCGTCTGCAGAAGTCCTTGACTGTCAGCCCATTCCGCTTCCTCCAGCCAGCCGTTTTCGAGCATCCGCGCCGTACGGCGGCGGATCCGCTCCTTCAGCATGGCAAGAACAGGAATCAGGCAGAACTGACGGAAGGCCGGATCGGGCTTGTCGAATTTCTTCGCCTGCACCCATGGCGGCTTTCCCGTCAACGACAGGACTTCGCATGCCCGCAACAAACGGCGCGGATTCAGCCGAACGTCTTCCGGAATCGCATCGCCATACGCCTCAAGACGTTCCAGCAGCTTTTCGTGCCCTCCTTCCGCCGCCAGCTCCGCTTCAAGAGCCTTGAAAACGGCCGGATCCGCCGGCAGCAGTTCGAAGCCGTAGATCAGCGACCGCGCGTACAGCCCCGTCCCGCCGACGAGAAACGCCGTCTTTCCTCTTGCGGAAATATCGTCCAGCACGCGTTTTGCGCGTTGCACAAAACGATTCGCGTCATACGGTTCGTGGATATCCAGCTCCGCGATCAGATGATGCGGCGCACGGGCCAGTTCCGCCGCATCCGGCTGGGCCGTGCCGATCGGCAGCCCGCGATAGATCTGCATGGAATCGCAGGACACGATCTCGCCACCGCAGGCTTCCGCCAGCCGCAGGCCGACTTCGCTTTTCCAGCAGCATGTCGGCCCAAGAACCGCTACGCAACGGACATCGTTCATTTCGGCGCGTCCTCCGCCGCGCCATTTTTCTTCTTCCCGAAAAACGCATACGCGACATACAGGCAGACACCGACGGATATCGCTATATCCGCCACATTGAACGATGGATAATGATAGACCTCCTGCCAATGGAAGTCCAGAAAATCAATGACGGAGCCGCGTACAAAACGGTCGATCATGTTCCCCGCGATGCCACCGCCGATGATGCTCAAGATCCACTCGTTGAACCGCTTCCGTTCGCTCATGGCATGGAAGTTCATCACCAGCAGGATGACCGCCACCAGCGACACGACACCCAGCAGCCATGTCCGCCCCGCGAACATCCCCCACGCCGCGCCGTAGTTCCGAACATGCACCAGATCGAAGAAGCCCGGGATGACCGGCCTGCTGTAATTCAACGGAAATTGCCAGTCCACAATGACTTTCGTCAGTTGGTCAAGCAACAGGACGGCCGTTCCGACGCCCCAGTACGCAACCAGCCGCCGGCCTCCAAGCTTCCTTGTTTCCGTTTTTGATTCTGTCATATCCATTGAAGATTCCGTTTTCATCATGAAAATGTTTAACGTAAATGAACGGCATGGGATTACAAGCCATCACGACAATGTTTTCCCGTGTTTTCCACGGCTTTCGGTCATCCGCGGCGCCTTTTTTCATCCGCAGGCGACAGAAAACTTGATTTTCCCACGAATGTTATGTATATTTTTATCGAATTACTTTATCATTATGGTATAACCAACCGCTGAATGCTAGACATCCTGCCCATCCTATTTTTCATCGCCATCCTATTGTGCTTCTCCGCCTTCTTCTCAGGATCGGAAACAGCCATGATGTCATTATCCAAGCCGCAAATCAAGCGGATGGAACACGGCGACGGCGCGGAGCCGCTAGTTTTCCAGCTGCTGAAAGACCAGCAGCATCTCATCGCGACCATACTGGTCGGCAACATGTTCGTCAACACGTTGCTGACGTTGCTGTGCGCCATCCTCACAAACCGGATCGCCACGATGATTATAAACGCCGTCAACGGGACGTCTGCGCAAGATCATCAGGCGCAGGAATTTGCGGCCATTCTGCTCAACGTCGCCATCGTTACGCCGCTCATCATGGTCTTCGGTGAATTGACGCCCAAGAGCGTGGCGTACCGACAGTCGATCGTCATCTCCCGTTTCGCGGCATGGCCGCTGGACATCACGGGACGTCTCATGCGCCCCATCCTGTGGATTTTCCAATGCGTCGTCAACGCCATCCAATGGTGCCTTTTCATCCCGCGAGACTCCCATTGGGGCATGCTCACGCAGGCGGAGGTCGATGCGACGCTGACAGCATCCGTCGAAAACGGATCGGCCTCCCCCCCGGCCCGTGAACTTCTCGGCAGAATCTTCAAATTCAACGACATAACAGCAACGGAAATCATGGTTCCGCGCACCATCATCGAAGCGATCGACGATTCGCTCACACTCCGCGAAGCCTTCACGAAAATCAAAGACTCCCCCCATGGAACCATTCCGGTCTACCATGAGGATCTTGACGACATTTGGGGCGTCGCCATTTTCACGGACTATCCCAAATGGATCAACCATCCGGACTCCGAAAAGACGCTGGCGGATTTCCGCCAGCAGCTCGAAAGCGGCAACGCCACGGAGGATCTGCCCGTCTATTCCATTGATTTCATCCCGCCTACCCTCAAGATTTCCAAAGTCTTGGAACAGATGAAAAGCAAGCCGAACCGCGTCAGCGTCGTCGTCGGCGAATACGGCGGAACGCTCGGCATCCTCACGATCAATTCCATTCTGGACGAAATCATCGGCCGCTTCTCCGCCACCGGAAAGGACACGAACAAAATCGAACTGAATGCGGACGGCGCATGCGTCGTCAACGGCCTGACCAGACGGCGGCTTGTCGAAGAAGCTCTGGATGAAGACTTTGGCGATATGGAGTCGGACACGATCGGCGGCCTGCTCGTCGAAGGCCTCGGCCACGTTCCCGTGCGCAACGAACACGTCGACATCGGCAACCACCGTTTCATCGCCGTCAGCCTCAATCCCGCCAACAAGAAGCTCATCGACCGCGTCTCCATCATCCCGCTCCCCCGGCAGAAGAACAAGACAGAGCAAGGAGGGCAGCCATAATGTCGCCTATCCTGTTCGCATACATCGTCTTGCTGATCATCCTGCTCGCCCTCGTCGGCTTCTTCTCGGGCACGGAAACCGCCATCACGTCCGTCAACCGCCTCGCAATCGACGAAAAAGTGGACAAGAAGGACAAGAACGCCGTGATCGTCAAATGGTTCATCACGAACTTCGACCGCTTCCTGTCAACGGTCCTTACCGGCACGAATCTCGTCCACATCTCGCTCGTGACGATCGCGGGCGTCGTCATCCAGAACCATCTGATTCCGCATTTCATGCCCAACCTCCCCGCCAGATGGCATGAAACGGTCTCCGCCGTCATCCTGACGCCTATCATATTGGTATTCGGCGAGATATTGCCAAAATCCATCGCGCGCAGACAGTCGGAGGCCTTCTCCCTCCGCGCCGCGCGGTTGCTCCAGTTTTTCAATTTCATTCTGACGCCGCTTGTCGTGACGCTGACATGGCTGTCCAACGGCGTCCAGTCCATGCTCGGCCTTTCGCCGTCGCAGGAAGACAACTCGAACAATGTCACGAAGGAAGATCTGGAAACCATCGCGGAAATCGCGGCCGAACAGGAACTTGTGCCGCGGGAATCCGCCGACATGCTGCAGACCATCCTCGAACTGGACGAAAAACCAGTCGCCAACGCCATGACGCCGCTGGTGGATGTCTGCTCGCTTCCGTCCACCGCTTCCGTCGGCGATGTCGAGAAGATGACCATGGAGACCGGCTACTCCCGTTTCCCAATCTATGACGACCGCGTCGACAACATCATCGGCGTCATAGAGTTGCGCAGGCTCCTCAAAATCGAAAAGCAACGGAATCTTGACGGAGAAGCCTTCCGCAAGCAACCTATCGCGCCTTTTATCGACAAGACCGTCCTCTTCGTCCCCGAAACGAAGCCCATCAACCAGATGCTTGTCGAGCTCCGGAAGCACGTCCTCCCCATGGCCGTCATCGTTGACGAATACGGCGGCATGATCGGTCTCGTCACCATCGAAGATCTTGCGCAGCAGATCATTGGATCCATCCAGGACTACGGCGAGGAGGACGAGCAGCCCGTCCACAAGTCGCCCAATGAAATGATCTGCGACGGCAAGACCGCCATCCGCGAAATCGAAGACTTCTTCGACATTGAAATCGACAACGAAGGCTTCGAAACCATCGCGGGGCTTGTCCTCAAACTGGCCGGACACATCCCGAAGGCCGGTGAATTCTTCAAGTCGCCTCCGCTGAAGCTCACCGTCCTGAAGACAGAGCAGCATCGCATCAGCAAAGTAAAAATCGTCAAAATTCCAACATGATCCCAACGAAATATCTGTCGAACCTTACCGACCACTAACCACTAATCTCCCGTGGGTTGCACCCACGGCTGTGTTCTGTCACCGCTACGCGGTTCACTAACCACTAACCAATAGCCACTAACAATCATGCTTCTATTCTTCATCCGCCACGGCCATCCCACCTACTCACCGGACGCTCTCACAGAACTCGGCCATCTTCAGGCCCACGCCGTCGCCAAACGCCTCTGCCGCCACGGTATCGACCGCGTCTTCACATCGCCCTGCGTCCGCGCACGCCAAACGGCCCAGCCGACATGCGACATCATGCGCCTTGAAGCGCAGGTTGAAGACTGGACCAGCGAAGTCCATGCATGGAACGACTTCTCCTCCGTTTGGGAAGACGGAAAACGCCGCTGGATTTGCGCACGTCCCAACCATGAATTCATGACGCCTCACATGCTCTCCCTCGGCTACGACTGGATGGACGACGATTTCTTCAAGGATATCAACGCCCGCAAAGGCTACCAGCGGATTGTCGATGCGTCGGACGATTTCTTCCGCCGCCTTGGCTACGAGCGTGAAGGCGCACGCTACAAGATTCTCCAGCCCAACGAAGAGCGCATCGCTCTCTTCGCGCACGCGGGCTTCGGCGTCATCTGGCTCTCACACATGTTCCATATTCCGACGCCGCAGGCATGGGGCACGTTCGATCTGGGCCTCTCCGCCGTCACCATCTTCGAATTCCGCAACTACGAAGGCGGCTACACCGCCCCCTACTGCCTCTGCCATGCGGACCTCTCCCATCTCTACGGCGAAGGCCTCCCCATGAAGTACAACAACCGCATCTATTTATAGAGCTAAAAGCTAAAAGCTGAAAGCTTAAAGCAAATACAGACATTTTGATTTCCACTGTCGTTGCTCTGTCCAGTGTGCCACAAAAATCAAAAGAGAAAACGATGAGCCTGCATTATCTCAATTACGATGTTCCAAGACGTCTCTCCGATGCGACACATGCCTTGGCGGATCGCTATCTGAACACGGATGAAATCCGCAACACCTTGATAGACGCCAATTTCAGCGTGCCGGAATCCGCCGCCACGCTGAACCAGCTGTTCGCGCAGAACATCCGCCTGATCGTTGAAAACGCCCCGCTCCGCATCCTGCCGGAGGAACGTCTGGCAGGCGCGGCGACCTATCTGGAAGGCCCCGCCCATCGCTGCCCGGGCCATCGCTTCCCCGGCATCAGCCATACGACCATCAACTTCGCAAAAGCCGTGACGGTCCGTACGGATGAAGAACGCGATTTCCTTCAGTCGCTCCTTTCCGTCATCGGCTCCATGCGCATCTGGCGGGACCGCCTCATCGCCGCCCTGCCCGGCAGCGGCCCGTATGCGGACACGCTCGTCGCATTGCTGAAAAACGTCCCCGAAAATCCGCCGAAGACGTTCTACGAAGCCCTCCAGTCCTTCTGGTTCCATTTCGAATTCCAACGCCTCTGCGGCAACTGGTCCGGCCTCGGCCGCATCGACCAACTATTGACACCATATCTTCTCAACGACCTGGAAGCCAAACGGATAACGCTTGACGACGCACGCGAGCTGCTGGCCCATTTCTGGATCAAAGGCGCCGAATGGAAAGGCGTCCAACGCGGCTCGGGAGACGCGCAGCACTATCAGAACGTCATTCTCGCAGGCGTGGACGACAACGGCATCCGCGACATCGACACAACCGTCGCCGAACTGATTCTCGATGTCGTCGAAGAGCTCCATATCGCGGACTATCCCATCGCCGTCCGCGTCAACAGCCGCACGACGGATGACATGTACCGCCGGATCGCCCGCGTCCAGCACCACGGCGGCGGCATCGTCTCCATCTATAACGAAGACATCGTCTTGAAGGCGTTGCAGAATTTCGGCTACGGCGGCCACGCCTACGCCTTCACGAACGACGGTTGCTGGGAGACGATCATCGGCGGCAAATCCGCCTTCGGATACGGCCCCTTCGATTCGCTGCAACTGTTCCAGGACGCGTTGTTCGGAACAACGCCCGAAGAACGCGAAGACGCTTCGAAATGGCCGCAATTCACCTCCGTTGAACAGCTTATGGATGCCTGGTCGCAAAAGCTCCAGACCCATGTGGACGCCGTCAACGACCGGATGACCGGTTATATGAACGATCCGAACAATCCCGCCCTCGCCTTGTCGCTGCTCGTCGACGACTGCATCGGCAAGGCCCGCCCCTACACGCGGCGCGGCGCGAAATTCACGATTTTCGCCACCCATGCGGGCGGCCTGCCGGACGTTACGAACAGCCTGCTCGCCATCGACCATTTCGTCTTCAAGACGCATACGCTGACATTGGACGAACTCCGCCGCCACATGCTTGACGACTGGAAGGACGCAGACGGACTCCGCCGCTCAATCGCCTCCACCATCGCATATTACGGCAACGACGACGCCACGGCGGACGCCATGGCGAAGCGCGTTTTCGACTGCTATGTGAAAATCGCCTCCTGCAAACATGACGTCGCGGGCGTCCTCCGCCCCGTCGGCATCAGCACATTCGGACGCGAACTCGAATACGCCCCGAAGCGTCTTGCGACAGCCTTCGGAACGCACAAAGGTGTTTTGCTCGCGCCGAATTTCTCCGCCACGCCCGGAACGGAGAAACATGGGCCGACCGCCGTCATCAACTCGTTCTGCAAGAACGACTTCGAGTCACTCAGCAACGGCACGCCGCTGGACATCAAGATCCATCCGTCCGCCATCGAAGGCGAAAACGGCCTCCAGGCGCTCGTCGCCCTGCTGAAGACGTTCGTGGCGAACGGCGGCAGCTATCTGCAGGTGGATGTCGCGGATGCGAAAATCCTGCGTGACGCGCAAGCCCATCCGGAAAACTACGCGAACCTGTCCGTCCGCATCTCCGGCTGGTCCGCCCGTTTCACGACGCTCAACCGCGACTGGCAGGAAATGGTCATCGCCCGAACGGAGCATCACTAGTCTTCTAGCCTTCTAGTATTCTAGCCTTCTAGTATTCTAGCCTTCTAGTATTCTAGCCTTCTAGTATTCTAGTATTCTAGCCACTAGCCACTAGCCACTAGCCACTAGCCACTAGCCACTAGCCACTAACCACTACTACGCGGCGGTCAAATGCGCAAGTTTCACCCACTTGCCTCTACGATACCGCACGGAGAAGCAGATGATGCGGCAGATCCAGTCGACGACCATCGCCGTCCACACGCCGTACGCTCCCCAGCCAAGGCCGATGCCCAGCACATGGCTGAAACCGATCCGCCAGATGAACATCGAGGCGATGGATGCCACCATCGTGAATTTCACGTCGTTCGCGGAACGCAGCACGTTCGGGAAGACAAACGCCATCGGCCACATGAAGAAGCCGAAGCCGTTGTGGATCACGATGAGCCAGAACGCCATCTGATGCGTCTCCGCGGACATGTGGTAGTAGTTCAGCCAGAACGGCATGATGATGAACAGGAGGACGTTCCACGCCATGTGCGCCATGTACGCCATCTTCATGATCTTACGCACGTAGAACCGCACCTGCTCCTCGCTGCCCGTCCCGACGCTCTGCCCGATGACCGTGATGCAGGCCAGGCAGAACGCGCTGCCAACCATGCAGCCGAAATAGTCCAGATTGTTCGCGACGGCATTCGCCGTCATCTGCGACGTGCCGAATTTCGCGATCACGCCGACCACGATCAGACGTCCGAACTGGAACACGCCGTTCTCGATGCCGCTCGGAATGCCGATGTACAAAATCTTGTGAATCAGCCGCCCGTTCGGCGTCAGCCAGCCATGCCGCGTGATGTAGATCGGAGAATGCCGGTTCGTCAGCAGATAAAGCAGAAACATCATCGCTGAAAACCGCGCGAACAACGTGGCCGTCGCCGCGCCCACCACGCCGTAGTGGAACACATATATTAATAGGTAGTTGCCGATGACGTTCACGACATTGCTCATCGCGGAGCTCATCAGCGTCAGATTCGTCTTCTTCATGGAGCGCATCAGCGCCGCGCAGCAGCAGTTGACCGCGATCAGCGGAAACGACAGCGCCGTCACGCGGCAGTACGCCATGCTCGCCGCCATCACGTCGTCGTCGATCGAACCGAACAGGAAGCCGATGATCTGCCGCTTGAAAAGCTCCGTCAACACCATGATGCAAATCGCGATGAAACACGTCGTGATGATCAGCTGCGTCGCCGAATCACGGGCGGACTTCTCGTTCTTCGCCCCCAGAAATTGCGACGCCACCACCGCGCCGCCTGTCGAAATCGCCGCGAAGATGTTGATGAGGAAGTTGTTCATCATGTCGACCAGCGACACGCCGGACACGCAGGCCTCGCCCAACGACGAGATCATCATCGTGTCAACGGAGCCGACCAGGCAGAACAGCATCTGCTCCAAGGCCAGCGGTATGACAAGACGCCATAAATCTCTGTCTGAAAATAATCTTGGCTCCAACATGTGCTATATTAATATCCCAAACCTTTCGGCCCTTTCGTCCCTTCTGTCCCTTTAGTCCTTTTAGTCCCTCATATAATATAAACAAGGAACCCTAAAAATGAAAAAACTTCTGACGCTCATCGTGATTTTCTGCATCGCCGCCGTCGCGGACGAACCGGTCGCCGCCCTGAAGCTTCTCTCCATCGGCAACTCCTTCTCCGTCAACGCCCATCGCCATCTCGGCGAAATCATCAAACAGCATGGCAAGGCCACGGCCGTGCTCGGCAACGCCGCCATCGGCGGATGCTCCTTCAAACGCCATTGGGAGGAACATCTCAAATCCGAAGCCGATCCCAAACACAAGCCGTACCGCTACAAAGGCAAGCCCATGAGCCTCCGCGACTATCTCACCGCCGAAAAATGGGACGTCGTCACGATCCAGTCCGTCTCCCACCAATCCTACAAGCCCGAACTCTGGCAGCCCTACGCCGACAACCTCGTCGCGCTCATCAAGGAGCTCGCCCCCCAGGCGAAAATCTACATCCACCGCACATGGGCCTACCGTCCGGACAACTTCCGTTTCTTCGGCCCAAAGAAGAACAATTTCTCCGCTCAACTCATGTATGAGCAGAGCGGCGCCGCCTACAAGGCTCTCTCCGAAAAATACAACGCCCCCATGATCCCCTCCGGCGAAGCCCTCTGGACCGCCTTCCAGGAGCAGCCCGTCAAAAACGTCTCCCCCGATCCGAATTTCGACTACAAGAATCCCGTCCATCCCAATCTGCCGAAGGACGACGGCGCCCTCATCAAAGGATATTATTGGAAAAAGGACCCCAAGACGCAGGAATGGAAATTCACCTTCGACGGCATCCATGCCAACACCCGCGGCGAATATCTGCTCGGCTGCACATGGTACGCATACTTCTTCAAACAAAACCTCGACGACCTCGCCTGGCAACCGAAGGATGTCACGCCGGAAGACGCCAAGTTCCTGCGCTCCATCGCCCAACGCGTCGCCGCACAGGCCGCGAAATGAC
>CACYQT010000085.1 GCA_902776645.1 uncultured bacterium | reverse complement strand
TTGTAATGAAACGAGATGGCATTGTCAGTTACAACCATCAAAGCTTTGTCATTGATAGGTATTTCTTTCATAAATATCATTCCTATATCATTAATAAATTAGGCATGAGAACATTATTAAAAATAAATACTTTTAGGCATTTACTTGAGTTTTTGCTAGCATAAATTATCATCATACTCGTCTAAGGAACTACCTCCTTCATGTCCTTTATCCTTATAGTGTCCACTTTAGCAAATATGATAATAAATTCAGTTTGAAAATACTCAATAGATGCCACAGGCTTTTTCATGTCATTTTCAAATGTAAATCAACCTTTCTTACGTTTGCGTAGCAATGCAAATCCACCGCCAACCAAGACCACCAAGACGACAATCACCAACAGCGCGACTTTTGTATCACATAAAAGCAACAGCCAGTTCTTGTCAGCCTTTGCAACTCTTTGAGGCGCTTTTACGGGACGGTCGGGTATCTCTTGGATTTTCGGAGGCTTCACCTCAGCGCCTTCCGGTGGTTGCAACAGCTTTTCAAGATCACTTCGTCCAGCGCCTTGGGCATAATCATACGCCGTCTTCCCCGACCTGTCACCCGCCAGAACATCCGCACCGGATTTGAGAAAATGCTCGATGCAAGCTTTGGAATAATTTCGTTGCACGGCATAGTGCAAAGCTGTCAAGCCGCTACGATTGGCGACATTGACATCCTTGGCATAGTCCAGCAGCAGATTGATTACATCTTCATTGCTGCCATTCTGACAGGCAATGATCAATGCCGTGTCACCGTCATAGTCTGGCAATTCGACTGTGGCACCGGCCTTCAACAGATATTCCACGCTTTCCAACGTGCTGTTGGCGGAAGCCATTTGAAGCGGTGTATGGTGGCCATTGTCAAAAGCATTCACATCGCACCCAAGATCGACTAGGCATTTCACCATGGTGGGATTGTATTGATAGGCGGCAATATGTATTGGCTGACGTCCTTCTTGCGGTTCAGGACGATTCAATGGATCGCCTGCATCTTTGAGTAATTTGATGGTCTCCGGCAAAGAGCCAATGCTTGCAAGATAAATCGCCGTCGCCCCTGGATACGCCTCCCCTTCCGAATAATCACAGCCAAGTTCCAGCATTTCAACTGCGATATCTGGGCAATCCTTCGTCAAAGTCATCTGGAAGGTGCTCTTCCATACATTATGATTTCTGCTCTCGTCAAAAAACAAAAAGTATCCGCTTTGCGTCCCCCCCGGAAGTAGCAACCGTCCATACCAATCGACCAGATAGGCACGGCTTTTCTTCTCCAGTTCATGTGTTTTCAGAAAATCCTTCAAACGAGCGGCGGCTTCCGTAGGACGCCCGTTATTCACGGCTAGACGTTCGAGCCCTTGCAGAAATTCGCCATGTTCTCCCGTGAAAATGGCGTAATGATCAGCAAACGGAGACCTGCTCCACCATGCCGTTTTCGGATACCAATTTCCAAGCGTCGAGTGCGGATTCCATGCCGGAACACCTCCTTTTTTCACAATTGCGTCGACGCCGCCGACCTCTTCAACAACTTTTTTCGCCTCGTCATAGCGCCCTGCGGCCATCAGGAACATCGCATGATCCAGTCGCAAATCACGCGGATATTTACGGGAAATACGCTCCTTGAACAACTCATCCGCCAATGGTTGCAACCATTCCAAACGGTAGCAACGATTCCATTGATTGATATCGTCATCCCATGATACCATTCCCAACAGGCAGAATCCGATGGAAGGAATGCACGTATCATAGCGTTTCGTCTCCATGCATGCCTTCGCCAACGCCTCCATCTCCGCATGGGAACCGCACCAACGCGGCAGAAGAGTCCAAATCACCGTATCATAAAGATTCGGGCAGTCGGGACGATACCTGCATATCTGAGCGAAATACTTTAAAATCAACTCATTATCTCCCAAATTGGCATGGAAGAGCGCCTGGTAGCCAACAACCCAATCAGGATGGATGGCGATGGCGGCTTTGGCCTCATCAGTCGCCCTTTTCATGCAATCGCCATAAATTTCCCACCCGCTTTTCGTCACGGCATCGCTGGTTCCTGAGCCGCGCGCAGTCCATCCTTTGTTTAGCGCTTCATAGGAATTTAAAACATGCTGTAGCCACGGATCATATGAACCTCCTTCATCTTCCAGCCTTCTCTTCAAAAGCAACCAGACACTATCATTACTATATGAATCGGGAATATATTCCGAAATATACTGGAACAGAGAGGGAAGTGTTTTGTTTTTAGAGACATATTCAGCCAAAGCCCTAATATATCTTCGCCATCCGTTATCATCAGACGATTTCAGGGCAATGCCCGCCAGCAGCCGTGTCACGCTGCCAGAATCTGCCTTGTCATATACCTTTTTCAGTTGCAGAAACCACTGCTTCACACCCTCTTGATCCTTGATTGCGTTCGTCTTCGCCTGAACAAGCAAACGGCAGAAATCACGAAGAACATCTTCTTCGCCATCCTTTGTCTTACCCAAAGTAGGTGGAGTAGTCACTGATTCCGGCATCGACTCCCAATCAGCAATATAATCGGCAAACAACGGGTTTGACTGTGGATTCTCCTTTTTCAACACCTCCTTAAGTTCGCTATTGTAACGCTTGTTGAATTCCCCCAGAGGTACCGCCTGACTCAGATCCTTAAACAGATAGCTGTAATCGGTCGCCGTCTCAGACCGCAGGACAATCACATTTTCCATCTCCCGCATGACTAACGCACGGTCCTCATCCGACCACGCTTTTGTCAACTCACTCAAACGAGACCGATACGCCAGGCCTGCCTGCTGCATAGCATCATACAATGGCTTGACGGCTTCCGACGAAGTCGCCATGACGCGCAGCTGCCGCTGAAGGGCACTCATCTGCCCGCTCTTGATATGCACTTCCTTTTCACTGACTTTCGAATCTTTTTCACGGCGTTCCAACAACTCCTCATATTCCTTTTCCGCTTGAGCCACACGCTCTTGAAGCTTCTTGTACTCATCAGTTTCCATTACTTTCAATTGAGCGGCTTTAAAAGCGTCTTCAGCCTTTTCATATGCCTTTCCAAGCTCCTCCAAATCAGGATGCTCCCTTTCAAGATCCATCATCAGCTTGCCACGACGGCGCATATCCTTCTCAGCCTTGTCCATGGCCTGCTTGATCTGCAATTGGCGGAAAGCATCCTCCCAATTTTGTGCCTGCCACCCCTGCGCATGACCGACATGGTACGGCACACATGACAAAAGAACAGCGATGACAACAAGCCATTTCAACATCCATTTCATCTTAATTCTTTCCATGACCTTCTCCTGATTACTCGCCACAGTCTCTTTTTCTCATTATTTTCAAAGTCTTCCAAACATCAATCAACCTTTCTTATGTTTGTGAATCAGTGCAAATCCTCCGCAAACCAAAACCACCAAGACCACAATCCCCAACAAAGTGATTTTCAACATCCAATTGTTTGCAGGCTTCGCAACTGTTTGAGGCACTTTTTTCGGACGGTCGGGTATCCCCTGGATTTTCGGAGGCTTCACCTCAGCGCCTTTTGGCGGCTGCAACAGCTTTTCAAGATCACTTCGTCCCGCGCCTTTGGCATAATCATACGCCGTCTTTCCCGACCTGTCACCCGCCAGAATATCCGCGCCAGCTTTGAGAAAATGCTCGATGCAAGCCTTGGAATATTTGTTGTTCTGAACAGCATAATGCAATGCCGTCATGCCGCTTCGGTTGGCGACATTGACATCCTTGGCATAGTCCAGCAAAAGATTGATCACATCTTCGTTGCTGCCATTCTGACAGGCAATGATCAATGCCGTGTCACCGTCATTATCAGGAAGTTCGACCGTTGAACCAGCCTTGAGCAGGCATTCCACGCTTTCCGCCGAACTGTTGGCGGAAGCCATTTGCAACGGTGTATGATGGCTATTGTCAAAGACATTCACATCACACCCCAACTCAACAAGGCATTTCACCATGGTTGGATTGTGCCGATAGGAAGCGATATGGAGCGGCTGACGCCCTTGCTTGGGGTCAGGACGGTTCAATGGATCACCTGCATCTTTGAGCATTTTCATAGTCTCCGGCAAGGCTCCATGGCTTGCAAGATAAATCGCCGTTGCCCCCGGGAACGCTTCGTCCGCAATGTAATCAAATCCCAGTTCCAAAAGAGCGGCGGCAATATCCGGATAATTGCCCGTCATGGCGACTTGGAATGCACTGCGCCATGTATAACCGGAAACATTGCTATGTGCCAGAAATGACCCGCTTTGCTTGCCCGCCAATGACAACCGTCCATACCAGTCCACCAGATAGGACCGTTGCTCCTTGTCCAATTCATGTGTTTTGATGAAGTCCTTCAAACGGCCGGCCGCAGCTTCAGTGCGCCCGTCATCCACCGCCAGCCGTTCCAATGCCTGCAGAGTTTCTCCATACACGCCTGTGAACAGGCTATATTGCCCTGTAAACGGCATCTTGTTCCAATACGCCATCATGGGATGCCAAACGCCCAGCGTATTGCTCGGATTCCATGCCGACACGCCGTCCTCCTTCATGATCTCCTTGACGCCGCCTATCTCCTTGACGACTTTTTCCGCATCGTCGTAACGCCCCGCCGCCATCAGGAACAAAACATAATCCAACCGCGCATCGTGTGGTTGTTGCGGGCTGATTCGCTTGATGTACTCCTTGAACAATTCATCCGCCAGCGGTTGCAGCCATTCCTGTCGATAACAGCGGTTCCATCTCGTGATGTCATCATCCCATGAGACCATCCCCAACAGGCAGAATCCAATTGAGGGAATGCTTGTGTCATAACGCCGTGTCTCCATGCAAGCCTTCGCCAACGCCTCAATCTCCTCATGCGAACCGCCCCAACGCGGTAACATACTCCAACTCACTCTCCTGTAAAGCGATGGCAAATCGGGACGGTATTTGCATATTTGCGCGAGATATTTCAATATCAATTCGTTATCCCCAAAGTTCGCTTTGAAGAGAAAACCATACGCCACCGGCCATTCCGGATGCAACGCAATGGCCGCCTCGGCTTCCTTAGTCGCAAGTTTCATACATTCTTCATAGCCTTTCCATCCTTCCCCCGTAACAGTATCGCTGAAGCCGCCACCACGCGCATTCCAGCCTTTGTTCAACGCATCGCATGAATTCAGAACATGTTGCAACCAAGGATCCAGATTGCCCGCAACGTTTTCCAAACGCTTCCGAAGCTGCATCCAAGTACCGTTCTTGCTATGATCAACTGGAAAATAGTCCGTCAAGTAATAGAAAAGCTCCGGAAGCGTCTCCTGCCTTGCAACATAGTCCGCCAATGACTGATGAACGCGGTCCATTTTACCTTCTATGGACTCACTTAGAAAATTGGCGATTATGTATCTCGTAAAGTTGCCTTTTTGCAACTTATTGTACAGACTCAAAAACTGCGGGCGCAATTTCGCCCATTCCTCACGGGGGCTTGTTGACACTAATGCCATCAGGCGGAAAAACTCCTTCAGATTGTCCTCTTCTACTTTTTGCCCTTTATACTTTAATATCTTCTGTTCAACAGAGCCGTCGCGCCCCGTCAGTATCTCCCCTACATATCCGGCCAATTCTGGATCCGTATCCGGATTCTCTTTCAACAGTTCCTCTTGTACAAGCTTAATAAACCGTTCAATAAATACAGGAAACGGCACCGCCTGACTCAAATCTTTGAACAAATAGCTGAAATCAGGGACATCGTTCTTTTGCAAGATAAACACATTGCTTGCTTCACGCATGATCAACGCTCGATCTTCCTCCTTCCATGTTCGAGTCAATTCATTCAGTCGTGAACGATACGCCTGCCCGGCCTGCTGCATAGATTCATATAATGGCTTGACAGTAGCTCCCGTTGTTTGCAGGACTCTAATCTGACGCCCCAAGGCTTCCACCTGATTGCGCTTGATATTTATTTCCTTTGGAGCGACTTTCGGATCTTTTTCATGACGCTCCAGCAGATCTTCATATTCCTTCTCCGCCACGGTCAGCCGTTCCCGCAAGGCTTTGTACTCCGCTGTTTCGGTAAGTTGCATTCTAGCCTCCTGATACGCGGTTTCCGCTTTTTCATACGCCTTTCCAAGCTCCTCTAAATCAGGATGCTCCCTTTCAAGATCCATCATCAACTTTCCACGACGACGGATATCCTTTTCAGCCTTGTCAATGGCCTGTTTTATCTGTAATTGGCGGAAAGCATCCTCAAAACTCTGGGGCTTCCCACCCTGCGCATATCCCAGATGACATGCCAGACATGAGACAACAATGACAGCGACGACAAGCCATTCCAGCATCCAGTTTATTCTGACTTTCTCCATAGCCTTCTCCTTGACCATTAGTTATATGTATATCAACAGTACGTCCAACTGGACATACATTAATTCTCGCAATGACAATGTCTAACATCATCTTATGACAATTCGTATGACTATTATAATATCCCCCCCGAAAAAAAACAAGTTATGAAAATGCGATTTTTTCAAAAAAAAACTCTTTAAACAATCGTTTTTTCTTTCAGGACAAAGGCTGGGGAATGCTAGTCATGTTCGCTTTTTATGATAGGAATGCAACGCCATTTCACTTGAAAAACTGCCGATTCAAAGATTAGTCAACTTCAAAGTAATTTACTTGAAAGTTAACTAATTGTAGAAAATCAAGTTCATCAGCAGAAAATCAGAGAGGTAAAACTAACTTTTACTTCTCTTTTTGTTATATATGCGAGAGCTTTTCCACTGACTATTCGAAAATACGAACGATATCGTCACGTTTTGATTGGTAGGTATTGTCTTTTAGATACAGCAACAGTTTCTGAAAAGCAACGAGTTCCAAATTGCCACTGATTGCTTTTACCAATCTCCGTATATCTGGATCCGTATTAGATGTTTTCTTTTTCATACGATTCTTGAAGGCCCAAAATTCTGCGGGGAGATTGAACTTTTCTGGACTAATGCTTAGTTCCTCCGCGCAATCCCAAATGAAACCATCCATTGCCGGTCCTACCGTAATCATATAATGATGCAACTCATGATGTTTGAACAAACGTAGATGTTTTGATGAAGTAATTGCCTCACATTCATTCAAATAAGCCACTCCCCTCTTGTCGTCATCAATGATGCCGATGGCAAACCTGTCACGGAATTTCAACCGTATTGTTTTCGCAACATCATTACAAGTACTCTGGTGATTGACGGCACCATGCATCAGATACGAAACGACATTCGTATCAACATTGCATTCAGTCATGATGTTTGGATATTCGATGCTCATCGATAGGCCTCGAAATTGAAAAACAGATCTACGCCATTTCCGTAGATTTCCCGAACATCATCATCTGAAAGTTGTTTGATTATATATTTGCCAGACTTGGCGTCCGGATGTGTGATGAAAAGCCGTAATCCTTCCGAATATTCCTTTATGAACTGGTTCAGTACGTATGGACTATGTGTCGCCACAAACAGCATGTTCATCCAATCGAGCTCTGACATTTTCTCCAAAAGCCAATTGACCAGTTGACATTGCGTCGGGGGAAACAGATTATTCTCAGGCTCCTCTAAAAATATCTCATTATGATGCGTTGCAAGATGATTATCGACTAATTCATCAAAGCGATCACACTCATCTATGTTGCGGAAATAAAAGTTCTGTCCTTCCCAAGTCGTACTTTTTAAAAGTTCAGAACCTTTTGATTTATCCTTTTTAGCATGCAAATATGAAGCTATCAATTTCACTAACCGTTTTCGTTCTTCCTTTTGCTCGTAACTTTGTCTTAAATCATCTTGATCGCGCGATTTTGGATCAAACAGATAATTCAAATGAACAAACAGCGGCAATAACGACTGCATTCCGCTTGAACCTTCCGTCAATCGTATGGAATTGCCAGAAGGCATGATGATTGCATCCGTATTGGATTTCGAATCATAACGGTATGACAGTCCTAATTCCAATATATTATTTACTTGGTTGATTTGTTTTCGAGCGACATCCCAATCTGTCATGAAGTCCAACAGATTGTCACTTTCCAGCGGCAACTTGCTCCACATTGGAATAGTGGCCAACAAGTTTCTCTCCGATGGTACATACGATATTTTTGGACGCTTATAATCCCAGTGAGCTCTTTTCCATTTAAATGAAAACTTCCGCTTAGCATGATCATATGCGAATTTCACACACTGCGATTCATACTCAATGAAGGTATCTGGACAAATATAATCCTTCATCTTATGATAATCGCAAAGTTTATCAAGGAATTCGCCTTCTTTGCTAAATGCATCTGCTGACTGGGCGAGTTCCATACGCTTTTCAACCCACGAACAATGGCATGCCGTTTTCAACGCGCAACTTTTGCCAGAGCTCTGCAAACCAATGATCAGATTCACCCGATCAAGATCAAGCGTTGCTTCGGCCAATGGTCCGAAATTTCTTATTGTCAGTTTCTTCATATCAGAAAACATTCCGATTGCAAAAAAGCGATCTTTCTGCCAAGCACATTACATGAACGACATGACATATGAATTATATATTATATCCACCCTTATGTTGATTGCAAGTTGAATGGCTTGCAATCAACATAACAGATGGTCAAACACTACAGTCTCACGGCTTCGCCGGCGCGGAGCGTCTGGTGGACGTCGTGGGCGACGCCGTTGACGCGCAGCGTCTCCAATTTGACGGTGCCTTCGATGACCGTGAACTTCAGCATGCCGTCGAGAACAGCTAAAGTGCCGAAGGCGTTGCCGTTGGACCAGAACCATGTGCCGTCGCCGACGGTGAACACCATCTCGCCGGTCGTGCCGTCGTAGTGGTAACCAGTCAACGCGAGCACGGACGCCCAGGCGGCCATCGCGCGGGCGTAGTGATGGCCGCATTCCGCCTCGTTGAACGGACTGCGGTGCAGTCCGTCGTACCGCGCGCGGATGTCGCGGATGACCTGCAGGCCTTCGTCCTTCAGCCCCGCATAGAGCATGCCGATGGCCGCCGTGTATTCGAAGCCCGTCATGACTTCCGAGAAGTACGGGAACGGGACGACGGGACGGTCGCCATGCGGATAGGAGGCCATCAGGAGCGCCGTGTCGTCGCCGCCCACGAAGGAGCGCATGTTGTTGAAATGGTCGTGGAAGCCCTGACGGCGGTTGTACTTCCAAATGGTCTGGAGCGTCTTCTTGACATGCTCATGATCAAGCAGTTCCGGCAGGCCGAGGATGAAGGAGAAATACGGGCCGACCAACTGGTCGACAAGACACGCCTTGCCGAGCTGCGCGTCCGGATGCTCCAGATCATTGGTTCCCATGTGGCTCTTGAGTCCTTTGTGAATCGCATCCAGCGAATGCGGCGGAATGATGATCTGCTCATAGAAGTCGCCGTTGAACAGCTTCTTGTCCATGACCTCCGCGGCGGCCTTGGCGAGCTTTCCGCATTTTTCCGCGAACTCGTTGTCGCACATATACTTCGCCATGCGTTCCGCGCATTGCAACGCGCCGATGTACCATCCCTGCATCTGGCCGTTGGGGCCATAGTATTCGACGTCCATCGTGTTATGCTGGCAGCCCTCCATGGAGCCGTCCGCGTCGCCGTCCCAGCCGCCCTGCACCCAGCAGAAGGACATGGCCCTGCGGACATTGGGCCACAGGCGTTTAAGGAATTCGTCATCGCCGCTGAGCTTCCAGTCGCGATAGATTTTCATGATGCAGCCGAGCTGGCCGTCCGCCGCCGCCAGGAAGGACTGCTGCGCACGTTCCAGCGGGAGGTTGACGCGGAAGCTCATGAAACCGTCGTCGCGAGTCGCATGCATGAATTCCGTTTCGCGCATGTTCCGCGCCAACGCGCCAAACAAAAATGCCGTAGTCTGTTCGTAATTCCACACATGCGTGCAGGAGCCGTGGCAGGAGCCCCACGAATTGCCGCAGCCTTCCCAACCGTAGAAATTGCCGTCCGCCGTACGGAACGCCGTCTGCGTGCGCAGCGTCGAAATATTGAACAATGCGGCTTCCTTCACTTCCGGCGGCAACGGCGATGCGCAGAACGCGTTCACGAACGCCAAAGTACGGGCCTCCAGTTCCGGCAGGCGGCGGGCCATTTCGGCCGCCGCCGACCACGCCGTCGGGAAGCGTTTGCAATAGTAGTTGCCGATGATGTCCGGATCGTTGTCAGGCTTGATATCCTTCCGCGCTTCGGCGGGCAGCGGCGTCCATGTGCGGCGGTTCGGGAAACGCCACGACAGCATGAACGTGAACGTCTCTTCGCCGTTGGCGGGAATCACTTTACGCAGGCAGAGGGAGCATTTCTGCCATTTATTGACGCTTGAACGGTTCTCCAAACGGCCGTCGTCGCTGAAATCATCCCAGAAGTCCAGCAGCGGGACATTCCAGCCACGGTTCAGCCATGCTTCACGATAGGTCACATCGCCTTTATCCGCCGTGGCGAGAACGACTTCGCCTTCGCTGTTCGCCCCGGCATTGTCGCCTTCGGACGTCATCGTAAGACCGACCAATCCATCCGCCGCACTATACGTATTTTTCCAGACTTGTCCTGCTTTGTCCTGCCCTGTGCAGTTATTGGCCGTGCCGCAGACGGAAACAGGCATTGGCGCATCCGTCTTGTTGCGAATCACATAGCGCAAAACGGCGACGGGGAAGCCAGACGCATCCGCATCCGCCGGAATCAGCGGATTGAAAGCCTGCAACGTGGCGGAAAGCGGCGCGCCATCGTCTTCCAGATTGACCTGCCCGAAAGGATAGGCGGCATCGAACGTCACATGGCGGAACCGCGGCATGCCGTGGTTCCATGCGGTCGCCCCCGACGGCCCTTCGTATTGGAAATCGGAGAACGGCCCCTCCAGCAGTTTCGCAAATGTCTTTCCGCCTTCAGGTTGCGCCTGCACGCAGAAATTCAGCGCCACGCCGATGGCGCCCTTCGCGGGCGTGTTCATGATTTCGCAGTCGCGGAAGTCGCCGCGACCGCCCAACGACAGCGTGCCGGTTCCAATGCCGCCCAGCGGCAACGCGATTTTCGCAACATGCTGTTGGTCATAATGTTTCAAGACAGGCCAAGTTTTCATAGTGTTCCTTTGATTTATGGTTGACGAATCATTCGCGTAAACTGCGATTGCCAATATAATCAATCCTTTGAAGAGGGCAAGTTTCATGTGATGTTTCCAATCTTGTTAAGCCACGCCATGGCGTTTTCCATGATCTTTCAATCCACTCAACCATTTTGCATACCTAATATATACACCGCTTCATGCAAGGCAAATCTCAATCCACTCTTGTTTGGCTGACTCCCCCTGCAAAATAAAACAATTTTTCATGCAAATGGCTTTTATTTTACCATTTGAAGGAATATCTTTATGCCAATCCAATTCAACCTAATACTATCGAGAGGAATCAATATGACTTTCCATTATCGATTTGACATTTTCACGGCCATCTGCATTTTTCTGCCGTTGTTCAGCCACGCGCAGGAAACGAAACCGTTGTTCACGATGGATTTCAGCAAACAGGAGGATTGGAAACCATCGGAAACCGTCCGCCTGCAAAAGGATGGCGACACGCCTTTCCTGCGTCTGCAAGCCGTTGAGCCAGACAAACATGTCATGGTCTATCGTCGTTTCTATCTTCCGACAACCAATCGTCCAGCGGCCCTGCGGTTGACGGCGCGTATCCGCGCCGTCGCCATCGAACATGGCAGGCAGAATTGGAACAACGGCCATCTGATTCTCAAATTCAAAGACAACGGCGACAAGGAGATAAAGCCTGTCGCCGTCGATTCGCAATTCAACGGCACGACAGACTGGCAAAACATCGACAAAGTATTCAAAGTCCCTGCAAATGCGTCCTATCTGGAAATCATGCCGTATCTGCTGCAGGCCAAATCAGGCTCTATGGACATCGCACGGCTGGACATTTTCGCCGCCACAAAGGACAACCTGCCCAAGCCGCCGCCCATCGTCGCATCGTCGAAAATGCCGTCTTTGGACAAGGCGCCCTCCCCGCTTCACGTCAACGGCAACAGACTGGTCGATGACAACGGACAAGAAGTCTGGCTGCAGGGCGTTTGCATCGACTCACTCCAATGGACGGCCGGCGGAGAACACATCCTTCAAAGCCTGCAAGTCGCGATCGAGCAATGGCATGCGAACGTCGTCAGGCTTCCCGTCACAGACGAATTCTGGGGCGGCCGCGGCAAGTGGCAGAGCGACAAAGGGCTGAGATACAGGAACTTGGTGGATTCCGTCATCCGTGAAGCGAACAGCCGTGGCGCATATGTTGTTTTGGATCTGCACCGTTTCAAGTCGCCGCAGGAGGAGCATGCGGAATTCTGGCATGATGCGGCGACACGCTACGCCAACCAGCCGGGCGTCATTTTCGAACTGTTCAACGAGCCTCACAGCATCGGCTGGGCGGAATGGAAGACCGCCATGCAGAAACTTTTGGACACGGTTCGGCAGACTGGAGCAAACAACGTCGCCATTGTCGGCGGACTGGACTGGGGCTTCGATCTGACGGGCGTCGCCAGCGGCGAATATGTCCTGCAGGACACGGCGGCGGGGCGGGGCATCGTCTATTCCTCCCACATCTATCCATGGAAGTTCCAATGGGATAAATATGTTCTGGCGGCTGCCGGAAAACATCCGTTATTCATCGGTGAAGTCGGCAATCCGCGTCGTTGGGAGGATTTTTCCTTCATCGAGGAATCGGCCCGAAAGGAAAAAGTCGGCGTGGAATCCGTCTGGCCGAAAGACGTCATCGGCGTAATCCAGGCGAACCGTCTGAACTGGACGGCGTTCAGCTTCCATCCGAAATGCGCGCCGCAACTGCTTGAGGACTGGAACTATACGCCGACGCCCTTCTGGGGCGTCCATGTCAAGGAAGCCCTTGGCGGCAAAATTTTCGACGCGAAAACGCATTGAAAAAAGCGTCTGTCCATTTGCCATTCTTCAATTAGATACTATATTATCTAGCGTACTGACTCCAAGGCTCCGCGCCGAGGAGGAAGGCATGCGAAATCCTAAAATGCACAATGAAACCGCATGGGAAGGCTCATCGGAGGCCTGAACAACGCGGCAACCAGTTGTCATGCAACTATTTCAGCACGTCCTGCCTCCTTGCGCGGGACGTGCTTTTTTTGCGTTAATAATCGACGACGGGACGCCGTCGTTACCACGACCATCAACGGCGAGACGCCGTCGTTACCACCCGACGGCGAAACGCCGTCGTTACACCAGCAGAACCAATCATGGAAACCAGAGTCGCATTAATCGGCATCATCGTGGAAGAGCCCGATTCCGTCGGGCCGCTCAATGAACTGCTGCATGAATACAGGCAATACATCATCGGCCGCATGGGCATCCCCTACAAGCCGCGGAACATCTCCGTCATCAGCGTGACCATCGACGCGCCGATGGACGTGATCAGTTCCCTCTCCGGCAAGCTCGGCATGCTGAAAGGCGTCACCTCCAAAGCTCTGATGGCGAAACTGCAATGAACGAAACAGCCAGACAACTGATAACCGCTCTTGAAGGCGGCAACCGTCTGCAGAAGAATGACTTCCTGCAAATTCTGACGCATGCGGACGCGGAAGACGTGGAATACGCGAAATCTCACGCCAACGATTTGCGCATCAAGTATTTCGGAAACGCCATCTTCCTGCGCGGGCTGGTGGAATTAAGCAACTTCTGCAAAAACGACTGCCTGTACTGCGGCATCCGCCGAAGCAACACGGCCGTCGTCCGCTACCGTTTGTCGAAAGAGCAGATTCTCGGCTGTCTGGAGCAAGGCTATGCCGCAGGGCTCCGCACGCTCGTCCTGCAAGGCGGCGAAGACGCATGGTTCACCGACGAACGGATGTGCGACATCGTCTCAGCCGTGAAGGAACGCCGCCCGGAGATCGCCGTAACCCTTTCCCTTGGAGAACGTTCCAAGGAAAGTTACCGCCGTCTGAAGGAGGCTGGAGCGGACCGCTATCTGCTCCGCCACGAAACGGCCACGGAATGGCATTACGCGAAGCTCCATCCCGCCTTCCAGAAGCTGTCCAACCGGATGCAGTGCCTCGAATGGCTGAAGGAGCTCGGCTATCAGGTCGGCTGCGGCATGATGGTCGGTTCGCCGTATCAGACGACGGAATGCCTTGCCGCGGATCTGGCGTTCATACAGGACTTCCGTCCACAGATGGTCGGCCTCGGCCCGTTCATCCCGCATCATGAAACGCCGTTCGCGAACGAACCAGCGGGTTCCGTCGAAACGACGCTCTTCCTGCTGGCTCTCGTCCGTCTGACGCTGCCGAAAGTCCTGCTGCCGTCGACGACCGCTCTCGCCACCCTTCATCCGCAGGGCAGGCTGCACGGCATCCTCTCAGGCGCGAATGTCATCATGCCGAATCTGTCGCCAATCGATCTGCGCGACAACTACACGCTCTACGACAACAAGGCCAACACAGGCCTGGAGGCCGTGGAAGGCGTCGCCCTGCTCGACAAGGAGCTGTCGTCCATCGGCTGCCATGTCGTCGTCGACCGCGGCGACGCACGTTACTGATTTTCATACATTATATATAACCAACACACAAAAAGGAGAACAGCCACCATGTTGTACGATCCGAAATCACACAAAGCGGAAGAATTCATCAACCATGAGGAAGTGCTTGCGTCACTGGACTATGCGGAAAAGAACAAGCATAACGTCGAACTGATCGACCAGATCATCGCGAAAGCGAAGCTGCGCAAAGGCTTGAGCCACCGCGAAGCCGCCGTTCTTTTGGACTGCGACATCGAAGAGAAGAACCAGGAGATCTATGCGCTGGCGGAGCAGATCAAGAAGGATTTCTACGGCAACCGCATCGTCTTCTTCGCGCCATTGTATCTCTCCAACTACTGCGTCAACGGCTGCGTCTACTGCCCGTATCACCTTAAGAACAAACATATTCCGCGCAAAAAACTCACGCAGGACGAAATCCGCCGCGAAGTCATCGCGTTGCAGGACATGGGCCACAAGCGGCTGGCCATCGAATGCGGCGAGCATCCGGTCGAAAATCCGATCGAATACATTCTCGAATCCATCAAGACGATCTACAGCATCAAACACAAGAACGGCGCCATCCGCCGCGTCAACGTGAACTCATAAGGAAAGCTATGAAATTCTCCATCCGAGCGGCCCGAAGCACGACTACTGCTACCACACGGAAGCGATGGACCGCGCCATGGAAGGCGGCATCGACGACGTCGGGCTCGGCGTCCTTTTCGGCCTGGAGCGCTACCGCTACGAATTCTCCGCCCTGCTCATGCACGCGGAGCATCTGGAAGCGGCCTTCGGCGTCGGCCCGCACACGATCTCCGTCCCGCGCATCCGCGCCGCCGACGACATCGATCCCTCCACGTTCAAGAACGGCATCAACGACGACCAGTTCGCGAAGATCGTGGCCTGCATCCGCGTCGCCGTCCCCTACACGGGCATGATCGTCTCCACGCGCGAAAGCCAGAAGACGCGCGAACGCGTCCTCCATCTCGGCATTTCGCAGATCAGCGGCGCCTCCAAGACAAGCGTCGGCGGCTATGCGGACAACACGCCCGAAGCGGAGGAATCCGCCCAGTTCGACGTCAACGACCGCCGCACGCTGGACGAAGTCGCCCGCTGGCTCATGGAGATGGGATACATCCCGAGCTTCTGCACGGCCTGCTACCGCGAAGGCCGCACGGGCGACCGTTTCATGGCGCTCTGCAAGTCCCGTCAGATCCTCAACTGCTGCCATCCCAACGCGTTGATGACGCTGAAGGAATATCTGATGGACTACGCGACGCCCGAAACGCGCGCCATCGGCGAGAAGCTCATCGCGGAGGAAATCGAAAAAGTCCCCAACGAGAAGATCCGCGAAATCGCCAAACGCCACCTCCAGGAAATCGAAAACGGCCAACGCGACTTCCGTTTCTAAAGAGAAGGCCTCATCAGCCGCTTCGCGGCGACAGTACCCCAGCCGTAGGTGAAGCGAAGCGTAACCCACGGTAATGTAAGAATAACCAATCGAACCGCGTAGCGGTGACATTATTAGCCGCATAGCGGCGACAGTACCCCAGCCGTGGGTGAAGCGAAGCGTAACCCACGGTAACGTAAGAATAACCAATCGAACCGCGTAGCGGTGGCAGGACCCAGCCGCACATAAGAGAAAACACCATGAACACCACCGCATCGTCTGAAAGACTGCACATCGGCTTCTTCGGCAGAAGCAACGTCGGCAAATCCAGCCTCATGAACGCCGTGACGGGGCAGGACATGTCCGTCGTCTCCGACACACGCGGGACGACGACCGATCCCGTCCTCAAGTCCATGGAGCTGTTGCCGTTAGGCCCTGTCGTGATGTTCGACACGCCCGGCCTCGACGACGATACGGAGCTCGGCGCCCTGCGCATGCGCAAGGCCCGCCAGATGCTGAACAAAACGGATCTGGCCGTCATGGTCGTCGATGCGACGGCTGGCGTGACGGCGGCGGATGCCGAAATCCTCAAACTGATCAAAGCCAAGGAGATACCCTGCGTCGTAGCCGTCAACAAGGCGGATCTGGCGACGCCGTCCATCTCTGTGGACGGCCTGCCGACAATCGCCGTCAGCGCCGTGACAGGCCAAGGCATCCATGATCTGAAGGAGCTCATGGCGAAAACTGCCCCGAAGGACGACAATTCCAACCGCGTCATCGGCGATCTGATCGAAGCGGGCGACGTCGTCGTTCTCGTGACGCCCATCGACGCCGCCGCGCCCAAAGGCCGTCTCATCCTCCCGCAGGTCCAGACGCTTCGCGACATTCTCGACAGCAACGCCATCGGCGTCGTGACAAAAGAGACGGAACTGGCCTTGACGCTCACCAAGCTTTCCGCTCCTCCGAAGCTGGTAGTAACGGACAGTCAAGTATTTGGAAAAGTCGCGCAGATCGTCCCAAAGGATGTTCCGCTGACGTCGTTTTCCATTCTTTTCTCCCGCTACAAAGGCTATCTGACGGGAGCCGTCCGCGGCGTAAAAGCATTGGACAGCCTGCGCGACGGCGATATCGTCTTGATTTCCGAAGGTTGCACGCATCACCGCCAATGCGGCGACATCGGCACGGAAAAGCTTCCAAAACTGATCCGCAAGCATTGCGGAAAGGCTGTGCAATTCGAATTCACGAGCGGCACGGGTTTTCCGGACGATTTGTCCCGCTACGCCGTCGTCGTCCATTGCGGCGGCTGCATGCTGACGGAGCGTGAAATGCACTACCGCGCCAAATGCGCGGACGACCAGAACATCCCCTTCACGAACTACGGCATCGCCATCGCCCACATGACCGGCATCCTGCAACGCAGCATCGAGCCATTGGGGCTCTGAGTTAGAGAGAAGCACCAGCGTCATGATAGACCTTTCCACTTTTGTCTCCATTCATTTTTGACATTTTATAATTTATGGGTATCTTAAAGACATAAGACAGAATACAACTCAGTTAATTAAGCTTGCCACAGAAAAAAAGAGCAACGAAAATGAAACAAAAGCCCACAATTGTACATTCACATGACATTCATCTTGATTCAGAATATGTACAATGGCTTTGTGAAATAAAACAACGATATCAAAAAATCCAGATAAAAACTGCAATAAAAGTCAACTCTGAGCAATTGCTTTTCTATTGGCAATTAGGAAGAGATTTGGATATACGAAAAGCTACGGAAAAATGGGGAAGTGGCATCATTGAACAAGTCAGTCTTGATCTTCAAAGTGATTTTCCCACAGCAAAGGGATTTTCCACACGTAATCTTTGGAATATAAAAAAGTGGTATTTGTTTTATACTCATTCTTTGGACAACATGAATTTACTCAAAGAAGCAGGAAATCACCTATCTGTGGACGAAATAAAACTGCACCAAATTGGTGCAGTTTTACAAGATACTGCGAATGAAAATCTTAAAGATTCTGTTACTGGCATGGACTTTCCACCTTTGTTTGGCTTCGTACCATGGAGACATCATGTTGAAATCATAACAAAATGCAAAAGTGTAAAAGAAGCCATATTTTATCTGCAAAAAACAATAGAAGAAAATTGGAGCAGAAATGCTCTCATCAATTTTCTTAATAACGATTATTATCATACTTCTGGACATGCTTTGACTAATTTTGAAGAAAATCTCCCCCAAACACAAGGGAAATTGGCACAGGAAATGATGAAAGAAACATATGATTTAGGTTTCATTACACTTGATGCCGATTATGGAGAAGAAGCTCTAGAAGAAGCATTGGAACGTAATATTACACGTTTTCTTCTCGAACTTGGAACTGGATTTGCTTTTGTGGGAAGACAAAAAGAAATAATAGTTTCAGGGAAATTACGAAGAATTGACATGCTTTTCTATCACATAAAACTTAAATGCTATGTGGTAGTGGAATTGAAAGTCAGGCCTTTTGAACCTGAATTTGTTGGGAAACTAAATTTTTATGTAAATGCAATTGATGAGCTTCTTAAAACAGAAGCTGAAAATCCAACCATAGGTTTGCTTATCTGTAAAGATGTAGATCAAACTGAAGTGAAATGGGCCTTTCAAGGAATTCAAACACCTATGGGAGTAGCAAAATACAATAATATAGCAATTAAGGAAATACAGGAACAACTGCCAACTACTGAACAAATACAAACACGCATTCAGCAGGCAGCAGAGGAATTTAATCTAAAAAAATATAAACAGGATGAAGCATAAATACACCGTATTGGATATAATGTGTTTCAGTGATTAAGTTTAAATAATAATCATTCATGAACATTGTCTTTTTATACCTTTATCTTATAGCGGCTATCATCATCGGCTGCCTGTGCATCCGCAAGATCAAAACAGCGGCGGACTATTACGTCGCCGGCCGCAAGGCCAGTACCGTCCAGATCACAGGCTCCCTGCTGGCGACCATTCTCGGCAGTTCCGCCATTCTCGGAAGCATTGATTTCGCCTACGCAAAAGGCTGGGCCGGAGCGTGGTTCATGCTATGCGGCGCGTTCGGCCTGTCCATCTTGTTCTTTCTCGTCAAGCCGCTTGCGAAATTCAAAGGTTACAACCTGCCCGCCCTGCTTGGAAGCTTCTACGGCGACGGCGTGAAGAAGCTGTCGGGCGGCGTCATCGCCATCGCATGGCTTGGCGTCATCGCCGCGCAAATCATCGGCGCGGCGAAAATCACGACGGCCGTCATCAACATCTCCTACCCGCACGCCGCTCTGGCCATCGGCCTGACGCTGACGTTCTACACGGCGTTGGGCGGGCAACTGTCCATCATCAAGACCGACATCCTGCAAGTCATCCTGATCATCGCGGGTCTAGTATTCGTCACCATCGCCAGTCTCATGGGAAGCCATTGCGCCGCCATCGACGCCGCCCCCATGATTTCCGAAAAGTTCAGCTGGATGGATCTCGTCATCATGCTGTTCACGTATTCGAGCACCTACGTCGTCGGGCCGGACATCTATTCACGGCTGTTCTGCGCAAAGGATGAGAAGATCGCCCGAAAAGCCATCGTCGCGTCCGTCGCGTTGCTCGTTCCGATCGCCTTCATGCTCGCCTTCATCGGCATCCACGGTGCAAAATTTCATGTTGACAGCAACGAATCCGTCTTTTTCATCATCATCAAGCATGACCTGCCGCTCTTCATCGTCCCGCTGTATTTCTCCATCCTCTCCGCCATCATGTCTTCGGCGGACACGACGCTGTTCACGGCGGCGGAACTCCTTTCGCAGTTCTTCCATGACGAATTGGATTCAAAGAAAAGCGTCCGCCTGACGATGGGCTGCACGGCCCTCCTCGGCATCCTGTCGATTCTGATCACGCTCAAATTCAATTCGATTCTGAAAGTCCTTCTCATGTCGTTGGGAACATACGCGGGAGCCTTCGTCATTCCCGTCATCTGGGGGCTGCTCGGCCAGCAATCGCGGCGGCCGTTCGTCGTCGCCGCGATTGTCATTGGCGGCAGCATGACGCTGCTCGGCAAATTCCTTTCAGGGAACGCCAGCCACGCCGTCATCCTGCTGGCCTTCGCCGTCAATCTCGCGTTGCTGGCCTTCGGCAGAACGAAACAGGCCGCCTCCTGATTCACAGAAGACGGCCTGTCATACGGCATGAAGCCTTGTCCTTATTTCTTGTCAAGAACAGACTGGATTTTCTCTTTCGTCTCCTTGCAGATCGCCTCCGCCGTCTTGTTCGCGTCCGGCGTGATTGGCGGCAGGAAGGACAGTTTCACCGTCTTGCCGCAGTTCGGGAAGCTCTTGCCGCGCGGCAGGACGTCGAACGCGCCGTCGATGACGACGGGCACGACGGGCGCCTTCGCATTGACGGACAGCTGCGCGAACGTCAGATAAAATTCGCCCATCGAGCCGTCCATGCTCCGCGTCCCTTCCGGGAAGATGGCGACGGATTTTCCGTCCTTCAACGCCGACTCCAGCAGGCCGATGGATTCGCGAAGATCGCCGTTGAGCTCCATGGCGACGATGTTGTGGTGCCGTGCGAGATAGCCGGTAATCGGGCCGTCCACGAATTTGGAGATCGCGTAAAAATACGTGTCATGGTAGCGTTTGCCGTCGATGGCGGTGCTGAGATAGAACGCGTCCAGAGAGCTCTGATGGTTCGGCGCGAAGATGCACGGACCCGCCGGAATATTCTCCAGCCCAGTAACTTCCGGCTTGGAAATGCACCGCAGGAAACCTTTCATGCACAGACGGAAGAAACCATGCGTCCAGCCCGTCTTCGGCAGTTCGTATTTCTTCGAAGGCGCGGCGGCGACGGCTTCGCCGCCTGCGTCGATCGCCTCCGCCAGCGACCGTGCCGTCGGATGCTTCGCAAGCGTCTCGACCTGCAGCGTCACGCCGAGATCGGCGGACAGCGAACTGAGCAGATTCATCTTCGCCAGCGAATCCATGCCGAGATCCAATTCAAAATGCTCATCCGGACCGATGTTCCTGCCGACAAGCTTCTCGATGCAGGCGGCGACGCCGCGGTATGTCTTCGTATCCGGCGCGGGATTCTCGGCCACAGCCGCTTTCACGGCTTCGCCGCGCGCGGCGGCGGCCAGCTCCTGGCGGATGATGTGACGACGCAGCTTGCCAAGGCGCGTCCGCGGCAGCGGCGTGTTGCGGATGATGATGTCCGCGATCCGCTTGTACGACGGCGCCGTTTCGTTGTACGGCTCAATGACGGAATCCACGATGGTCTGGCGGATGTTGACGATCTTCTTCTCCGCGATGGTGTCCATGTCCGGAACGATCAGCGCCAGAAGATTGTGGCCGTCGTCCGTGATGGCGCATTCGCCGAACACGCCGTCCGACATGTCCATGAGTTTCTGCTCTATCTCCGTGGGGCTGATGTTCTTGCCGTTGCCGAGGATGATCAGCTCCTTGCTGCGGCCCGTCAGGAAGAGGAAGCCGTCTTCATCGATATAGCCCAAGTCGCCCGTATGGAGCCATCCGTCCGCCGTCAGCGCCTCCGCCGTTTCCTTCGGCTTGTTGTAGTAGCCTTTCATGACGTTCTTCCCGCGGACCATCACTTCGCCGTCCACGATTCTCACTTCGTTGCAGGGGATGGGCTTGCCGGGGGAGCCGGGCTTGTAGCGGCCGGGCGGCGTGAAGGAGATCATCGGCGCGGTTTCCGTCATGCCGTAGCCTTCAAGCAGCTGGAAGCCAAGGGCGTAGTAGTCGCGCGTGACCTGCGGGTCGTTCGCGGCGCCGCCGGACGAGATGTAGCGCATGTGGCCGCCGAAGGCGTCCTGCACCTTCTTGAAGATGATACGGGAGACTTTCAGCGAATGGCAGGCCACGCTGATGCGGTACATGATCCGCCCAAGCAGCGTCGCCGTGACTTTGCGCATCAACGCGTTGCGGAACAGCTCCAGCAGCCGCGGCACGCCGACGATGAACGTCGCCTGGTTGTCTTTCAACGCCTTCATGATGGCCTCCGCCGTCATGTCCAGGGCGAAGACGGCCGTCGCGTTGATGGACATCGGCATGACCACCGTTGCCATCAGCGGATAGGCGTGGTGCAACGGCAGGATGACCATGACGCGGTCGTCCGGAATGAAGACTTCGATCTGCGTGGAGCAGGCCTCCGTGTTCGAACGGAGGTTCTCGAACGTCAGCATGACGCCTTTCGGCGATCCCGTCGTTCCGGACGTGTAGATGATCATGGCCAGTTCGTCGTCGGAGCTTTAGCCGACGCCTTCGGCGTCTTTGCTCTCCGCCGCGTCGCAATCCGCCAGCGACTCCAGTCTCATGACGGCAGGATGCGCCTTTTTCATCAACGCAAGTGCCTGATCCGTCTTTTCTTGCGTCTTCGCATCGCACCAGACGACCGTCGGTGTGCAGTCGTCCAGAATGTACGCCACTTCCTCCGGCGTGGACATGAAATCAATCGGCACGACCGTCGCATGGATGTTCCAGATCGAATAGAGGGCGAGCACCCATTCGGGCGAATTCGCGCCGATGATGGCGATGCGGTCGCCGCGTTTGCTGAACTCCGACATCTTCTCGCCTGTACGACGGACCATGCTGATGAGCTGTCCGTAGCTGATGCGGCGGTCGCCGCTGACAAGCGCCGTTTTGTCGGCGTATGATAACCATTTCATGCTGTTACCGTCCTTTTCATACAATAAATATCAATAACTGTGCATTGTAATATACCATGATAAAGCAAAACGGCAACCAAAAAACAAAAAGCGCCGCCATGAACACGCATGCGTTTCATGGCGGCGGAAGTAGCGGCGGCGTCCCGCCGTCGCGCGGTGTGGCGGCGCCGACGCGCCGTCGCATTACATCTTCCTTATTTCTTTTCGTCTTCGGGCTTGAAATCGTCTTTGCCGACGCCGCAGTCCGGGCAGGTCCAGTCGTCGGGCAGCTTTTCGAACGGTGTTCCGGCGGGGATGTCGTGTTCGGGATCGCCCTTTTCCGGATCATACACGTAGCCGCAGATTTCGCAAACATACTTCTTCATGATGGTCATCCTCTTGTGTTACAATGGGTTGTAGTCTCTTTCCGCGATTCTTCTTCATTTGAGCAAATGATATCGCTGTTTAATAATATAATGATGCAACAATTTTTTCCCAATATCGCGCATTTCAAAGGAAACTTCCGCCTCTTGACGTTGTCAAAAGAAATATTACATTTATTTCATAAGAAAGTTTGATTTTTCTTCAACGCCATTCCGTTCCCACCACGAAAACAACAAAGGACAGCCACATGAACGACATCATCAAAGCCATGGAAGAACGCCGCAGCATCCGCAAATTCAAACCGGACATGCCGTCGAAAAACGACATCGACCAGATCATCGAAGCGGGCCTCTACGCCGCCAGCGGCATGGGCCGGCAGAACGTCATCATAGTGGCCATCACGAACAAGAAACAGCGCGACGAACTCGCGGACGACAACCGCAAGATCGGCGGCTGGCCGGAAGGCTTCGACCCGTTCTACGGCGCTCCCGTGATTCTGGTCGTCCTCGCCCCGAAAGACTCCCCCATCCGCGTTTACGACGGCAGCCTCGTCATGGGCAACATGCTACTGGCCGCCCATTCCCTCGGCCTCGGCAGCATCTGGATCCATCGCGCCAAGGAGGAATTCGAAACAGATAAATACAAACAACTTCTGAAGAAGTTAGGCGTCGAAGGCGAATGGGAAGGCATCGGCCACTGCGCCGTCGGTTTCATCGACGGCGACCGCCCGCAGGCCGCTCCGCGCAAGCCCAACCGCGTGTTCTACGTGGAATAATTAACAATTAACAATTAACAAGTTGCAATTAGAATGCCCTACGCGAAACGATGACAACCGCCGAGCCGCCGGAGCCGATGACTTTTCAGCATTTAGATTCCATTATGAACAAACAAAATCTTCAGGATATTGTCGGCCCGGCGGCGAGGCATTGGTGTCCAGTCGTACTACTATCGTTCATTTTCTTGTTTTTTCGCAAAGATTTTTCTCAATGGCCACGAGCTTTCGCATGACATCCTTTGCATCTCGCGAAGCGATGAC
>CACYQT010000084.1 GCA_902776645.1 uncultured bacterium | reverse complement strand
ATGGTTGCATTTCAAGCCGTAGCTCTGCACTTTCGTGCCGCCGTTGTACCACGCCTTGCTCCATTCGCCGTCGTTCGCGATGACGACGGATTTTTCGTCGAACGACGGCGCGTCCGGATACAAATCGATGTAATTTTCATGGAGCGACCACGTGTAGCCGCAATCGTTGGCGGCCTTGCCGAATTCGATCATGGCGGGATCGCCGCCCAGATTCGGATTCGCGGGAATGTGGTCCGGAAGCTTCACGTCATAGCCGAAACGCTGCCAGCTGTGGTAGATGATGGCGGCGTGGTCGACGCCCATGTCCTTCAACAGACGCAAGTTGTCGCCATCGGCGGCGAAACTTCCCTTCGGGCTTCCCCAGAAGTCCAGCATGATTTTCGGGCCGAGCAACTTGCGGTATTTCGACGGTTCCCACGGGATGTTCGGCAGGACTTCCGACGGATCGGGCGAATACGCGATGTACGCGAAATCGTGCAAAGGATTGCGTTTGCCGTCGTTCTTCGCGTCATAGGCCGAACCTCTGAAGGCCCGCGACGCGTCCGATTTTGTCCAGTCGATGCGGCGGAAGCTGTACAGATGGTCCTCTGGCAGATAATCCAGTTCCATGTTCAGATAGGGGACGGTATAATGCTTGCACAGCTTTTTCAATCCCGCTATTCCAAGTTCCAGCCCGCGAATGGCTTGCGACTCGGAGGCGACTTCGATGGCCAGCGCTTTTCCAACCAGTTCGAACGCCCATTCGGTCTGCACGACGCCGTCCGGATAGTCGTAGTCGATGCCGACAACCAGGCGGTTGCCATCCTGCTTCTGCTTGACGATCGTCGCCTTACCGTCCCACACTTTGCTTCCGCCGAGCTTCAGGCCGCTATGCGCCGCAATCGGAAACGGCTCGCCGCCATTGTAGCTCAACGAAAAATCGTCCAGCCGCCCTGTCGCGGGGAGGTATTGATAGACCATTTTGCAGTCCGGCCCTTCGTAGATGAAATTCCATCCGCCTTCGACACGCTCCATCTTGTTCGTGTACACATAGCGGTTGCTTGGCGTGATGCCCTGCCCAGAACGGTTCAGCAACGCCGTCATCGGCGTGTCCATCTGGGCTTGTATCGCCTTGTCGGCAAGCAACTTGTCCAATTGCTTCTGCAACGGCTCGTCGCCGCCGTCGCCGACCTGCACGAACATGTCCGAAAACAGCGAATAGTCGAAATTCGGATTCTTGTCCGGCCCGGGCTCCACTTGGAAGCGGATCGTGCATGTCTTTCCCGCATAGCGGCTCAAATCGGCCGAAACATCCTTCCATTTCGAGCCTAAATAATAGTCGTCCAATATCTTCCGCGGCTCTTCGCCTTCGCCGAAGATGAAGCAGAAGAACTCCACGCCGTCGCTCTTATCCGCGCTAACCATCCCTTCGAGCATCGCATAGCTGAAGGAGAATTTGATCGTGTTCGTCTGCGGCAGTTTCAACGTATAGTCGATCCATGTGCGGCCCGTCGGAATGCGCCACGGCGAATGCAATAGCAACGCATTGCGACCGTTATCGAAGCGCGGTTTGTTGGCGATGCCCGTCTCTCCCATCATGTCCTCCACCGTTCCTTTCGGCAGCAGCCGCGGCTCCTTTCCGTAGGATTGATAACCGATGTCGAACCAGCCGATGTCCAGCAGATTCGTCTTCCCGAACGGCAATTCCACGGCGTCCTGCGCAATGGCGATGCCTGCGCTGCAAAGCAACATTCCAATCATTGCTGAAATTTTCATCGCATCATCTCCACTAAGTTATTTGTATGACAACCCTTCTCTATATTTAATTGCCAATTGCTTAATTATTAATTGTTAATTTTTAATTGTTAATTATTTACGGTTCCCGAATCAGAATCGCCTCGTCGATATACACATGATGAATCTCCTCAGGCTTCCGGACAACTGGCGCGAACCATATCAGCGGCTTCTCGCACATCATGAACGGCTCCGTCGTGATCTCCACGTATTTTTCGCCGTTGCAGTCCTTTGCGTCCACCCATTTCATGAACATGTCCTTCCGCGCGCCGCGATCGTAAAGGCCGTAGCCGATGGCACTTCCGGCCTTTGAGGCACCTTCGCAGCGGAGGCGGACCGTCAGCCGCCACGGCTTGGAACGGTCGTAGCAATCAGCCGTGAACGGACACTGCATGGCCCATTCGTGATGCGTCGTCGGCATGCGAACAGCACGCCCTTGCGCGGCCGCCGCGTCATCGACGACCTCCGCCCAACTGCCCACGCGGGTCAAATTGAAGCCGATGACGGGGAAGACTTCCCACTGGTTCAACGGCAAGTCTTTGCAACGTTCTGGAACATAATTACCTTTGGCGATGGCCGCCACGACGCCTTGACGAAGCGTTTCGCCATAATGGCCGAACGCCACGCCTTCCCGCAGGTTGCCCGCATCTTTCGTCAATTCGACAAATTCATCTGCCAATTTGACTGGATCAGCGATTGGCAGAATGGCTTTCTTGCCCGTAAAACGTTCCTTGCGCAGCATGTCCGTCATGGACATCAGGCAGACTTGGTCCAGCGTGAGCCGTTCACGGCGAACACGCGCCGCGAGAACGGGATCGTCCGCCACGGCCTGTTCCGCTTTTGCGTACAGTTCCAACGCTTTGCGGAGATTTTCCGGTTTCATCCAGCCGTTCACATCCATGTTGTAACAGGTCATGTTGTAGCCGGAAGCCTCCACCGTGTCGCACAGGTAGTCGATGAACGCCAGCAGATGCGGCCCCGCCGCGCCATAGTAGCCGTTGAAAAATTCGCGGGCCAGCTGCTTCACATCCGCATCCGGATTCCACAACAGATGCGAGACGATCCATGCACGCGGCCGCACGAAATCGCCGACCGTGCAGCCGGCGTCGCCCTGTTCGAACATCCCTATCGTCTTGTGGTTCACGAAGAAGCGGATATCCTTCGCCAGCCCGCGGTAGTTCGGATGCGGCAGCATATAGTTGCTGAAGTTCGTGATGTAGTTCCAAATGTAGAGCTGTTTCGAGATGGCGCTCCATTCTTCGATATCCGTCTTGAAGGACGCGTTGTCCGGCCCGCTCTCCAACGGCTGCGCCGCGTTCATCTCGATGCTGCACAGGCGGATGATGACATTCGGCGCGGGCTTCGTGATTTTCGGCGCCTTCCGCGTGTAGCGATAGGCCAACGTCTCCACGAGAAAGTCCGGATAGACTTTCGCAATCTCCTCCGCCACAGCGTTGACGAACCGCAGAATCGGGCCTGACGGACTGCCTTCCTCCTCTTCAATCGCCTTGCATGCAGGGCATTGGCAACCGCCGTCTATCCCGCGTCCGTCGTTCTGCGAGACGGAGATCATGCCCGCCATCGGATTCTCCGCGATTTTCTGCAAGCATATCTTCACGAACTCCTTGCGCATCTCTTCATTCGTCAGACACAACTGCGAATAGTGGGCGGCCGTCCGCTCGCCGTTGATCATGTTGTACCATTCCGGATGGTCTTTGAAATATTTCGCGGGCGGCAAAAACTGGAACATCGTATGGACGAAGCCGATGATCGACATGTTGCCGCCGTACTCCGCCGGAATGCGATTGTAGTGGCCATTGGCCTTCATCCGCGTGGCGAATACAGGTTCGAACATGTTCTTGTAGAACGGCTCGCGGCAGATGATCTTCGGCGCATAGGCGTGGTTGCGAACAGGCACGTCAAGTGTCGGTTTATGAGGGATGTACGATTCCGTCGGCGTCCACCAGCGGATGCCGACATAGTCCTCCAGGAAGGTGTAGACGGCGTATAGCGGGCCGCGCGGAAGCTGTCCTGCCAGATGGATGTCGTCGCCGTTGAACGTGATGGCGATGCCGTCCGGCTTGCTGTCGATGGCTTCGATGACCAACGCCTTCTGGCCAGCCGTCCGTTGTTGCGGCGCAACGATTTGGAATTCGCCGCCCGTAACAGCCTTCAGATGTTCCGCCAGTTCCTTCGCCGCCGTATTCAGAACAGCTATGGCATCATCCTGCACCACAATGACATAATCCGTCTTTCCATTTTCGGACAGTGTCAAGGCCTGGCAGGTCGCCAAACCGCTCAACATCAATGCGCACATCAGCTTTCTCATGGTTCGCCTCGCTATTAAATATTATGGTATGACAATCTCTTTTGACGATAATGTAATCCTGCATGGAATGAAAGCAACCCATGAAAGATTTCTCCATTCGCCGATTGGGATTATTTCTCCCGTGCAGTTGCAACAACCACCGCAACCGCTACATTACTTTTTGTACAACATTTTTGAAAAACTTTTCCCGCGGAGCGGATTAAGACCGCCGAGCCGCAGGCAGCCGTTGGAACTCTTTCACGATTGGATTTCAGAATCTGCAATCAAGCCTTCTGGAGATTGTCGGCTCCTGCGGGGAGGCAATCTGTGAAATAATCCGTATAATCCGTGTAATCTGTGGTTCATAAATAATCATAAAGACAACAAAATGTTCGGAAAAAAACGCAAAGACTCCTTTTTCGGCATCCATTTCGATTTCCACGCGATGGAGGGGCAAGTCGTCCCGTCCGTCTGGCGGCCTGACGCCTACGAGGAGATGCTGGACGCCGTGAAGCCTGACTATGTCCAATGCGACACGAAAGGCCATGCGGGCTATTCATCCTATCCGACAAACGTCGGCGTCCGTGCCGCCATGCGCAGCGGCATCGACATCCTCCGCTTCATGCGGGATGCGACGGCCGCTCGAAACATCGCCCTATATGCCCATCATTCAGGGCTTTACGACCAGCAGGTCGGCAAATTCCATCCGGACTGGTGCGTCGTCGACGTCAATGGCGAAATCGACCACGACCACGCCTCCGTCTTCGGACCGTTCGTCGATGAATATCTCCTCCCGCAGTTGCGCGAACTGGCTGGCGACTACAAGCTCGACGGTGCATGGATCGACGGCGAATGCTGGGGGACCCGCGTCGATTACAGCCATTGGGCCGTCGATGCCTACAAGGCGAAATACAGTGTCGAACCGCCGCGGCCAACCGATGACGATTATGAAAAATATCGTGAATTCTGCCGCGACGGCTTCAAGGCCTACGTGAAGCGCTACGTCGATGCCATCCATGCGGAATTCCCTGATTTCCAAATCACTAGCAACTGGATATGGTCCGCCTACATGCCGGAGAAGGAATCGCATGAAGTCGATTTCCTGTCAGGCGATTATTCCTCCACAAATTCCGTCTGCAGCGCACGTTACCAAGGCCGCGTTTTAGAGGCGCGGAACATGGTGTGGGATTTGATGGCATGGGGCCACAGCGCCATTCCATGCAGTTGGACGACACGCAACCGCAACACAAAGGAGCTCGGCCAATACTGCCAGGAGGCCGCCGTCACGATCGCCATGGGCGGCGCTTTCGCCTTCTTCAACATCCACTACGGGTTCGGCGGCGCCATTCAGCAGTGGGCGATTCCCATCTGGGCCAAAACGGCGGAATTCTGCCGTGCACGTCAAATCTGCTTCAAGTCACGTCTCACGAAGGAGATAGGCGTTCTTTTCCCGTCCGACCGCAACCAGCCATCCAACGCTGGCATCTTCACAGGGAACCCGGGCAGCTGGAATCTCGCGCAATGGCTTGATTTGCTGCAGGATACGCAGTATTCCACGAAAGTCGTCTTCGAGTATCAGCTGGCGGAAGACGATTTGTCCGAATACAAAACCATCGTCATCCCGCCGACAGCAAATCTTTCAGGAAAAGCTGTTGACGGTCTGAAAAAATACGTCGCACATGGCGGCAGACTGCTGATCGACGGGCCGAGCGCGAAGCTGTTCGACGGTTGGGGCGGCTTCACCAGCGGTGCCGTGACCGACATGCTCACTTTCATCGACGGCGGCGGCGCATTGGCCGGCGGTGAAACACAAGGCGTTGCGCTAACGCCACTTGGCGGATATGCCGTCGGTGCCATCTACGATGACAACATCTACGATTCTGGCCATACCCATGCCGCCGTGACGACGAAACTGCAGAACGGCTGTTACTGCGCTCTCGCCTTCAACATGGCGCTTTTCTACGCGAAAAACCGCTCTACCGCCATCCGCCGTTTCCTCACGTCCATGCTGGAAGGCGAACTCGGCTACAAGCCGACCGTTCGCGTGACGGGCAGCCATTTCGCGGAACTATGCGTCGCCAAGAAGGACGACGGCACGCTGCTCGTGAATCTCATCAATTTGGCCGGAGAGCACAATGTCGCCAATGTGCGCAGCTATGACGAAATCCCGCCCATCGGCCCGTTGACCGTCACGATTGCGCCGTCCATTTCCGTGCAGAAAATCATCCAGATTCCTGAAAACAAGGAACTTGCGTTGCAACGCCATTCCGACGGAAGCGTCAGCGTGACGGTCGAACGGCTGGAAATCCATACCGTTTTGCAAATTCAGTGAATCAAATCACCAGCACTTTCACTTCGTTGGGCGTGAAGGACAACGACGCCTTGCCGTCGTGGAAGCGGCCGGTCGCGCCGTCTAGCAGATTCGTCCATGGCTTGTCGTTCGCCGCCGCGAATTCCAGCGTCGCCTCCGTGGCTTTTTTCTGGAATTCATAGACGATCAGAATGTGCTTCCCGTTCGACACCATGTGGCGGACGCGGATGTTCAGCGGAGCTTCAATCGGAACCGTAACATTCGCCAGTTTCGCCACTTCCAGAATCAGCTCCGCAGCGCCGCGATTGTCCTGCTCCGTCCCTTCGCGGTGGAAGTCGTCGCTGATGGAAATCTGCTGCGACGCCATGTTGCCCAGGCTGATTCCGGACAGCACGGCATGTCCTTTCCCATGCGCCGCCTCGACTATCAACGGTTGGCCGTTGCCATCGCTTACCATCGTTTTCGCAGACTCTTGCGTGACCTTCCACGTTTCCCGCGCGAAGGAGTTCTTCAACGGAATTTTGCAACTGTCGAAGACCACTTCGAACGCGCCTTGGTTGCCTGTCATCAGCATATCCTCCTCGCAGCCGAACAGCGTGTGCAGGCCGTTTCCGGGGATGTGGTCGGAAAGTTTCTGATGTTCGTCCCATAGGCAAAGCATGGGATCGGAAAGCACGGTCCCTCCGTCGGTTACGAATTTTTCCAGTAGCTCCGTCACGCGTTTGGGCAGCGTGAACGGACATGGCAGGACGACCATCTTGTAGCGCGACAGCATGTCGGCCGTCGTGAACTCCTCATGAAGGATATCGACGGGGATGTTCCTCTCCCAGAACGCCCGATAATAGCCGCCGATGGCGTCCACTGACAGATTGTTGTTGCGGTATTCCGCCCAGTTGAGCATGACGCTCTGGTAGCTGAACAAAATGGCGACATCCGCCTGCGGCATCTCCGCATGGTTGAACAGCTCCGCGTTGTCGTTCAATGTCTTTGCGATTTTTGACGCCGTCAACGCCCGTGGCGTCGGATTGCCCTGATAGTCCGTCAGACCATACGCGCCGCTTTCGTTTCCATACGACTCCTTGCGAAACTGCCAGAAAAGCAAGCCTTTGCTGCCATGGCCGATGGCTTCCCAACACCAGATGGCGAAAGTCTCCGGCGGCGCATAAAGCGCACGGCGCATGCCGCCCGCCACATCGCCGGCCGATAGTTCGGACTGCCAGAACTCCTTGCCCTGCGCGGCTGAACGCGTGCTGTCCATGCTCAATCCGACATTGCAGGTATGGGTGATATTCGACGGAAACGCGCTGCAGCCCCACTTGTCCAAAGGTTGCGAATTCTTCCAGTCGTCGAACGCCATGGCGCCAAGCTGTCCGCACGTCACGGTGCCGCCGCCCCATGCGTGGGCGATGACCTGCACAGGCGAATATTTGCGGATGACATCCGTGCGGCGCTTCACCAGAGCCGCGATGTTCTCCGTCGTGAACAACCGCCAATCGACCGTGTCCGCATAGCCGAAGGCCCACGTCGGCGGACGGACGTCCTCCCAGTCGGTCAGACGATGGCCCCATGCCTTGCCGAGCGCCTCCAAGGTACCGTAACGCTTTTGAAGCCAGACTCTAAAGCATTTTCTCGTCTCTTCGCAGAAGCAGAAATAGCCCTGCGGATTCCGCGCGAATTCAACCCACATGTGCGGTTCGTTGATCGGTTCGTAGGCGTAGGCGCGGTTGCCAACATGTTCACAGACCGCCTTGATGAAACGCTCTTCCAACTGCTGCGTGGCGGCATGGTCCGGACACAGGCCCGGCCATCCGCCTGACGGCGTGTTCGCACGCGTCGACGGCTCAAATGGATGGCCATATTGATCCACATACCAGCAATCACGATATTTACGGATCGCCCATTCGGGAGCGCCGTGCATATGGAACAGGAAGATGACGCGCAAGTGGTTCTTTTCAGCCAAGTTGAGAATTTCGTCGATATAGTCGAAATCCACGACGCCGTCCGCCGGCTCCAGAATTCCCCAGACCAGCCAGACGCGAATGGTATTGAAATGCAGTTCGGAGATAAGCTTCAGATCCTTCGCCCATTGCGAACGGTCCGGACTGTAGCCGCGCAGATACTGTGTGCCAAATGTGAACAATGAATTTTCCATTATTTCTCTACTTTTTTAGCAAAAAGCATGAATTTCTAGGGTTCTAGGATTCTAGATTTCTAGATTTCCAGAAGCCTAAGTCACTAGCCACTAGCCACTAACCACTAACCACTAATTTTGTAGCAATGATTCAGCGGGCCGTTGCCATGGCCGAGATGCGGGTCGTTGCGCAACGCCCCTGTGATATATTCCTTCGCCTTCGCGACCGCCGTGTTCAAATCCAGCCCAAGGGCCAAGCCGCTCGCGATGGCGGACGACAACGTGCAGCCCGTCCCATGCGTGTTGTCCGTATCGATGCGTGGAGCGGAATACCAATGGACGTCGCCATGGTCGTACAGCAGATCGTCCGCGCAGTCCGACAGATGGCCGCCTTTCACGAGAATCGCCGCACCAGTCTCCGTCGCAATGACTTTCGCCGCTTCCAACATTTCTTCGCGATTCGTGATGTCGTCGCGATGGGCCAATACCATGGCTTCCGGCAAGTTAGGCGTCAGAATACGCGCCATCGGCAGCAGGATGCGGATCAACGCCTCCTCCGCCGACGGCTCCAAAAGACGATGGCGCGACGTCGAAACCATCACGGGATCAAGAACGATGTTCGTGAATTCATAGTGCTTCAGACGTTCCGCCACCGCTTCGATAATCTCCACGTTCGACATCATGCCGATTTTGACGGCGTCCGGCCGGATGTCCGAAAACACGCTGTCCAGCTGTCTTGCGACAAATTCGCCCGGAATGGACAGGATCCCCTGCACGCCCGTCGTGTTCTGCGCCGTCAACGCCGTGATGACGGACATGCCGTAAACGCCATGCGCCGTCATGGTCTTCAAATCCGCCTGGATTCCCGCGCCGCCGCTGCAATCCGAACCCGCAATCGTCAAAACTGTTTTCATAATGAGTAATAAGTAATGTTTAATGATTGTATGGACACTTAACGACTTTGAAACCGGCCTTTTTCGCCCCTTCCAGAGCATATTCCGCATCGTCGTAGACGGTCGTTTCGGACAATACCGTTCCCATCCGCCCCAAGACGCGGTAATACGCTTCCGCAGAGGACTTTTCGATGCCGAGATCCATCGTCGAAATCACGCTGTCGAAGAAACCATCGATTCCCGTACGTTGCAACGCGGCGACGGCAAGCGGCTTGGCCGTCGCCGTAAACAGCGTCATGCGAACATCTTCTTTCCGAAGATCCTCCAGCATTTCCTTTACTCCTGGCAGGAGCGGCGCCTTCTCGCGATAGACGCTTTCAATGCCCGCGATCAGTTCGCGGCAAATCGTTGGAACATCTTCCTTCAAACCGTATGTCGCTTTGATATAGGCCGCTCCGGACGGGATTTCCATCGAATCAAGCTGCGCCTTCAAATCCGCATGCGGCGTGACGCCTTTTGATTCCAGATAATCGTAACCCACTCTGTCCCAATACGGAATGCTGTCGATCAACGTTCCGTCCAAATCGATAATCGCGCCTTTCCGCTTCAAGACAGGCACTTTCAACATCTTATCGACTTCTTCCGCCATCCGTTTCGTCGCGGCAAACGGATCGGCGGCGGCAAACAGCGCCGAAACTACCGCCACGCCGACGATTCCCGAACCGCCAAGCGTCATGAGATTGTCCAACGAGATGCCGCCAATCGCCACGACAGGAATCTTCACCGCCGCGCAAATCGCCGCCAGTTCGCGACTGTCCACAAATGCGGCATCCGTCTTCGTCGAAGTCGGAAATACCGCTCCCACACCAAGATAGTCCGCACCGCCCTTCTCCGCCGCTATCGCCTGCGCGACATTTTCACAGGACACGCCGATGATGGCATCCGGCCCAAGCTCCGCCCGGGCCTCGGCCAACGTTTCGTCATGCTGTCCGATATGCGCGCCGACGCCTAGTTCCTTTGCGATTTCGACTTCGTCGTTGATGATGAGCGGGACACCGTAGGAATCGCATAACGCCTTGATTTCACGTGCTTCCGCTAGAAATTCTTCAAATGGAAGCTCTTTTTCGCGCAACTGCAGAATCGTCACGCCGCCATCTAGAACTTTGCGGATGTCATCGACCAGCCGACGGCCGTTCAGCCAACTTCTGTCCGTAACGGCGTATACCGCCAATTGTTTGCGTAAATCACTCATCGCCATACCTATAATAATTCAAGCCGTGGTTGCACATCCTGTTCCAGAATCGTGGAAAGAGCATCGATCAAATACACACGGAAAGAGCCTAATCCCAACGATTTGGCCTTGGCATACGCGACTTCGCCCGCCATGCCCATCATGGCTGTCGCATAGGCGGCGGCCTCCACCATTTCGGACTTTTCCGCCACGGCGGCGAACGCCCCTGTCAGGCCTGTCAATGAGCAGCCTGTTCCTGTCACATTGCTCATCCACGGCACGCCGTTACGGCAGGCGTAACTCACTCTCCCGTCGGAGATTAGATCAATCGCTCCGGACATCGCGACCGTGCAGTGCCAACGATTCGCGACGGCTTTCACAACCGCCAGCCGCGCAGGAATCGTCTCCTCCGTCACCGCATCGCCATCCGCCGCATCGACGCCTTTCGTCTCGCCGGCCCCTTCGGCCAGCGTTCGAATCTCCGACGCATTGCCGCGGATGATCGCGCACGGATAACGCCTCAGCAAAGCGTTTGTCACGGTCGTACGCGGCTTCGCCGCGCCGACGCCCACAGGATCGAGCACGACAGGCTTCCCGTACTCCTGCGCATAACGCATCGCGATTTCATACGAAACGCGATTTTGCATGGTTCCGACATTGATGATGACGCCTGACGCAATATTCACGAAATCAGGCACTTCGTCCGCCGCATCCGCCATGACGGGAGACGCGCCGCACGCCAAAATCACATTCGCGACATCATTGATCGTCACCACGTTCGTCAAACATTCCAACAGCGGACGACGCTGCTGAATCCGTTCCAACCAACTTTGCAGACACTTCTTTGAATCTTTTATTTCGTTCATGGTATTTCGTTTTGTTTTTTGACCAAATCTTGTATTTTTCAACGGCGGGACGCCGCCGTTACTTCAGCCGTTCTTCATATTGTTTCTGCAGCGTGCGGATATCCGTCTTCAACTGTTCCATAACATCGCCCGCGATGACGGCGCCATTCGCATGTGACTTGCGCAACGTGAAATACGCCTTGCTGAGCGTTTGCACCCTGCCGTTCAGATCTTCATATTCCGGCGCCGTGTCGATGCGATAGACGTTGTTTGGTTTCGCAATGAACTGATACATTTCGCCGAACGTCCTCTTCACGCTTTCAAGCCCTTTTTCGGACTCCAGCCATGCGGCGGAGGCGTTTCCGTCTGCGAATCCGGCCTGACGCAACTCCTTCATCCGCAGTTCTTTCAGATCCGCCTCCTGCTTCACGGCGCGGTCGTTGATCTCCTTGCAGTACATCGCGAAGGTCTCCGGTTTGACGACGGCCAGAATTTCGCCATAGCCCGGCCCAAGCGTTAGTTTAGACAAATCGGCCTCCGCCTGCTTTGTCAGACTATAGACTTTGCAACCATCTGGAACGGTGAATGTAACGGTTGCGTCACGCGTTTCTTTCAGGCTTCTGTTCACAATGAACAGATAATGGCCGAAATCGTTTTTCGCTTCCGTCACGAGGAACTTGTCGCGATCGACTTTGATCGTCGCGTCAAAATCATGGGAACGGCCCGCGTCCATGATCGACGGCATGATCGGCACGATAAGTTTGCCGAACGCGGCGATTTCATCGTATGTCGCATTGCCGTTGCCCCATGGATCGACGAGCGTGAAATCGAACTTCTCGCCGCGGATGCCGCCGAGGAAGCTTACTAAGTCGTTGTAAATGAAGAACGCGATGCCGTTCGCGCCGCCGGCCAGCGTGGCGTACATGTCCAGGCGGATTTCATCCGCCGTCGGATAGCGGGAGCTGAGCCGCAGCGTGCGCTCCTTGTTCGGATGGCGGTTGCTGAACGTCTGCGTCATGAACCACACGCGCCTGCCGCCACTCTGCGTCATAACCTGCTGGCAGAACGTTTCATGTGCCAGCATCGGAATCGGATCGTTCAACGGCATGCCCGGCCGCAGCGAATAAATGTCCGGTATCATGACCTCCATCGCCTTGCCGGCCGTGCCGCGGATTTCGTCCAGATGCATCGCGCTGGTATAAGGATGGTTGGGATCGTGTTCGTTCACCCACCGCTTGTTTTCCAGATAACGCGCGAGATGTTCGAAAATCGGTTCGTCCTGCCCATACCACCCCAAGATGCAGGGCGACTTCTTCGCCATTTCGAATTTGGCGATCGTCTTCTCATTCGCCGTCGGGAAATACGTCTGGCAGAATTCCGTCTCCACCAGCCAGATGCCGACTTCCTCCGTGCGTTTCAGGCGGTTTTCGATCTTGTCGATGTTCGTGCAGAAATCATAGTAGGTATTGAGATAATGGCGGCGCATATCGACCAGATCGCGCCGCAGGCATGTCTCCAGATCTTCGCCCAACCACTTGTAGTTGTTGCAGTTGGCGTCCAGACGAGACACGACGCCGAACTGGAACACGCCGTTCCGCTGCAGTTGCGGGTATTTCGCCAGCGGGCAGGCCTTCAGATGGTCATTGACGGCTTCAATCGCAATATCCTTTTGATGACGCCGCTGGATAATATGCGCCGGCTCCGGCGGCATTTCCTTTTCCGTGCCATCCGCTTCGAAGATTTCAATTGCACTCATCATCACATGCGTCCCCTGCGTCGCGACTTGCAGCATTTCGATATGGTTGCCTAGAAAGCCGTCGTTCGGAATGTCTGGCTTCCCCTGGAATTTATAATAGGATTTGGCGAAATACCGCTGGACCTCCGTCCATTCGTTTGCCTTCAGATTGAAGGTATGGGCGTATTGGGCCTGCTCCTCCATGTTGCCGATATTGATGTCGCATTCGATCGGCTGGTCCGCCCAGATCTTGAAATGCAGCATCGTCTTTTCCGTGCATTTGATCGGCTTCGGCAACTTGAAGATGACGGGCGTCAGCCAGCCGCCTTTTCCTTTCAAATCAAGCACATGCCGCCCGTCGACCACCGCCGTTCCCGTGGAGATGTGGTTTTCGGGATATTCGCACCATGCCTGCCAGCCTTCCGTCCCTTTTGTGAAATCACAGCGATAGACGACTTCCTTCGCGGAAACCATGCCTAAAACTCCCAATATCAACAATGACAACAATTTTAAATGTTTGCCCATATCAATGAATCATTAATTGTTAATTGTAAATTGTTAATTCAAAATTATCTCATTTTAATGCTCGTGCAGTATTCAGGATCCAGAATGCTGTGGTATTCGTTCACGACGCCGTCCGGAGAGATTCTCACGATGCAGTAGCCCGCGCCGCCAAGCGTGATGTAGCGCTTCAGCCCCGTCATGTACGGAGAAAAGAACGACACCCAGTTCGGATCCTTCAGAATGGCTTCCCTCACATTTTTGCGCATCATGTACTTCTCGACGCCTCCATAGTTCGGCTTGCCCATCTTCGCGGCGTTCGGGCTCGGGAAAAGGCTGATGGACGTGATCTGCGCGACCTTGCCCTTTTCGTTTTCAAATTCGATGAACGTGTTGCCGTGGATATGGCCGCAGAGGATGATGGCGTTGTGCTCGCAAAGCAGATTCAGCAGATACCAGCGTTGCTTGTCCGTCTTCGGTCCGCCGAACGGCATCCAGCGGTCGTTGGACGTCGGAATGATCGGCAAGTGGCAGACAATGAACGTATAGCGTGCATCCTTGTGCTCTTTCAGCAGCGATTCCAGATATTCAAGATTCGGATAGGTCACGATCTCCTTGTCATCGACTTTTTCCTTTTTCGCCGAACCCAACGTGATGTCGTCCAGGAAGATGAACACGTCCGGCCCCTGGCAGAGGGCGAACGTCGTGCGCGTCAGCGGCGGATCAATGTTCAGTTCCTTCGACCAGAAGGCGGGCAGCGTCTTGTTGACCGCCGCGTTCGCTCCAGGCCCGCGCGGATCATGGTTGCCCTTCGTGGCGATGAACGGGACATGGATGTACTGCTTGCATGTGTTCATGCAGGCCATGATCATCTTCGCCGCCATCGCCTCCGAGCCGGCGTCGCCCTGTACGAAATCGCCGATCTGGATGGCGAACGGCGACTGCAGTTCCTCCGCGGCCTTGCCCGCCAGTTCCAGCATTTTCAGCGACTCGCCGCCTTCCCGCCAACTGCGCAGATTGCGGTTTAATTCATATTTCTGGTAATCCTTTAATTTCTTCATTGACTCCGGCTCGCGGCATTCGACGTTGTCGTAATGCAGGTCGCCCAACATCACAATCTGGTAGGTGTCATCCGCCGCAAACAACGCCACGGCAAACAGAATCAAGACAAGACCACTGAGCTTTTTCAACATGCTTTTTCCTTTTTTATGGTTGGTTTGACAAAGAATCCTGTCTTATTATAGCTGATTCTTTGCATTTCTGCAATATGCATTTATTTTTTTCTCGTATCTTTTCATCAATTATCATCCATTCAAACAACCGCCATGACAGATTTCGAACGCATCAGAAATAAGGTCCAAGCACATCAGAATCAAGGGCTTCCATTCCATCCCTGCGATCCGGTCATCCTTTGCGACCGTCTGAAACAATGCCCGAAGGACGCGTCGCTGGCCATCCAATGGGCCTACAACGTAAAAGGACGGCTGGACGGCATGCGTTTTGAAACGGAGGAAGACGAACCGCTCGTCGGCAGGCTGCGTCT
>CACYQT010000083.1 GCA_902776645.1 uncultured bacterium | reverse complement strand
CCGAGGGCTCCGAATTGGCAGACGATCCGCTCTGATTTTGTTGTAAATGGGGCGTCCGCCGTGATTTGGACATTCAGGCACCTGTCTTCGCGGGTGTAGATCGTGCATTTTTCGGTTGCCTTAATGAAGACATGTTCATTGCTGATGAGGGCGGTGCTGAAGTCTTTTGGCTCCGTGAATTCGACGGCGTCCGTCAACGTGATCGTCTTGTTCGGGCGGTTGAAGACGAATGTACGGATAAGCGACTTGAGTTCGGGAACGTCGTAGGCGGATGTGAAATCGATGACGAGCGTATCCTGTTCATCCGTCAGTTCCGTCTTGATGATTTTTCCTTGTGCCTGGGGGCCAGGGGATTGCAGCTTCCCCGCGACGACGGGGACGGGATGTCCGAAGGAGTTGAGCTTGTTGAACGTGTATCGTTTGTCGCTGAAAACATCACGCGTATAGGCTTCGCCGCCCGGATCGACGACGAAACGGCAGCTGTTCCAGGAGACGACGAAGGAGCCGACGTCGTTGTGGTTGTGATGTTCGGCGTTGTGGCCGCCTTTGATGGCGGCGCCGAAAACGCGTCCTTTTTCATCCGTGTCGCGGAAGACATAGATGCCCGCCTGCGGGAATTCCGAGCGGATGGGATAGGGCGCGTCTTCCGGCAGGGCCTGGCTGTATTGCGTCTCGTCGTCGAAGGCGATCAGCGGCATGAAGGGGAAACTGACATCCAATACCTGCCGTGGCTTGAGGCGTTTGCGTAGAGCCTGCGGCCAATGGCGCTGGATGAGGACAAGATGTTCGATGGACGGCTGGATGTTGATATTGCAATCCGCGAATGCGGGTGCGATGCCGTCTTCAATCTGGATGTTCTTGGCGAAAGCGGCGATTCTGCCGACTTTGGGATTCGCGAAGATGTTCACTTTGCCGCCTGTGTTTTGCAGGATGTGTTCGCCCATGGCGAGAAAATGGCCGAAGCCGTAGCCCCAGTAGCCAAGCCCCTCGGAGCAGTATCCGTCATCCGTGAAGCCGGAAAGGAAGTTCGCCTGCGCAAATTCAGACGCCACAATGACTTCCGCACGTATCAGCTTGTCATCCGCGAGCGTGAGGATGCAGTTGACCATGTTGCCCGGGCAGACGGCGGTCCAATTGTTCGTGCCGTACATCCAGCCATGTCCGTATGTGTCGCCCGTGTGGAGCATGGCGACGAATGGATTGATGGAGCGGCGGAAGACCTCCTGTTTCAGCATGGCGCGCGTCTCCGGCTTCAGTTTGTCTTGAAACAGCCAATCGACGGTTGCAAGATTGGAGGCCCGTTCCGATGCGAAAAGATCTGAATACAAGCGGGTTCCGTTGAAATTCGTAAGACCCGAATCATGGGCGGGGACGACCCAGCTGCGCTCATGAAGGATGGCGTTGATTTCGCGTTCGAGGGCTGGCAGGAAGCGCCCCTTGTTTTCAATGCCTTCCGCGACGGCGAAGGTGAACAGTCGGTATGTCCGTTCATGGTAAGGCTTTTCGTATGTCCCGCGGTCGCCTTTTTCCAAGAACAGCATGTAGTCTTCGTCCTTCAGTTCGGGCGGTTCGGACTTCATGAACGTGGCCGCCCGCTCGATGATTTTATCCGCATCGGTTGGATTGGGGAGATGGTCCCATTTGTCACGACGTGTGACGGGATAGCCGACGCCCTGCGGCTTGTCCGGCAGCCAGTCATAGACTTGCCAGACTTTTGCTGGAGCGGGGGCCGGAAAACCGGAATAGGAGAGATAGGGGATTTTTTTCGTTTCGTCCGGCGTGAGTTCATGGAGGGTGAAATCATCGAACGCGTCGTTGACTTTTGCATTGCCGGGGGAATGGATCCAGAGCTGCGCGGTGGCGGCGTTTTTGCAGGCGATGAAGTAGAGGCTGTTCAGCGTCCATTCAAACGTGTCCTGCATGCGCAGGACGATCTCGCCGCGTGTTTCGCGGGCGGGCTGCATGTTGCCGTTTTCATTGAAGACCTGCACATAGACACTGGTTCTGTCCGATCCGCCTGGCAGCCGTTTCGACCAGAAATCAAGCCTGTATCCGACGCCCGGTTTGACATGGAAGGGGCCGGAATAGGTGCTTGAACCACCTTTCCCTTCGGTATTTAGGACGTGAAGGCCAAAATTTCCCGAACGCGCGGCTGCCGCATCCACGGAAGCGAGATCATTGCGATTCTGCCAGCCATTGAGTTGTTGTTCAAAATCGAAATTGGGCACATGGACGGTCGTCTCCGCGAAGACGCATGAGACTAGAAACAGAAATGCCAGAATATGTTTTTTCATTTTTTTCGTTATAATATCAATGCTATACAATAGTATTGCCAACAGCGTCTGGTTGGTTTGATGCTGCCTTCACTTGATTCTTTGGAAAAATTCGCCAGACCACGCCGCCGCCCAGAACCGTCAGCGGAATCAGCAGAAGATTCCAGAGAATCATGGCCTTCACGTCACGGAAGCGTGGTTGAAAGTCATGTCTGGCATATTCTGCATGGATGGCGGGAGGCATTTGGTTTATGTTGGTGTTCGGTGCGAAACGGTCGCGGAGTTCCATGCGGTAATGCCATCCGCTCCAAGTTGTTGCGACAGTAATCGGCAGAATGACAAGCGGCAGGGCCGCAAGCGTGATGAAGAAGGCCTTCCGTTTCCGGTGGTATAGTTGCATGGACAAGAAGACAGACCACACGACCGCCAGCGGGATGATCAGCCACAGGCGGCATTCATAGATGATGCTGAAGATTTTGAGACTAGCGGGAATTTCCATGGATTTTCTTCTGCTGGAAAGGCTGGATGGTTTGGAAAGATACATCTTATAAAATATTGTTTTTTTCCACTTTGCAAATATTCTTTCTGGAAAATCCAGTAAAATGATGCTATCCGCAGTTTTTTTCAGCATTTTCACTGTACGAATGGTGCAATAACAGAAATAGGGAAGTCAGAATTGAGTTGAACGGCATGCCGATAGCTTCTGGTTATGGATATTTCCCTTAAAAAAATTCGTCAAATGACTTGACTATACTCCCGTGGGAGTATATTAATATATGTGGAAGAAGACATGAAACAAGAGGACATGCAATGAAAAAAAGCATCTATCATGGTTCTGTGCAACAGTTACCGCAACCGACCTTCAATGGCGGCAAGGCCCATAATGACTATGGGATGGGATTCTATTGCACGGAGGAGAAGGAAATGGCCGCCGAATGGGCTGTCGGCAAAGGAAGCGACGGTTGGATCAACTGTTACGAAATGGACTGCGAAAATCTGAAGGTGTTGGATCTCAATGGACCAGAGTTCTGCATATTGCATTGGCTGGCAGTGCTTTTGGAGAACAGGACATTTGACATATCCTATGGATTGGCCCGTGAAGCACGTGAATACATCCTGCAAAATTTTTCCATCGACTATTCTCATGCGGACATTATCGTCGGCTATCGGGCGGATGACAGTTATTTTTCATTTGCACAGGATTTTCTTTCCGGCGCCATTTCCTGCCGTCAATTGAACCAGGCCATGCATTTAGGCAAACTGGGCAGGCAATTTGTGCTGAAGAGTCCGGAAGCCTTTGCCCGCCTGCGTTTTCTGGGAGCGGAGAAGGCTTGGAAAGATTCATGGTATCCACAATACCAGAAACGGGATGTGATGGCGCGGGAGGAATATTTTGCATCACGCAATCAACGCCGTCGTCCAGACGACCTTTTTGTCATTCAGATAATCGATCAAGGAATTACCGCCAATGATCCACGCCTACGCTGAAAACTATTTGTCGCATGCACGGAACAATTTCGGGCGGATGCTGGATGTCGGCGTGAACCAATTCCGGCTTCCTCTTGGAAAATTCTACGGTTTCTTTCTGGAAAGTACGCTGGCAAGGCGCTTTACCGATGGTGAACCGAATGCATTGGTGGGGCATTCTGGCATAGAGCTGGCCTATGAAGTCATGGAGGAGCATGGGCAGCCAATGCCGCAGAAGGTTTTGAATATTCCGGCGGGACGTAGCCCTGAATACTGGACTGGCTGGGCTCTGGCCTATTATCAATGGCGTCGTTGCTGGTCATTCCGCGAAATCAATTCATTTGCTTCAATTGAAAAGATTTGCAACCTTTATCATCCGTATCATGAAATGGATATAGAGAAACTGGTTGAACTTTTGGATGAATGGTACCATCTGGCGCATCCCATGAGCCGTCTGAAAACATGCAGATTGGAGGCCAATTTGAGCCAAAGCCAATTGGCGTCGCTCAGCGGTATTCCATTGCGGACACTCCAGCAATATGAACAGCGTCAGAAGAGACTTGACGCCGCCCGTGCGGATTCACTGTTGAGTTTGGCGCAGGCGCTCCATTGTCCCCCTGCGAATTTGCTGGAGCCGGCATAAACATTTGCATATTGTTTTCTTGCAGAGTTCTTGGTAATGCAAGGCAAGTTTTGCAAATATTTTTTCCGGAAAATACAGAATTTATAGAACAACCAGCGTTTCATTGCAGTTTACTGCATCTGCATTATAGTAATGAAAATGTTAGTATGTTAAGTTAAAAACACAGGAGCCTCCCCGTGAAGACGACCATTGAAAATAAGACCTATGATGAAGAACGGGCGTTGTATGAAAGCCACGGCGTGAAAGCGGTCAACTGCCGTTTCGACGGTCCGGCGGACGGCGAAAGCGCCTTCAAGGAAAGCTCGGACATCGAAGCCGAAGGCTGTTTTTTCAATCTGCGCTATCCGTTCTGGCATGACGACAGGCTGTCGATATCGAATAGCGAGATGACGGAGAAATGCCGCGCCGCGTTGTGGTATTCGAAAAATATCAATATCAAAGACACGAAGATGCACGGCATCAAGGCGTTGCGTGAATGCGAAAACGTGTCGCTTTATAACTGCGACATCATCTCGCCGGAGTTTGGCTGGTCGGTTCACGGTGTGAACATGAAGGATTGCACGGCGGAAAGTGAATATTTTATGATGCGGTCTTCACGGCTGACATTCGAAAATGTTACGTTGAAAGGAAAGTATTCTTTCCAATATATCTGTGATTCGCAGTTTGACAACTGCCATTTTGATACGAAGGATTCCTTCTGGCATGCGAAGAACGTCGTGGTGCGCAACAGCGTCATCAACGGCGAATATCTCGCATGGTACTGCGAAAACGTAACCTTCGAGAATTGCGTCATTTCGGGCACGCAACCGCTGTGCTACTGCAAGGGGCTGAAGCTTGTCAACTGCCAGATGCTGAAGGCGGATCTGAGCTTTGAGAAATCGGAAGTGGAGGCGACCATCACGACGGATGTCGTCAGCATCAAGAATCCGTATGCGGGAACGATCCGCGTGCCGTCCGTCGGAGAGATGATCATGACGGACAAGCGGGCGCTATGCAACGTGATTATCGGCTAGGATTCTGATGATTATGGGATTATATTAATATAGGTACTACAAGAATATTCTATTCTTGTAGCCACTCATCAAAATTCTTGGTATTTACAGAACATTACAAGCAGAAGCCATGCGACTTCCACTTCGTGCACCATAAAAACGATAGTCAAAAGCAATTATGACTTTGGAGGCCTTCGTAGAGGCTGTTACGCAGTCGCGTGATTATGTCTCTCCAGACGGCGTTTCGCGTTGTTTTTTGTGATGCGTTTGTCTGCATGTGTTCTATATTCTGTAAATGAAGAGTTTGTCATTATGAAACAAAACAAATATATTTTCCTATGGCGGTATATCCGGCCGGCGGCGTGGTGTTTTGTCGCCGCCATCGTGTCGGTGGAAATCGCCACGCTGACGGGGATGCTCCATCCGCAGATCATCCGCGCGGCGATCGACTGCGCCATCGGCAAGGGGGAGCCGCACTATCCGCCGTTTGTCATGAAACTTGTGGAATCCATCGGCGGCTTCGGCTATCTGGGCGGCCATCTGTGGATCATGGCGTTGGCGATTGTCGCGTGCGCCATTGTGCAGATGGTCTTCCAATATGCGTTTCGCGTCATCAACACGAAGGCGACGGAGACGATGGTGAAGACCATGCGAAACGAACTGTATTCGCATATCCAACGTCTTCCGTACGAATGGCATACACGGAACAAAACCGGCGACATCATCCAACGGTGCACGTCCGACGTGGAGACCATCAAAGGCTTTGTCTCAAACCAGCTGGCATCGCTTTTGCGTGTGGCGGTCATGCTTGGCTTCGCGCTGTTCTTCATGATCGGCATGAACGGGACGCTGACGCTGATCGCCATGCTGCCGTTGCCGATCATCGTCGGCTATTCCATCTACTTCCACAAAATCATCGAAGAGCGCTTCATGGCATGCGATGAAAACGAAGGGAAGCTGTCCGCCATCGCACAAGAAAATCTGACGGGCGTGCGCGTCGTCCGCGCGTTTGGCAGGGAGGCTCATGAATTGGATAAGTTCGTGTCCCACAACAAGTTCTATACGTCGCTATGGGTGAAGATGGCCCATTCGCTGGCGTTTTTCTGGTGCGCGTCCGACGTGCTGTCCGGCCTGCAATTACTGTTGCTGATGGTCATCGGCGTCCTTTTCTGCATCAACGGCAGGCTCACAGCCGGCGAATACATCGCCTTCATCGCGTATAACGGCATGCTGATTTGGCCGATCCGCGAACTTGGGCGGACGATTTCGGAGATGGGCAAGACAGGCGTCTCCATCGAACGCATCCGCCAGATCATCGTCGAACCGGAGGAACGCGACGCGGCGGACGCCGTCGAAAGCGACATGCAGGGCGATATCGTCTTCGAACACGTAAGCTTCGGCTACCACGAAGGTTCCGACGTGTTGAAAGACGTTTCATTCACGATTCCCGCGCATACGACGCTCGGCATTCTCGGCGGCACGGGCAGCGGCAAAAGCACGCTGATCCTGTTGTTGGACAAAATGTACAGCCTGCCGGAGGGCAGCGGGACGATTTCCGTCGGCGGCCGCGACATACGCACCATCAAGACGGCGTCGCTGCGGAAAAACATCGGCGTCGTCCTGCAGGAATCGTTCCTGTTCTCGCGGACGATCGCGGAGAACATTGGAATCGGCATGGACGAATTGGACATGAAACAGATTGAAAAGGCGGCGGACGCCGCCTGCCTGTCTGACACTATTAGCGGTTTTACAGATGGTTACGATACGACCGTCGGCGAACGCGGCGTCACGTTGTCCGGCGGCCAGCGGCAACGGACGGCGATCGCGCGATGCCTGGTCGGTTCGCCGCCGATATTGATTTTCGACGATTCGCTTTCCGCCGTCGATACGGAGACGGATGCACGGATTCGTGCGGAACTGGAGCGGCGTTTCGGCACGGCGACGGTGATTCTCATCTCCCATCGCATCACGACGCTGTCCCGTGCGGATCACATTCTCGTTCTCGACAAAGGGCGTGTGTCGCAATACGGTACGCCGGAAGAACTTAGGAATCAGCCCGGCATTTATCGGCAAGTCTACGAGGCGCAGACGGGCCTGGAGGGGAGGGCGGCCGTATGAAGAAGAAGGTGGAAAATCACAAGAAGCTGCCGTTCTTCGGGATAGGCAAGCTGATTCCGTTTGTGAAGCCATACCGTGCGACGATGATTCTGATGGTCGTCTGCGGAATCATGGGCACGATGTGGGATATCGTCATCACGTTGATGGAACGCTACGCGCTGAACCATTTCATCGCTGAGCATACGACGGACACGCTGGCGTGGTTCATCGTCATCTATGTCGTTGGCGTCGTGGCGACTGGGGTGTTGAGTTATGTCGCCTGCACCCGTGCGATGACGGTGGAGGTCAGCATCAACCGCGATCTGCGGGATGCGGCGTTCCGCCATCTGCAGACGCTGTCGTTTTCGTATTACAGCCAGAACAGCGTGGGCTACATCCATTCGCGGCTCATGAGCGACGCGTCGCGCATCGGCTCGCTGGCTTCGTGGACGATCATGGACAGCGTGTGGCATATTTCCTATCTGGTGGGGGCCATTGTCGTCATGTTCAGCATCAACGCGAAACTGGCGGCGATGGTCGTCGTCATCGTGCCGTTGGTGGCGCTGTTGTTCTCGCTATTCCAGAAGAAACTCGTGGCGGTCAACCGCGACATCCGTGAGATCAACTCACGCATTACCAGCGACTTCAATGAAGGCATCATGGGAGCACGGACAGTGAAGTCGCTCGTCATCGAAGAGAAGATGGAACGCGATTTTCGCAAGAACACGGATGAGATGTGGCGCAAATCCAGCCGCCATGCACGTCTGCGCGGCCTGTTCGCCGCGACGATGGGCTTCGCCTCGTCGCTGGCTCTGGCCATCGTTTTGTGGCAGGGCGGCTACATCGCGGCGGAGGAAGTGGGAACGTTCTCCATGTTCATGGCCTACGCTCAGGGCATGATGGAGCCTGTTCGCTGGCTTATCGACAGCATATCGGATCTGATCACGACGGAGGTCAACATCGAACGGCTCTTCGGACTGATGGAGACGCAACCGGATGTGGCTGATTCGCAACAGGTTGTCGAAAAATATGGCGATTGTTTCCAGCCGAAGGCAGAGAATTGGGAACCGATCCGCGGCGACATCGAGTTCCGTCATGTCGATTTCAAATATCCGGACGGCGACGAATATGTCCTCCGCGATTTCAATCTGACGATTCCATTCGGAAGCAACATCGCCATCGTCGGCGAGACGGGAGCAGGCAAATCCACGTTGGCGAATCTGATCTGCCGCTTCTATGAACCGACTGCGGGGCAAGTACTTATCGATGGAAAAGACGTTCGCGAACGGAGCCAGTTCTGGCTGCATTCCGCGTTGGGATACGTCCTGCAGACGCCGCATCTGTTCTCCGGATCCATCCGTGACAACCTGCGCGTCGGCAAGCCCGATGCGACGGACGACGAAATCATCGCCGCCCTCCATGACGTCTCGGCGGACGGCATGTTGGAGCATCTGGAGAACGGGCTCGACAGCGAAGCGGGAGAAAGCGGCGACTTGCTCTCCACAGGCGAAAAGCAGCTTATCTCCTTCGCACGAGCCATCTTGGCCAATCCGCGAATCTTGATTCTCGACGAAGCGACGGCCTCCGTCGATTCGCTGACGGAGGCGAAAATCCAGTCCGCCATCGCGAAAATCATCCATGGGAGGACGTCGGTGGTCATCGCCCACCGCCTGTCAACCGTCCGCAACGCGGACATGATTCTCGTCGTGAAAGACGGTCAGATCATCGAAAGCGGCAAACACGAAGCGCTTATGTCACAGAAAGGCGCTTATTGGCGGCTCTACACGAAGCAGGCGGAAGACGACGCCACGGAGAAGATTTTGGCTTAGGATTCTGGATTTTCTGGATTTTCTGGATTTTCTGGATTTTCTGGAAAATGGTATTATTCTTTTATAAAAACATAAAATTGTATTATTATGAAACATCTCTTGAATATCTTCTTCCTGCCGTTGGTGGCGGGACTGCTGTTCGGTTGCAAGTCGTTGCCGCCGAGTGTTCAAACGACGATTCCAAACACGAAGTACATTGACAAATACGGCGGGCTTTGGATGGAGATGACGTCGGGCGAGTTCAATCAGCGCGGCTATGACTGCGGAGACGTCGTCGAATTGGAATTGGCGGGGCAGTCCCATGAAATGCCAGTCGTGCCGAATTTCCGTTATGTGAAGTCGGGCAGGGCGGCGTTGGTGCTGTCGGAAGACGCGAAAAAGCCGCTGACGACCACCATCTATTATGGTGACGCGGCCAGCCGCTGGGGGATCGCTGTCAAAAACGTCGCGGCAGACAAAAAGGTGACATGGACGCCAAAAGACGGCATTTCGATGCCGCTGCCTGTCGTCATCAGCATGAAAGAGAAGGGCGGATATGCCGACCAGTTGCTGATTTACGATTTGAAGCGGACGAACAGTCGCGAAGACTATGCGGAACTTTCCGACAGTGATTTCGCCAATTTCCGCGAAGTCCGTACGAGCGGCATGGCGGACGGCGTCCTGTACCGCAGTTCCAGCCCGATCAATCCCGCCATCGGAAGAAATACGTTTGTGGACAAGGCGGCAAAAGCCGCTGGAATCAAGACGGTTGTGAACATGGCGGACACGGAGGTGGCGGCGAAGAACATGGCCGGTTGGGCGAATTCCTACTGCGCGACGCTGCCGACGGTTTTCCTGCACATGGGCGTTGATGCGACGCAGCCGTCGTTCGGCGACGGCGTGCGGGATGGCATTCGTTTCATGCTGGCCAACGAGCCGCCGTATCTGCTGCATTGCAAGGAAGGGCAGGACCGCACAGGCTTCCTCTGCGCCGTTCTGGAACTGCTGGAAGGTGCGTCAGTGGAAGAAGTTGCGGACGATTATCTACGGACGTTCCAGAACTTCTACCATGTGAAGGCGGATTCGCGGCAGGCGGCGGCCATCCGCGGCGACATGCTGGAAAACTTGCGTACGGCGTTCAAACTGAAATCGTTGAAAAAGGCGGATTTGAAAAAAGCCGCTGAAACTTATCTGCTTGGCGTCGGTCTGACAGCTGATGAAGTAGATGCATTGCGCAGAAAGTTGTCTGCTGACAAGCCATGACACTTCTGTCCTTCCCGTCGCTTTAGTCCCTTTCGTCGTTTTATTGGAGGTAATATGAGAGAAAAGATTCTTGCCATATTAAAGCGCACGGTCTGCGTGGTGCTGTGCATGGTGTTCTGCTTGGGGGTATGCGGTTGCCAGTCATCAGTCCGCGTGTCCGGACGGGCCGTCCGCCCATATGAGTACCCGCCGGTGCGTTATGACGGAAGTCTTTGGAAACAAAATCTTTGGGAAAAAGAGAATGTCATCACGGTGGAGGACAAGCGCCATACGGTGGCGGCGGTGCGTTGCAGGACCAATTATTGGTATGCGTTGGCGACCGTTCTGACATTCGGGCTTTGGGCTCCCATGGACATCGAATGGGAGGAGAACGATGATTAGAAATCTCTGTGTTTTCATTGACGGCACGAACCAAAACCGCTCCAAGGCGGAATGCGCGACGGATTCAAATGTCGTAAGACTCTACTACGCATCGCCGAACGTGAAGGAAGGCGATGTCCAGCAGCGTTGCTACTACCGGAAAGGCGTCGGCACACGGTCGCATGAGACGATTACCGGAGCGGCGTTGGGTTTTGGATTGGACGAACGCATCACGGAGGCGAAGCGGTGGCTGGATGACGAATGCGAAATCGCGCGGGAAGACGGCTGTGAGCCGCGCATTTATCTGTTCGGCTTTTCGCGCGGCGCTTTCGCCGTTCGTGTTTTGGCGACGTTTCTGCAACGCGACGTCGAGATGATCGGCGTGTGGGACACGGTGAAGGCGACGCCTGGAAACGACTTCGGCATCGCGGATCTTCCTCCATACGTGAAACATGCGTATCATGCGATGGCTATCGACGAACGCCGCAGCATTTTCGATGTCTTCCGTTTCAATCCGCTGGATGTGATCACGGAACGGTGGTTTGCGGGCTCCCACACGGATGTCGGCGGCGGCTATGCGAACCACGAGCTGGCGGACATCGCCTTGCAATGGATGGCGCAGAATGCGGTTGAAAACGGCCTGATTGTCGATGGCGCGAAGATTGATCTGGACAAGCCGATTGATTTGACGATCAAGCCTGTCGTTCACGATGAGAACAACATCGGCTGGGGGCTGACGAATGTGTTCAAGAAGAGCAAAACCGTCGTGGAGCGTCTTGTGGGGGCGGCGGACGTATTGGACGACACGGTGCTGTTCATCCGCGACCATTGGGACGGTCTGCTGCACAATTCGACGCTGTCCGACAACCAGATGTTCATGGGCGTCGATTTTTCCGGCGATGTGATGGTATAATGGAAAGAAGATTTGAAGATGTTGGATAGGAAGGGATTGAAGCGATAAAAAGGATACAAGAAAACTGTATGAATGATTGATTCTTTTATCTTTTTGATCGCTTTTTATCCCTGCATCCCAACCTGAGACTCATGATTTCACATGCGCGCGGCGGCGGATGATGTCGTCCTGGATGGACGGATCCAGCCGCGTGAAATAGGCGGAGAAGCCGCTGACACGAACGACCAGCGAGCCGTATTTTTCTGGATGTTCGCGGGCATCCTGCAGATCGGCGTTGTCCGTTACGTTGAACTGCATTTCATGGCCGCGGCCGCGGACGAATTCCTTCAGCAACGCGCAGAAATGGCCGATGCCGTCCTCTCCTTTGAAGAAATCCGGTGAGAAGCGGAGGTTGACGACGGTGCAGTTCTGCTGCGTGTAGTCTGGCTTGCAGATGGATTTGATGAAGGCGGTCGGGCCCTTGCGGTCGTAGCCCGCGTTGGGGGAGGCGGCGTCCGACAGGGCGGTGTGGGCGAATCGACCGTCCGGCGTGGCGCCGACCATACGGCCGGCGGGAATGTTGCTGATGTTGGTGGCCATGCAGCTGAAGAACTGGCCGCCGTCCAACGTCTTGTGGGGACGCCACATCTCGCCGAAACGGCGGACGAGATCGACGGCGATGGAATCGGCGTAATCATCGTCGTTGCCGTACTTTGGCGTGGCGTTGATGAACATCTGGCGGAGGGCTTCGTGGCCTTCGAAATTGGCCTCCAACGCGGCCATGACCTCCTTCTTGCTGACGCGTTTCTCCTCGAAGACAAGCTTCTTGAGGACGGACAGGCTGTCTGAGGACGGACAGGCTGTCGGTAATTGTGCCAATGCCCATCATGCCGACGCCGTGGAAGCGGCGGTAGATGGAACCGCCGTCGTTCAGATCGAGAGCGCGGGCGATGCAGTCCTGCGTGAAGGCTGAGAGCACGGGATCGGGCAGCCGTTCAGGCGAATAGCAGGCGAGATTGGCGTTGTAGTTATCGACGTAGGTCTGAATGCGTTTGGCGATTTCGACCAGCAGATCGTTGTAGAGGGCTTCGTATGTGTCGTATGTGTCCAGCCGTTTGAGGACGGTTTCGAAGCAGATCTGTGTGTCGAAACGGCCGTCGCTCCACGCCTGCTGGCGGCCGGCGACCAATGTCTCGACGCAGCCGACCATGCAATAATCCCTTGCGTGCTCGGTCTTTACGCCGACTTGTTCCAGCATGGGAATCGTCACTTCGTCGTTGAAAACGGCGGGGAAGCCGATGCCCGTGGAGATGAGTTTCGCGCAGGCTTTGTAGAAATCGTCCGGCGTGTTGTCGTGGAAACGCGCGGAAATATTGGTGGACGGTGATTTGACAAGACCTGTGGCCTCCAACGCGAGATAGCTCAGTTCGTTGGTGGCGTCCTTTCCGTCTGGCGTGATGCCCGCGATGGCGATATTCGTCGTGTCATGGACGCCTTCGACCTTCGTCCAGATGTGGCAGAGCATGTCGAGAGCGTCGTCGCGCGTGAGTTTGCCGTCGGCGATGTCGCGGCGGTAGAAGTCGATAAGATATTGATCGATACGGCCGAGCGCGTCATGGTTGCGGCCTTGGCTCTGGAGGACGATGAAGAGGAGCCATGTCAACTGCAACGCATCGAAGAACGACGTTGGAGCGGGGCCTGCGATGCGTGTCAGGCAGGCGGAAAGCTCTGGATCCGTTTCCTTTAGCGATTCCGCAAAACGCAGGGAGAAGGCCTTGATGGCGTTGATGCCGATTTCCATGGCTTCCAGATTCGCAAGCGACTTGGCATCTGTATGATAGCGGCGCGAATCGGCGATTCGGGCGAGAATGCCGTCGAGACCAATGGAAAGGACGGTGCGGTAGTCTGGCACGGTATGGTCGTTGCCGACGGTGAAATTACGGCGGCCGCGGCCCGCGTCCGCCCCGATGCAGACGGCATAGTCATTTTTGATTTCTTCGGGCACTTCCATGACCTGATACGTCTCCATGCCGCATGCGAAACGTTGCCGTGGATCAAACGTAAGTGGCAGATGTTCAAGCGTATAGGCGAACGCCTTGGCGCGGAAAATCGCCTCGCTTGGATCTGCGCGGAAGCTAATATAGTATTTCCCGCGCCAATAGGAGCCGAGGTTGACGTTGCGGCCGCAGCCCTGCACATAGATGGTTCGTGAGGCGACGCGTTCGGTTTCAAGAATGGCTTGCCAGTTCTTTTCCATGGTGTTTCTTTACTATAATTAAATATGACGAATGGGACGAATAATGCGGAAGTGGAATGCCAATACAACATACGATAACTTGAAAAATCATAGATTCAAGAGAAATTAAAGAAAGATTGTTTTCTCAACGACAAAATATTAAGGAGAACCATGAATCTTAACGCACCAGCCATTCGTCAGCTGATTGATTTAGCTGAAGCCAACCAAGAGGTGTTCATTGAAAACGGAAAGAAATTCTGGGGCATGCCCGAGCTCGGCTACCGCGAAGTGAAGACGAGCAAGTATGCGACGGATTGTCTGGAAAGCTATGGCCTGAAAGTGAAACGCGGCCTGTCCATCACTGGTTTCCGGGCGGATTTGGACACGGGGCGGCCTGGCCCGACGGTCGCGCTCATGGGCGAACTGGACGCGCTGCATATTCCGACGCATCCTGAGGCGGTAGACGGCTGCGTCCATGCCTGCGGCCATCATACGCACATCAATTCACTGGTCGGCGCGGCGTGGCTGTTCACGCATTGTCCGGGCATTCTGGACGGATTGTGCGGCAAGATCGCCTTCATCGGGACGCCGGCGGAAGAGGGCTTCGAGTTCGAACTGGCCCAGCAGCTGATCGCGGAAGGCAAGATCAAAGCCATCAGCGGAAAGATTTCACTGTACCGCGAAGGTGTTCTGGACGACGTGGATGTGGCGTTCATGAGCCATTGCGGCGGTAAGTACGGCTGTTCGTGGAATGGCGGCAACGTCAAGAAACGCGTCGTGTTCCATGGGAAGAGCTGCCATGCATCCGTGCCTTCCAGCGGCAACAATGCGATGAACCAGCTGACGCTTGCGCAGTGCGCCATCGGTCTGTTGCGGGAGCGGATGTCATCGACCATGCGTATTCATGGCATCATCACGGAAGGCGGACAAGCCGCAAACGTCATTCCGGACACGGCCGCCATGAACTACTACGTTCGTGGGGCAAGCGTGCAGGAGATGTCGAAAGCCGCGAAGATGTTCGATGACGCGGTGATCCATTCGGCTTTGGCTTTGGGCGGTTCCGCCGAAGTTTTCAACATCCAGGGCTCGCTGCCGGTCAGAAAGAACGAGACCCTCGGCAACGTCCATCGGGAAGTTGCCAAGCTGCTTGTTCCCACGATGGTGGACAGCGATTTCAACTGGTTCAACCGCTCGGCCGGCTGCACGGACATGGGCGACATCACGAACATCATGCCCGCCATCCACGGCGGTGTTCCAGGCGGAAAAGGCACGGCGCATGGCATTGATTTCACCACGCCCGACGGCTATGTCGCGTTTGTGCAGGCGTCCAAGCATGCGGCCATCATGCTGTACGCGCTGCTGATGGACGATGCGGCGGAAGCGAAGGCCGCCATGGCGGAATTCGGCCCCAAGCTGACGCATGAGCAGTATGAAGAGCTGGTGGCGGAATTCAAGTGATTCTAGTGGTTAGTGGTTAGTGGTTAGTAGCTGCCGAAGGCAGTGTTTATGGCCTATAGACTAATGTTACAGACGAAAGGGACAAAAGCAAAAAAACTTTTGTCCCTTTCGTCGCTTTAGTCGGTTTAGTCGCTGAAAGTTTATTCCAGCACGTCGTAGGTGCCGCTGGTGATGAATGGTTCGCAGCCGTTTTTGCCGTCGTTGGAGGGGATGACGTTGTAGCGCCATGTCGTCTTGGAGCCGTCGATGACGATGTGCCCGAGCGAGTCGATCGTGACGATGGCGCTGAGCGGATCTGTGAAGAACCATGTGTTTTTGGCTTGCCCTAACTCCATCAGATTGCGTTGGCGGGTGGCGGTCGGCTGGCCGTTCTGGTCGTAATCGACGAATTCGTACGTCATGCCGTCGGTATAGTGGTGTTCCTTCTGGCCGCCCTGCCAGTCGCCGTTGTAGGTGGTGTTGACGTCAAAGAAAAGGATGTTGTCGATGATCTTGACGTGATTGGTGTGAAGGTGTCCGTTGACGGCCATGAGGACGGTGCCTTGGCGAGCCGTGTTGGCCTTCTGGAAAATCTCGCGGACTTTCTTCGTGTCCGGAGCGGAGCTCCATTCGGCGGAATAGCCGACGTGGCTGAAAACGAGACAGGGGATTCCTTTGTCCGCTGCGTCCATGAGGATGTTTTCGAGCCATTCCAACTGCTTGGGGCCGAGCGAGTTGCCAGATGAATTGCCTTTGGGCGGGCCATAGCTGGCCTCCGTGTTGTGCTGCCATTCTTTCTTCTCTGGATTCCATGAATAGTTCGTGTCCAGGCAGATGATGCGGAAGCCGTTGGATTCGAAATAGTAATGGGCGGTGAATCCGTCGCCGATCTTGCCGTCGGGCGTGCCCCAGACGACGCTGTCCGGACGGTTGGTCAGAAGCGGCGTGACAAGCGGCATGACGTTGCCGCGCGATTCCAGTTCATGGTTGCCGTAAACGCCGTAGGCGGGGAGGTTTCGGTTATTTTTCAGATAGGCGTTCATCAGCTCGGGGGAGCCTTTGTAGTCGTTGCAGAAATCGCCGCCATGGATCATGAAGGCGACGTTGGCCTGCGCGGCGCGGTCCACGATGGCCTGCATGCCGGCGATGGGGGAGGCGTACATACCTTTCTTATAATGGAAATCAGAGAAGACGGCGAACGTAAGCTGCTTGATGCTCGCGCCTTGGTAGCCTTTGACGTTTTTAAAGACGGTATCCATGTTTTTCTTCTGTTCCTCTGTGGCTTGACGGTATGTTTTGTTGGCGATCATGACGGGATTGATTCGCCATTGCTTGGTAGAGTAGAGAACAGGCCGCCCGATAGAAGTCCAATCCAGGCCTGCGCGAACGACATACGTGTGGGAAAGGCCGTCACCACGCAGGTTAGGGATTTTAAAGAGCAGTTTTTGGGACTTGTTGTCTTGTGCGACAATTTTATTAGGATAGATTCTGTCGGTCCGGTTCGTGTCATCCAATTGATATTCCAAAATAACGTCAAGCAATGGGGAAGACAGGACACCGTCATTGAGATTTTTATCTGTTTTGTCAAACGTGACTGGAAGCAGTAAATCGCAGGTGTCGCCGTCACATTGAATGGACGGCTTGTCGATTGAAACGGCGGTTATCAAGCCTCTCTCCAGCAACGTTTTGGGAATCAGTTCCCGGACGATGACGGAGGAGACGAGAAAACTGCCGCCGCAACTGTACATGCCGATGCGCGTGCGGGGGGCGGTGGAATCGCGTTTGCTGTCCGCCAGTTGCGAAACGAATTTGCCGTTGCAATAGAAATAGGAGACGCCTTCCAGATGATAGACGGTGAAGACGACATCCGTGTTCATCGGCGGCAGTGGGTCTGCGAAATAGCCTGTGGAGCAGTCGATGTTCTGCCTGCCGACGTCGCCGCGGCCTTGCTTGCGGACGAACTGCGCGAATTCGCCGACTTTGACTTCATACGGATACATCATGCTGTTCGTGGCGTAACTACAGTTCTTGTAGTCGTCTGCGATATCCGTTTCTAGCCCGAAGGACCCGCCTCTGGCGATAAATTGGAATGTCGCTGAAAAGACGTAGTTTTCCGTGCCGAGCGGCGGCAGGGCGATGATGTGAGCGCCTTTGTCCGAACGAATGGCGAGTTTGTGGTTTTGGACGGAAATGACATCACCGTTCAAACCAGTGGCTTTGTCCGCCGCCCAGAGGAAATTGAACGGATGGTTTTTAATCCAACCTTCCGGCATGCCGCCGTTTTCAATTTTGGAGAAATCCTCCTGAAGAATGATTTCCCCAAGGCGCGCATTGGCAAGGATTTGAGACTCAACGATATTGTCTTTCGCCTGCTGCGCGAGAATGGCAGACGGAAACGCGCCGACGAGCAGCATCGTGGAAAGAACAGCGCCAATACGATATGAAGAAGTGTGATTCATAGGAGGCTGGAAGTTCTGGAGGTTTTGGATTGTATGGATAATCTGGCGAAAAAACAAAAAATTAATCATTAATCATTAATCATTAATCATTGAAAAAGCTATTCTTGTTTAAATGTAAAGGTATGTTTGTCATTCCAGTTGATGGATGTGGTCCTTCTTTGCCGGATCCGTGACGATCAGCATGGCGAGGGATTCGCCGCGTACATCGACATAGTAGCCGCGATAGGCAATGGTGAAAACGATGTCCGGCTTGGGCGGCGGCGGTGGCGGCTCCGCCGGTTTGGCTGGCTCTGCCGTTTCCGCAGGTTTCTCCGGTTCAGCAGGTTGCGCGGCTGCAGGCTCGGCTGGCTCTGTCTTGGCAGTCTGTTCAGCTGGCTTGGGCGGCTCCTCTTTCTTCGGTGGTTCCGTTTTTTCCTGCTTGGGCGGTTCCGGTGGTGCCGTCATATTGACCAGCGTATGCGCAAACGGATTGGCGGCAGTCGCTTCCGGAACGGAAACGCTGAAGTACGAGCGGTCCTGCCATGGAAGGATGGAGACGGCGGCCGGCCGATGGCCGACGGCGTCCTCTTCCTCCGGAGCGGCCGTGAAGTAGTGTGTCGCAAGGGAGCAAAGCGTCAGGCAGGCGAGAAGCGCGATCAGAAACAGCGCTTTCTCCCATACGCGAACGAAGAGTGTGGTCAGTGACGCGAGCATCAGTTTTCCTTCGTCCCTCCTTCGACGTTGAGCAGTGTGTTAGACGACGGCGCGGGAAAGAAAGCGGAGAAACTCGCCCGGAAATGCAGCTGCGAGACGTCGATCTTGGCGCCGGGCGGCAGTTCCTTCGGAGGTTCCGAATAGACGCGTATATGCTTCAAGGGGAGATACAAGTCTTTTTCCTGCAATGATTTGATGAATTTCAGGAAGTTCTCCATCGTTCCCGTGAGATGGATGGAGACGGGAAATTCCAGAAGATACGGCTTGGCGGTGTCGCTGCCGATGGCGTAGGCGAACGTGCGTGTGGCGGAGATTCTTGCTTCGCCGTTCTCCTCCGCTTCAACCGCCAGCGAGTTGTCGAGCGCGTTATGGAGGAGGATTCGGATGACCCATAGTTTCAGCATGAGATGGAAGACAGGTTCCGCCGTGTCGGTTTCAAAGCATTTTTCCGTGATGATGATGTTCTTTTCCTTGAATTCGGATTTGATCCGGTCTGAAAGATCCTTGTAGTCGATACGGGTGGAATTGTAGACGAACTGGTCCTCCGGGCTGAGGCCGTGCGGTTCGTCGCTCGGATAGACATTGTGGATTTCGTTGCGGAACGTCATGGCGGCGCGGGAGAGGGTCGTTTTGCTCGCGAAGCGATTCAAGATTGCGCCATCTTGGGCAGACGCCAAGCCACAGCGCGGCCAGCGACACCACCATCAAAATGATGGTGTAGTGCAGCAGTCTGTGGTAGCCTTTCGGCCAGTCCTTGTAGGATGGCTTGAACATGGGTCAGTAGCGTTTGGTGGTGGATGGCACGGTGAGGTGGTTCGAGTGGATGAGCTCTTCCTTGAAAGGAAGCTGCATGAAAAACGTCGTGAATTCGCCGCCGAGGGCGTCCGTATTGGCCTGCAGGAAGGTCCTCCATGGCGTGAAGTACTTGTCGCTGAAGCTCTTGGTGATGAAATCCGTATGGTCGTCGACATTGACATAGACGCCGGATTCGACCAGCTGCGTCTGCATGTCCTTCACGACCTTGTAACGTGTCTTGCCGAGTGGCGCGATGCCGCCGATGTAGATGCTGCTGAGAATCTTCAACGTGTTGATGTTGATGGTCTTGGGGGAATATGTCGCGGCCGGTTGCTCTTGGACTTTGCTTTCCTCCGAGAAGAGATCCATGTAGGTGCTCGGCGACCGGATGGGCTGCGGCCTGGCGGGGGCTTCCGCCTCCTCCTGGCGTTCCTTGTTGGCGCGTTCGAAGGAGAATTCATCCGCGAGATAGATGCCCCAGCATCGTTCGGCCTCGTCGCCTGTGGCCTGCGCGGCCTGCCAGCGTTGCAACGCCTCCATGTAGCGTACGGTGCGGTAGCCCGCCTCCGCGACGGGTAGCATCCGTTTCTGCTGATAGGCCATGCGTTCATGCATCTTTTCCATCTGCGGGATGAGGACGGAGCATTGCTTCAGCGTCTCGTGTTCGGCATCGGCGATTTTCAACGCCGTGTTGATATGGTAGAACGCGCCGGCGAACCACGCCAGCAGGCCGATGACCAACAGGGCGAAGGCCAGGGCCAGATACGGATATTCGTGCTTCTTGTGCTCCATCCATTTCTGGCGTTCGGGCAGGAGGGAGATCTTGACGGGCGATTCGTCCAGAGCGAACAGGGCGAGTCCGAAGAGCACGGTCAGATCGGTATGGAGCAGCGTGTCCTGCTGCGGCATCATGTCTCCCGGAACGCCGAACATCTGGATGGAGGCCTCCGGCTGGATCGCGCCAAGCATGTCGACGAACTGCGAGATGTTTTCGCTTTCGCCTGTGGCCCAGATGTTCGACAACGGCGTGGAGGCGACGTCTGCGGGGAGCGTCTCCCGCCAGCGTGAGACGGCGTTCTCGTATTCCTCCCGCAACAGCGGCAGGCCGGTCGTGTGGGGGATGTTGTGGATGCCGAAGAGCAGGAGGCTTGTGCAGACGACACTGCCGTTGCAGACGATCGCCATGACAGTCGAATCCTCCTCCAGATTCAGAATGACTTGCGGCGTCGAGAGATAGGCGGCGTCCGGATGGAGGGCGCAGAACGCGGAGGCGACCGCCAGCACATGGGAGGTGACCTTCTGCTTCTTCAGCGGCTTGATGCCGCTTAGGAAGTCGCAGCAGCCTGTGACGGACTCTTCGCGGGCGATGCTCAGAAGGATGTTCCGCGTCTCCGGATTCAGGCCGCGCATCACTTGGTAGTCGTAGATGAGATTGTCTTCCGACAGGCTGCCGATGGAGCGGACCTGGACCTGCACGAAATTCTCCAACGCCGCGTCCGGCAGCGTGTTCGGTATGTCGTGGATCGTCTCGTTGGAGCCGAGAGACGTCAGGGAGACGCCCGCCAGGCGGACGCCTTCCGCCTTGATATGGCGTTTCAGGGCGGCCGGAAAGACGGTCGCGGCGCCGTCCGCGTCCTGTTCATACGGGAAGGCGGAGACGTTTATAATGCGCAAATGACCACCTTTCCGCTCCAGACTGATGGTCTGGGCGGAATCCGGCGTGAAATCGATGCCGATGCCTTTCGCCGCGCCTCTGTTGATGGACTTAAGGTTTGGCAATGACGTATTCTCCGTTTTCGTCGATGATGGTGGCGGTCACGAAAATCAGCAGGTTGGTCGGCTCGTTGGTCTTGGACGTATGGGTGAAAAGCTGCCCAAGGAACGGGATGTCGCCAAGGAACGGGATCTTGTGGATTTCGCTGGTCTCGCGGTTTTCGACCATGCCGCCGAGAATGACGGTTTCGCCGCTGTTGATGGATACGGCGGTGGCGATGGTCTGTTCATGGGTGCGGGGCAGAAGGATGTTCGTGTCTTTGATGGACGTCACTTTGTTTTCCGTGACGGTCTTGGTGGCCGCGTAGTCCTCCCATTGGACGAAATTGACGATTTCCGGCTTGAGACCGAGGAGGATCGTGCGGTTGTCCGAGCCGACGCTCGGGATGACATCAAACGTGATGCCGAGCGGAAGAGAGGTCGGTTTGCCGGAGGGGACGAGAACCTGGTCTTTGCCCTGTTCGCCGCGGTCGACGGTCTGGAGGCCGTATTCTTCAAAATAGATCATCTTGTCGCCTTTGCGGATACGGGCCGTGCGGTTGTTGAGGGCCAGGATGCGGGGGGCGCTCAGGGTGACGGTGGAGGCTTTCTTCTCCAAAGCACTGATGAGCACGTCAAAACTGCGGTTGCCGATGATGCCGCTTATGGTCAGGGCGCCGAGGCCTTCGGCGTTGTCCGCCGTCAGGATGCCGAGCTTCGTGAAGAAGTCGCTGAGATTGGCGTTCTCCTGGTTCTTGGCGGGAATGTTCTTTCCTGTCTTGCCGCCGTTGTAGTGGGTCAGTTCGACACCGACGTCATGCAAGTCCGATTCGCTGACGGTGAGGAACTTCGCTTCGATGAGCACCTGCTTGGGCGGCTTGCTGAACGTCGCGACGATTTTCTCCACTTCGCGGATGTTGGAGAGCGTGTCCCGCACCAGGAGGACGTTGCGTTGCGGAAACAGGCTGTATGAGCCGCCGGTGGTGGTTTTCTCAAAGAAGGCCTTCAGGGCGGTTTCGAGATCCGCGTCGGCTTCCTTTGCGGTTTCGAAGGCGGCTTTCGCGGCCGCGGCGACGCCGATGCCTTCAGGGATGGTGGGGATGATGCCTTGCCGGAGGGGGATGATTTTGGTCATGAGCTGCGGCCCTTCGGCGGGTTTTGCGAGCTTGGTGATCCAGATGATGTTTTCGCGGATGTTGAAATTGACGGCGAGCGTGTGGGAGAGGTAATCGAAGATTTCGCGGAGCGGGACGTCCTTGAAATTGGCGGAAAATGTCGCGCCTTTGAGGACTTCGTCATTGAAGATGACGTTGACGGGATCGGCCATGTTGAGGCCTTCCAGATCGCGCAGCTGCATGGTGAATTCGGCGAGCGACATGCCGGTCACCTTCATGGAGATGGTCTTGTCCAGCAGTTTTTCAAGCGAGTTCAGTTCGTCCTTTTGCGTGTCGTTGTTGATTTCACGGCTCTTGTTGTAGCTTTTCGGCAACTGCATGCCCGTGATCGATTCGTTGAGGATGGTCTTCTGGTCGATGGCGAGATCCGTTTTGCTGAGGGTGAGCTTCCGGGCGAGGTTGATCAGTTCCTGCAGGTCGTCCAGATCGGTCTTGTATTCCGTGAACTGGCGCAGTTGATCAAGATAGTTCTCCGCCTCGACGAACTTATGTTCGCCGACAAGCGTGCGGATATTCTCGAACGCCTTCAGGATCTCCTCCCTCAACTGCCGTTTGTTGGCCTCCTTCTGGAGGTGTTCCTGCTCCGTGAGGTTGCGGAGCGTCATTTCGTCTTCCAGAAGGGAGGTGCGGTGAAAGAGGGAGCAGGATGCCAGCAGGCCGCAGCATATCGCCGCCATGAATGTCGTATGTACTATTTTCATGATGTTTTCCATATTGTTCCGTCTTGCTCTCTCATCAGATAAAAACGCATGGAAATAAGTCAATATTTGTCGAAAGACATCTGTATGGAGACACATCGTCTCTTGTTTTCTTCTTGTCTTGCGGCTTAATGGCGACGCCATCACGCCGTTTGACATGGGACGCGTGGCTTGAGACGCGCGCAAAAGGCGTTGGACGATAAAAATGGATATGTGTTTCCCTAGCCACTAACCACTATACCGCGAAGCGGTCACTTGACGCCTTCGCGTTCCCACGCGCCGAGCATTTGGTAGAACTTCGGGAAGCAGCTGTGCGTCATGCCGATTCCGTGCACGATCTTCTTGTCCTGCACAGGGATGTTGTTGTAGGCGGCATAGACCGCGCATGGTGCGCAGGTCGTGTCCGAGAAGCCGACGGCGACGCGCACGGGGCAGCTGATGCGGGCGGCGAAGTTGGCGCCGTCGAAGTAGGGGGCGTGCTGCTCGGCGGCGGTCTTCGCTTCGGCGGACGGCTGGCTTTCGATGATGCGCGGCCAGCCGCTCTGGCGATGTTTCAGATAGCCCATGGTGTCCGTGATGGCGGGGACGTAGAAGACGGCGCGGGTGAAATGGTGGTTGAGGCCCGTGAGATAGAAGCCGAAGCCGCCGCCCTGGCTTGTTCCGGAGTAGGTGAAATCACGCAGATCGACGTAGGGCTGCCTTGCGAGCCAGTTGACGGCACGGTTGATGCCGAGCAACGGCGCGTAGAAGAAATAGGTCTCGCGGGAGATGGCGATGCCCGCCGTGGCGTAATTGGTGCGGTACTTTTCGCGAAGGCGTTTGTTCATTTCGTCATAGGCCTTCTTGTGTTCTTCGACGTTGAAGATCGGCTCGTAGTCATAGACGCAGATGAACATCTTGACGGCCTTGTCGTCGCCGCTCATATTGTTCGTCCAGCCGCCGTTGCCGGCCGCCGGAACGCTGAAACGGACAGGATATTTCTTTTCGGCGGAAGCGTCCTTCGGGACGGAGAGGTAGCCATAGACGCGGCGGTTGTTGCAGGTCGCGAAGCTGATCCGCCAGAAGTTGAAGGCGCCTTGCGAACGTTCCGGCAGGAGGGTCTGCTGCATGTCTTCCGGAATGTTTTCGTCGAGTTTCTTGATGGCGTTGGCCCAGAATGCGTCGAAATCCTTCGGCGTCGGGCTGCCTTTCACGATTTTCTCCGGCTCGAAACCGACGCTCCAAGATGTTGTTTTCGAGTCCTTTGCGGCAAGACGGAGACGCAGGAAGCCCGGCTCGGGCAACGTTCCTTCCATCGTGAATGTGTCGCCGTCCGCAAGATTCCATTTCTTTTGCGTGACGACTTTCGGGCCGAAATTGTCCAAGGCGGCGTCTATGACGCCCGCCGTGGGGACGGAGCCGTCCTTTTCCTTCACTTTGATGGTGAAGACGGCCTTTTCGCCAAGCTTGTAGAGCGAATCCGCGTGGTCGGCGGAAATCGTGAATTCAAGCGCGAAAAGCGGCAAGGTGCAGGCGAATGCAAGTATCAGTGACAGTTTTCTAGTCATGGAAGTCCCTTTTTACGTCATTGGCTAATCAAACAATGTTTTGCAAAAACTATATTCTGAAATTGCAAAAGGCAATTCAGAAGGGTAAATTTTTAGCCATAATTTAATTTATGGAAAAAAAGAGCTTTTCGGAAGGCCGTGGCTTTGCAAGGCCCGGCAATCTTTTGGATGGCTTTTTTGATGATTTGTTCCAAAAATCACACGAAAAAAGTGAAGGCTATGGCGAACACGGTTGTTTTAAAAAACGGCGATTTTTTCACATTGGCGGACATGCCGTCCGAACTGACGGCGCAGGCCCCGAAAGGCGGCAAAGTCCGTTTCATGCTGGAAGAGACTGGCGATGAATGGATGGCGGATTTCAATCGTGGCGAATGCGATCTGACGTTGGAGCATCGCAAAGGGGACGGCGCGGTGACGGGCCGCGCCGTCGTGGAGATCGCCAGCCATGTGCAGACGCCTGCGCGGATCGAGCTGTCGTATGGTTCGGCAAATGGAAAACACGTCCGCCTATTGGTTTACACCGTCGGCGAACGGCAGGAGGTTTCGCCGATCTATCCGCGGACGCCTGTCTTCAACATGCTGATGGCGGCCTGCCGGAAGCGCGGCATCGTGCTGACGGACTGGCATGTCCATATCCGCGGCGGCATGACGCCCGAACTGGCGGCGGAACGCGAAGCGGACTGCGGCATCCGCTCCACGGCCATGGAGAACCATGGTCGGGAATGGGAAATCTATGACAATGAGAAACTTCGGACTTTTGCTGCAAAAGCGAAGGCCGTCTCCGTCAACGGCCATCAGTTGCCGACTGGCATTCAGGTGAACGACCGTGATTGGTTTGCGCAGATCGACGCGGAGACACGGGCCCGTTTCGACTACATTCTGGCGGATACGATGATCATGGGCAAACTGCCGTCCGGACGCGACAACCGCCTGTGGCTCGACCAGATGATCGATGATGCAAGTGCTTGGATGGCAGCTTATACGCAACACACGCTGCGGATTCTCGGCGAACCGATTTCGATTCTCGCGAATCCGACCTATCTGCCGAAGGAAGTGGCCGCCGGCTACGACGACTTGTGGACGGACGAACGGATGAAGGCGGTCATCGGCCTGGCCGTCGAGAAGGGGATCGCGTTGGAGATTCAGGCGGGATCGCCGTTCCCGCGGCCTAAATTTTTGAAAATGGCGAAGGCCATGGGAGCAAAATTCTCCTTTGGCACGAACAATTTCGATCCGACGCCAAAGGATTTGTCCCGCTGGCTGGAGGCCATCGAATGGCTGGACATGACGGCCGACGACGTATGGGAGCCGTCCAATTTGCGTCACTGATGCCAAATCGTTTTCACTGTTGCTGTAAGACTGCTATAAGAGCTTTGCAATAGCATGGAAGTATGGAGAGACGCAAAAAGAATTCGTCTGTTAGTTGCGAAAACATCTTGGCATTTTACATTAATCTAATATAGTATTTAGCGCTTCTAAGTGAGAACTACTGACTGTATGGATTTGTCGATGATATGACCCAAGAGACAAAAATAACGGAATTTATTGTTTTCTGCATCGAAATGATGGCAGAGAAACATGGCATATCCGGACGGCGTGTGACCGAATGTTTTGAAACTGCTGGCGTCATCGACTATCTGTCCAATGGCTACCAGACATTGCATGCCATGGGAAAGGAATGGCTGATGGCGGATATTGAAAAATATCTTGAGAACAGAGGGATAAGGGAGATATGATTCTGTATCATGGAAGCATGGTTGTGGTTGATAAGCCACGCATTATCGCGCGTGCGGAGGGTCGTGGCGCAGATTTTGGCGTCGGTTTCTACACGACTTCTTCATACGAACAAGCTGTTAGATGGGGTCATATCCGCCAGCAGAATCTCGCCATGACGACTTCAGGCTTTGTTTCATATTTTGAAGTGCCTGATAATCTGTTGAAATTGCCTGATTTGCTTGTGCGCCGATTCATGCATGCAAGTCGTGCTTGGCTTCATTTTGTCCATGAAAACCGTAGCAATCCTCAGTTCGAGCATCCATATGATATTGTCAAAGGGCCAGTTGCCAATGATCGTGTATATGCGACATTGACTCTTTGGGAAGGCGGATTCTATGATGAAGAACAGACCATCAGGCAATTGAAGACTTTCAAACTGGTTGACCAGTATCTTTTCCATACGGAAAAGGCTCTTGACTATTTACGTTTTCTCAAGGCGGAGGAGATCCGATGAAATTCCCGAAAATCACACAGCAAAATTTCCGCATGCTCCTTCCTGCGAAAATTGCCATGACGGTTGAGATGATTGCAAAGCATGAGCAAATCATGCCTATTAAAGCCTTGGTGAATTTCTACCATTCCCGTACATATTCAAGTCTAGAGAAGGAGGCGACCAAATTCTGGTGGATGAGTCCGCTTCAGCTTTTCCGTGAATATGAACGCGAAATGGAGGAAGTTTGATTTGGGGGTAAACACGCCTGCGGGACCTCCTAACCCGCAGGCGTTGTCATCAACGGCGGGACGTCCGCGATCAACGGCGGGACGCGGAGCCGCTTGCTTCATTCGTAATCAACGTCTTGTTTTATCTTTGAATCCTTTGGATATTGTCAGCCCGGTGGTGGGGCATTTCTGTTTATTCTGTATGTTCTGTGGATTCTAAGATGTTGTTTTTTTCGTGCTTTTCATGCCTTCCGTGGTTCCAATTCAATGTTTTGATTACGGCTTGACCGCTTCAGGCACTGTGGCTCTTAATAAGGTAGCCTACTTGACATCCATGTATTGTCTGGCCGTGGCTTCATCCAATTCGAAGCCCGACAGGAGAGCTTCCAGAATCTGAGATTCCGGAATGTGGCGGTTTCGTTGCCAACGGATGAATTTCAACACTGCTTTGATTTCACCTTCGGCAATCCCTTCCTCTCTTCCTTCATTCTTTCCAAGGATAAATCCCTTGTTGACAAAATGCTGTTCAAATTTCGACACTACCTTCTCCATGTCTTTCTCCTTTTCTTGTTTCAAGGCCCGCATATCCAGTCCTGTCGCGATGGTGATGATGTCCAACGCCTCGTCCGGCCCTTCGTCCAGCAACATGCGGAACGACGGATCCGTCTTGAGTTCTTGGCATAGTCTTTCAATGTCATCAACATGGCGGATGCTTTTCGTGACGGCGCGCACGGCACCCGGCGGCATTCTATTGATCTCCTCTGAAGGGAGGTTGTAGAACGAAATGATGTTGACGACACAGTCCGCCAGCATCGGCTTCAGCTCCGCGGGACAGTCCAGTGTGTCCGTGAATCGCGGCAGCCCCGTCCACGCTTCCTGCCCGAAATGGACTACGAGAACCATTACCGGTGTCATCCGGTCGCCTGGCAGCACGCCGTCGAGCATCTCCTGCGACGTCTGCAACTCCTTCCGCTTAAGATGCTCGTGTTTCATCTCACGCCGCCAGGCATCCCATCGGACGGTCGTCGCCATGAGGCTTCGCCCTGCCATGATGGCGCTTGTGCTGGTTTGGTTCTCCAACACCACCAGCAGAGTCGCCGTCACGTTGCCGTCGGTGACCTGCAGTTCCGCCACAACGTCGTTGCTGACTTTCTTATACCATCCCCGTGCGATGGTCTCCGTATTTCGCTCCTTCAATGAGTCGCGCACCACCTTGAATCCGGTCTCCCGCAACGCGAAATCGACCAGATCGCAAAACACCTCCGGAAGCCCCGTGAAGAGCTTGGAGGCGGCATCCATATTTTTCATGGCTTCTTCCTTACTAATATATCATACGATTGGCATCGGACAAATATTTTTTCTTCTTTTTCCAATACCATAGCACATGAAAAATGAAATGCAAATTCATGATTCAATAATAATGCAAATAAATTTATTCTTATTTTATCAAATATTAATGGTAATTATTTAAAAATTAAGTATTTTACAGAAAAATCATAAATAATCATATAGAATCATAATAATTCTTAAAAAGTCATAATAAGTCATAGGAATTCATAAGATTTCATGGAAAGTGGCGCGGTGCGCCCCGACATTGTAGCGACGGGACGCGAGCGATCAATGGGGGGACGCCGTCGCTACAATCGGGGGGGACGCAGTCGCTACCTATTCCACAATCAGTTTGAGGCCGTCGATGCGGACGGGGCGGCCGAGCTCCGCGCTTTTGCGGATGGCGATGCAGGTCAGATGGGCGTTGACGGCGGAGCGGATGTTGTTCGGCGACTCCTTGTCCTCCTGGATGCATTCCACGAAATGCGAGACCATCGCGGGGAAGGGATGGTCGTAGACGTCGCCTGATTTCTTCATGCCCGTGTCCAGTGTGAAGAAATCCTTCTGTCCGTCGAAACGCTTCAGATAGAAACGGTCGTTGACGATGGTGCCTTTTTCGCCTAAGATGCTCGTATTCGCCATGTAGGGCGTCGTGCCGACCAATGAGCAGGTGAAGACGCCGATGGCGCCGTTGGTGAACTGCACCTGCGCCGTTTCGACGGGCGGATATTCATAGTAGTCGCCGACCATCGCCGCCTGCGCGGAGACGCAGGCGATGTCCGCCCCGATGATGTGGCGGACCATGTCGACGGAATGACAGCCGGCCAGAATGAACGCGCCGCCAGTCTGTTCGGCATGCTTCATCCAGCCTTTGCGTTCGCGTCCGAACCAGTAGTCGGTATTGGCCATGAAGACCTTTCCAAGTTCGCCTTCGGCGATGAGCCGTTTCTGCAGTTGGACGAGCGGGTTGAAGCGCAGGATGAACGCCACAAGCGTCTTGGCATGAGTGGCTTCCGCCGTTTCGACGAGGCGCGGGATGTCCTCTTCGCGGATGGCGATGGGCTTCTCCAGAAAGACATGCTTGCCCGCTTTCATGGCGAGAATGGCTTCCTCCGCATGCTGGCAGTTCGGCGTGCAGATGGAAACGATGTCGATGCGGTCGTCGTTGAGGATGTCGTTGAAATCCGTGACGGCGCGGCAGTCAAGACCGAATTCCGCTTGTTTGGCTTGGACGCTTTCGAGCCGACGGCTGCCGAGCGTGACGACTTCGCAGGCGGGATGTTTTAGATAGGCGTTGATGTGTCCGCTGGCGACCCAGCCGCAGCCCCAGACGGCGCAACCGAATTTTCCGTTTTTCATGATGTTTCTCCGATGGTTGTTGTTGAGGTAGCAAGGGCGTCCCGCCCTTGACAAGGCCGAGACGGCCTCGCTACCCCGAATTTTGAGGTAGCAAGGGCGTCCCGCCCTTGACAAGGCGAGACGGCCTTGCTACCCCGAACTTTTATAATCAATGAGTTGATTTTTGTGCTTTCAGAAAGTTCTCCGCCTTTTCGATGGCGCGCTGTCGCAAATCTTCTGGAGCAAGAATGACGGCATGGCCTTCGCTGGTGAGAATGAAATTCATGAGTCGATACTCCTGAATATCATGCAATGTGAGGATGACGGATCCGTCGGACTGTTCCTCCACCGCGCCGACGGGCAGGTATTCGCGGCCGTATTGGATGGCGAATCCGGACACTTTCAGCGTGACGGTCGGCAGCAGCGGGAAGGAGAACAGCCGCCCCGCGTTCACTTCGGCAATGACTTTCTGGTCGAGCTTGAAGCGGTTGGGCAGGTAGTCGATCTTGCGGATGCGGTGGAGGGCGATGACAGTGAAGGGCGGATTCGCCTTGTCCAGATCGCCTTCGCGAAGCAGTCGCGCCTTCAGATACCAAACGTTGTCATATAATGTAAGCACATGCGGTTCAATGCGCAAGGTCTGGATGGTCCCGTCCTTCAGCCGATGGTAGTCGATGTCCAGGCAGTGCTGTTTCCGCCATGCTTCGAAGACGGTCTGGAAGACGTCCGGCCTGACGTTGCCGCGGCTGGCCTGGGCGACCAACGCGTTCAGCGCCATGAATTCGTCCGAAGATCCTCTGTTGCGGTTCCACAAGCGGTCTGTGCTGCGGCGGATATTCTGCGTTATTTCCGATTGCGGCAGAATGGTTTCCGCAAGATGCGCACCAAGAATGGCGGCGTCCATTTCGATCTTGTCCGCATAGGGGCCTTCATCCCATTCCCAATTCGGATCGGAGAGATAGTATCCCCTTTGTTCGGCATCGTATTCAATCGGAACGCCATATTCCTTTTTTAGATACGCGACGTCCCGCTGGACGGATTTCTGCGAAATGGCGTAGGCGCCCGCCGCGTCCAAAAGGCTCATGGCCTTCTTGAGCATGGGATGGTTGGGATAGCGGTTTTCGCGCATGAGGCGCAGCAGGCAGTTGAGGCGGGTCTGTCTTTGTTTGTTGATGGGCATGGTTTCTCCTTTGTTACTAATCAATATAGTTGATTCATGGAAATTGGCAAAAGAATGGTTGACAACTGCCATTCCTTAAGTAAATTTGCACAATGGCGACGTTGTGGGGGGATGTTGTTCAAACTATTTTCAAGAGGTTGATCATGAGACATTGGACTGGTTTGCTATTGCTTTGCCTGACAGCGACTTCCGTTCAGGCCGATCTTGTTTTGGCACGTCGCGGGCAGCCTGCGGACACGGTAATCGTCCACGCGGCGGACGCCCCTGAATCCATCAAGCTGGCCTGCAATGAGTTGCAGATGTACATGGAACGCATGACCGGCGTGAAGCTGCCGATACAGGATGACGGCGGGGCGTTGCCGACGAAGGCGATTCTCGTCGGCAAGCCGCGATATCTTGCGGAATTGCCAGGATGCCAGTTCCCTGAAATGAAACTGCCGGATGATTCGTTCCGCCTGAAAACGGTCGGCGAACGGCTGGTCGTCTATGGCGGCAAGCGTGGCGGCATGTACGGCGTGTATGAAATTCTGGAACGTTTCGGCGGCTGCCGTTGGTATTCGTCTTGGTGCGAAGTCGTTCCGACGTTGGACGAATTCAAAGTTCCGGCCGATTTGGATGAACAGCAGGTTCCCGCGTTTTTGATGCGCGAACCGTTCTGGTTTGACATGTTCAACACGGAGCAGGCATATCGCAACAAATGCAACGGCAACCAGATGCGGCTGACGGAAAAGCAAGGCGGCAAGGTCCGTTTCGGCAGCGGCCTGTTCGTCCATACGATGGATCAGCTCATCCCCGTGAGCGAGTTCTATGAGACTCATCCTGAATATTTTGCGGAAATCGGTGGCACCCGCCGCAATGGCTATGTGCAGCGCTGCCTGACGAATCCGGACGTGTTGAAAATCACGACGGAACGGCTGCTGGCGCGCATCCGCAAGGATCCGACGGCGACGATGTACAGCGTCAGCCAGAACGACGTCTATAATTTCTGCACATGCAAGGAATGCAACGCGATGGCGGAGAAATACGGCGGCCAGTCCGGCCTGCTGATCTGGTTCGTGAACCAAGTGGCGGAAGCGGTCGAGAAGGAGTTCCCGAACGCGTTGATCGAAACGCTTGCGTATCAATACACTCGGACACCGCCTGTGAACATCAAGCCGCGCCACAACGTCGTGCCGCGTTTGTGCACGATCGAATGCGATTTCTCCAAGCCGCTGGATGTCTCCAAATATGCGCAGAACGTGAAATTCGTGAAGGATATCGAAGGCTGGAGATCCATGACGGACAAGCTGTTCATCTGGGACTACACGACGGATTTCGCAAACTACCTCTGCCCGTTCCCGAATTTCGGCTGCCTGCAGGGCAATGTGAAATTCTTCCGCGACAACCACGTCATCGGCCTGATGGAGCAGGGCGCCTATCAGGGCTATCATGCTGAATTCGCGGAACTTAGAGGATGGATTCTTGCCAAACTGCTGTGGAATCCGGACCAGGACATCGCGCCATTGTACGATGATTTCTTCAACGGCTACTACGGCAAAGGCGCGCCGTTCATCCGCAAGTATTTCGATGAATTGCAGTCGCTTGTGACAGGCGATGACAAAATCTTGAACATCTGGATTTCGCCGACCGTCGGCTGGATCACGGACGACTTCCTGGACCGCGCATTGGCGTTGTGGGATCAAGCGGAGGCCGCTGTAAAGGACGATCCCATCCGTCTTTACAACGTCCGCAAGAGCTCCATTCCAGTTTTCTTCGCGCTGTATCAGCGGATGCCGCATGGCGAGCCCGCCTACAAATGGACGGACACGGAAGTCCAGCCGTTGATGTCGCCCAAATTCGAGAGAGTCTGCACGGAACTGGTGGCTCGTTATGACGAAGCGGATCCGAACGGCGTCAAGCGTGGCATCCACATCCGCGAAGGTGGCAACGCGCAATATCAGGAATGGCTGAAATATGTGAAGAGGGCTCCCGTTGTCACCATAAAAGGCGGCGGCAGCACGGCTGGCATCGCGCCGAAACTGAGTGCGCAGGTCGGATTCTTCCGCGATGCGCAAGGCGTTGATTTGCTGGATTCAACAGCCGGTGGTTTCTGCTTCACAAACAATCTCGGCGGAGGCTTTTCAGACATTGCCGCGCTGGAGTATGAAGTCAAGATGCAAGCCGATGACCGACTGATCTTGGACGCTAAGAAAGATGGACTTGAGTTCGTACAAACTGTCATGTTCAAGGATGACAAGTTGATTTGCGGTGGACGAATCTTTAATGAATCGAAGAAAGACCTGAAGATCCGTCCATTCGCGTCGTTGGCGTTGGCAATCAATGCCAGCCCGTATTTCGCGTGGAAGTTGGATGACGGTCAGTGGAACATATGTGCCTTACAATCAGGAACAAAGCTGGATTACATGGCAATCGGTGGCGAAGAATTCAACGGCAAGAAGACGCTAACCATCGTCGGTTCCAATGGTCAAGGCGTGGAAATTGAATTGGCGCTGTTCGAAGACAAATGCGAACGTATCGCCATCCAATATCATGCCAAAGGACTGCATCTCTTCATGATCGAGCCTGTGAAGGATTTTGCGGCGAATGGCAGCGCGCTCTGCCGTTTCATTTTGAAACATGTCAAGGAAACCGTTGCGGCGGACGTCAAGCCTGCGGACGCAAACGCTCCTGCGCGTCTGGTCTATGAAGACTGTATGATTCCGTTGCAGAAGAAGCCGATGTGGGGCGAGACGGTCATCGACGCGGAAGCCATTGACAAATCGGCGCATAAGCTGTCGAACTCGCACTACGAATGGTGCATCCAGCTACGGCCGGACATGAATCTTCTGGACGCGTCCAAAACGTATACGGTTCGCGCACGCGTGAAGGTTGTTCCGAAGGAAGGCGCAACAGGCGAGGCCTTCTGGGCGGGCATCTACAACACGTCGATGACGGAGTACTACGGCAACATCAGCGTGAATCTGAAGAATGTCCAGCCTGGCTATCAGTGGTATGAACTGAGCGCCAAATGGCCGCCGCATGGCTCCGATTACATCTGGATGGGGCCGCCCCGCTTCACGAACGGCAAGTCGCCCGTGGAAGCTGTGTATTTGGATAGAATCGAAATCATTGAGAATAAGTGATTTAATCTAGCGTTTCTAGATTATCTAGAAGCTCTAGAAGCTCTAGATAATCTAGAAAAAGGAATATTAATTATGAAGAAAATTCTAATTGTTTTCTGTCTGTTGTTTGTGTTTACGGATGCTCAGGCGCTTAGCTGGAAGATCCGTCCCTCAGCGGACTTGCGTGATGATGCCATGAAGCTTATCAAAGCTTTTACGGAAAACTTCCCGCAGGATGCGGCGGTGGCTCGCGCGAAGGAGATTCTGGCGGATGAAACGCTGCAGAAAGATATGCATGCGTGGATGAAACCGACCATGGATCTGGCGTTGGACATCATTGACCGCCATCCTGTTTCCCCTGAAAACGAAGCCATCCGCAAGGCGGCGTTGATGATTCTCGACTATCCGATCCATGTGAACAACAAGGCGGACGAACCTGACGTCAATGAAAAATGGCAGTCGCTGATGGCGTACTATCAGCGGCGTGCGTTGAAAAAGCTTGCGGAAACCGTTAAAAACACGAAGGTTCCGGCTGGGAAACTGGCGATTTGGAAAGTCTACAACATGGGCTACATCGTCAAAAGCGAACATCATTGCATCGCATGGGACATCGTGCGGACAAATGGTTTGGGTCAGCATGTCAATGAACTGAACGAACCGATGGCGGAGCTGTTGAAGGAAATCGAATGCATGTTCGTGTCCCATTGTCACGGCGACCATTTGCAGATGTGGTGCGCATGGCGCATTCTCAAGGATGGCAAACCTGTGTTCATTCCGGAAATTCCGGCCAGAAAAGAAGCCCCTGCGCCGAACCGTGAGGACAAGCGTTTCACGTATGTCTGGGAGAACAAGGAAGTTCCGGCGGACGGTTACAAAGGCATCACGTTCAAGAGCGTGCCCGGACACCAGGCGCCGCAACTGTGCAGCCTGTACGCTGTGATGATCGACGGCATGAC
>CACYQT010000082.1 GCA_902776645.1 uncultured bacterium | reverse complement strand
TTCTGCCGACTTTGCGGATACGTTTGTTGTAGACGAGCCGCCCTTGCGCGAGATCCGCCGTCGCGTCAAAGTCGTCGACGGATACGACCGTGTAGGAGACGCCCTTGGCCATGATGTGGAGGGAGTGCTCCCAGAGATTCTTGTATTTGAAGGAGCCGTCTTCGTTGCGAAGCGGCGCGTCCAAAGCGGCTTGTACGGAAAGGCCGATGAGCAGGTAGGTCACGGCGACGAACGCGGCGACGGGCGTCGAGAAGGCGGCGGAGACCGTGCAGCCGAGGGCCGTCAGGAAGGCGAGCTGCAGCAACGCCTGGAAGATGGCGCGGCAGTAATTGACGACGAAGCCTGTCTCCGCGACAAGGAAGATCGGGCCGTCGTTGGGCTGGATGACGTTGACGGGGGGATCGACGGGGGAGCCGGGCTCCTTCGGCGGGTTCAGATAACGGAGCGTGATGGTATTATTGTCGTTCTTGTCGATGTAATGCGCGTCGACGGGAAGCTCCTGGAAGGTGCCGCCTTTGCCGGAGGGGATTTTCAGCCCGAGCGATTTCCCTTCCTTGTCCTTTTCTTCGAAATAAAGCGGCGCGAAGGGATCGGCGACGTTGGCGGGGGCTTCCGGATCCTTCAGCAGCCAGATGTAGCTGAGGATCGTCTGGTTGGTGGTGGAGGTTGAGCCGGAGAAGACACGGAAGTTGAGGAAAAGCGTGTCCGATTTGGTGCGGACGTTCTTGAACGTCCACTGCTTGGCGAAACCGGGCTTGATTTCGCCGCTCTGCTGCTTGACCTGGTAGTACAGCATGTCCTTCGTGCTCTTGACGTCATGCCCTTCCTTCAGTTCGCCGGCGGCAAGACGGCGCTGATATTCCTTCTCGACCATCTCCTTGTACGGTTCAGGCTCCGGCAGGTAGGCACGGCGGCCGACGCGGACTTCCTTGTCCAGCTTCGTGATTTCCGCCTCCGTGAAGTGGCCGATGCCGACACGGAACTGGATGAGCAGCAGAATGACGATGGCCGAAACGATGAGAATGGCGGCGTGCATGGCGAAGATGCCGACCCATTTGCCGCACCACAGCACCCAGCGCGGGCAGGGCTTCGCGACGACCAGATGGATGCTGTATTTCTCAATTTCGGAGGAAAGCTGCGAGCAGGCCAGCCACAGCGTCGTCATGGATACAAGCGCGACGACGATGCCCAGCGAGTAGGTGATGGATATCTGGACAAGACTGACGGCCGTCCCGTCTCCGGAGACGGTCAGCGGGAGGAGGAAGACGGCGAGGAGAATCAGGACCGAGAGGACATGGAAGACCTTGGAACGGATGGCCGAACGCATGGTCTGCATGACGATGGCGAGAAATGGTTTCATGTGCTGTATTTCCAGATTGGTGTATTCTCAGTGAAAAGGCCAGAGGCTATACAATATAGTATAATGGCACATCGCCATAATTTCAATTCTTAAATAAAAAATAATGCTCCCCCGCGGCGGAAAATGCGGGGGAGCATGGTGAAAACAATCGTCGGGGCGGCTTTACAGGGCGAGCATGCCGTCTTTGATTTTCGCCGCGGCGTCGCCCATGCCGAGCTGGCGGAGGATTTCATAGGCGAACTCCAACGAGGCGCCCGGGCCGCAGGCCGTGATGACTTTGCCGTCGACTTGGACGCGCTTTCCCGTGTAGTTCGCGGGATTGATCTGCTTTTCAAACGACGGATAGCACGTGTATTTGCGGCCGTTCAGAAGGCCGGCCGCGTTGAGCACGATCGGCGCGGCGCAGATGGCGGCCGCGTAGTCGCCGGCGTTGAAGACGGCGGCGATCAGTTTCGTGACGACGGGATCGTCCCGCAGATTGGTCGCGCCAGGCAGTCCGCCCGGGCAGATGGTCAGCATCAAATCCGACGCATTCAGATCTTTCGCGAAAACATCTGCCGTGACGGGAATGTTATGGGCGCCAACGACTTGCAGCGTCTTGGCGCCGCCTGCGGCGGCGGTTACGACGGGCAGCCCTGCACGACGGAGGACGTCGACGGTCGCCAACGCTTCGACTTCTTCAAAACCGTTGGCCAGGAATACGGCGATTTTCTTGTTCATGCTGTGGAATCTCCTTTTTTGTTTATGACTTTGTATGATTTCTTATGTAAATGTATGACTTTCAATGACTAATCTTGCAGAATGGCCAAAACGGTGTATGGTAGTCCGAAAACTTGTCAACGAATATGGAGATTATATTCTATGGATGCGAAGACGAATCGACAGCAGGAATGGCTTTTGCTGGGCACGCTGGTGGCGGTATTCGGAAGCCGTTTCGTTGGAAGGATTTGCGATCATGCCCATGACGCGCGGTTCTTTCTGAAGACGGCCGCCGGACTGGCGGACGATGAGACGGAGCGGAAGCGACGTCTCATCGGGCAGGCGGACAGTTTGCTGTCGCGGATGATGAATGAAACGGAGCTGCTGCTGATGTCCTGCGGATGCGCCATCTGGTCGGAGGAGGATGAGCGGTATCTGGAGATGATGGCGCAGCGGATCGAGCCGTCTGAGGACGGCGCCGACGGCGCGGCGGTTCTCAGCCGCGCTGTCCTGAAGGAGCGCGAACGGTTTGGACGATGGCTTCTGGCGGAAGACATGTCCTTGGCGTTGAACGGCTTGTTGGTTTTGGCGGGACGCCTGCGGCGTCTTCTCCGCTATGAACGGAAACGGCTTGCGGAGGAAACGGACGAGGCGAAGCATCGCGCCTTGTTTCCCGAAGCCGCCGACGCGCCGTCGTGCCCCGTCTGCGGTTCGCCGATGCGTCTGCGGACCGCGAAGAGCGGGGCGAACGCGGGCAGCCGTTTCTGGGGTTGCACGCAGTATCCCGCCTGCCGCGGCGTCCGCGAGATCATTGACGGGATGTAACGACGGCGTCCTCGCCGTCGCAGGGAATCCGTGCTGCCGGTTATTTGTTTTTCGCGCGGATGGAGTAGAAGTGATAGACCAGGAGGTCTTCCGGCATGTCCGTGCCGTGGGCGCCGCGGCCGGGGGAGGATTCATGGGCGCCGTGGTCGGGGCACCAGACGAGCAGGCGGTTGTAGGCGCCCCAGTATTCGTCGATCCATGCGGAGAACTGCTGGAAGGCGGCGATGTTGCGGTCCAAGGCGGCGATGGCGTCGTCCGCGAACGGTCCCGTGGCATGCATGATGTGGTCGTAGTCCGTCGCGTAGTTGAGCACGACGTCGAAGGCGGGATTCTGCATGAGGAACTGCGAGAATTTCACGGCTTCCGCGTCGGACCGCGTGGAGCAGTACGTAACGGGGCGTTTGCGGAAGATAAGATCGATGCTGCACTGGTTTACGGCGCAGATGCCGGTCTTCTTCTTCGCTTCGGGGAAGGTGTTGAAGATGGTTTCGACGGTCAGGATGGGGCGTTCGTATTTCTGGATGCCGTGGGTCGCGGGCGTGGCGCCCGTGTACATGGAGGCGAAGCAGACGGGCGTGACGGACGGCATGACGACCTTCGTCGGAACGCGCAACGGCGCAACGGCCTCCACTTTCGCGAGCTTCTCCGGATAGCGTTCCCACAGATGGATGCCGCAGGCGTCCGGCGCGAAAATCAGCATTTTCTCGATTTTCTCGCCGTTCAGTTTCTTTTCCGCTTCGGCGATGACGGCGTCCAGCGGCGTGTCTTCGCATTGGGCGGGAATGCGCGCTCCGATGAGCGTGCAGACGGTGGGCGTGAAGGCAGTGACGCAACGGAAATCTTCAAGTTTTTCAGGGAAGTTCATCGTTTCTCCTTAATGTTTTGGGAGGGTCACACTCCAGTGACCGGACGCGCAAAAACACGTCTCTCCCGTATGTTTGTAATTGTAAATTATTAATTGTTAATTGTTAATTATAGCGTGGCAGGCGGTCGCCGTGGGCGGCGATCATTTCATCGACGAGACGGATGATGTCGTCCGGCGACAGTTCGGCGGAGGTATGCGGGTCGAGCAGGGCGGCCTGGTAGATTTTCTCTTTGCTGCGCGTGACGATGGCTTCGATGGTCAGCAACTGCGTGTTGATGTTCGTCTGGTTGATGGCGGCGCACTGCGTCGGCAGACGGCCGAAATACGTGCCCTGCACGCCGTTGCGGTTCACGAGGCAGGGGACTTCAACGACGGCCTCCGCAGGGAGGTTTTCGATGAAGCCGTGGTTCAGGACGTTGCCGGCGATCGTGTACGGCTTGTCCGTGACGATGGCCTCCATGATGCCGCAGCCAAATTCGTTGGATTTCTTGTGCGTCAGGACGGGATTTTCGCAAATATCCTTGTACTGCTTGTTCCAGTTGGCGACGATGGCGCGGCAGCGGTCCGGCGACGCGTCCAGCGGGATGTTGTATTCGTCGATGAGCTCCGGATAGTTGCGTTTGATCCAATAGGGCATGTATTCGGCGGAATGTTCGGAGGATTCCGTGACGTAGTATCCGAATTTGCGCATGACTTCCAGCCGCACCATGTTGGCGCTTTTTTCCGCTTTGGGGGCCTTGCGCCATGCGTCAAGCTTTTCGAAGGCGAGCTTCTTGATTTCCGGATAGATGTCCTTGCCATCGTAGATCAATTCCAGCAGCCACGCCTGGTGGTTGATGCCCGCGATGCGCGTCTTGAATTTAGTCATATCGTAGTCTTTTTCGATGCCGAGCGTCTTGAGCAGGCTGCCGACGCAGGCCTGGACGGAATGGCAGAGGCCGACGGTCTTGATGGGCGTGTGGCGCAGCAGCAGCCCCGTCAGTGCGCACATCGGATTCGTGTAGTTCAGAAACCACGCGTTCGGACAGACTTCCGCCATGTCCTCCGCGAAATGGAGCATGTGTTCGCCAGATCCGAGGGCGCGGAAAAGGCCGCCGATGCCGAGCGTGTCCGCGATGGTCTGGCGGAGACCGTATTTCGTCGGAATCGCAAAATCAATGGCTTCCGAAATCGTGTAGTCCCATACGCGGATGGCGTTGACGGCGAAATCCGCCCCGCGAAGGGCTTCCTTACGGTTTTCGACGCCGCAGTAGGCTTTGATGGTCGCCTTGTTGCCGTTGATGTTGCGGTTCAACGTCGTGAGCATCGCCTCCGACTCTTTCAGCCGTTGCGGGTTGATGTCATAGAGGGCGATTTCCGAGTCTTGCAGGGCGGGGGTGCAGAGGACGTCGCCAAGGATGTTTTTGCAGAAAATGGTGCTGCCAGCGCCGAAGAATGTGATTTTTGTCATGGTGGTTTGCCTGCGATTGATTGATGAATGAAAAACAAGTGGACGTAAAATAGCACGGTTACGGCTTCTGTCCAAATCCTGCAAGAAAAATGTGCTGATTTTCTTGAAGGTGTCAAAAATGGGAACGATGAATGGACATGAATGCCAAGTTGCGGAGCTTACGGCCTGTGGTTGGGGCATTCTTTAAAAAAGGGAAATAGAAGAATTATGGAATAATGATTCATATTTATTTGCATTGCATTTGAAATTGAATGATTATATTGTATTTTATGTCTTGTCAAAATAAAGGTCACGAGGGCGTCCCGCCCTTGAAATAGGAGAATTGGAAATGACGACACTTACCCAAAATAAGAATTTCACCATTCGGCTGGATGCGAAAGTCAAGGAGGAATCGGAAAAATTATTCGCCGATCTCGGTATGACGCTTTCCGGAGCGGTGAATATCTTCCTTCATCAGGCTCTTATCGTGCGTGGATTGCCGTTTGAAGTCAGGCAGGAACGCCCGAACAAGACCACGCTTGCGGCCATGGAGGAAGCCGTGCGGCTTGCCAACGACCCGCATGCACGGCGGTTTGCGACCGTTGACGAGCTGATGGAGGATTTTGAAAAATGAGTTATGAGATTATCCGCACCAGCCACGGGCTTTTCGTCAAGATCTAGCACGGTTCCGTAGAATTTGACGCTTCGCATGCTGGCGGCCGAGTCCATCAAACCACAACCATAATAAATAATTCCGCAGCCGGGGCTGAACAGTAAAATCATTGCCAGCAGGAAGCCATTTCTGATATGTTTGAATTCCATGTTCACCATTCCTTTTATTGTTGATCCAGATGTCGTTTTTTTGCGATTTATCTGTCAATAGCAGGAAGCGTGCCAAACGATAACAAGGCTGGATTGACCGTTAATCCAGCCAGAATTTGACCTCAGCCTGACATTTTTTGTCAGTCAGCCTGACATTTTTTGTACACTGAACGTGTTTTTGCTTACGACTGTTTTTTCCGCAGGAGGGCGGCGAAGGCGCCGTCGTGGTTGGCGTCTGGCAGGATGAGTTGCTTTTTGACGAGTGTGAAATCCGGATGGGAGTGGAGGAATTCCTCTATCTGCAAGTCGTTCTCCTCCGGTTCGATGGAGCATGTGCTATAAATGAGACGGCCGTCCGGCTTGAGGGCCTGTGAGGCCTGATGGAGGATTTTTGATTGGATGACGGCGAGTTCCGAAAGCTTCTTGAGGTCGAACGACCATTTGGCGTCCGGTTTGCGGCGGAGAACGCCTGTGTTGGAGCAGGGAACGTCCAGAAGGACGGCGTCCAACGGGGCGGCCGGCTGGAACTGCGTGGCGTCCATTTGCGCGGTGGATACGCAGGAGAAGCCTTTCAGATTTTCCTGAAGCCGTGCAAGCTTCGATTCCGCAATGTCATACGCGTAGAGAATGCCCGTGTCTTTCAGCGCTTCCGCCAGCAGGACGGATTTGCCGCCGGGCGCGGCGCAGAGGTCGGCGACGATTTCGCCAGGCCTGGGGGCGAGAAGCGACGGCGCGAGCAGGGTGGCTGGATCCTGGATATAAAATTTCGTATTGGAGCTAAAGACTTCCGCGATGGATACATGGGCCTGTCTGTCCAATTTGTAGAATTTGGCGTTCGGCGCCCATTCGGGCGGTTCGACGGGCAGGACGCCTTTGATGCTTTTCGGCGGCTGTTGCGGCGGATATTCACGAAGGCGGAGGAACGTGTCCGTCTGCTGAAGAAGGCTTTTCGCGATGGCGGCCGCCGTCTCCTTTCCGTAATGATCCTGCCAGCGGCTCCAGAGGATTTCAGGAAGGCGGAGGCGGATGTGCTCCGGCGCGTTGTCAAAGAAATGCTCTTTGTTCTCCAATTCCGCGCAGATGGAACGGAGGCAGGCGTTTACGAAGCCGGCCTCCTGCGGTGAATGGCGGCGTTTCACGAACGATGTGGCGGCATCGACGACATGTGGTGCGGGCACGCCCGACAGAAAGACGATTTCCGCCAGCGCCCAGCGGAGGACCTTCCGTGTGCGCGGGCGGACCTTTCCCGTGGCGTGCTGATCGACCAGCCAGTCCATGGCGTTCTGATGGCGGCTGATGGTCATGAGAAGGTTCTGTTCGAGCTTGGAGTCCGTCAAGTCGGAGGGGCTGTTGGCGGCTCCAAGGTTGTCCAGCATGGCGAAAACACGGGAAAGAGTTGCGGCGAGATCGATTTTCATGCGATTTTGTCAGAGAATGGATGTTTTTTTGATATTGTTTCCAATATCGTCGGCATATTGACAGTTTTTAAAATAAAAACTCAGCGAGTTATTATCTCATAAGGAAAAACGTGCTATAATAATAGGTTTGTTTTTGTCGTATTCAAACTGAACGGCAGAAAAAAAGAGAAAAAGGCGCAGGAAGAAGGATGCGTCCATACTGGAGAAAGACATGAAGATGAAAATCAATGTGATTCGGGCAGGCCTGTTGGCGTTGGTCGTGATGGGTGCGACGTGGTCGGCGAATGGTCAGGACATGCGGTCGCTCGTCCGTGAATTTGCGCAGTTGCGCGCGGACATGCGGATTCTGCAGGAAGACCAAAAGGTTTTGCTTGACCGTATCACGGTGCTGTCGCAGGAAAACGTCGCGAAGGACGCGCAGATAGCGGAGCTTCAGAAGATGCTGACGATGCAGGAGACTCGGATTCAGGGGATTGAGAAGGATTTGATCATGCGGCTGGAGCAGTTGCGGAGGGCGTTGGAGAGCGAGCAGGTTTCGCGTCGCAAGGATCTGGAGACGGCGGTCGGTTCGATGGCGGCTGAAATCAGCAAGCTGGACAAAGTCGCGACGAATGCGAGCGCGGTTGCGAACGCGGCCAGCGCGGCGGCGGCCCGCCGCCAGCAGCCCCCGCCGCCCGCCTATTCGGGCAGCTACAAGGAGATCGAAGTGAAGCGTGGCGACACGTTGAGCGTGATCGCCCAGGCCGTCGGCGTGCCGATTTCCACGTTGCGACAGATCAACAACTTGAAGAGCGACACGATTTTCGTGGGGCAGAAACTGAAGATACCTGTCGTCCAGAAGTGACGACGGGTGGAGATCTTGTTTGGAATAAGAAGGAAAATGATGGAACGGAATGAATTGAAGACGAAGATTCTGGCGTTGCTGGAACGGAACGCGCGGATTTCCACGAAGGAGATCGCGGAGCGCCTCGCATGCGAGGAGGCGCTGATCGCCGCATTGATCGACGAGCTTGAGAAGTCGCATGTCATCATGGGCTATTCGGCGATTGTCAGTGATTTGGCAAACAGCAGCGAAGTGCTGGCCATCATCGAGGTGGAGGTGCAGCCGGAGAGAGACACGGGTTTCGACAAAATCGCGGAGCGGCTCGGGAAGTTTCCCGAAGTCCGTTCGGTCTATTTGGTTTCGGGACGCTATGACCTGCGTCTGGAAGTCGTCGGATCGAGCCTGCAGGAGATCGCGTCGTTCGTGGCGGCGAAACTGTCCTGCCAGAACGGCGTGAAATCGACGGCGACGTATTTCATGCTGAAGAAGTACAAGGAAGCGGGCATCACGCTGAACGGAGGAGGTGAGGAGAATGAACGCCTCAAGATCGTGCCGTAGTTGGGTGGCGCCGCATATCGCGGCGTTGCCACGAAGCGGGATCCGCGACTTCTTCGAACTCGTCAATGCGATGGACGACGTCGTCAGTCTCGGTATCGGCGAGCCTGATTTCGTCACGCCGTGGCATATCCGCGAGGCGGCGATCTACGCGTTGGACAAAGGCGTCACGCACTATACGTCCAATTTGGGCGACATCCGCCTGCGGAAGGCGATCTGCCGCTATGTGAAGGAGCGTTTCGGCGGCGACTACGATCCGAAGGGCGAATGCATCGTGACGGTCGGCGTCAGCGAAGGTCTGGACATCCTGTTGCGGGCCGTGCTGAGCCCCGGTGACGAAGTGCTGTATCCGTCTCCTTCCTACGTGTCGTACGGGCCGACAATTCAAATGTGCCATGCGGAACCTGTGCCCGTGGAGACGCGCGCGGAGCATGATTTCGTCGTGCAAGTCTCTGATTTGGAAGCGAAAACGACGCCGAAGACGCGTGTGTTGCTGTTGAACTATCCGAACAATCCGACTGGCGCGACGCTGACGGCCGCCGACAAGGCGGCCTTGGCCGATTTCGCGATCCGCCATGACCTGCTGGTCGTCAGCGATGAAATCTACGAAGAGCTCAGCTATGTGGATCGTTCGCCGAGCATCGCGTCGCTGCCGGGCATGAAGGAACGGACGGTTTTGCTGAACGGCTTCAGCAAGGCGTTCGCCATGACAGGTTTCCGTATCGCCTACGCATGTTCGACGAACGACATCATCGAGGCGATGATGAAAGTCCACCAGTATTCGATCATGTGCGCGTCCAGCATGGTCCAGGCGGCGGCTCTGGAGGCGTTGCAGAACGGCGCGGCCGGGCGTGACGAGATGCTGGAGGAATATCGCCAGCGGCGAAACGTGATCGTGAAGCGGCTGAACGACATGGGGCTGAACTGCTTCATGCCGAACGGCGCGTTCTATGTCTTCCCGTGCATCCGTTCGACGGGGCTGGATTCGATGACGTTCGCGAAGCGTCTGCTGCAGGAGCAGCATGTCGCCGTCGTGCCCGGAACGGCGTTCGGCGCATGCGGCGAAGGGTTCGTGCGTTGCAGCTATGCGTCGTCGATAGCGGACATCGAGACGGCAATGGACCGGATTGAAACTTTCATCGCGTCATTGCGGAAAGGGTGACGGCGGCGATGATCACGATGTTGACCAATACATGGGCGCAATTCGAGCTGCCGCGGAGCGAGTCCGGAATCACGGAACTGGACATGGGCTGCGGCAAAGGCAAGTTCACGCTTGCCTTGGCGCGACGCTATCCGGAGCGCCTTGTGTTGGGCAACGATGTGATGCTGGGCAGGTTGCGCCGTTTGGACCGAAAGGTGGAGCGGGGCGGCCTGTCGAACTTGCGGTTGCTTCGGGCTTCAAGCCTGGAGATGATCGCGTTCCAGCTGCCGCCGCAGTGCATCGACCGCATCCATCTGCTCTGTCCGGATCCGTGGCCGAAGGACAAGCATGAAATAAAGCGTCTGGTATGTTCGGATTTCCTGTGCCGTCTCCGGCGGGTGCTCAAGCCCGGCGGGATTCTGCACATGTCAACCGACCATGCCCCGTATTTCGAAGCGTGGCTTCGATTCGTCGGGCAGCTGTCGTGGTTCGAGAGGGCGGACGGCGCGAGCGACGACGTGGCGGACATCAAGACGGATTTCGAGGAGTTGTGGCTTAGTCAGGGGAAGACTGTCCAACATGTGAACTGGCGTCTGGTCGGTTGAAAGAAAACGATTCAGAAGAAGAGGTCCTATTCATGAGTTCAGGAAGTGTCAAATCGTTAATCGTTCTGCTGGTTTTCGTTCTGTTGCTGGGCGGCGGTGGTTTCTTGGTCTATCGCCATATCCAGCAGAAAGCGGAGGCGAAGAAGAAAGCCGTGCCGGTCGAGAAGGAATATCGCTACGGGACGGTGAAGGACGATTCGGAAGTTTTGAATGCCGAAGCTCCGCAAGTTCCTGATATGCCTGTTGTTGTGACTCGCAAGCCTGCCGTGAGGACTGACGCCTCGGCGGAAGGCGAAGAGGAGGAAGAAGAGGAGCAGACGGATGCGCAGAAGCTGGAGAAGGAGCTGGAGTCGTTGAGTGGCTTGTCGCAGGAGGAGCGTGACAAGGCGGAGGCGGAGCGCAAACTGGCCATCAAGGAAGCGGAATTGAAGGCGGCTCGCGAAGCGGCGGCTGAGCAAGTCCGCAAGGCGGAGGAAGCCCGTCTGGCCGCGGAAGCGGCCAGAAAGGCGGCTGAAGAGAAAGCGGCGGCGGAGAAACAGGGCAAGGAGGCCGCCGAAGCGAAGGCGAAGGAGGCCGCGCAGGCCGCTGAACTCGCACAGAAGAAAGCCGCCGAAGCCGCCAAGGAGCTGTCGGATATCGAAGAACGCGTGAAGGAGGAGGAAGAGGAAGCCGCGAAGATCGCGGAGGAGAAGGCGAAGATCGACGAGGCGAAGAAGGCCGCCATCCGCGCCGTGGAGGCGAAAGTCAACGCCTTGAACAGCAAGATCCATGATTTGGAGATAAAGCATCAGCAGGTATTGCGTCCAGTCGCCGTTACGCCGGCGTTTGATTCAGCGGATGATGCGGCGGCTCGCGCGGCGCAAGCGAAACAAGCCGCCGAAAATGCCCGCCGTAAAGCGGAAAGCAAGAGAATTGCGGATGAGTTGCGCAAGCTGAAGCTGGAACGTCAGAAATTGAACGGCGAAATCAGCAGGCTGAAACGGTAAGCTAGAAAATCTGCGGTTCTAGAAAATCTAGCGGTTCTAGAAAATCTAGCGGTTCTAGAAAATCTAGAAAATCTAGAAATTATTTCCTGCCAGAGTTGCGGCGGCGGAAATGTCTGGCGGGCGTGAGATTGCGGATGCGGACCTGCTTTTCGGTCGGCGACTGGTCGACGGAGGTCTGCTGATAGGCGTAGATGTCTTCCGGCGAGTCGCTGTATTGTTCGTCATCCATGAATTCTTCGTACGATGGCGTGTCTTCCGCGGGATCGTGATAGACAGGATTCGGAATGACGGCCGGCGTTGCCGCCGCCGCGACGGCGCCTTCCGGAGCAGGTTGCGATGATTCTTCCGGCAGTTGCGGAACCGTCAATGTACTGGCTTCCGCGGCTTCCTCCTGTTGGCGTTCCGCTTCTTCGGCTTCCTCCTTCGCCTTTTTCTTGCGCAACGCGGCTCGCGCGAAGAGCAGGCTGATTTCAAAGAGAAGCCATGACGGCAGGGCCATCGCGATCTGGGAGATGATGTCCGGCGGCGTCATGATGGCCGACACAATGAAAATGATCACGATGAAATACGGCCGTGATTTGCGAATCGTGTCTAGCGAGACAAGGCCGGAAAGCGCCAAGAAAAAGATGACGATCGGCAGCTGGAACATGACGCCGAAGCCCAGCATGAGCATGACGGCGAGATAGACGACCGAATTGACGGTGAGCAACGGCTTGATGCTGTTCGTTGCCATGCCGTAGGAGAAACGCATGATCGCCGGAAAAATGAACAACCCCGCGAACGCGATGCCGAAGAGGAACAGGAAGCAGCTGAAGCCTGAAACGCGTGAGATGGCGACGCGTTCATGCTTGAAAAGCGCAGGGGCGACAAACTTCCAAATCTGGTAGGCAATAATAGGTGAAGCGAATAGCAATGCGAAGACGAGCCCCATGGCGAGCTGCGTGAAGAACCAGTCCATCGGCCCCGTATAGACGAGTTCCGTTTCCGGCGGGCAGCCGTATTTCTGCAGTCGTTCAATCGCGGGCTTGGCCAGATAGAAGCCAGGCACGTACATGGCCACCGTGACATAGAGCATGACGAAAATGCGTTTTCGCAGCTCTTCCAGATGGTCGATCAGTGACAGTTTGGGATCGTCGATTTCATCCACGGCAAGTCACCGTCATCAAGCCTGCGGCTGATTGTTGTTGCTCTGCTGTTGCGGTTGCGCAGGCTGTTGCGGTTGCGCAGGCTGCTGGTACTGCTGTTGCGGTTGCGCAGGCTGCTGATAGGTTGGCTGTGATGGAGTCTCCGTGTAGCTGGTCAGTTCGTCCTTCGCCTTTTTGAATTCATTGGTGGCCTTGCCAAGGGAGCGTGCGATTTCGGGAAGCCGTTTTGCGCCGAAGAGGAGCAGGATGATCAGAAAAATAATGAGCCATTCGCCCATACCCATGCCAAACATGTTCGTTCTCCTGTTGTTTTATGTGTTGATATGTGGATAAATAATTGAATGTCAATTTGTTTCGAGTGTTTCCAAATGCGCCGTGTCGTTCCAGACATTGAGCCGCCATTTGCCGTTCAGCAGCGTGAACTTGGTGATGGCCGTGTTGTCCACGGGGCCCGTCGGTGTCGGCAGGCCGGGGAGCTTCAGCTCCGGATCGCAGACGACGGCCATGATGGCCTTGATGAGACCGCCGTGTGAGACGGCGAGCACGGCGTCGTCGTTGGCATGGCGTGCGGCCATGTCGTCGATGAACGATTTGGCGCGTTCGCGCATTTGGTTCCATGATTCGCCGCCTGGGGGGGCGAATGACGGATCGTATGATTCGTATTGTCTGATCAGTTCCGGAAATTCCTTTTTGATTTCCAGATAGTTAAGGCCTTGCCACCGGCCGAACGCGCGTTCGCGCAACCGTTTGTCCAAGACGAAATCGCTTATCGGATGGATGGTTTTGGCCGTATCCATCGCGCGATCCAAATCGCTGGTGTAGAAGGCGTTGAACACCTTGTGTCCCAAACGTTTGGCGAGAAGGCATGCCTGTTGTCTGCCGAGATCCGTCAACTGGGAGTTTGACTGGCCTTGGATTCGGCGGATGAGATTGTAGTCTGTCTGGCCGTGTCTGACGATATAGAGCAACATGTTACGTGAAAGATAATGCCTTGATGGATGGAGTCAAGCGGATGGGCGGAAAATCGGTCACTTGACGAGCGGTGTCAGGAAGTCGAGAGCGCGTTGCGCGGGCCACCAGAGCTTGTCGCGTCCGGTTGTGATGAAACCGCAATGGCCGCCTGATTCCGGTATCTCCAGATAGAGGTAGGGGCTTTTTTTCGCGAATTCGACGGGATAGCAGTCTCCCCCCAGGAAGGGGTCGTTCTTCGGGTTGACCATGAGCAACGGAAGCTTCAGCTTTTCGAGATAACGGCTGGCGGAGGCCGTCGTGTAGTAGTCGTCCGCGTCTTTGAAGCCGATGAGCGGCGCCGTGTAGCGGTTGTCGTAGTCATGGAAAGTTTGGATTTTGTCGATATTCGACAAATCGACTTTGTCCGGGAACTGCTCATGCTTGGCGCGGGCCAAGTCGATCAGTTTCTTCAGGAAGTGTTTTGTATAGATTCTGTTGAACGGGTTGTCAAGCGACAGCGTGCATCCGTGCAGATCGATGGCGGCGCAGAAGAGGGCGCCGCCGATGACCTGCGGCGGCACATGATCCGCCTCGCGGCTCAGATAGAGGGCGGCGAGATTGCCGCCCATGCTGTAGCCGGAGAGGGCGATGCTGTTGTAATGGTATTTTTCGATGGCGTAGTCGATGATCCAGCCAAGTTCGTCCGTGGAGTTGTTGGTCGTGAATTTCAACTGCTTGTACTGGATGTCCGAAGCGCCCGTGCCGCGGTAGTTCCATGCCAGGCAGTCCCATCCGGCGGCGTTGAACGCCTTGACAAGCGAAAGGACGTAGTGGCGGTGGGTGTGGCCGCAGAGCCCGTGGTTGATGATGAGCAACTTGTCCGAACCGATGCGGGACCAGTCGAGCTGGATGGTGTCGTCATCCGGCGTGGTGAACGGTTCGCGGTCGTACGCTATGTCTTCTTCATGGCGCAGATAGCTTGGGAGGATGGTCTGGATATGCGCGTTTCCAAGGAGAAACGGGGCTTTGTAGGATGATGGATCGATAAGAGGCATGGAACAAACGGTGTTATTTCTTCAGAAGGACAGTCGACATGGCCGAATGGATGAGCGTTTTGTTGAGATCCTTCAGCTCCTGGTATTTTTCCGGCGGGATGACGTCCGGCATCAAGTTGACATGGTAGTTGAACGTGATGGAGCGGTCCGGATTGACGGATTTGCGCGACACGAGTTCGCCTTTGCCGGAAGGCTGCGTCCAGTTCACGTCTTCCGGCGTGATGACGACTTTCTGGAAAGACGGAGGCGGGACGAGCCTGATCTGGACGCGGCTTTCGGAATAGCCTCCCCAGTAGAGCGGATTCTTGCGTTCATCCGTCGTCGTTCCGAGTGCGCCGGTGAAATCGCCGCAGGGGATGTTGAAATAGTAGTAGTCTTTGTCGATGACGGCGAAATCCTTGATGCGGCAGGTGAACGACCGTTTGCCTGGATAGCTGTCGAAATCCGTGATGAAATCGCCTTCGAGGGTGGCGGACTGCGAAATATCCGCGACGATTTCCTGAATGTGGCGACGACGGTCTTCCGGCGTGATTTCCGCGTAGTACTTTTTCGTTCTGGCGAAAGGCGTTGCGCAGTAGGTGGAGTTCTCCGTGTAGATGGCGGAACCGTCATCCTGCAGCTGGATGGTGATCTCCGTTTTTGAGTTGTTGGCGAACGGCGCATCCGGAACGATGACGAACGGGCGGCCGTTCATCTGCATGGCGTGGTATTTGTCAAACGCCGTCGTGCCAAGCTGCGCGTATTGATCTTGATCATTGAGCCACAATGTCTTGCCATCGACAGTCAGCTTGATCAAAAGGATGGAGAAGAGGGTGGGCGTGGGGCGGTCCACGGAGTTCTGGAAAATCATCGGATGGAGCGGTCCGCCCGCGAGGATGAATTCGGGCTGATAGCCGAGCTCTTTCAGCAGGGCGTAGAGGAGGATGCCCTTGTCCGCCTGATGGCCGTATCCTTGGGTGATGGTCACATCCGGTTCGGTGAGGCAGGAGAGGGGGAGGTTGAGGAAGTTCGGGCCGGCGGTGCGGATGGCCTTCGCCACA
>CACYQT010000081.1 GCA_902776645.1 uncultured bacterium | reverse complement strand
ACGTCGCCGTGGACGCCGCCGCGAACCGCCCAGCCGTCGTAAATCGGCTTGTGGGCGAGCGTCGCCTCCTCGGCGGTCATGACGAGGATGCGGCCGTCCTCGGTCATGCGGGGCTTGGCGACCCGGTGCTTGCGGATGCGCCGCTTCGCCTTCTTGCTCTTCCCCAATATCCGCCAGAGCTTGCGGGGATTGTCCGCATAGACAATGGCATTGGCGATTATGCCAATCTCAGACAAGAAGGAATCAATGTTGCGACGACTGATCTCCTCGACGGTCAGCACATTCATCCGCACATCGTTCATGCATCTTGCGATGCTTCCCTTCGGGAGCTGCTGCAACTGGCTGAGGCTGGTTGCTCCAGGCCATTTGCCCCGTCGCATGTACAATACAACGCTGATCATCCCCGGCAGCAGCTGCCCACCACGCCTCCGCGCGCCATGCCTCTTCATGGCCCATTCCATGGCCTGGTCTTCGTACTGCCAGACCCGCAGCGGCATGAAACGCGACCGTTTGCTCTGCCCTTCGAGGCCAAGCAAAATCTCCTTCCGCTTCCCATCCTCCTCCAACACAATCATCTTCAGGACATCATGCACCCTCTCGCGATACGCAACCGTCTTCGTCCCGCCTCCCGCACGAGAGACAGGCTGTTTGAGCGGTGCCGCCATCACCTGCACGGAATCCAGCTCACGCAGTTTCTTCGGATCGACGATGAAACGGCGTTTCTCAAACGCAAGATTGAAGATATCTGCGAATACCGCCGCATCCGCAAGATAATCCTTCAACGACAAATCCTTGTCCGCCATCCGCTCTTCTCCAATAATTCACTCATTATATATAATACTACTCTAAAACATAAAATCAATAATCTTTTTCAGAAAAATGATTTTCGGCTTTTCCATACAATACACCCATTTCCAAAAAATAAAAGCAATAAATAGAATTTTTTCGACTATTTTTATAGTCATAAAGAATCATATAAAATCATATAAAATCCAATAAAGTCATCAATTCAAGATGATTTTGCATGATTTCACCTAGACATGTTAATAACACAAAATTATCTTTTTATTTCATATGTATTCTTAAAAAGCAAATAACAACACATCTCAACAAACGGTTTTGATGGCATGCACGAAATCCACGGCAAACTTCCATCCGCACGTCAATCGACTTCTCCAGATTTTAGTGAAATTTTCCATTCCCATATTATATTATTAATTGACAGATTATCTGAACTTCCGTAATGCCTCGGCAGGCAGTCACGCAAGGAGTCCCCATCATGGCCAACAATCCAGCCCAAATCGCAGCCCGCATCCGTGAACTTCGCGACATTCTCGAATACTCCTCCGTCGATGTCGCGGCGAAACTCAACATATCCGAACAGGAATATCTGGACTTCGAAAACAACGTGAAGTCCATTCCCATCAGCACGCTCTACGAGCTGGCCGATCTTTTCAACGTCGATTTCACCGTGCTTCTCACCGGTGAAGATCCGAAAATGGGAGACTACACCCTTGTCCGTTCAGGGCAAGGGGTAGACGTAGATCGCTACCCGGGCTACAGCTTCCAGTCGCTCGCCTACAACTTCAAAGGACGCATCATGGAACCCTTGTACGTCTGCTTGGAACCCCATGAGGACGAAGCGCATGAAGCCAGCCTTGTCGCCCACGGCGGGCAGGAGTTCAATCTTGTTCTCGAAGGCACCGTCAAGGTCGTCCTCGGCAAGCATGAATTCTTCCTCAACGCCGGCGATTCGTTCTATTTCGATCCACGCATCCCCCATGGCCAGCGCGCCGTCGGCGGCCCTGCGAAATTCGTCACCATCATTTCGAAAGACACGAAATAAGACGAACCGAGCCTTCTGCGTCACACTTTTTTTTGATTATGGCCTCCCATTATGAGCATCATAGATAAAATCCTACCACGACAAGAATTCGATTCATACGAAGACTTCAAAGCCAACTACAAAGTCGTCATCCCAAAAGGCTTCAATTTCGGATACGACTGCATCGACGCATGGGCGGATGAACAGGACGACAAGCCCGCCCTCGCCTGGACGAACGACGATTCGGACGAAGTCAAGGTCTTCTCCTTCGGCGACATGAAGCGCATGTCCAACCAGGCCGCCAATTTCTTCAAGGCGCAGGGCATCCGCAAGGGCGACACCGTCATGCTCATTCTCAAGCAGCGCGTCGAAGTATGGGTCTGCATGATCGCCCTCCACAAGATCGGAGCCATCGTCATTCCCGCCACCTACCTTCTGACGGCGAAGGATATCATCTACCGTGCGCAAGCCGCTGACATCAAGATGATTGTCACCATTGACGATCCCGTCATCACGGGGCATGTCATCGAAGCCATGCCCGGCTGCCCGTCCGTCAAGACGCTGGCCGCCGTCGGCTCTCGCATCCCCGAAGGATGGCTGGACTACCGCGCGGAAGTCGCCAAATGCTCCACGGAATGGACAAAACCCACAGGCGACGACTATGCGGGCGAACGCGACACGATGCTCATGTATTTCACATCGGGCACGGCCAGCCATCCGAAGATGGTCATCCATGACTACACGCTGCCCATCGGCCACATCGTCACCGCGAAATACTGGCAGCGCGTCGAGGAAGGCACTCGCCATCTGACAGCCGTCGATTCCGGCTGGGCGAAATTCGCCTGGGGCAAAATCTACGGCCAGTGGATGTGCGGCGCCGTCATCGCCGCCTATGACGAAGAAGGCCATTTCGAAGCCGCCAAGCTTCTCCGCGCCATGGACAGGCTGCAGCTCACGACGTTCTGCGCGCCGCCCACCATCTACCGCTTCCTCATCAAGGAGGATCTCTCGCATTTCGATTTCTCCCGCCTGAAGCAGTGCTCCATCGCCGGAGAGCCGCTCAATCCAGAAGTTTACAACCAGTGGATGAAAATCACGGGGCTTCCGCTTGTCGAAGGCTTCGGCCAGACGGAGACCTCCGTCCTCATCGCCAATTTCCAGCCTTGGATTCCCATCAAGCCCGGCTCCACAGGCAAATTCTCTCCTATCTTTGACCTGCAGTTGCTGGACGACGACGGCAATCCCTGCGAAGACGGCGTCCCCGGCAACATCGTCGTCAAGAACGCCGTCGCGGAACGCCCCGTCGGCCTCTTCCGCGAATACTATCGCGCGCCGGACGCCATGGCGAAATCATGGAAGAACGGCGACTACTACACGGGCGACATGGCATGGCGCGATTCAGACGGATACATCTGGTTCGTCGGCCGCAACGACGACGTCATCAAATGCTCAGGCTACCGCATCTCCCCCTTCGAGGTCGAATCCGCCCTCATGGAGCACCCATGCGTTCTGGAATGCGCCGTCACCGCCGCGCCGGATCCGATCCGCGGGCAGGTCGTCAAGGCGACCGTCGTGCTCGCCAAGCAGCGCGGCTACGTCGCCAGCCCGGAGCTTGCCAAGGAGCTTCAGAACCACGTCAAGAAGACGACGGCCCCCTACAAATATCCGCGTATCGTCGAGTTCGTCGACGAACTCCCAAAATCCATTTCCGGCAAGATCCAGCGCGGCAAAATCCGTGAAAACGACAGCAAGGCATGAACTTTGCCAGAAAAAATTCGGATGTTTTCTTGAAAATAGCAAATGATGAAGTAATGTAATCACGTTTTTCCAACGTTGCGGGCGTAGCTCAGTTGGTAGAGCGCCACCTTGCCAAGGTGGCTGTCGACGGTTCGAGTCCGTTCGCCCGCTCCATTTCAAGATGCGGGCGTAGCTCAGTTGGTAGAGCGCCACCTTGCCAAGGTGGCTGTCGACGGTTCGAGTCCGTTCGCCCGCTCCATCATCTCCAGACGGCGGTTCCAAACGAACCGCCGTTTTTTATTTTGCATGTTTTTATGGTCGACAACGCACGCGGCCTGCTTGACTTTTGACATTTTTCCTTTAAAGTTGATAGATGGCAAAATAAACCGTGCGAATCGTGAACCATACCTTAAATAAAGGAAAACAGCTCATGAACCTCTCATCCTTCGATGCCTCCCTGCGGCGCGCCGAATTGACGTCTCTGGCCGCTTCGACGCAGTTTCCCCCGGAAAACGACCGCGTCAACATGCACATCCATACCTTTTTCTCCTATAACGGAGAAGGATGGTCGCCTTCGCAGATCGCCTACGAAATGAAAAAACTCGGCCTCTACTCTGCTGCCATCTGCGATTTCGACGTCCTGCAGGGCATGGACGAATTCATCGCCGCAGGTGACATCCTCCAGCTTCGCACCGCCGTCGGCTTCGAATCCCGCGTCTTCTTCAAGGAATACGCCAACGTCGACATCAACTCACCCGGCGAAGCGGGCGTCTTCTATTTCATGGGTTTCGGCTTTGTTAAAAAGCCCGCGAAAGGCTCCCAGGCGGAAAAGATTCTTGCGGATATGCTGGAACGCTCCCACGCTCGCAACCGCGCCGTCATCGCGCGAATCAACGCCAAACTGGACGCCTTCCAGCTGGACTATGACAAAGACGTCCTGCCGATCACGCCGGAAGGAAACGCGACGGAGCGCCATATCTGCGTCGCTTTCTACGAAAAGTCGCTGAAAGTCCTCGGCTCGCCTGAAAAGGCCGCCGAATTCTGGGCGCGCATCTTCGACGCCAAACTCGAAGACATGATGGCCAAGATCAACAACGCCAACGCCTTCACGGATTTGCTCCGCTCCAAGCTCATCAAACGCGGCGGCATCGGCTACCAGCAGCCCGACGACAAGACCTTCCCCGCTCTCGACACCGTCATCAGCATGATCCGCGAATGCCGCGCCATCCCGATGACCGCCTGGCTCGACGGCGACACGGAAGGCGAAGCGGATCCCTACGCCCAGCTGAAGCTATTGAAAGAAAAAGGCGTCGCCGCCGTCAACATCATTCCGGACCGCAACTGGAATTTCAAGGATCCGGAAGTCGCCGCCCGCAAGGCCGCCAATCTGGACAAATATGTCGAAGCCGCCCTCGCTCTCGACCTGCCCATCAACGTCGGAACGGAAGGCAACAAGCCCGGACAGCGTCTCGTCGACGACTTCGACGCGCCAGCCCTCAAAAAGCATCACAAGACGTTCCTGAAAGGCGCGCAGGTCATGGTCGGCCATACGCGTCTCCTCCGTTTCGCGGATCTTTCCTTCATCGACGAGAAGGCGGACAAGATGTTCAAATCCACGGCGGAGAAGATCGATTTCTTCGCATCCGTCGGCGCCCTCCCCGCCCCCGATCTCGTCGCCATCGAAATCCTCAAGCATCAGGATCCCGCCAAGAATTTCGACTTCATCAAGGCGGCCGCCATGCACGGCAGCTGGTAAATCATCCATACCTATTTTATCATAAGCAAACCATCACACACAGGAGACAACATGTTCCAGTACCTCACCCCCGAAATCATCCAGAAGCGCTACGACTGCGCGAAAGCCTTCTTCAAGACCATCGGCGTTGACACGGATGCCGCGCTGACCACCCTCGCCAACACCGCCATCTCCCTCCACTGCTGGCAGGGCGACGATGTGAAAGGCTTCGAAGTTCATGACGAATCCGTCTCCGGCGGCGGCATCATGGCCATCGGCAACTACCCCGGCCCCGCCATCAACGCGGACATGCTCCGCAAAGACGCCGAAAAGGCCTTCTCGCTGATCCCCGGCAAGAAGCGCTTCAACCTCCACGCCATCTACGCCGAAACCAACGGCAAAGTCGTCGACCGCGACCAGATCGGCCCGGAACACTTCACCAACTGGATGAAGTGGTCGAAAGACAACGGCATCCCGCTGGACTTCAACCCCACGTTCTTCGCGCATCCGCTCGCGAATGACGGCTATACGCTTTCCCACGCCAACGACGACATCCGCAATTTCTGGATCCGCCACGACAAATGCTGCCGCCGCATTGCCGAAGCCATGGGCAAGAACCAGGGCTGCGCATGCGTCGTCAACCACTGGATCCCCGACGGCGCGAAAGACCAGCCCGTCGACCGCTGGGCGCCCCGTAAACGCCTCATCGAGGCCTATGATGAAATCTTCGCCGAAAACATCGACGAAAAGTACTGCAAGGACGGCGTCGAATGCAAGCTCTTCGGCCTTGGCTCCGAAGACTATGTCGTCGGCTCCCATGAATTCTACATGGGCTACGCCATGACGCATCCGCAGATGCTCACGCTGGACATGGGCCATTTCCATCCCACGGAAAACATCTACGACAAGATCTCCTCCATCCTGCTCTTCAAGCCGGAACTTCTCCTCCATGTCTCCCGCGGCATCCGTTGGGACTCCGACCACGTCGTCATCCTCAACGACGACCTCCGCTGCCTCTTCCAGCAGATCGTCCGCGGCGGCGCGTTGAGCCGCGTCAACATCGCGTTGGACTTCTTCGACGCGTCCATCAACCGCGTCGGCGCATGGACGATCGGCACACGCGCCACCCAGAAGGCCCTCCTCTGCGCTCTCGTCGAACCCACGCAGATCCTCCTCAACTTCGACGCCAACAACGACGGCGCCATGAAGCTCGCCCTTCTCGAAGAGCTCAAGACGGCTCCCGTCGGCGACATCTGGAACATGTTCTGCCTGCAGCAGGGCGTGCCCGCCGGCTCCGCCTGGATCGATGAACTCATCGACTTCGACCGCAAGGTCGTCAAGACCCGCTAAGTTTTTTCGAGCAATGAACTACGTCATTTCAGTCATGTTCAAGGATCGCGTCGGCATCATTGCCGACGTGACATCCGCCATCAAGAAAATCGGCGGAAATCTTGAAGACCTGAGCCAGACCGTCATGCGCGGTTATTTCACCATGCTCCTTCTGGCCGCATTTCCAGACGGAACGGATGTGAAACACATCCAGGAAGCGTTCCATGCGGTCAAGGGGCTGGAGAATTTCGAAATCGGCATCGTACCGTTCGTACAGGACGACGCGGCCATCGCGGCCGAATCGGAAGACCAGGATCTCTATGTCCTGACAGCTTCCGGGCCGGACGCGCCAGGCCTCGTCGCATCCGTCGCGGAATATCTCCGCCAGAAATCCATCAATATCGTGGACTTGACGACAAAAGTCTCGCAGGGCCAGTATCTGATGATGTTTCTGGTCAAACTTCCGCCCAAGACGGACGTCGGCAAGCTGAAGCGGTCCCTCCAGATCGCGACGGCGGATCTCGGTCTCAAGACGGAGCTCCGCCATCAGGCCCTCTTCAAGAAGACCAACGAGATCTGAACGTTCCAACACATTGAAAAATCAACAAGGCGCAGTCCCAAAAGACTGCGCCTTGCTTGTTTTACAAATTACTTGCCATCGGGAGCTTCCGGATGATCATTAGGAAGTGGTTGTTTGGGAGCATCTTCCGGCACGGCGGCCTTCACGCCGTCATGCGGGGGGACAACAGCCGGAGCCGTCTTCGGAGCAGTCCCTTCCGCCGCTTTCTCCTCCTCCGCGGCAGGCTCCGCCTCGGCCGCAGGCGGCTTCGCCGTCGTCGTTTCACGACGTGTCAGCACGATGTCATGGATGACATCCGGATCGACTTTCACGACCTCCACGCCGTTCGGGAGGCCGCCCACCATGACCTTCCGGCTCCATGGCCCGACATCGGTCACATCGGACAAATCCAGAAACACGCGAATCGGCGAATTCACCGATTTCAGCTCCGCCATGTCGTTCACGGAACCATGAAGACGGACGGTCACATTCGGAAGACTCACGGCCCCCAACGCCAGATCCGTATTCGGCGGCAGCAGCAGATGAGGCGTCAGCTTTTCGATGTCCTGTTCCTCCATGATCTGCTTTTCGACGCTCACCGAAACCTCCTGCGGCGTGATCGTCAGACTGGAACGGTCCGGATTGTCAACCTGAAGGCGGATGGTCGAACCGAACGGCATGCTCAAGTCCGGTTCCTTCAACGTCATCGTCTGAAGATTCCGCACGATCCGCGACGGGCCGCGCACTTTCACACGGGCCGGCTGCGGCGTCAGAAAACGCACCAGATCTCCGTTCGGCTTCATCTTGCTCGGAACATGCGCGATGCTGATCCATGTCTCCACGATTTCATCGGCCGTCACGCGAATTTTCGACGGTTGCATCTCCTTCAGTGTCACACCATTAGGTTTCTTCACGACTTCCAGCTGATCCTTTCCGAACTCCAGCGTGACCGTCCCCTTCACGCTGTCCGGCATGTTCACCTGGAATTCATAGGAAGATGCGAGCATCCAATTCGCGTCAATGTCCTTTCCACGGAACTGGACGACGAAATCACGAATCTGATCCTGCGCGTTCAGGATCTGCATCTTGTTCTGGTCGTACGAGATATGAACAGGAACACCGGACACGATCTGGCTGTCCGTCACTCGCACGTTAATCCATGTCCACACGTATACCGCCAAGGCGAGCGCCCCAAGCCGCCGCCAGATGTCGGACATGAAGCGTCGTTTCGCACGTTTGAAGCTTTCTATGATCATCTGTCCGCCCTATTTGCTCTTTGGCTTCTTCTTCATCAACCCAAGATTCCGCCGTATCTGCTGTCCCATGTTCAGAACGCAATGGTACAGCTCCATCAATATCGGATAATCCTCCTCAGCCGTCACGACATGCAGATTCTGGTTCATCATCTTCCGCATGTGATCCGGATCATTGCCGATCTCGCTCATTTTCCCGTTGTACGCCAAGCTGATACGGCCAGTCTCCTCAGACACGACCAGAACGACGGCGTCGCTCTGCTCGCTCAACCCCAGCGCCGCCTGATGGCGCATGCCCCATCTGGAATCCTTGAGCTCTTCGTCCGTGTCGCACAACGGAAAAACGCAGCTCGCGGCCACGATCGTGTCGCCACGGATGATGACGCCGCCGTCATGCAACGGGCTTCCCTCATAGAAGATCGTCTCCAGCAACGAGTTATCCTTGTCCAACGGCGCGTTCAGGATCTTCCCTGAATCGCAGATGCCCTGCAGGCCGACCTCCTGCTCGACCGCGATCAAAGCCCCCATGCGGCTCTTGGAAAGCCGCATGAGAATCGGCATCAGGATCAGCGTCAGCTTCTGGTCCGTCTCGCCGTCGTTCGCCTCATGCGTCTTCATGTCACGCAGTTTTGACACGTTCATCATCAGCAGCACACGCCGTATTTCCGCCTGGAACACGACGACCAGAAAGAACGGCAGATAGAAGAAAATCTGTCCGCACAACCATCCAAGCGTCTGAAGTTCAAAGAAATGCGCACTGAACTGGAGAACGATCAGCATGACGACGATCGTCACCAGCATCCGCATGCCGCGGCTTCCGCGAAGCACACGCAGAATCATATAGAACAGGCATGCCAGCACCAGTATTTCAACCGACGCCTTCAATATGTTGCTGAAAACACCCATGGTTTTGTTTCCGTTTCTTTACTGTCGCTTATGTCTCTTTCGGCCCTTTGATCGCATTGACCACTCTCACCACGTCCCGCATCTCCTTTACGTCATGCACGCGGACCACGTCCGCGCCTAGCCATGCGCCAATTGCGACGGAGGCGGCCGTCCCCCAACGGCGGTTCATCGGCTCCGGCTCATCCAATATCCTTCCGATGAACGACTTGCGGGATGGCCCCAGCAGGACGGGATAACCGAGTTCACGATAATAATCCGTATGGCGGATGATCGCAAGATTCTGCTCCTGCGTCTTGGCGAAACCGATGCCCGGATCCGTCATGAAATGCGATGCGTCCAGCCCGCTGGCTGCCTCCGCCAAATGGATTCGTTCCAGCAGATAACGGCCGATTTCACGGGCCGCTTCGTCAGCGTCCTCCGGAAGCCCTTCGCGCCAATGCATCAGCATGGCCCCCGCTCCTGTCCGCCGCAGCAGATCCGTCATCACATCGAAATCGCGTTCAAAACCGCAGACATCGTTCACAATCACGGCGCCCGCCTTGACGGCCGCGACGGCGACCGCCCCCTTGCTCGTGTCGATGCTGATCGGAACGTCCGTCTGCCTGCTCAATTCTTCTATCACGGGAACGACGCGGCGCATCTCCTCCTCCGCCGCAACAGGCGTATGGCCCGGCCGCGTCGATTCGCCGCCGACATCCAGTATCTCCGCTCCGTCCGCGACCATCTGCAGGCCATGCTTGACCGCCGTGTCCACATCCACGTACCGCCCTCCGTCCGAAAACGAATCAGGCGTCACGTTCAAGATGCCCATGACGCGCGAACTTCCGTCGCATGTGATTTCCTTGTCACAGCATTTGAATCGATATGTAATCGCACTGCTCATCAATGATTCTATCGTCTTTTTTCTAGCATTTCCGCTTTTCCATATTATCTTTTATAAAACTATCTAAAATAATCCGCATACCTTTTATTTAAAGTCCGACCAACGCTTTTTTATTCATAATCGCATTCTTTCACGCCTTCCAACCGCCTTTCCGCCCTTCATGTTAATCCTTGACACCAACGTCCTGCTGTTCGATCCGCAGGCTATCCATCACTTTCCAAACACGGAGCTCCTCATACCGCTCGCCGTCGTGGAGGAAATCGACCGTTTCAAGCATGACAACACGGAAACGGGCCGCAACGCACGCCAGCTGGCCATCGAAATCGACAAGCTGCGCGCATCAGGCTCCCTCCGCGACGGCGTCACGCTGCCGAACGGCGCCGTCCTGAAAATCGTCGGAGACGATTCACAGGCCGCGCGGCATGACCGCGACGCATCGGACGCCATCCTCCGCCTCGCCGCCAAGCTCATGCAGGATCATGCGGACGACATCGCGCCTGAAATCGTCACGAAAAACGTGAACCTGCGCGTCAAGGCGGACGCACTCGGCCTCGTCGCCAAAGACTATGCGCAAGGCCCCGTGCGGGATACGGACACCCTTAAAGGCTGGCATATCAAAGACTTCGACGCATCCGCAATCGTCGCGCTGAAAAACGGCAACCCGCTTCCGGCCGCGAAGCTCAAGCTACAGCCAAACGAATACGTCTTCGCCCGCGAAAAGGGCAATCCGAAAAACGCGGCTTGCGCACGTTTCTATGCACAGACGAACGAGTTATGGCCGTTGGAGACGGACAAGACCATCTGCTGCGGCATCCGCCCGCTCAATCTCGAACAGGTCTTCTCCTTTGACGCCCTTATGGATGAACGAATCAAACTAGTAACGCTCGCAGGCAAGGCGGGAACTGGCAAGACGCTTCTCGCCATCGCCGCGGGCCTCCAGCAGGTCTTCGGCGATAACCGCTACCAGAAGCTGATCGTCTTCCGCCCAACCATGCCCGTCAGCCGCGATCTGGGCTATCTTCCGGGCGATCTTTCCGAAAAGATGAAGCCGTGGATGCAGCCCGTCTATGACGCGCTCGAATTCATCCGCAGCCAAGACCGACGCATGCCTGCCCGCACGTTGCCGAACGACGTTATGACATGCTCCGAAATAACCATCGAGCCGTTGACCTACATCCGCGGCCGCAGCATCCCGAACCAGTTCATCATCATCGACGAAGCCCAGAATCTGACGCCGCTGGAGGTGAAAACCGCCATCACACGCGTCGGAAACGGCAGCAAGATCATTCTCACAGGAGATCCCGCGCAGATCGACAACCCGTACGTGGACGCCCATTCCAACGGCCTCACGCAGTTGGTGGACAAGTTCCTCCCGTCGCCTCTTTCGGCCCATCTCACACTCATGAAAGGCGAACGCTCCGAGCTCGCCGAAACCGCCTCAACATTACTCTAACTCATTATAAATCAACACGTCACCAACCATGAAAAAGCAAGAATTCCTAAATCTCATCCGATCGAAGATCACCTTCCTCGACGGCGCGACGGGTACGGAACTCGCAAAGCTCGGCATGCCCCATGGCGTCTGCCCGGAGGCATGGGTCATCGAGCATCCGGATTCCATCGCGACCATCCAGAAAAACTACGAAGCCGCAGGCTCGGACATTGTCTATGCCTGTACATTCGGCGCCAATCCCATCAAACTCGCCAATTACGGGCTTGAAAAAGACACTGTCGCCATGAACCGCCGTCTGGCGGAAATCTCGAAAGCCGCCATGACCAAGGCCCTCGTCTTCGGCGACATGGCTCCCACGGGCCGTTTCATCGAACCGTTTGACGAAGACGCACTTCCCTTCGAGGAAGCCGTGGCTGTCTATAAGGAACAAGCCCGCGGCCTGCTGGAAGGCGGCGTCGATGGTTTCACTATCGAAACGATGATGGACATTCAGGAAACTCGTGCCGCGTTGATCGCCGTCCGTGAACTGGATGCGGACATTCCCGTCATCGTGACCATGACGTTCGAACAGAACGGCCGTACCCTCACCGGCAACTCGCCGATTTCCTCCCTCATTACGTTGCAGGCACTTGGAGCGACGGCCTTTGGCTGCAACTGCTCCACGGGCCCCGAACACATGGTCGAAATCATCAAGGCCATGAAGCCTTATGCGCGCATCCCGCTCGTCGCGAAACCAAACGCCGGCATGCCGAAATTGGAAGGCGAAAAGACCGTTTTCGATTTGACGGTGGAAGATTTCGCCCCACAGTTGAAGACGTTGGTCGACGCGGGTGCCTCCATCGTCGGCGGTTGCTGCGGCACTTCTCCGGCCTATATCGCCGCCGCCTCCAAGCTGATCGCGCAACTCCCGCCGCCCCCGTTCGGCGAATCCACCGTATCATGCGTCAGTTCGCCGCGCAAATTCCGTGTCATCTCCCCTGAACAGCCTTTCGCCATCGTCGGCGAACGCATCAATCCGACCGGAAAGAAAGCCCTCCAGGCGGAGCTTCGCGAAGGCAAATTCGATCTTGTCCTGCAATATGCGGAGGAACAGGTCGATGCTGGAGCTGAAATTCTGGATGTGAACGTCGGCGTCCCGAACATCGATGAAGGCTCGACGATGAAGCAGATCATCGCGCAGCTGCTCATGGAAACGCACACGCCGCTCTGCATCGACACGACCAAGCCGGAAGTCGCCGAAGCCGCCTTGCGCCTCTATCCGGGCCGCGTCCTGTTCAATTCCATTTCGGCGGAAAAGGAACGGCTGGAAGCCGTCCTGCCCATCGCCGCCAAATACGGCGCCATGATCGTCGTCCTCCCATTGGATGACGCAGGCATTCCGGACACCGTCGAAAAACGCGCCGCCGTCGCCACCCGCATCATGGACGAGGCCTCCAAATACGGCTATGAGAAGCGCGATTTCGTGGTCGACGGCCTCGTGATGACCGTCTCCTCCAATCCGCATGCGGCGCAGGACACATTGGCTCTCATCCAATGGGCCGCCTCCAACCATCTCAACACGATCTGCGGCCTGTCCAACGTCTCGTTCGGACTGCCGCGGCGCGATCTCATCAACCGCGCCTTCATGGCCATGGCCATCGGCGCGGGCCTCAACTGCGCCATCGCCAATCCCATGCTCGCGGACATGATCGAAACCGTCAAATCCGGCGATGTCCTGATGTCGAAGGATGAACAGGCCCGATGTTTCATCGAGGCCTTCGCAGGCACGGAGCCAAACCACCCTAAGATGGCTGCGGCGGCAGTCTCAGCCTCCGCCGCAGCCACCACCACCTTGGCCAACACGCCCAAGGATATGCTGAGACATGCCGTCATCAATGGCAACGACTCCCTCGCCGCAAACGCCCTGCAGAAATGCCTGGACGAGCATATGCCGCCACAGGACATTGTCAACGACATTCTCATCCCCGCGATTTCGGTCGTCGGAGAAAAATACGAACGGAAGGAGTTCTTCCTGCCGCAACTGCTTGGCGCCGCCAAAACCATGCGCAACTCCATGGCGACCTTGGAGCCGTTGCTGGAGGCCGCCCATGTGAACGCGGGCGGCGCTCCCGCCGTCCCGTTCATTCTCGCGACCGTCAAAGGCGACATCCATGACATCGGCAAGAACATTGTCGCCGTCATGCTGCGCAACTACAATTTCAACGTCATCGACCTCGGCCGCGACGTGCCGGCGGACACGATACTGGACGCCGCCGTCGCCAACAACGCGAAAATCATCGGTCTATCCGCCTTGATGACGACCACCATGACGGAGATGAAAACCGTCATCGAAACCGCCAAGGAACGCGGTCTCAACGACTTGAAGTTCATCGTCGGCGGCGCCGTCGTGACGGACGACTACGCGCAGTCCATCGGCGCCTTTTACGCAAAAGACGCCATGGACACCGTCCGCATCGCCCAGAAACTCAGCTGATTCGTTCAAAAGACCGCGCCATCCGCGCGGCCTTTTGCTTCTTCCCATGCCAGAAATTCAATACAATCCAGAAAGAACACGATTGCTTGGCCTCGCAGAGCAACAGCTTCTCTCCGAATGCCGCTGCGACACGATGCGCGGCACGGGCCCCGGCGGGCAGAAACGCAACAAGACGGAATCCGCCGTCCGTGTGACGCATGTCGCCACAGGGCTTTTCGCGGTTGACGACGTGGAGCGTTCACAGCATATCAACCGCCATCACGCCTTGCAGAAGCTCCGGCTTGAATTCGCCTTCCATCTGCGTTGCGAACCATCAGCATGGAAACAACCTGTTCCAAGCCCTTCGTCCGACAACTTTCCGCTATGGGCCGCCGTCGCGTTGGATGCTCTTTTCGCGACGGATTTCAAGCTGGCGGAAGCCGTTGTCATCTTAGGCACAACGACTTCCCAGCTGGTAAAACACCTTCAGAAACTGCCCGCGCTATGGCAGTTCGTCAACGCGGAACGCGTCAAACGCGAACTGCCGCCTTTAAAGAATCTTTGATTCAAAGCCATGGGCCATAAACCTTCTAACCGCCTGTCGCTTTAGTCCCTTATGTCCCTTTAGTCTCTTCCTCCACTCTACTTGTCCTCAGCCTTTGGGCTCGAGCTTCGATAACCCAAATATCCGGTCGGCGTTGCCCCAGAAGATCTTCTCCTTGTCTTCTTCGGACAGCGTCAAGCCGTCGATGTCCGCGATGCCGGACGTCAAGGCCTGCCATGGCGAATCCGTCCCGAAGACGACGCGGTCGATGCCATGCAGACGGATCAGCCGTTCGAACTTGCCTGGCTCGTCCTTCATGTACATCGCGCTGAACGACGTGTCGATATAGACAGGACGCCCAGCCAGATCGCGTTCCATCTCCCCCCAGTTCAGCCATCCGCCCATGTGCGCGCAAATCAGCGTCAAGGCGGGATGGCGGCGGACGACTTCCGCAAAATCCGCCGGACGCGAATGGAACGGCGGTTGGAAGCCGACGTCGTTTCCCGCATGGATCAGAACAGGCATCCTCTGCTCTTCGCAGAACGACCAGATCTTCTCCATCCTTTCCTCCAGCGGATTGAACTCCTGGTATTCGGGATGCATTTTCAGCCCGTACAATCCAAGATCCTGCACATGATGCAGTTCGCCAATCACGTCTTCATCGTCCGGATGGACGCCGCCCATCGACAACGTCGGCCAATGATTCTTCGCCGCGACCTTTTCGTTCAGCGAATGGGCCTGCCCGGGATGCGTCACGACGGGAAGATTCATCCACGCCGTGTAGCCTGCCTCCTCCGCCTTCGCCTTCAAACCGCTATAAGTCCCGTCCGTGTAAACGGGCAGATTGCACGACTTCTTCTGCAGATGGACTAGTACAGCCGCGGCAATCTTGTCCGGCCAGACGTGCGTATGGACGTCAAAAATCTTTCTCATTCAAATACCTTTGCCAATGCCGCCGGAACGATGGCGGCAAATCGGCCAGAACACCGTCTGGCGGCGGCCCTCAGCCTCCCTTTTGTCATACTATAAATATAATAAGCAGGCTATGGGAGTCCATATATTCTCCCTTTTTTTGTGCTGTTTTTTGGAACTTTTGCGATTTTATGCCATATTTATTAATTTATTGTTTTTTAAATGAAATTGACAACCGCATC
>CACYQT010000080.1 GCA_902776645.1 uncultured bacterium | reverse complement strand
TAAATACCATAAAAAATAATTATTTTGCTATATTTTATGACTTCTGATGACTTTTTATGATTTACTATGACTTCCTATGATTTTATAGGAATGGCGATGACTTTTCATATTAAGAACATCATGTCCTGTGGGAGAATTCCAATGCATAATTCATAATGCATAATGCATAATTAAGTGTCGTTATATAAGCGAGTTATCTGTTTTTGGGGGGCTATGAGAATCACACCCTACGGACAAAAAACCGTGGGTTTGCACCCACGACTGGGATCATTTCGCCGCTACACGGCTGTTGTCGCGCTCTTATGAGCGCGACAACAAGATTCTTGTATTACGCTACTTCCATAGTTTGATAAGTTCGGGGAGGGCATCCCGGAGGGTGCCCTTTGTGACGAGCGCGAGGACGCAGAAAGGCTCGGCCGGAGCGTACGTCTTGCCCTTTTGAATGACGACTTCGTCCAAACTGCAGAGATCCGGATGGAGTGACCCGCGATCCTTATTGAGGGTGCATCTGATGCGCGCGTTGTCGCGGATGTCGGCGGCGAAGGCGATGGTCATGGAGAGGTCGGGCTTGGTCCATCCGCTGTATTTGACTGGGGCCCAGAGGTTTGGAACATGGTGATAGGTCGTGTCTTCGCAGATGTCGCGTTTATTGTCGAAATTCGGATAGCAACGGAGGAACAGGCCTTTGCAATCGATTGGCGAATTGCCCGTGTTGGTGACGGACTGGAATTCCATCAGCATCCATGGCGTATCCGGCGGGAGGATGATACGGTAGTTGATCACAAAGGAACTGGTGCTGTTGGTGGCTGACAATTGGATAACGAGCCGTTGGTTCTCTTTTTGGACAAAGGCGTGGAGCAGTTTCTGAGCCTCCTCCCAGCGTGGCTTTCCGTTTTCGCCGATGTAGTGGAGCATGGCACTATAGGTGCCGATGGGCTGTCCGTCCAAGCTGAAATAGAGGCGTGCATCATCAGGACGTCTTTCGACGCGGAGCCTGCCGTTGGAGACGTCAAGGAGTTTGTCGTGATCGCGGATGACGAATGGCGGAAGCGGCATGTTGGCGGGGAAGTCGGGCGGATCCTGCTTTTTGGCAAGCGGCATTTCGGCGGTAGGGAAGTTGACGGACGGATCCAGTTGTTTTTGAAGGAGATGCTTTGCCTTGGGCATGGGATTTCCCTTCGGTGGTGTGGCCTGACGGCAGGCTAGCGGATCCGCATGGATTTTCGTAAAGACATCGGCAAGAAGCGGATAGGGCTCATCCTTGATGTTGACGATGCCATAGTTCGTGTTTTCCGGGAAGACCAATGATACGCCGAGCGGCGGCTGGTCGACCCACATGAAATAGTCGTAGCCGATGGCGAACGGCATGGACAGCAGCGTGCGTGCGAAGATGTCCGTCGCTTTGGCGCGTTCGGCCTGCGTGAAGAAACGCTGTCCCGCGCCATGCGTGCAGGGCAGGCCGGAGTCGAGCGCGGGGAAGGACCATTCCGTGATCATGATCGGTTTCTTGGCGTGGCCATAGGCTTCCGTGTATGTATCGACCATCGTGCGGCGGGCGTCCGTCATGTCCGAATAGACGACGCCGTCATCGAGATCGACCGTGATATAGCTGTTCCAAGTCACGACGTCTGAATATTTTCCGGCTTCTTCCAGAACGACGGGATGGTTTCTGACGATTCCCGCGAAGCGGCAACCGAGCAGCAGATGGTTGGGATCAATCTTGCGGAAGGCGTCATGGATGGTCTTGAAATAGCGTTCGGCGGTATGGCGGAGGAAGGCGAGCTTGATGTCGCGTTGTTCCTGTGTCGCCGCCGGAAGTGATTTCAGCTCAAGCAGTTCATCGGCGTTTTTGAGTTCGAGCCCCCATGTCTTGTTCACGTTTTCCAGCTTGCCGCCGGCATGTTTGAGAAGGAGGTCGCGGATGGCGATTTTGGCGTGGTGGGTGGCGGGTTTCTTCAAGGCGGCGTCAAACAGGCCTGTATCGCTTGCGCCGCGGCCCCACCAGGCGAGTTCGTTGTCCGCAAAATATCCGAAAACCCATGGATTGTCGACGTCGTCTTCGCAGATGCCCGCGATGCGCCATTCGCACCACGCCTTGAAGTCCGGATGATAGACGTTCGGGAAGGCGGAGCAGGGCTTGCGTTCGTATGGCGTGATGTCGAATTCGTCTCCGAGGCTCGCCATGGACGTGCCGACGGACAGGAAATGCTGCCGCGACAGGCCCTTCAGGCGGAGCGACGCGTCGCCGTAGAACGTGTTGAAGCCCCACGAAATGAGCCTGTTACGCGTGTTCTCCTCCCATTCCTTGGGGGATTTGTATTTCTTGTCGTTGTTGGTCTTGTAAAGCAGTTTGTTCTGAAGGCGCTCGCAAGCCTGCCCGTTGTAGCGGACGCTTCCCATGCCCAAGACGAAGAAGCCGCGGCCGAGCGGATCGTAGGTCCACCATGAGCCGTCGTCGTCCTGCTTGACTTGGAAGAAGCCCGTAGGCGTCGTCGTCTTGCCTTTAATAAAACTGTCGCATTCGTATGGCGGGAAGGTCACCTTTGTCGTGGCGGCATCCATCGTCTTGCCGGAAAGGGAGCCGTTCAACTCCGTGTAAGTGGCGATGGATAAATCACCTCTGATGGCGGGGCGGACAAAGTTGACAGGCGTTTCCGCGCCTTCCTTGAAGCGGACGACGCGTTTGTAGCAAAGCTTGCCGTCCATCGTCGTGACCGTTCCCGTGATGGTGTCGCCCTGTTTGGACAGCTTCATTCGATAGGGCACGCCGTATTGCCAGTCCATGTTCGGCGATTCGACGGAGACGACTGTGAGATTCGCCGATTTAGGCCAGGCGTTGTTCTGCTTCTGATGGAGCTCCATATGATGGCCGCCGCCTGTCGCAATCGGTTTTTCGACGAGCGCCAGATGGTAGAAATTGGAGGCATTCTGCACAAGCGCGACGGCGCTGATGGAATAGCTGACCTGCAGGCGTTGTTCAACGGTCACAACCGCTTCAACCTCCGCGTTTTCCGACAGCGGGGCGTTCGTGTATTCAAGCGTGTGGCCCGTCGCGATGGTCTTGAATCCGCCCGGAACGGGCTGCCATGTGAGCGGGTTGCCGCGCCATGCGGATTTTTCAAGGCTCAGCGTCTCCGCCAATATAATTAAAGGTAAAAGAAAAAATACGGTCGCGATGCGCTTCATGGGAGTCTCCTTAATTGATGAAATGACTTTTTTCTTCTAATATAGCTTTCATCTTTGAAAAAAGCAGGTAGAGTAACAAATGTTTTACAAAAAGTCACTAGAAGGAAAAGAATGGCGCGGCACAAAAAATTGATACATGATTTCACGCAGGGGAGCATCCCATGGCAGCTCCTTGCGTTTTCCGCGCCGCTGTTCTGCTCCAATTTCCTTCAAGCCATTTACAATACGGTGGATATGATTGTCATGGGGCATGTGTTGGGGCGTGTGGGGCTTTCGTCCATATCCGTCGGTGGCGATATACAGAAGTTCTTGAATTTCATGGCGATGGGCTTTTCCGGCGCGGGGCAGGTGGTCATCGCGCAGTATTTGGGGGCGGGCGAACGGGACAAGGCGCAGCGTTTCATCGGGACGATGGTGACATTCATGCTGACATGCGCGTTCTGCATGAGCGTCATCTGCCTGACATTCCGCCACTTCCTGCTGGACTGCCTCCATGCGCCGCCGGAATCGCGCAACCAAGCGTTGATGTACGCGACGACGTGCATGTTCGGTCTTGTGTTCACCTACGGCTACAACGCAACGAGCGCCATCATGCGCGGCATGGGTGATTCCAAACGGCCGTTCATGATCATCGCGTTCGCGGCGGTTCTGAACCTGCTGCTGGATATGTTGTTTATCTTGAAATTGGGCTGGGGGGCGTTCGGCGCGGCGTTCGCGACCGTGCTGGCGCAGGCGACAAGCTTCATCAGCGCAACGATTTACATTATCCTGAACCATGAAAGCCTGGGCGTGGATCTGAAGCTATCGTATTTTCGGATCGACCGCGACCTGCTGGGGCCGCTCGTCAAATTGGGCTTGCCGATGGCCTTCAAGAGCGCGTCCATCCAGTTTTCGAAACTGTTCGTCAATTCGTGGGTCAATACGTATGGCGTGGTCGTTTCGGCTGTGTCCGGAATCGGCGCCAAGTTGAACAATGTCAGCAACTTGATCGCGAATTCTGTGAACACGGCGGGCAGCTCGATGGTCGGGCAGAACATCGGCGCGGAGAAATACGACCGTGTCTCGAAAGTCGTGTGGACGGCGGCCGCGATCAACGCCTGTTGCGCGTTGCCGCTGATCATTGTCGTGACGTGTTTTCCGAACGTGTTGTTCGGGCTGTTCACGCAGGACGCGGAGGTTTTGGAAGTCTGCCGCGAATACATTCCGATCGCGGTCATCATCTTCATCGGCAGTGCGTTGCGTTCTCCGATGAACGCCTTCATCAACGGTTCGGGCAATTACCGGCTGAACTTCTGGACGGCGTTTTTCGACGCGTTTGTCATGCGTGTCTGCGCGACGGCGGTTCTCGGCCTGTGCTTTGGGCTGAAATATCGCGGCTTCTGGCTTGGCGCGGCGCTGGCTGGCCTCGCGCCGTTCTGCGTGGGAATATGCTATTATCTGTCGGGCAAATGGAAACGGAAGAGCGATCTGCTGAAAGGAAAGAATCATATATAAGGTATGAATAATGGAGAAACGAATGATTGACGCATTGAGTGATTTTCAGTCGGAACATCCGGAACGTTTTCTGTTCGGGGCTTCCGTGGCGCCGTTTGCGAAGTCGCTGGACTATCCGGAGGAGGAATGGGAGTCCGATTTCCAGAAGATGAAGGAGCTGAACATCACGGCCGTCCGCTGCTATGTGGCGTGGGACCGCGTGGAGCAGAAAGAAGGCGAACTGGATTTCCATGCCTACGACCATCTGTGCGAATTGGGGCTGAAGTACGGCATCGGGATCATTCTGAATCTCGGCGGCGTATTTTCCTGCCTGACAGGCGTTTATCCTCCGCAATGGCTCGTTCGGAAATATGGTTGCAAACCGCCGAAGCCGACGCCGACGGCGGTGGCCGAGAATGCGTCGCCGCGCATTTCCATCTGTCTGGACAATCCGCTGTACAGGCGGAAGGCGTTCGCTTTCATGGAGACGGTTGTTAAACGTTATGCGGAAAATCGTGCCGTCATCGGCTGGATGAGCTGGAACGAACCGGCCTTGCCGTTCTGCTATTGCAAAGATACGCAGAAGCGATTTCGCAAGTGGCTGCAGGACAAATACAACGGAAATCTGGCGGAGCTGAATCGCGTATGGGGCACGGAATTTCCGATCAATTATGAGAGTTGGGAGGAAGTGCAGGCTCCGGCCGGATTCGGATTTACGGGCGGCGGACTGAACGCATGGCGGGACTGGCATCTGTTCACGCATTGGCGGCTGGCGGACGCCATGGGGACGATTCGCGACATCGTGCACAAGTTCGATGCGCTGCAGCGTCCCGTAACGTCCAATTTGGTGTATTCGCTGGCCTACTACCGTCATACGATGGCCAATTTGAATCTGGACATGGCGGGCGGGGCGTTGGATGTCGTCGGCCTGTCGTTCTATACCCGTGCGCATACGGGAGATACGTTTGATCCGTTGCACAAGGCGTACTGCCTGAGCCGCTACCGCTCCGTGTCGCGCGAGCCGTCGCGGCGGATGTGGATTCTGGAGACGGAGGCGGGGCCGAACGTGCGGCAGATTACGGAGCCGCAACGGAAGCTGAACCATTGGATGGCGTTGGCGCACAACGTCAAATGCTTCTTGCTGTGGATCTACCGCTGCCGTTATTCCGACAACCAGGTGGGTAATTTCAATATGATGGCTTGGGATGGAAGTATCACGAACCGAGCGCGTTACAACGGCGAATTCTCGAAGATGCTGCAATCGCACGGGCGGTTGATGAACAACGTCTCCGTCGGGCGGACGGCGGCGGTCTTCGCGCCTGAATTGCAGTCGATTCTGACGTTGGCGACGCATGGCGGCGGGCTGGTTCCGAATCTGGAAAGCGCCGCGAAGGAACTGGAAGTCTGCACACGTTCGCTGAAAGGCGCATATAAGTTCTTGTGGGACAGGAACATCCCTGCGGATTTCATTTCAGAATGGAATCTGCGGGATATGAATCAATACAAATTGATTTTGTTGCCGATGATGGAAAACATGACGCCCGAATGGGCGGAGGCGATCCGCCAGTATGTGGAGCAGGGCGGAACGGTCATTGCGGAAAGCCCCTTCGCTTTCAAGGACGACGACAACTTCCTCCATGGACGGGCGCCGATTTTCGGTTTGGAAGAGGTGTTCGGGGCTTGGACGAACGACCGCGAAGGCCGTGAATCCGCTCCGAAAATGGTCTTCGACAACGGTGGCACGGCGGACGTCTTCTTCTATTGGCATGAATGGCATCTCACTGGAGCGCAAGTGCTTGCGAAATATGAAACAGGAACTCCCGCCATCGTCGCGAACCGTTATGGCAAAGGGCTTGCCATCATGGCCGGAACGGAAATCTTCCGCCAGTATTTCAGCGAACCGCAGGAGGCGACGACGGCTCTGTTGGAACGCGTTGCTACGGAAGCGGGAGCGACACCGACGGCTCGCGTGCTCGTAAACGGCGACGATTCACCTGGCAGTTTGGTGGAGGTCGCCAAATTGGACGGAACGGAGGGAACCGTCTATATCATCTTGAACCACAACGAAGAAGAGCGTCTAATGGAGATCTTCTTGAAGGATGCGGATGGTTTGAAGGATTTGGAGACTGGGCAGCCATTCGACGGCAAGGCGTTTGTCATGCCGCCGCTTGGAGGCCGTGCGTTGTACAGGGAGAACGTGCGGAAATAAATTTTTTCAGTCTTATTTTGAAGAGGGACGCGGAAACGATGATTTCGTCTCCGCGTTTTTTTATGTGTGAATCATGAAAAGTCATAAATGACTATCACTTTATCATGATTTTATATGATTTAATATGACTTTATATGATTCTTTATGATAATTGTATAATATGTTAAAAATAAATAAGATAAATATATATTAATTCTTTGTAAGAGAAAATTAAAGGAATAAATAAAAATATTTGACATTCATTAAAGATGTACTATTGTATTGCATTGAAGAAATCAAAACACTCCAAGAAGAAAGGCGCTTGAGGCTGGGCTGGCTTTCTTCTTATACCATGCTGTATGTTAAATGCTTGAGTCAATGTGTGAAAACATGACTTGATTTTTTCACATATGGCTTCATATTAGAATTGATAAATAAAATAGGGTAGAATAATGTTATCGGACAACAACCTTGCTGGTGGAAAACCAGTTGGAGATGGCGGAACTAAAATACGTGAGTTGCATCCTAGTGGAAAAGTGGCTAGAGGAAAAGCCATATACGAAGATAAGAATGGAAGATTATATCAATGGGATTCATTGCATGGTGAATGGGAAGTTTATAATAAAAGAGGAAGGCATCTTCTAGTTGAAGATAAAGATGGAAATAGAGTCAAGGGTGCCGTAAAAGGTCGGAGAATTAATGTGTGATAAGGAGTAAAAATGAAATTTATTGAATTGCTCAAACAAGGCAAGGCAAGGCCTGAAGAAATAGATGATTATATTGACAAGTGGCATGACGAATATACGGGCAATGATACATTGGAAGAATTTTTAGGAATGACCACACAGCAATATAATGAATGGGCGTGAAGTTATTGTGCCGAAAAAACTTATAAAAATTCCAAAAGAAATTTTACAGTGATTTATAATGGATGAGGGAAACTAAAAGATATAACTTATGCAGTTTTTTTATGTGAAAAATACATATTTATTGAAACAAAAAAGGGGAGTATGAAAAAAAATCCAACTGACAAAGAGATAGAAGAAGAAGTCGATTATTTTCTTGAACATTTGGATGAATTGGCTGCGAAGCAACAGGCGGAACGCAAGGCGTATTTTGAGAATCTTGCAAACGCGGAACGGATAACGCAGACGCGTCAGCGTCTGGCGATCGCCGAAGAATTATACAAAGCTACTCATGGAGGAAGGCGTGGCAAAAATGAACATCTTTACGGAAGTCGCTGGAATGGCGCAAGCAGCAGATTGGGTGACGGGGCGAGGGCGCATTGGAGGGGGATCGTTTCAGTTGATTGGTAAGAGATTGTGAAGACGTGAGTCCCCGTTTCCAGATGGCGCGGACGGTTGGGGCCGTCGCCGCCGTAACTGTTGCCGCCAAGGAAGATCCATTGCGGTCGGTTGGAAGCGCGCGGACCGTATGTCGTGACTTTCTTCGGCTCGCTTCCGGCATAGGAGTGCATGATGTTGCCGGGGACGAATTTATCGAAAAAGGCATGGAGATAGTAGTCGCCTGGCTTGTCCAACTTGAACGACAGCAGCCACTTGCCGTCTTTCTTGCTGATTTCGCCTTTGACGACGCCTTCACGGTCTTTTGCGAGCAGGGTTGCGTCCGGCTGTGAATCCACGTGGACGGTCACATGGCGGGAGAGGCCATCCGGCGTGCGAACGAGCACGACGGCGCGGTTGTGGCGGGCCTGCGTGATTTTCGATTTATCGACGGATACCGTCAGTGCCAGCGGCTGACCAGGCTGGAGCATGCCTGTGGATGGCGTGACGGAAATATATGGATTCGTGGTGTTTATGCGGATGGTGAACGGCAGCGGGGCGGTCATGTCCGCAGACGGCAGAAGTTTGAAGGACGCCGTGCCGTACGCTCCATTATTATAAGGTATGTCAAGGCGTTGGACATCCGTGGTGAACGGCAGCGGACGGTAGGGCAGCGGGAAGCCTTCGGACGATTGGAAGGCGCCGATGTCCGGCTTGTCTGAAGACAGGAAGTTCGGGAGAGGCTTGCCCGCCTTTTGGCCGACGGAGCCGTTCGCCAAATCGTAACGTCCTGCGGCAACGTTCGTAAACATCGGAACGCCGATCACGGCGTGTTTTTCCTGCCCGAAATCTTTCTGGACTTTTTCTACTGTCTGGCGGTCGCGTTCTGCATCGTTTCCGAAGAGGCTGTAGTCGCTTTTGGCGTTGTAGTCGCGGTAGTACGATGTCGCAAATGTTCCGCTGCCGGACATCAGATTGTTGAAGGCGACACCTTTCACGAGGCCCGGAAAGCGTTCAGGTCCACGGCCTTTGGAGCCGCCGAAGCCTGAAAATCCGCCGCCGCTGACGAGCGTGTTGTTGAAGAAGAAGATCTGTCCTTTTCCGCTGTCCGAGAAGACGTTTTTGACGGTTGCGCCTTTGATGCCGTAAACATCGCCCAGATCGGCGATTAGATTCTGGAAGATGTAGGACGGGCCGATGAGGCAGGGGGCGGTCGAGACGCCGCAGAGGAGCTGTTCGGAACGGTTGTAAAAGAAGCGGCAGTTGGCCTCGCCGCCGTCGAGCTCCATGCCGTCGTCGCAGCCGAGCGTGAAGAGATTGCCGTAAATCTCTGCATCTTGGAAAGTTGAGCCATAGATATCGCCGTTGCCATGGCCTTCGATGGCATCGTTCCAGCGGCGGAGATCGGAACCGACGCAGTCGTTGAAGCGGATGGTGGCCTGTGCGGTTTCGCCGATCGTGATGGCTTCCATGCCGGCGGGATGGGAGTGGAACCAGCTGTTCGTCGTGCCGTTTGGATCATGGATGTAGTTCTTTTCCACAAGGATGCGTTCCGTGGCGTAGATGTTCAGGCCGCCGTCCATGTTGACGACTTTTCCGTCCAGAAAATACTTTCCGTCCAAATCCGGCCGTTGTATTCCGACGCGGCCGAAGCCTGAAAGATCGCAGTTGCGGATGATGACGTTCTGGCAGCCGATGACGGAGACGGCATGGCGTCTGCCGCCGCGCACCGTCACACCGTCCAGAATGACGTACTGCAGGGCGGACAGCGTGAGGGCGGCGGCTTCACGCGAATCAGGCGACGCCGTGACGACGAAGCCCGGCCGGCATGTATATCGGACGTAGCCGTCCGCCGTGCCGACTTGCGAGAAGAGATTCTTCTGCTTGATGGAAGTCTCGTCTATGACGATGGTTCTGGCGATCGGGACATCGCCTGTCAATGTCTTGAAACGGCCAGCATGGCTGCGTTTCCGGCCGTTGTCGTCAACATCCAACATGACGTCGTATTCCGTATTCTCCTCCAGTTTGACGATGGATCCGGCGGCGCGTTGCTCGTTGTAGATGAACGGCAACGGCAGGGCGTCATGCCATTCCGCTTCCGTGGCCTTCTTGTAGCGCAACGTCGTCTTCAGCTCTCCTTCGACCTTGGATTGCAGATTGTTGCAATAGACGGAGCAGACCGTGTAGCTTGGGATGACTTCGAAATCAGGCTTCTTTTCGACAGTGGCTGGATCATCGCCTTCGAAGAGCTTCGGATTCGCCATGACGCCGGTGACGCCATAGTAGGCGGGTCCGGCGGAGGTGCGCAGAAGGAACTGGACGGATTCCGCGTCCCGTGTGTCGAACTGGACGGATAAATGCTTCCGTTTCAAGGAGTTCTTCTTGGACTGCAACCGTTGCAGCTCCTTGCCGCCTTTGTAGAGTTTGACTTGCAAATAGACGGTGGTCGTGCGGGTGGAAGTGACGTCCGCGCTGAAGGTAAACACCGTGTTTTGAGGCAGTTCCTTCGTGAAGGCGCTGTAATCGGTGTCCCATGTGTGGTCGCCTTTGATTTCGAACTGGAATGTCTTGCCTGTCTGCACGACGTTTGTGGCCTTCGGCGTGCCGTTGGTCCATTTGAGCGCGGAAAGGTCTTGGACGGCGGTCTGTGCTATGAGTGAAATAGCTGAAAACAAGACGATTAGGAAAGAAGTTCTCATAAAGCTCCTATGGTTGAACATTGTTATCGTCGTCGAGACCGCCGATGGCGCCTTCCCGTCTTATCTGCCGCGGCGGAACACCGTGCCGAAACCCTTCTTGTTCTGGGCTTTCTGATATTCCGCCTCCGCAATGGCCATGTTCTGCTTCATGGCCTCGATGCGTTTCGCGTCGCACGGATGGGTGCTCATGAGATTGCCAAGCATGCTGGATTTGGAATCTTGGCTGAAACGCGACCAGAACTGGACGGCCGCCTGCGGATTGTATCCGGCCCTGGACATCAGAATCAGACCGATCAGATCCGCTTCGGACTCGTTGCTTCTACTGAACGGCAGCATGACGCCAACCTGTGTGCTGATACTGTAAGCACTTGATGCAAGGTCACTTTGGAAGCCAAGCGCCACCAGAATCCCGCCGAACGACTGCAGATAGCCCCACGACATCCGTTCGCCGCCGTGGCGCGCGATGGCGTGGCCGACTTCATGGGCGACGACGAACGCCAGTTCCGCTTCGTTCTGCATGACGTCCATGATGCCTGAATACACGGCGACTTTTCCGCCCGGCAGGCAGAAGGCGTTCTGCGTGTCGGTCTGCAGCACGGTGAACTGCCATTCGAAATCGGTCTGGCCGGACGCCTCCGCGATGGCCTTCCCGCAATTGTCCAAGGCACGGTTGTATGTCTCGTTGGTGGAGCGCGGGAATTTCTCCTTGTATTCGGCGTATGACGTCACGCCAAGTTCGTTTTCATATCCGGAAGTGGTCAGCATCAACTGTTTACGACCAGTGATGGGCACGGAACGGCATCCCGTGAATCCGATGACGGCGACGAGAAGGAACAACGAATGGATAAGAAATCTTTTCATTTGAAGCAACGGCTCTTTGTGTTTTGACTAGGTTGAAAATGCGGAAAATATAAAAACACTTTACTATAGCGGAAGATGCATCCATTTGCAAGATGGGGCATTTCCGAGAGGATGTGAAATCTGCTTTTCCAAAGGTTGCTGAAATCGTCTATTGAAAGTCTCATGGTATTTTTTTCATAAAAAAAGGGAAAAAAGAGCAAAATCATGTATAGTATGGTAGAAAAGATCAGTTTAGCCGTTGTCCGAAGAAAGAGAGAAAGTTTCTTTATTATCGTATTATCAATATCTTGAAAAAACTAACCACAGGAGAAAAAGAATGTTTTCAATGGATCGGCGTGATTTTCTGAAAGGCATGGCCGCGTCTGCGGCGATGGCGGCGGTCGGCGGGATGAACCTGCATGCCGCGGTTCCGGAAGGCAAGAAGCCGCTGCTGCGGTTCGGTGCCGTCAGCGACGTGCATATCTATCTGGATCCCAAGTGCACGGACACATGGGAGAAGACGCTGAAATGGTATGACGAGCAGAAGGTCGACGCCGTGCTCGTCGCGGGCGACATCGCGGACTGGGGCCTCGTCCAGCAGCTGCAGAACTTCTCCAACGTGTGGGATAAAGTGTTTCCGAACGACAAAAGCACGTTGGACGGCCGCCATGTCGAGAAGATTTTCGTCTGCGGCAACCACGACGTCGATGGTTGGACGTATGGCGCGCGGACCAAAGAAGATCGCGACGCACGGTTCGAGAAATCCATTAAAAAGGATGTCAAGGCCGCGTGGGATCTCTGCTTCCATGAGGAGTTCAAGGGAATCTACACGAAAGTCGTGAAAGGCTACACGTTCATCGGCGGCCATTGGGGCTGGGACAGAGGGATCGAGCAGTACATGGAGGAGAACAAGTCGAAGATCGATCCGAACCTGCCGTTCTTCTACACGCAGCATCCGCATCCGAAGGACACGGTCTACGGGCCGTGGGCGTGGGGCCATGACAATGGCTTCTCCACGAAGACATTCTCCAAATTCCCGAATTCCATAGTTTTGACGGGCCATTCCCACTATCCGCTGACGGACGAATCCGGCATCTGGCAGGACACGTTCACATCCATTGGAACGGCGTCATTGCGTTACGTCGGAACACGTTACGGCCGTGAAAACAGCGACGAGGTCTGCCGTCCGACGGAGCCCGACCTGCAGATGCCGCGCATCGGCGGCGGCAACAGCCGTCAGGGCATGCTGTTCTCCATCTACGACGACCAGATCACCATCGGCAAGCGCGACTTCTCCTGTGACAAGACGCTGGGCGAAGACTGGGTGCTGCCGCTGCCGCTCTGCAAGGAGAAGCCGTACTACCATCCGAAACGCAAGCTCGAATACGCGAAGAACCTGCCCGCCTTTGCGGCGGATGCGGCGGCGCAAATCGCTGTGACGGAAGCCGTTGGAAAGAACCGTCGTGGCGCGGACGTCCCGCAGGTCACGGTGACGTTCCCCGCGGCGCTGAGCGGCGGCCAGACGTTCGACTACGAAGTGCAGGCGGAGCTGACCTACTACGATGTGACGCGTGTCTTCGGCACGATGCGCGTCTTCGCGGACAACTACTACCGCGCGTGGGACATGCAGGAGAAGACCGTGAAGTGCGTCTTCACGCAGGCGGAACTGCCGAAAAAGGTCGGTCTGCGTTTCGCCATCACGCCGATGGACGCCTTCGGCAACCGCGGCAAGACCATCTACAGCAAGACGATGAAGCTTGGCGAAGCGCCTGCCGCTCCCGCGAAGTGAACATCAATTGATCGCTGAATGACAACGCCCCGAATGGCAATAGCCATGCGGGGCGTTGATTTTTTATGGCTTTGCCGTCAATCGGACACGATGGTCAGCATCGTTCCAAACAGCATGAAGAGAGTGAATAGGACAAGGAAGAAGAAGCCTGTTTTGTTCTTTGCGGCCAGTAACTTCAAGTTTTTGGGTAGCGCCTTCATGGGAGAAAGGCCGTTGACGAAGCGAATTTGGTCATTGATTTCGCTTTTACGAAGTCTTCTCGTTGTGCCGTTCGGCTGAAGAAGCGAGAAAATCGGAAAATCGTAGATGTCACGGCGGAGAGCGGCGAGATAGATGATGAAGGTGACGGGGATGCTCAAGACCAGCCATATACTGTTGTAGGAATAATGATATCCAGACAGCGGGGCAAAACTTTTCACCGATAGGATATCCGGAAGTTTGAACAACACAACGAGAAGAATTGGAAGGAGATTGAAGATGACAGCCGCGGCGATCCATTTGCAAATGCGTCCGATGGAATAAAAATGGACGGCGACGGGACTGAGCAGGTTGTTGACGACTTCCATGAAAACTGGCGCGGGGGCGGAATCGGGCAGGACGTCATCGCCTTCATGGTAGGTGATGGTTTCGCCGTCGCGATCAGCCCGGGACTTTTTCGTCTGGAGGAGGGCGAAGCGTTTCTTGTTGGCGTGTTGTCCAATGGCGCAGAAGGCGATGATGCCGATGATGAAAGCGAGCATGAGTGCGCCGCTGACTTGCGTCTTAAGCAAGAAGATGCTGCGCAAGGCCTTAGCGAACGTCAACGGCCCTTCATCCGTATGGAGCATGACGCAGGAGGCAAGGAAGCCAAGTATTGTGATAATCGTCGGTTCGATGAGCCAACGTTTGGAAACATACGGCTTTAGGCAGGAGACGGCGACGCGTCCCGTCTGGCCGTTGATGGCGACTTTTACGTTACCTGTGCAAATGACGTATGCCGGCAGCATGACGGGAAGTGTCAGCAAATCCTCCGCGGCGGAATGGCATTCGACTTCCTGCGTCTGCATGGCTTTTTCGATGACAGGGCGGATATCGTCTTCGACTTCTTCTATGGTGCGGGCGGTAATCGTCTCTTGGTCAATATCTTGCATTTTCACGCCGTGGCCCGCGACGAGATTGAAGTCGAATTCAAACAGTTCCGACCAGTCGAAAGGCTCCATGCCGTTGAGGACAAGATTATCCAACTGTTTGGAGGTGTTGACGGCGGTGCCATTAAGGTAAGTGCGGCAGACATAATAGCGCGAAGTGGCAAGACGTTGCACATTGCATGCGACGGGGCCTTTCACCATCTGGTAGGGGAGATAATAGCCTCTTAGCTCTTCGACTCTGCTTTGCAATGATTTAGCTTCTGGCTTGGAGGCGTTTTTCTCAATCCATTCTCGCAGACGTTGTTTGGCTTCGTCCAGCGTTAGTTTGAAAGGAATGACGGCTTCCGGCAGCAGCGTCTGGTCATTGAATTCGCTGCGGACGATGGAACTGCCGCAAAAGACGCATTGTGTGAGGGCTTCGTTTTCATCGACGGTAACGGTGGCGCCGCAGCCTGGGCAGTGATAGACGGCTTTGGGATGCTGCCGCCATTCACGGCTGTTGCTTGCCTGCTTTTGCGTCCGCCATGTGTTCAGCTGTTCGAGCGATGTGGCGACTTCCGTTTGAGCTCCGCAATTGGCGCAATGATAGTTCTGCGCGATGATGTCAAAATTCGCCGGCGCGCCGCAGGAACGGCAACGAATGGTCATCGGATTGAAATGTTCGTGCGCGGTGGTTTGCATGGCTTGACGTGATGTGTACGGTTCTGTAGGAGGGACTCCTCCCTATTCATCTTTTTTGAGCTTTTCGTCAAGGAAGGCGTTGATTTCAGCGATGCCGAAAGAGCCGGTCAGGCGGCCGATTTCATAGGAGCCGAGGCGGAGGATGGCGGCGGGAGTCGTGTCGAGCTTGAAGAATTCCAACGCGCCCATGTCGTCTTTCACGTTCATGAGGACGATGTTGCATGTTCCCTTGCGGGCATCCCTAAGTTCTTGAACCCAAGGCTGTTCCTCCAGTTCGCCCTGATTGATGAGAAGGAGGAACGGCTTCGCCTCCACGGCGGCGGGATTTCCGAGCGCGGCGGGCTTCAGCTCGCCGGAATCGGTCGTCGGAACAACTGCCATTCTCTGCAATGGCGGTTGTGTGCTCTCGTTTTGCCGCTTCGTCGCCTCGATGATCTTCTGCTGCTTGTTCATGAACCAGACGGCGGCCAGAAGAACGAGCGGGTAGATGATGATGCGGGGCGAGAAGCGATGCTTGCCGTATTTTTCAGGATCGGAGAATGGCATGTTATTTGGTTGCGGGGAGGGTGATGATGGTTCCGACGGGAAGCCGTTCGGCGTTCAGGCCTGGATTCAGCTTCAGGATTTCTGCGACGAGTTTCTTGTCGCCAAGTTCGCGTTCGGCGATGGATTCCAGCGTGTCGCCCTTCTTGATCTGGTATTGGAAGGGCTTGTCATGCGTGTAGGGGCGGTTTTCGCCCGTGTGGCTGACGACGCCGACCTTCACGACTTCCTTCCTTGAACCGAGGCGGAAGGAAAGCGTCTGGTGCGTTTCATCTGGACGCCCGTAGTTCGTGAAGACTTCTGCGTAGAGCGTGACGGGGCCGATGACCTTCTGGGAGTGGGAGCCGTAGTAGTCGGTCTCGATGACGTAGTCGCCTTTTTTCGCGTTGCGGATCATAAATTCCTCCGGACCATAGCCTTGCGTGAAGTCCGGCGAATTGCGGCCGCCTGTCGCGGTGAAGCGGTGGTTGTACATGCACTTTTCTTTGAAAGGATCGGTGACCCACAAGTCCATGTCCGTCATGTCCGTGTCCCAGTTGATGATGACACGGATGTCGACGTCGATCAGATGGCGGAATTCCTCCGGAATCTCCTTGATGGCGACATTCTGCCGTTTCGCGCGTTCGGCGATACGGTTGATTTCGTTCAACGCGATGTTTTCGATTTCCGGGAAGCGGCTGTTGAACTTGTTGTTGACGACGACGAACAGCAAGTCGATGGCTTCCTGGAACTTGCCGAGTTCGTCCAGCACGAGCGCGAGATCACGATAGGACTGCGGCTCCTCCTTCGCCATGGCAAGAACTTTACGGAAGATCTGCTCGGCGGATTCGAGTTCACCGAAGAAACGGAGCTTGTAGCCGAGAATGCGGAGAACTTGGCGGTTTTCGAGTTCGAGTTCCGCGAGATTGGAGAGGACGGTGACGGCGGTCGCCTTGTCCTTCAATTCCGTCGCGAAGAAGTCTGCGCAATCCATGTAGAAACCGGGGGCGTCTCCAAATGTCTTGCGGAGCGTGAGATACGTTTCATAAGCCTTGCCTTTGGCGGCCTTGCGGAGATCGTCCAGATAGGGCGCGGAGGGCGTCCACGCCTGAATGGCGGTGCGGGCGGCAGGCGTGGCGGTCGGTGCGGCGGTCGGTTCCGCGGCTCGGTTGGCTCTGACTTCCTCCATGGCGACGGCGCCGTCCTCCATGGCCATAGGAGCCGCAAACAAAGGCTGTATGGCAGGAGCAGGAGCTCCTGCATCTTCTCTGCGCATGCTTACATCTCTCCTCGCGCCATTGCGCGAGAAGAAACGTTGCATGATTCCACGACGTGCCGTAGGGGCGGCGGCGCCGTCCTCTGGAGCGGCGGACGCTTCGTCGTCTCGCATGGCTTGTTTCGTGGCGCCGACGGCGGCGAAATCGCGCTTTTTATGCCAATCGACCAATGCGTTCCAAATCTGCTTGACATGGTTCATGTCATTTGGCACAAGCTGTCCGGGCTCCGGCTTGTCCGTCTTGCCTTCGCGGGCGATGCGTTCGTCATACTGTTTGCGCATGTCCGGCAGCGATTCCGGCGGGCGGACGCGGTAACGGACATATTGTTCCAAGTTGTCCAAAACAAGCAGGGAGGTGTTCGGCGTGACGAGGCCGAACTGCTTGCCGGCGGCGGTGACGGTGTCTTCCGCCGCGTTGTCCGCGATCAGCGACGCGATGAGCATCTGCCCGTAGTTTGTGCGGAGCAGACTGCCTTTCGGCGCGTCCGCCATGTTCAGATTGAAGCTCAACGTCTGCTGCTTGCCGGCCGATTTGATGACGACATCCAATTTGTGGGCGCCTTCCGGCAGAAGGCCTGCAATGGCGAGCTTGCCGGATTCGAGACGGGACTGGCATTCATTGGCGATGTCCTTGCCGTCGAGGAAGATGGCGGATACGGCCTGTCCGGGCGCGTTGAAGGTGGCGACGGCGTCATCCAGTCCGAGAGTGCGGAGATCGATGACCTGTCCGCCGGCCTTCTGCGTCAGTCTGCGGAGGGCGGTGATGTTCTGGTCGCGGTCTTGGAAGATGGCGTTGATCTGGCGTTGCGCGAAATCGACGGTTTTCAGATCCGGGCCGAAATTGTCCAGTCCGTCGGAGCAGAGGATGACATTCGCATTGACGGGCGTGGCGGCGATGGCGGCGGCGATGTTGGATGCGCCGTCGAAGGGAATCTGGCGGATGGCATCGATTAGAGCCTTCGGCGAATTGAACGTGGCGGGCTGCAAAGGCTTGTCGCGGAAAGCGATCAGTGTCAGCTGTTGTTTCTGCGGGAGGATCTTTTCAAGGAAGGCGAGCTCCGCGTCATGGTCGGTCTTGTCACGGGAGGCGGAGGCGTCCCACAGGACGATGGAGGGCGGTTCCTTCGCGGTCGCGGCGGGCGGTTCGAGCAACGCGTCCACGGCGAAGTAGCAGTTGCCGTCCGAGGCCTTTTCGACGACGGCGCTTTGCAGCGGGGGCGTCATGATGGCGACGTTCAAGTCTTCCGAAAGGGCGATGTCCTTCAGCTCCGTTTCGGCGACATAGAGGTTCTGCCACGAGCCGAACGACAGGTTGGCGAACTTGCCCGCGCGGACTTCGGGAGCCTTCTGGGCGGCGGCGACTTCGATACGCAACTTGAAGGAACGCAACGGCTTCTCAAAGCGGAGCGGCTGCTTGTAATATGTCGCATAGTCGTTGCCTTCCTTGACGATATCGACTTTGGAGACGTATTTGACGCGTATCTGGCGCGTGCCGTTGGCGGGCAGCGGGTAGACGCGCGTCTTGAAGACGTTGCCGGTGGATTGTTCGACAAGGCCCGGATCAACGCCTTGCCGCACAAGCTCTTCGAACACGACACGGGCCTTCTCCTTTTCGACGATCACGCCGTCCACGAGCACGCCGTTGATGTCCAACGCGTAGCCGGAAACGGTCGCGTCCGTCGGCAGCGGGAAATAGAGTTCGCCTTCGAGGATGCGCGGGTTCGGATTGTAGAACGTGAGCGTCATGGTCGTCTCCGCATGGACGCCGTTGACGGCGGCGCGGATATCGACGTCGCGCACTTCGATGGGCTGGGCCTGGACTTCCGGCGGCAGCTTGATGACGATTGGTTCGATGATGATCGGCGGGCGGGGGGGGATTGGCGGACGCGGAATGATGTTTTTGTTGGCTTCCTGCGCGAAGATCGCCAGCGATGCGAGACAGCAGACGGTGAGCAGTTTCATGATTTACCTTCCTCTTTTTGGTGGTTGAAACAGGCCGTTCAAATGGCCTTCTATACTCTATAATAATATGCGTTTACTAAAAAGCAAACGAGCGGCTGTAGCGATGGTGTCCCGCCGTCGTTCTTTCGTATTATTAGACGGACAACCATGTGAAATCTTTTGGAAACTCATCATAATTTAATAAAATGGATGAAATTTGAGAAAACTCCCTCTCTCCTCATCAAAACTTATATGAGCGGAGAAGATGATTTTCTAAAATTCTTGGATAGCAAGGCCGTCTCGGCCTTGAAAAGGTATCAAAAAATCTGTGGTAGCAAGGCCGTCTCGGAATTGAAGAGGTATCAAAAAATCTGTGGTAGCAAGGCCGTCTCGGCCTTGAAAAGGTATCAAAAAATCTGTGGTAGCAAGGCCGTCTCGGCCTTGAAAAGGTATTATGACAACAAGAAATTGAGATCGTCCAGCGTGAATTTCGGCGGGAGGCCATTGTTTTCATGGTCGAGAATGGATTCGGCCAATTTTCGCTTGTTCTGCTGCATTTGCAGGACTTTTTCTTCAATCGTGTCCTTCGTAATGACTTTGCATGCAAAGACATGGCTCGTCTGGCCGATGCGGTAGGCGCGGTCGATGGCCTGCGCCTCCGTGGCGGGATTCCACCATGGATCCAGCAGGAAGATGTAGTCGGCAGCCGTGAGATTGAGGCCGACACCGCCCGCCTTCAGGCTGATGAGAAACGCGGCAATGTCCGGATTTGTCTGGAATGACGTGACTTGCGCTTCCCTATCTGGCGTCTGTCCGTCCAGATAGGCGTAGGGGAGGTTGAGCTGCTGAAGCCGCGCTCCGACGATTTTCAAAAACGTCGTGAATTGCGAAAAGACGAGCACTTTGTGGTGTTCATGGGCCAGATCGACGATTTTGTCCAAGACAAGTGTGAGTTTGGCGGAATCGTCCGACGAACGCGCGCTGTCCAGCAGGCCCGGATGGCAGGCCGCCTGGCGGAGACGGAGCAGGGCGACAAGCGAATCCATGGTCGATTGCCCCGCGACTTTGTCGTCCTCCTCCGCCAGCAGCTTCTGACGGAAATAAAGCCGAAGACTTTCATATTCAGCGCGTTGCGCATCATCCAGTTCGCACCAGAGGACAAGCTCCGTCTTGGGCGGCAGTTCCGTGGCGACTTGCTGTTTCGTTCGGCGCAAAATGAACGGATGGACGGCCTTGCGGATTTTTTCAAGCGTTTTGGCGGGAATCTGTCCGTTTGGCGCGAAGGTCGGCGTCCCAAGCAGGTTGCCGAAGAGGCCTGGATTCAGAAACTCCAGCTGCGACGCGAGTTCCGACAGCGAATTTTCGATGGGCGTTCCCGTCATGGCGATCCGGAAGTCCGCCTTGATGAGCCGCGCGGCTTCCGCCGCGGCGGCGTTGGCGTTTTTGATGGTTTGCGATTCATCGAGAACGCATGTGTCAAATGTGATTTTCGCGAGTTTGAGGGCGTCGTTGCGAAGCGTGCCGTAGGTCGTCAGGACGATGTCGTCATGGTCGAAGGCATGTGGATCGCAGGAACGGCCGGAGCCTGCGTGGATATGGACGCGCAGATGCGGAGCGAATTTTTGCGATTCAGACATCCAGTTGAAAATCAGCGACTTCTGAACGACGACGAGCGACGGGCGGTTGCAGCCTTGCGCATGCCGCGAATCAATGAAGGCGAGAATCTGGATGGTCTTGCCGAGCCCCATGTCGTCCGCGAGACAGGCTCCTAAACGGCGTTCGTGCATGGCGAGCAACCAACCGAGCCCTTCCCGCTGGTAGGGTCGGAGCGTCGCGCGGAACGATGGCGGCGGATCGGCCGGAACGGGCGTGATGTCGTGGAAATGGCGGGCGTTTTCGCGGAACGCGTCGTCGAATTCGACTTTCTGCTCTTCCAGAAGTGTTTCGACGAGAGCGGCTTGTTCCAGCTTGAAGCGGAGGGCGTCCCCCGCCTTTTCACCAAGCTCCGTCAGAACGGTGAAATTCTGCAGCCAGTCCAGCGGAAGAAGGCCGTATGTGCCGTCGTCGAGACGGACGGCGTTGCTGCCTTCGGCCTGCGCCTTGAGGATATCCGGAAGGGGGACTGTCTGTCCGTCGAATTCGACTTCGGCCTCCAAATCGAACCAGTCGATGCCGGATTTCATGACGGGCTGTTTCACCTGCGGCTTGCGGTAGGTCTTGCCTTCCGCCGTGATGAACCAGTCTTCGTTGACGAGTGTCTTGACGGCGTCGTCCAGTTTGGACGGATGGAGCTTCCAGCCAAGCTCTTCGGAACCCGCCTTGTTGTTGAAACGGAAGCCAAGTTCCTGCATCCGAAGCTTCAAGGCCTCTTCGGCCATGGTGTTGCGGACGATGAGCGCGTTCGGCGAACGCGCGTTGAGATGCGTCTTTGATTCGAATTCATCGACGATGACGGAATCATAGTCGAACGACAAAATCGCGTGGAGCTGTTCATGGCCTTGGTATTTGTAGATGGCCGTCCGGATGTAGAGACGCCCTTTGACAGGAGGCGTAAGCAGTTGCGGTTTCAGTTCTTCCGGCAAACAGGCCAGCGGCAGGGCCGTGGTGGCCGTCAATAGTCTTGCGAACCGCTGGGCGGGTTCGAAGGAAAGCGGCCGCGCAGGGAAGGACGTCAGTTTCAGAGCTGTCTCCGCCGCCTGGTTGAAGTCGCAGCGATGCAGGCTGTTCTTGGTGAGAACGAATGACGGCGGAAAAACGGCAAGTATCTGTTCCTGAAGAAGATCGGAGAATCTTGGAACAGGCTGGAAAGACTGGTCGCCCAGCGGAATGAAATCGACGTCGAACGAGACAGGATGTGAAAAATCAATCGTGGCCGCATGAAGCTTGCGGGGCTGTTCGGCGGACGATGTCCAGCGAAGGAGATTGCGTCCGTCCAGCAGTTCGAAGAAGCGTTGGCAGAATGAAATGGGAAGCTGGTAAGCGTTTGGCGGCAATGATTTGTCCCGTGGAATCGAAAATTGGAGCAGAACTGCCAGCGCCCTGGAATCGACGATGGATGATTCGTCGATGAGCAGCGGTTTGGCGGGAAGCGGCTTCTCGCCGGGGCGGGCCGTCTGCCGCCAATAGACATCGAAACGGACGGCGTCGCGTTTTGGCGGCTGAAGTTCGATCGGCAGGACGAAGATGATCTGCGTGGCGGTGTTCGGCGCATCCAACTGATATTTAATGGGTTGGACATATGGGCGCGGCGGTCGTTGGTCCTCTTCGACGGCCGCCGCGGCGGAACGCGTCTTCTCCAGCTGGTAGTGAAGCTCATGATCGTCGGCAGGAGCGGAAGACGCCGTCGGAAAACGCATGGAGACATTGTGTTTCAATGCGAATTGCAGGTCTCCGGAGGCTTCCGCCAGTTTGAGAGCCGTCCAGAGATGCGGGCAGACGCCGTCCGCAGGACAGTCGCATTCCGGAACGAGACGGCGGTCTTTGACGGTGAGCGAGACGGTGAAAAGTTGCTCGCCGTCAGGAACTTCCGCCGTCAGACGATCAGGAGCGCCCATGAGAAGCCGTGCATTGGCAAGCAGGTCTTCTCCGCGTTTCAGCTGGTCTTCTGTGAAATTGACTTTGAACTTATCCACGTGAATCAAAGACTACCATTGACGGCGGGGCAGACTTCGCGGAAATTGCAATTCCGGCAGTTGTATTCATTGGGATTGCAGGGGAAATCCTCTTCCTCCGCGACGTTGTTCGCGACATCCTTCAGCTTGGCCTTCATGGCCTGCGCGGACGTGAGGATCTGGTCTTTCGCGGAGACGAGCAGTGCGGCGTCCACGGAGAAGTCGCTGACGCGTGCGCCATCGTAGAGGAAGACGCCGTGCGGGGCGATTTTCTCTACTGGCGCGAACCATTTTTCAAGGGCGTAGAGCGCGTAGCAGGCGAGTTGGAAACGGAGGGCGTCCTTCTTCTCCGAACCGGTCTTCCAGTCGATGATGTGCAGGACGCCGTCGGCGTCCGTATAGGCGAAATCGACTGCGCACCAGACTTTTAGGTCACCGATTTGGAATGTGTCCAACGTGTCGATCGGCTTCCAGTTCAAGAACGGGACGCTTTTGATCGTCTTGACGATGGCGGAATTCGCGAAATTGTCCACGCATTCGAGAACACGCTCTTTTATGGCGTCCGTCTCCTCTCGCGGGACGTGTTTTCCGTCGCCGTAGTAGAGTTCGAAGAGGTTGGTCTTTTTCGGATATTGCTTCCATGCCTGGTTGACGGATTCACGCCAGCCGTTGCGCATCGCCTGCAGGGCCTTCTCCTTCAGTTCGTCCGCCGTGGGGAAGGCGGATTCGCCGCGCGAGTAGGCCGTCAGCGTGTCTCTGATCAGATCATGGATGATGGATCCAATCCATGTGACCATCGGACGGATGTTCTTCAGAATGTACAACTTGCGTGTGGTTTCATTGGCGTCCGCCTCCCAGCCGCCCCATGAACCGTAATGATTGTAGTAGTAGGCTTTGGGGCAGGATGTGAAGAGCTGATGCCGCGAAACGGACCAGGAGAATTCGTTGACGAGTTTTTTCGGCATGGGAGACTGGAGAGAACTGGAAGTTCTGGATATTCTGGATATTCTGGATATTCTGGATTGAATAGGACGGAATGGAGGAACAATTATCTCCATATACCATATTCTATCTAAACAAAAAGGCAAGTTGTCAGGCGTTTTTGTCCTGCCGTCTTTGGCGGAAAAACGACTGGAGGATTTCGCGGGCTTCGTCTTCCAGCAGGCCGGACTGGACTTCCACCTGATGGAGCATGCCGCTGAATCCCGTGATGTCGAGGGCCGATCCGGCGGCGCCCATGCGCGGATCCGGGCAGGCGAAAACAAGCTTGCCAAGCCGCGCGTTGACCATAGCCCCCGCGCACATGGCGCAGGGCTCTTTTGTCACAAACAGTGTGCAATCGTCCAGCCGCCAATCGCCTTTCGCGGCGGAAGCCTGCGTCAATGCAAGGATTTCCGCATGGGCC
>CACYQT010000079.1 GCA_902776645.1 uncultured bacterium | reverse complement strand
GTCTCCGTCAAGTTCGGCCCCGTCAAATATCCGCAGTCCACGACCTTCTACGCGGTTTCCGCCGTGGCGAAAGGTGAAGAAGACAAGCTCGGCGCCGGTCTCAAGCGTCTGCAGGACGAAGATCCCACCATCGTCATCAACCGCAACCCCGAGACTAAGCAGACCATCGTGTCCGTCATGGGTGACCAGTATATGAACCTAGTGGTCGCGCGCCTCAAGAAGGACTTCAAGGTCGAAGTCGCCCTTGACACGCCACGAATCGCCTACCGCGAAACCATCAACGGCACGGGCACGGCCCAGTTCCGCCACAAGAAGCAGTCCGGCGGCCATGGCCAGTTCGCCGAAGTCCACCTCCGCCTCGAGCCCTACACGCCCGAAGAAGGCGGCGAAGACTTCGCGTTCGCGAACGAAGTCGTCGGCGGCAACATCCCGAAGAACTACATTCCCGCCGTTGAAAAGGGCGTCGGCGAGACGCGCCTTGTCGGCCCGCTCTCCCGCTCCAAGGTCATCAACTTCAAGGCTGTCGTCTATGATGGCAAATACCATGACGTCGACTCCTCCGAAATGGCGTTCAAGATCGCCACGCGCGGCGCTTTCCGTGAAGCGATGAAAAACGCCAAGCCGATGCTGCTCGAACCGATCATGACCCTCAAGATCGTGTTCCCGGAAGAATACATGGGCGCCATCTCCGGCGATCTGAACTCCCGCCGCGGCCGCATCCTCGGCATGGAGCATCAGGAAGGCATGCAGGTCCTCAACGCGGAAGTCCCGCTCGCGGAAGTCTATAGCTATCCGACACAGCTCCGCTCCATGACGCAGGGCCGCGGCTTCTTCGAAATGACCTTCAACCGCTACGATCCCGTCCCGGCCCAGCTCACGGCCCAGATCCAGGCCGAAGCCGCCAAGCTCGACGAAGAGGAAGAGGATTGATCCTGAACCACTCGCTTCGGCACATGAACACAAATACCACGGTCAAATTCCAGTCTTGGCGCCGACAGTGGCTGCATAGGCCACCGTCACGCGACCTTGCGGTTTGATCGCATCGGGCAAAAAAGTCCGAAATAGGTATGAAAAGACGGATTGGCCTTCGCCAGTCCGTCTTTTTTTGCGCAAAAAGCAACGGATGAAAGAATTGCCGTGGTGAAGAAAACAGATTTACAATTATATTATAGTGAGTTGTTTTCGTTTTTGTCCCCCAAGGAGTCAAAGCATGTCAGAACCTACTGAAAAAGTCTCGACGGATTTTATCCGTGAAATCGTCAATCAGGACATCGCGTCCGGCAAATACAAAGTCGGCGACATCCGCACACGCTTCCCGCCAGAACCCAACGGCTACCTCCACATCGGCCATGCGAAGGCGCTGTGGATCGATTTCGGCGTCGCGCGCGACTACAAGGGGAAGACCATGCTCCGCATGGACGACACGAATCCCGTCAAGGAGGACGTCGAATACGTCGACGCCATCAAGGAGGACATCCACTGGATGGGATTCGACTGGGAAGGCGACGTCCGCTACGCCTCCGACTATTTTGAAAAGATGTACGAATACGCCGTTCTCATGATCGAGAAGGGCCTCGCCTACGTCGACGACCAGACGGCCGACCAGATCCGTGAAACGCGTGGCACGCTGACCGAGCCCGGCAAGGAAAGCCCGTGGCGCAACCGCTCCGTCGAAGAGAATCTCGATCTCTTCAAACGCATGCGCGCAGGCGAATTCGCGGACGGCGAAAAGGTCCTCCGCGCGAAGATCGACATGGCCAGCCCGAACATCAATTTCCGCGATCCCGTCATGTACCGCATCCTCCATGCCACCCATCACCGCACGGGCGACAAGTGGTGCATCTATCCCATGTACGACTGGGCCCACGGCCTTGAAGACTCCATCGAAGGCATCACCCACTCCCTCTGCACGCTGGAATTTGAAATCCACCGCCCGCTCTACAACTGGTTCCTCGAACAACTGCCCGTCCACCGTCCGCAGCAGATCGAATTCTCCCGCCTGAATCTGACCTACACCGTCATGAGCAAGCGGAAACTTCTCAAGCTCGTGCAGGAAAAGCACGTCAACGGATGGGACGATCCGCGCATGCCCACGATCTGCGGCTTCCGCCGCCGTGGCTACACGCCGACGGCCATCATGGACTTCCTCGGACGCGGCGGCATCACGAAATTCAACGGCATCATCGACATCGCCCTGCTGGAGAACAGTTTGCGTGAAGAGCTCAACAAGACGGCCTCCCGCTACATGGGCGTCCTCAATCCATTGAAAGTCGTCCTGACGAACTATCCGGAAGGCCAGATCGAATGGCTTGAAGCCGTCAACAATCCTGAAGATCCCGCCGCCGGAACACGCAAACTTCCGTTCGGCCGCGAATTGTACATCGACCGCGACGACTTCCGCGAAGTCCCGCCGCCGAAATACTACCGCCTCGCGCCTGGAGCGGAAGTCCGTCTCCGTTGGGGCTATTTCATTACCTGCCAAGAAGTTGTGAAAGACGCCAACGGCAACGTCGTCGAACTGCGCTGCACGTATGATCCGCAGACGAAAGGCGGCAACGCCCCCGATGGCCGCAAGGTCAAAGGCACCATCCAGTGGGTCGAAGCCACCAACGCCATCGACGCGGAAATCCGCCAGTACGACCGCCTCTTCACGAAAGAAGATCCGGACGATCTGGAAGAAGGGCAAGAGGACTTCCTCGCGAATCTGAATCCGGATTCGCTGCACATCCTCCACAACTGCAAGCTCGAACCCGCCCTCGGCAAACTCACGCCCGAAACGCGCGTCCAGTTGGAGCGCGTCGGCTACTTCTGCGCAGACCGCTACGACTACTCCCCTGAACATCCCGTCTTCAATCTGACCGTCTCCCTGAAGGATTCATGGGCGAAGATCGAAAAGAAGGAAGAGCCCGCGAAGGCCGCCCCTAAAGCGGAAAAGAAGGCCGAAAAGAAGGCGGCCGAGCAGCCTGTCAACGTCGCCGTCATCGGCGTCGAAGATTTTGCGAAACTTCAGTTGAAGGTCGCAAAAGTCCTTGAAGCGGAACGCGTTGAGAACGCAGACAAACTGCTCAAATTGCAGGTGGACTGCGGCGAAAAACGCCAGATCGTCGCAGGCGTCGCGGCTTACTACAAACCGGAGGAAATCGTCGGCAAACTGATCGTCATGGTCGTCAATCTCAAGCCCGCCGTCATCCGCGGCATCGAATCCAACGGCATGTTGCTGGCCGCCAAGAAGAAGAATGAACTCCGCCTGCTGACCGTCGATGGCGACATCGTCCCAGGCGCAAGCATCGGATAAACCATCATGCTGAAAATCCAGACAGTCATCGTCGGCGCGTTGGAAGTCAACTGCTACATCGTCTATGACAGCGAGACGAAGGAAGCGCTGATCATCGATCCGGGCGACGAAGCCGACCGCATCATCGAAGCCGTAAAGTCCCTCGGCGTCTCGCCGAAGGGCATCCTGCTGACGCATGCGCATGTCGACCACATCCGCGGCGTCGGTGCCGTGTCGGCGGCCTTCAGCCTTCCCGTGTGGATTCATGAGGCGGACAGGCCGTACTATGAAAGCCCCGACAACGCCATCCTCCCGTGGCTTCCCGCCGCCGAAAATCTGCCCAAGCCTGTGGACACGCCGCCACAGTTGCCGAACCATCCGTTTGAAGTCATTGAAACGCCCGGACATACGCCCGGCGGCGTATGCTTTTATTTCAAAAACGAAAAACAACTGTTCTCCGGCGACACGCTTTTCCGCGGCACCTACGGACGGACGGATTTTCCAGGCGGCTCTGCCCAGAAGCTGTTCAGCTCCATTCGCACGAAACTGTTCACCCTGCCCGACGACATCAACGTCTGGCCCGGACACAACGACGCCACGACCATCGGCGACGAAAAGCGAACTCAATTCTTTTAGCCACTAATCACTAACCACTAACCACTAATCACGAATATGAGCAAACGAATTCTTACAGGCATCCAACCGTCCGGAACCCTCCATATCGGCAACTATTTCGGCGCCATGCGCCCCGCCGTCACCCTGCAGGACAGCGGCAATGAATGCTTCTATTTCATCGCCAATTACCACGCGATGACCTCCATGCCGGATCCGAAAGATCTGCGTGAACGCACGTTCAACGTCGCCGTCGATTTTCTCGCCGCCGGCATCGATCCGCAGAAGACCGTCTTCTTCCGCCAGTCCGACGTTCCTGAAGTGCAGGAACTTGCATGGTTCCTTTCCTGCATCTGCCCCATGGGTCTTCTCGAACGCTGCCACAGCTATAAAGACAAGCTCGCCCACGGCCTTGAAGCCAACCACGGCCTGTTCGCCTACCCTGCCCTCATGGCCGCTGACATCCTCCTCTACCAGTCGCAGCTCGTTCCCGTCGGCAAAGACCAGAAGCAGCATCTTGAAGTCACGCGCGATCTCGCCATCCGTTTCAACAACCATTTCGGCGACATTCTCACCGTGCCGGACGCGTACATCTCCACGGAAGTCGCCGTCATCCCCGGCCTCGATGGCCAGAAGATGTCCAAGAGCTACAACAACACCATCGAACTTTTCGGCGAAGGCAAGCCCGTCCGCAAAAAGTTCATGTCCATCAAGACCGACTCCACCCCCATGGGCGAGCCGATGAATCCGGACACCTGCAACGTGTTCGCACTGTACAAGTTAATGGCCACGCCGGAAGAACTGGAAGCCCTCCGCAAGAACTATCTGGAGAATCCAGAATTCGGCTACGGCCATGCGAAACAACTCCTGTTTGAAAAGTACACGGACTATTTCGCCGCCGCCCGCGAAAAGCGCAAGGAGCTTCTCGCCAACCCGCAGACGGTCGAAGACATCCTGCAGGACGGCGCAAGCCGCGCCCGCAAGGTCGCCGACGCCACCATGGCGAAAGTCCGCGCCGCCGTCGGACTGTAATCATACCATTCATTAAAAACTACAGGCCGCCCCGCATGATTTTTGCGGGGCGGCCTGTTTGCTTATCTTATTTGAGCAGAAGCTGTTCGAGATGGCACTTTTCGATCCCTTTGGGATGCACGGAATAGAGGATCTTTTTTCCCGTGCCGTCGAAATGCGGATGCGAATGGTACATCTGGTTGTTTATGGAACCTGCCTCAAAGGTTTTCAAAACAAACCGTTTGCATTCCTATCTTCCAAATGAGTCAATTTTGTCTTGCCCTACGAAAATGTGACAATTATGACAGGGCTCATAGGATGGCAACGCCCCTACATGTCATCCAGGCTAAGCCCTGAAAACGACAATTTCCTCGATTTTAGGCCTGGATTCTTGATGAAAAACGCAGAGGCCTTGCTGCGCAGCACATCAAGGTCAATTCGCCGTGGATCACGTTTGATCTCGAAGAAATCAAGAGTCTCCTTGAACTCATTATCTCCAACCAAATCAATCTCATTCTCCCCCCTGCGGTCCCACCATCCATTTAAATGCGTGTAGGAATGCTCTTCAATAAACTTGGCATGGAAATACCTTTCAAGCGCTATGCCTGAAAAGACCTCGTAATCCCTAAGCACGAGATTTTTAAGTTCATCGAACATACGCACTTGTATTAGATACTGATATTTATAGATGAATCGAAACCAAAAGCGGAAGAAATTGTCCATTATCTTATATCTGCAGTTCTTGTTGGCAGTGGGTTCGAACAAAGGCTGGTTCTTTGACAGCAATTCATACTGGTCCTCCAGTCTTGTGAGATAACCGCTGACTTCACCGCCGATTTCGTTCATAATCTCCGCACGGGATGTCTTTCCACAGGCGATAGCCGACAAGATTGAAAAATAAGTGCCGTAATCCCTTCCGAATTCCTCTATGAGAACCGCCCAGCCTTCATTCTGGAAAAACGAGTCCTCCTCCACAATCACATCAATCATCTTCTCTCGAGTCACCGCTCCGCGATTCATCAGCAAGGTGACGTACTTTGCGACTCCTCCCGTAAACGTCCACAATCCCAGAAGATCGTCTGGCTTGTATTTTGGATTGTAGAATGACAGAATCTCCTTCAAAGCGGACACTTCAAAAGGACGCACAGTAATGTGATCCGTCTCACGTCCATAAAGAGGTTCTTTCCTGTCCCTGAATATCTTGTTCATGAGCGTGTTGATGCTTCCCATGACAACCAAATTGATTTTTGAAGTGCCTGACAGTTCATCCCAGTCACGCTGCATTTCACTGAACACGGACGGGGCAACCTTTAGAAAATCCTGAAATTCATCAATTATGACTGTTATCGGCCTTTCGTGCGCCAATTCAAGAATATATCTGAAAAGCGAACTGAATGACTGCGCCCTGCCCGGCATCGTCCGTCCCGTGAATTCCTCTATCCTGCGCTGGAAACCATCGCACAGATCGCTTTCAGTTGCCCGTATCACATACAAGTACAAGAAAGGGGAATCATTATATGCCTGTTTGACTAGCTCTGTCTTGCCAATTCGTCTTCTGCCAGTTATCACAGTAAAACAAGCGTTGGACTTGGAACGCTCGCGAATGTCCCTAAGTCTCTCTATTTCAGCCTTCCTATTGAAAAACCTCATCGCCAATTCTCCAACTCTCTGGTTTGAATCCTCTTTGCAAGGCATAGGCATAACAATCATCAAATATAACACATCATGCTATTTTTGAGAAAGTTATGGATTTACCTCCCAATTCTTAGCCATTATTAGAAACATCCAGTTCCGAACTGCATAGTTCGGAACTATTTTATTCCGAACCTTCAGTTTCCAATTATAAATATACAGACATTTTCAAGAATCGCAAATCGCTTCGCAAAATAGCGTGATAATTCATCTGTGGAATTGCAACCGCCTGATAATCAGGGATTCAGACAAGACGGAAGGAAAAACGCGTTCAGCTCCATGTGCTCACAGATGAGTGCGCCATGGTCTTCGATGCCCAGAACGTAGGCGCGTTCCAGCAGGTTGTTCCGTTCCCGCATATTGCAAGGAAAGGCATATAACTTCTACGTCTCCAATATTTTAGCTTTTTTCAAATATTTGAATGCTAAATTCGGAACATTTTTCCAATGGAGACGATATGGAACAGCCCACAAGCCTCTGCATCCATGATGGGCAGTCGTTCATATCGAATCACAGATGCAGATGGAATTTTTCATTTTCTATTTGAGCAGCAATAGTTCGAGATGGCATTCATCGGTTCCTTTTGGATGCACGGAATAGAGGATCTTTTTGCCCGTGACGTCGAAATGCGGATGTGGATGATACATCTGGTTGTTTATGGAACCTGCCTCGAATGTCTTCAACACGAAGCGCTTGCGTTCCTTCATATCGAACAAAGTGATGTCAAAAAGAGGCACCCTGCGGCGGCTGTTCCCCCACCACATGGTGTCCATGACAAATCGTTCGCCGTTTTTGTCCGACGACGCATGCCAGTAGTCGCCTTGGTCCACCAGTTCGCAGGAACCGGTCTTCGGATCCACCACGATGATGCCGAAGTCCATTTGCGAGACAGGATAACGAACAGCAAGCACTTTGTCTCCTGCGACTTGTTCATGGCCAATGCATTCAATCTGATGGCCGTTGTCGTCAAATATATGGCGATGCAGACAACGCGTTTCCCCTGTCTTCCAATTGAGCCAGTTCAGCCTGTCCGGAATCGTCTCCGTCTTGCCTTCATGCGCGAAAAGGATTTCGTCGCCGCTCGGGAAGAACTGAAAATGGTTGGCATGCATGCCAACTGTCTTGACGGCAACATCTTTCCATTCCGTATTCAGTGTATCCACAACATGGATGTCCGTTACGGCGTAGTCATCTGACACGCCATAGCACAAATACCGTTCATCAGGAGAAATGCAGCACCCATGGATGTGTCTTTTCTCCAATGTTATCTTGATTTCCTGTCGGCCGTTTTTCAGATCGGCGACAGCGATCATCTCGTCATTTCCATAAATCATCAGGCTGCGATTAGGAAGGATGATGGCAGGAAACAAATCCAAGGCCCCCTTCTCAAACTTGAAGAATTCCAAATCAAAAAGCCGCTCGGATGTATCCGTATCGACGTGGTAGACGCAAAGCGTCGGCGTCACGGCGTCGCACGGCATAGTGAAGAAAAAGAACGCGTCATCCGTCGCATTCCATGAACTGTTTGTGTAGTACGGGACGAAATTCACATTCCCCGCAAAACCGATCTTCCGTTCTTCCAATACGATATTGTCATTATCTTGCATAGCCATTTTTCCTGAATGATTGAAAAAAAATAAGATCCAAACAACATACCTGATATTCAAGATGTTACAAATGCATAATCACAAAATCTGGTGTTGTTTTGGCCATTTTATCACAAAATCTGGTGTTGTTTTGGCCATTTTATCACAAAATCTGGTGTTGTTTTGGCCATTTTATCACAAAAACTGGTGTTGTTCTCCCAACGATATTCTCCTGCTCAACTTTCATTTTTTCCAAAGATACGCTATTTTATGGAAACACACCTTCTGACGCCCATTACGATACCTTAATATAAATACTATGAAGCACTTTCCTTTAACCGTTCTGCTTGCTTTGATCGCCACGGGCATATTCGCGCAAGTGCCGCCGAAGCCGTCAGAAAAAGCCGTCGTCTATGACGCCGCCGGCATGCTTACGCCAGAAGACAAAGTCTCCATCGAACTCATGGGCTTGAAATTACAGTCCAAATATGATTCCAAACTGCTTTTCATCAGCGTCGAGACGAAAGGCAACATGAAAGGGCTGGATTTTGTCCGCGCCATTTATGGCGGCTGGGGGATTTCAGACGGCGTCAAAGGCCATTGCGGCATCATTGTCGTCTGCAAGAAGCAAATCATGGCAAGCGTGGGTGGCGGATTTCTGGTCAAATGCGATAATGCATTGACAATGAAGATCAAAGACTCCTTCCAGGAGCTTCTCGACAAGACGACATTGCCGCCGTTCGCCAACATCGATAATCAAAATCAGCAGAAAGGCAGCGCCGCCCTGAAGGACAGCTACATGTTTTTCGCCAATGCCATGATCGAATTATCCCAAGAAGAAGCCCCGGCCAATACACAAGCCGATGATTCTACGGCGACGGTAGTAAAAGGAACTGTTGAACAAGCATCTCCAACGATGGAAAGGACGACGGCACCTTCAACGCCTACGGCGGGTAGCGGCGTGGACGTTTCGCCTGTGCCAGCCAACGACAGGACGTCAACGGAACTTCCCACGCCTACGGTGAAAACGCAGACATCCCCCTCTAAAACAATTTGGATCATCAGCGGATTGATTATCATCGGCGTTGTCGGCATCGTCTTTCTGATCAAAAAAAGCAATCGCTCCCACACGCCAAACAACAAAAAACAATACAGACACAAAGATTACGACTCAAACGATTACAGAGACGACAAATAAGACTATTAGGTTTCAAGCAATATGCTAAACATTGAATTAGAACGACTTGATACGCATTTTTCACCGGAGTCAGGCTATTGCTACGTCCATGCCCGCGCCGCGCAACTGCCGGACGGACGGATGGTCATGACCATGCAAAAGCTCCGTCTCTCCGGCAGCGACATCTTCTCAGGACTTGAAATGACCATCCGCAATCCGCAAGGCGAATGGTCGCCCATCACGCCCTGCCCGACTCTCTCACGCCGTCCATGGAAGGACGGCGCGGAAATCGCCATGTGCGACGCGACGCCGTTCTTCCACAACGCCACCCAAAAGCTTCTCCTCACGGGACATACCGTCATCTACAAAAATGATGAAATCATGCCCGGCCTCCGCCCCCGCCACACGTCATGGAGCGTCTTCGACGCGGAAAACAACACATGGACGCCCTACCGCCTGCTCGACATGCCCGACGGCTTCTCAAACTGCGGCGCGGGATGTTCGCAAATCCATGAAAATCCGGACGGCACGCTGTTGATTCCTGCCTACGTCCGAATGCCGTCCAGAAAAGACGCGGCATTCGTCATGCGTTGCTCGTTCGACGGTAATGAACTCAAGTTGCTTGAATACGGCAACTTGCTAAAATCCGATACGGCACGCGGCTTCGGCGAACCGTCCATCGTCCGCCATCAGAACACCTTCTATCTGTGCATCCGCCACGATGAAACATCCTACATTTCCATCTCAAAGGACGGCCTCCATTTCAGCGAACCGATCGAATGGCTGTTCGACGATGGCACACCGCTCGGCTGTTACAACACACAGCAACATTGGCTCTCGCTTGGCGGCAAGCTTTACCTTATTTACACGCGTCGTGCAGGCTTCAACGACCATATCTTCCGCCATCGTGCGCCATTGTTCGTCGCGGAAATCGATACGGAGAAGCTTCGTGTCATCCGCGGCACGGAGCAAATCGCCGTGCCAGCACGCGGCGCACGGCTTGGAAACTTCTGCTGCGCAAAGCTTTCGGAAACAGAGGGAATCGTCGTGGCCGCCGAATGGATGCAGACAACCGGACCGGACCATTTCAATTTCCGCCGCTGCATGGAATACGGCAGCGACAACAGCATTTTCATCGCGCATCTGCATCCGCTTTAAGCATTAAGCGTTAAGGTCCGCGAAGCGGCCTACCGCCTGCGGCGGCGCCGCTTCATGCTCATGGCCGTGTCCGGATCCGGCAGTGATTCATAGATTTCCGAATTCCAGCCCATCGCCTTCACCAACAGTGTCAGCAACAACTTGCCATAGACATATTCGCGGTTGTGATAGCCTTTATACGCCGTATCGGGGGAGCTCAGCAACGGAATCAACATGAGAATCTCCTTCACACGAATCGTGTAAAGCCGCGGCACGACGAACATCCCGTAGAAGTCGCGCACGACATTCAGGCAGATCCGCCCGCGGTCGCCAATATCCACGTTCTCCTCCTCGCCGTCCGCCGGACACATGGCGCGCAATGCAACGGGCAGACAGGCCGTCGCCAACGCCAACGCCTTGGAATGCGAATAGTCGCCTGACGACAGCGCTTCATCGCGCAGCTTCAATAAACGCCGCGCGACCATGCCGTCGGCCTTGTCCCATATTTCATCCATCATCGGCCAGAAGTGCATCAGGAAGCCGTGTTCATGGAACGCCGTCAGAATCCGCAGCGACTTGCCCGTAAAGAAAATCTTCAGCAGCTCCTCGTAGAGACGCGCCACGGAGGACAGCGTGATCATGCCGCGCTTCCGCTCCAATGCGGCGGCGGTCGCCGCCTCCAGCTTGAAGCCATGCTGGCCGACCAATTTCAAGGCGCGCAGCATGCGGACGGGATCCTCCTCGAAACGCTCTTCCGGATTGCCGACCGTCCGCACGATGCCGGCCTTCAGATCCTGAATGCCGCCCGTATAGTCGATGATGCCGCGCGTTCCCACCAGATCCATGTAGAGGGCGTTCACCGTGAAATCACGCCGCTGGACATCGTCTTCCAGCGTGCCGAATTCATTGTCGCTCCAAATCATCACGCCGTCGTCTTCGTAGCGCCCCTTGCGCTCCTCCTGCGTCGGCTTGCGGCGGAATGTGCTCACTTCGAATTCCTCCGCGCCGACGCGAACCTGCGCCAAACGGAAACGGCGGCCGATCACCATGCAGTTGCGGCGGCCGAAAATGGTCCGCACCTCTTCCGGCGTCGCATCCGTCGTGATGTCGTAGTCCTTCGGTTCGCACCCCAGAAGCAGGTCGCGAACAGCCCCGCCGACCAGATACGCCTCGTATCCGTTCTGAACCAGACGCGAGACGACCTGCACGGCCGCAGGACTCACTTTTTTCAATAACGATTTGACTCCGCTCATTTCTTGCTATTCATGACATGGATGCCCGCTGACCAACAGCTACAAGTCGAACTCAAGCTGCTCAGGCGGCGGGGAGATGATGCGCGCGACAGGACCGAATGTCTTCCGATGCTCCGGACAGGGGCCCAGATTGCGCAAGGCCTCCAGATGCTGCGCCGTGCCGTATCCCTTGTGCTTCGCGAAGCCATAGCCAGGATACCGCTTGTCCAATTCCACCATCAGATGGTCACGATGCGTTTTCGCGATGATGCTCGCCGCCGCCACACTGGCGGACAGCGCGTCCCCCTTCACGATGAATCGCGCCTCCACGGGAAAATCACGCACTTTCAGGCCATCGACAAAAGCCATGCCCGGACGGATTTTCAGCGACAGGACGGCTTCCCGCATCGCCTCGTGCGTCGCCTTCAGAATATTGATGCGGTCGATCACCGCGGCGGAACGCTCCGCGACAGCCCACACGACACGCGGATCCGAACGAAGCCTCTCTCCAAGCTCCTCTCGAAACGTCTCGTCCAACGCCTTTGAATCATTCACCGGCAGATCAAACTCCTCTTCAGGCGGCAGAATGACGGCCGCCGCGACGACCGGCCCGGCCAACGGGCCGCGCCCCGCTTCGTCAACGCCCGCGATAACCAGCTCCGGCCGCCCAGCCTTCGCCTCCCGTTCAAATCTGAACAAATCCGTCTTCCCCATATACACAAAGGGGAAGGACTAATGCTAATCCTTCCCCGGAAAAAGCCTGAGTTTTCAGAAGGGCTTTTAGTGGAGTCTCTTTTCCTTGATCTTCGCGGCGGCGCCGACCTGATCACGCAGATAGTACAGTTTCGCGCGGCGGACACGGCCCTGACGCAAAACCTTGAAGCTGGCGATACGCGGGGAATGGATCGGGAAAATACGCTCGACGCCCTGGCCGTGGGAGACGCGGCGCAGCGTGATCGTCTCGGCGATGCCGCCGCCGTCACGCGCGATCACAACGCCCTGGAAGGCCTGGACACGCTCTTTGCCGCCTTCAATGATCTTCACGCCGACTTCCAGCGTGTCGCCGACGGAGAATTCCGGAACATCCGTCTTCAGATTCTCACGGCGCAACTGTTCAATCAAACTCATTCCCGTTTTCTTCTCTTCGTTGTTTTCCATCACTGTCACCTGTATTCCTGTTCACCTTGACCAAGCAGATCGGGACGGCGGCCCGAGGTGCGGACATAGCGTTGCTCCAACCGCCAGCGCTTGATCTGTTCATGGTCTCCGGACAGGAGCACGTCCGGAACTGGCATACCTCGATATTCCGGCGGCCGCGTGTATTGCGGGTATTCCAGCAAATGGCTGCCGCCACCAAAAGATTCTTCAACCGACGACTCGTCGCAACCCAAAACGCCCGGCAAAAGCCGGACAACCGAATCCACGACTACCGCCGCCGCGATGGCGCCGTTCGTCAAGACGAAGTCGCCTAGCGACAACTCCTCGTCGAACAACGCCTGCCGGGCACGTTCGTCAACCCCCTCGTAGTGCCCGCATACGATGATCACATGCGACTCTTTCGAGAGCCTCACCGCGTCCTTCTGCGTGAAACGACTGCCTTGCGGCGTCATCAGGACCACATGGGCTTCCGGAGTCCTCAGATCCTCCACGCATTCGAACAACGGCTCCGGCCGCAGGACCATTCCGGCCCCGCCGCCGTACGGCGTGTCGTCCACCGTCCCGCGTTTGTCGTGGGCGTATGAACGCAAATCCACCGAGTGAATCTCCACCAGCCCCGCGCGGTTTGCGCGGCCGATGATCGACTCGCCCAGCGACGCCTCGCATATCTCCGGAAAAAGGCTTACGATATCAAACCGCATCACGCTCTCCCGTCCTTTACGAGACTTGCCGGATTCAATCCAGCACTTCCACCGTCATGCGCAATCCGATCCGCCCGCCTGCGCCGCTGATCAGCGTCCGTATGGCCGCGATGGTCTTGCCGCTCTTGCCGACGATCTTGCCGATGTCGCGCTTCTCGCAGCGAATCTGAATCACGCTCAAACGATCCTTCTCCAACGTCGAAACCTGAACGGCCTCCGGATTGTCAACCAACGAACGGGACACGAAGGAGACGAAATCCTCCAGCCCTTCCTTGGTGACCTTGCTGTCCAAGACGCCTTTTTTCAAGGTGTCTTCAGCAGCCGTTTCCTCTTCGGCGACGGGAACGTTCACTTCCACGTCGTCGACGACCACTTCAGATTTGACGGGCGTTTCCACTTTCTCTTCTTTTTTCTCTTCTTTCTCTTCCGCGGAAACCGCAGCCCCCGCCGCGGTCGCGGCTGAGCCGGCCTGCCCAGACTGCGCCTGGTCGCCAAACATCTTTTTCCAGAATGAAAACGCCATGTTGCCGCCCTACGTCTTTAGGCCTCGGCCGCAGGAGCCGTCTTGACCAGCTTCTTTCCTGTGCGGGCGCGTTCGATGATCTTCTTCACCGTGTCGCTCGGCTGGGCTCCGCGGGGAATCCAGTAGTCAACACGTTCCAGATTGATCTTCTCGTCTGCATGACGCGGGTCGTAGTAGCCGATCACTTCGATGAAACGGCCGTCGCGCGGGCTGCGGCCGTCGCAAACAACAATACGATGGCAAGCCTGGTTCAGCTTGCCGGTTCTGCGTAGTCTTATTTTGACAGACATTGCTTTTCCTTAACGTTTCTACACACAAATGACTTTTGGTTATAAATCGACAAGAGGTTTAATATAACTTCGATTGCCATAAAGGCAAATCAGGCGGAAGATTTTATCCGTCTCCTTACCTATATTAAACGCCCTGTCAATCAATAGCCTTGCTTCTGCAGCACTTCCTGAAGTTTCCGCTGGAAAAGAATCACATCCTTCTGCGTGGGCTTCGCGGAACCTTCGGCAGGCTCGACGCCAAGGCCGCGCTGGCCGATGTACCACGTCCCCTTGGCCCCGGACGCAAACGTGACGGAACCAGACAGTTGCACGCCTGGGCGGACGATCTTGTCGACGTCCACGACCGTCGTGTTCTCCTCATCCTCGCCGCCGAGGCTCTGCAGCGTCTTCTGGAGCTCCGCCTGGAACAGCTGCCAGTCGTTCTCGTCGGGCTCCGCGGAGCCTTCGTCCGGCTCGAAGCCGAGACGGCCGTTGCGGGACAAGGCCCATTTTCCGGAGGCGCCGCTGGCGAAAACGGCGGTGCCGCTCAACGCGGCGCCCGGATGAGGCGTCTCGTCCAGCACGATCTTCGTCTCGCCGTCTGCCGCGGCCTCTTCGTCATCCGCCTCTTCCTCTTCGTCATCCGCCGGCTCCGCCTCGGGCTCCTCCGCTTCGGCGTCGAAGGCGTCATTGGCGGTGTCCGTCCCGTCGTCCGCCGCGCCGCCCCCCTGCGGGGCGGCGGCGACAACGGGGGCGGGAGCGGCGGCGGGTTTCGGCTTGTCCTGCTTCTCCCAATCGACCGCCAGCCCCATCGCCAGCATGCGCAGTTCGAAATACGTCATCTTCACGCCGTATTCCTGCGCAAGCTTCGTCTGCACGTCCGACAACGACACGCCTGCGTTCAGCTGCGAGGCGATATACTCGTCACGTTCTTTCGTCGTCATAGCTATCCCTCTGGAATCGATGGATTTATTTCGTCAACGGCAGGCTGGCCGCGGCGGCCGCCTGGCCATGGCGTTTTTCACGTTCGTCCGGTTCGTAGAAGTTGATTCCGGTCAGTTCGGGGAACTCGTCCGCCAGAATCTTCTTCGCGATGGACAGGATGATCTGGCCGCCTTCGCCGGAAACGACACGGCCGAGAACTTCGACATGGCGGATCGGCTTGTAGAAGTCCGCGTAATGCGCGACTGTGTAGCCGAGATACACGCCGATCGTCTCGTAGATCTTGCGTGCGCGGGCGTCGCCCTTCGCCATGAGCTCCTGCACTTTCTTCAGGCGGAGCGGGAACGCGCCGGCGTCGATTCCGGCCATTTCGCCTTCAAGACCGGCAGGACCGATCAGACGGGCGACCGCCTGCTGCGAGAAGTAGTTCGCGCCGACGCCGAAGTCGCGGGACCACTCGTCCGTGGCCGCCAGCGGATTATAGTCAACGGGAGCGAACGCCAGTTCGTTCATCCAGCCTTTGATGGCGCGTTTGTCGTCGACATAGCCGCCGGCGAGGGAAGACCCCATGGCGAGACCGAGCACGGCGCCGTCGCCAAGGGAGATGGATCCGGCCAGAGCCGTCACGTCGCCGTCGTTCTCCAGACGGAGCGGGATGCCCCACTGCTTCGCGATCTCCTTGAAGATCGGCGCGGCTTCGGCGTCGAAGCGTTCACGCGGCGTGATGCCGCGGAACAAAGACGCCACGCGGACGCGGCCGTCGACATACACGCCGGCGGAGCTGCCGCCGATGGCTTCGACCTTCGCCTGCGGGTCGATCGCCTTGATGGCCTTTTCGGCTTCCTTCAGCACCCAGTTGATCTCGTCATAATGGTATTTGATGTTCGTCTGGGGCTTCGGATCCCACACATATTCTTCGGAGAGAACAGGTTCGCCATTCGCCTTCAGGGCCAGTTTGCCGTCTTTCGCGACGGCCACCTTGCGGTCGCTGGCGCCAAGGTCGAAACCGATGCGCCATCCTTTCCAGTCCAATTCGACCGCGCTGCCCGCGCCGTCGTTTTCAGCGGGAAGATCCGCTTCGTGATCTGCATCTCATGCTCGTACGTCTGGTCGCCCCAGAATTCCGCGTCAAAACGGCGGATGCCCGTATTGGTGTAGCAGGACGCCAGATAGCCGACCAATTCCTTCGGCCCGAAAATCGTCACTTTCCAGCCGCCGAACTGCCACAGCAAGAACTTCAAAATGCGTTCAACATAGAAATAGTTCGCGCCCGCACGCGGATGATCCATCGGGAAGACACGCGTCGCGAAACGGGAGACACGATTCTGGTCACGCTCGACGGCGATGATGAACGGAACAGCCTTGCCTGTGGCATCGACTTCCGCCAAAAACGCGCGGTTCGCCAAAACTGGAGGTCTGAAATCCGGATCCAAAACAGGGATGGTCTTCGGAGCAACAAGCTTGAACAGTTCTTTCATGGTCGTTTTCCTTTTTGCTGTTAATCTTTACCTATTATAATAATAAAATAAAAACTCAGTTCTACGCCTGCCAGAGCGGTTGCGGATACAAGCCAAGGGCGGTCAAATCTTTCAGTTTCTCGCGGACGATTGCACGATCTTCAGCGTATGTCATTCCAAACCAGTGGTCTGTCGTTTCCAAAACGCGAACATTCGCAGTGCCACGCTTAATCAGCGTATCGACAACCGTCGGAATGAAATATTCCGCCTTCAAATCATGGCTGCTCTTCGCCCAGAATTCAGCGAACTGGCTTTCCAGATGGCCGAAAATCGCAGGCGTGAAGCCCCAGAAATTCATGGAGACCGTCTCCCGTCCCGTCAGCGGGATGAACGTCTTGCCGTCGTCGTCCAGGCAACGCGCGCCATTTCCGCTGGCTTCGATGCCCTTCCGTTCGACAACACTTAAAAGATAACCGTCATGGGACTTTTGACAAATCCCGCGCGAAACAGTTCCATTCGCGGACAGCGTTCTGTTCAATTCGAAACCGACCATGCCGAACTGCCACAGCAAGAACTTCAAAATGCGTTCAACATAGAAATAGTTCGCGCCCGCACGCGGATGATCCATCGGG
>CACYQT010000078.1 GCA_902776645.1 uncultured bacterium | reverse complement strand
CACCGCCGGTGGACATCTTCTTGTAGTTCATGATGGTGGAGATGGTGCCTTCAGAGTACCACGTGCCTCGTGCGGCGGAGTGCATGTATGTACTTGCCCCGGAGAAGGCGTTCCACACGTTGCGGTAGCGGCCTTCAAAGTCTTCGACACCCATGTAGCGGTCCTCGTTGGCGCATATTTGTTCCCAGATGTGCATCAGGCCTTCCATCTCGTTAGGCTCGGCGGCTAAAACGAGGTCACGGTCCATCTGGAAGACGAGGTGTTCGGTCTTGAGATTGACGTAAGGTGCCTTGAGCAATTGCTGCCGGAGGAGTTTCCAGTCGGCGTTGGTCATATCGCGTGTGGCGTCCCAATATCCATTGAGGGAGCCGCCTTCGATATGCACCTTGATGTCTTTGTGGCGAGCGAGTTGGCGGTAGGGGCCTGTTGTGCCTTCCTTGATGCGATAGAGCACGTAGAGCACTCGCTGCTCGGGATACTGCAGCAGGTTGAGCCCCGCCTTGAGTTGAGTGAGCGAGCCTGTGGGGTTGTTGCCAGCCACTCCATCCACCTTCACGGCCTCGAGGTAGAGTTCGGCAGTGCTGTGGGGGTTGGCGTCAACGTAGATGTAGATGATATCGCCCTTCTCAGCCACAACTTCTGGGGGCCTGGCTACCACAACCATCTGCTGCTGCCTCTCGCATGGACGAAATGGGGCCACAAACGCAACTTCAACGGATACTCCCACCTGCTCTTCCCGCTGTTCTATTTCAACCGTGACGAAGAACTCGCGGAAGGTCAATACGGGAAAACCATGCATGTGCTCCGCGATCGTGCATTCATCACGCTGTTCTATCGCTGGTATCGTGACAAAATCGCGCCCGAAGGCCTCGCGCAAGTCAACGATGTCGGCGTCTTCCCGTTGTCGTTCTATAAAAAGGAAAACTACCTGTACTACGCCAACGGCAACATCATCCGCAACAAGATCTTCTTCCTATTCCCCTCCTTCGCCTCCATCCGTTTCCAGGTCGTCAGGCCGGACAAAACGCCGGAAACCTTCGAAGAATTGGACCAAACACCTGGGACCCAGGTACTTCGCAGGAAGTCCGATTTCTATTTCCCGCTGTATCTCCGTTCCTACGAATATGAAATCATAGACTCCCCCGATCTGAGAAACGTCGACCAGATCCCCACGGAGCATGACTACCGCTGGATATTCCCGTACTACTCCTTCTACGACAGGAACCCTGTCAGAAGCCTTGAACTGCAGGAACTTGCAATCGCGGATGACCAGCCCAGAGACATTTTCATGCCGACCCGTATCCAAGGCAATCTCGACGAATATGAAAAACGCACATCCGGCTTCCCGCTCCTCTACCACAGATCCCAGAAGACATGGAAGCATGGCACGACAAAAAAACTGCTCGTCGACCAGCGCTTCACCTACCTGTTCCCCTATCTCAGCCGCTATGCGAAGAACAAGAACGCGGAGGGGCGCCAAAGCTCCGTCATGATTCTCGCCGGCTGGGGAAACGCGGATCTGAAAATTCCGGACTATCCGGGCTACAGCCAGAAATACTCGTTCTTCTTCCCGCTGTATTACCACAGCCGCCGCCATTCCATCGGCGCCACCCCCTATTCATTGGACGACAAGGAGAACGCCTACCTGTGGCTGTTCCCCTACTACCACTCCTCCAAACGCATCGGCAAGTCCATCGGGCGGACGGATTCCGTCTTCCCGCTGGCCTACATGTCGGACGAAGAGCACGCGCGCAGCAACTGGTGGTTCGGCCTGCTGGCCGGAAAATTCGAACGGCAGATTCCGCTCCAGTCGAAATACGATTCGGAAAAATATCCCGTCACCATCTATGAGGACGAAGACCCGCTGGACTACACGCGGAAAGTCTCCTTCCTCCTCCCGTTCTGGTATTCCAAATACAATCTGGACTCCGCTTTCTGGATGCTCTTCCCGTTCTTCGGCAAATCACAATCCACGCCCACGGATGACACCATCTCGCGCTCGACAATCCTCCCGCTCGCCATCGCACGCTTCAAAACAAGCGAAAAAGAAGACGGCTCCGTCCAAAAACGCGATTTCGCGGCCGCATACTTGTATTACAGATCCTCCAATACCACGGCCGGAGACAACGAAACGACGCGTTCCTCCTACTGGCACGCCATCCCGTTCTACGCCAAGACCGTCAAGCCCGGCCATACGCGTGTGACGGCCTCCATCCCGCCGATTTCCTACGACCATTACACCGTCCCCACGGAGAACGGACGCGTCAACGACAGCCGTGTATACGCATCCCCGCACCGCTGGCTGCCGCTCTTCAGAACCCTTCGCCAGACAACCGGCCTGCCGGACGGCGATCCGGAATCCATCCTCTCAAGCCATTGGCTCTTCCCCTTCTATTCCGTACGGACCAACACGTTCTTCGACAATACGGAAAAAACGGCGGAAGACGACAAAGCGGAGGAAGCCGTCGCGGCTGACACCATGGCAGAGGCCGGAAAAGAAAATACCGAAGAAGACGCCGCACAACAAGAGGACGACGAAGAAGCGGAAAAGCACCCTAAAATCAAGAAATACGACAGAAAGACAACGGTCGGAGCCGGCCTGCTCTATTACAATAATTTGAATGACGGCCTCCAAAAACAGTTCATCCTGTCCGGTATCGCCACCACGAAGAAGCACGACCCGCTCACATTCGGCACGAACTCTGCCTTCTTCGGCCTGTTCGGCAAGGAAAACCGTTCGTGGAAGACGAAAAAGAGATTCTCGCCGATTTATTCGAAAACGGTGAATCAGGACAACTCATCGGAATCGAGCATCCTTTTCGGCATGTTCGGATCGAAGGATACAAAATCATACCATGTCAGCAAAATCTTCTTCTATCCGCGTGTCACGCCCAAAATGGAACTGGATGACGTGTCGGAGGAAGAACAGCTCGCAAATGAGAAGAAAATCAGACAGCAGCATTTGGAATTCGCGCGCCAATACGCCGAAATGAACTACCCCGAACATGCGGCCGTAGAATTCCTTCTGGCGGAAGGTGAATATGAGAACGACTTGCAGCTGCTGCGCATGGCGGCCGACCAGTTCGCCCTGCTCGATCCGGATAAGCTTGAAAAGCTTCTTAAAGATGTCCCGCCGCATCTGCTCGCCAGAACGCCGGCCTTCTCCCCCGACACGTTCATCACCTATTATCCGGAGGAAGTCTACGCCAAAGGGGCGGATCTCTATCACAAGCTTCTCATCACGATCGAAACCGACGGAGCCGCCGCGGATTCCGCCGCTGGAGACCAGGCCCGTAAACAGGATTTCAACTCCGTGTCGCTCTCGCTCGCCCTTCTTTGCTACAAGTACGGGAAGTACAAGCAGTGCTTCGACATTCTGAGACAGCGCTACGAGAAGACGGAATCGAAACTCGAAGGGCTGGACATGCTCCATTTCTATGAAGACTACGCCATCAACCATCTTACCCTCAGCCGCACCAAGCCGCATCATGAGCTGACCAAAGAGCTGCGCGAGAAGTTCCCCGGAGATCCGATTCTGGAGTTCTACCACGCGAAGCAGGAGCTGAGCCCCTTCAAGGATGCCTATCTGGAAGACCTTGGCATTCCGTTGCTTCTGGACGTCCTTGAATTAAACGGCGAAAACATCCAGACCGCTCCCGAAGACCGTGGGCAGGTCCTCCCCATGCCGTCATGGCCCGAGCCGTTCGGCGACGTGCCGCCCGATGGCTTCCCGACTTTCGAACAGATCCTGCGGGCCACCCACCACGAACTCGCCATGTGCTATCAAAGCAAGCTCAAGACGGTCCGTCCGGATGTGTTCGGCATCGTTAGACTTTCATCCATCTACGCGCCTAACTCCGTGTACGCCAAGCAGATCAGAAAGCAGCAAATGTCGATGACCGACGCAGAACGCAAGGAACAGACGGCGGTGCTCATCAACAACATCATGCTTCATCTCTCCCATGGCACGCAATTCGAGCCCTTCCGGAAAACGCTGGAGACGAAGGAGCTCTATCCTTGCAGACGAATCCAGTCCTTGGTCCTGCAGGCATTGAAGAAAGACTATGAGACCGATTTGGAATTAAATCATTACGAACCGCGAAGGAAGCAGCTGGCCGAACTCGACACGATCCTCTGGCTGACGTCTTTCGACATCTCCTTCCTGCGCAATTGGGACGCGACGCTCGTGAAGGGAATCCCGTCAGACAAAGGCAAGGGGCCGTTGGCGGTCGTGGCGGATCCGAACGGTTTCGTCGATATCGACTATGCCTTCGAAGGCATCGACAACTGCACCGTCGAAGCGACCACGCACTTCCACAACTATTTCCCGCGCAAGCTCACGCTCCATCTGGGCTTCGACCATACGCTGACCGTCGAACTGAACGGCGAGAAGGTCTTCGGCCCAAGTTCGCAGCATATCGCCAGACGGGATCAGGAATCCGTCGCCCTCGACATACCGGAAGGTGACATTTCACTGAAATTCATCATTGAAGACGACAAGCTCAACTACGGCTTCTTTGCACGGTTCACGGATGAAAAGGGAATGCCCTTCTTCTTCAACGACCTGCATCAGCTGAACTGCAAAGTCTGCGGCGACCAGATCGAAAACTGGACGCACGCCATCACGCCGCAGCTGAAAAGACCGATAGCGAACACTCAGTAATCGCCAAGGTTCCTGCGGTTCGCCTTGCGTTCGGAATGACGCGCCTTCTCCTGAAGACGGCGTTCATTGCTGGCCTTCGTCGGCTTCGTCTTCACACGTGGACGAGGCGGCGTGGCGGCACGCAGCAACAGCATGATCAGCTTCTCCCGCACGTCGAATTTATTCCGCAACTGGCGACGGTATTTCTGCGAAAACAAATCCAGCACGCCGTCTTCATTCACCTGGTTGCCGCACAGGCCAAGCAGACGGATGCGGACATCCTCCGGCAGCGACGGTGAATGAATGATGTCAAAGCGCAGATGCACCGCGCTGTCCGTCGTGTTCACATGCTGCCCGCCGGGGCCTGAACTGCGGCAAAATTCGTATTCGATTTCACTTTCCGGAATGGAAAGCATGTCTCCGATGTGAAGGATGCCGTTTTCCATGCGCCTCTCCTTAATGACGTGATATTAAAAACCCTTATTCCTTGTAACATAGCACATAATCAACATTAAGCCAACATTATTTTCAAAGATAATATGAAAATTACCGATTCAGCCACAACCCATTTGAAAAAAATTCTGGAACGAATGGGTGGAAGCCCTGTCGGCATCCGCTTCGATGGCTCGGTCGGCTCCTGCCGAAATTCCGTTCCATTGCTGAAGCCTGTGTTTCAGAAGCCAGAGGGTTTTCTTGAATACAAGACGGATTTCATCACGTTCTTCATCCCCCCCGAATACGAAACCGTCTTCGAAACCGCCACGCTCGACTACGAAACAGGCCTCTTCTCCAAAGGCCTCCATCTGACATGGCCCCATCGCGAAGGCGGCTGCCCGAACTGCAACCAACATTAACCACCGGCCCCGCAGGAGCGGGCCCCTCCCGTTTACGGCCCCGCAGGAGCGGGGCCCTCCCGTTCATTCCTGCAATACAAGCACTTGATACGGTTTGATGTCGATTGTTCCTTCTAGTTTGTGGGCGGTGATCAGTTCGACGGCGGGCTTGTCCAACGTGTAGCGGCCGGGCTTGCCTTGATACTCGACAACCACGACTCCCGTCATGCCATGGCCTTCGCGACGCGCCACCATCAGATTACAACTGTCGCCCACATGGCCGGTCGAAAGACCTGCGGCATCCAACGCCAGCGGCAGGATGTTGCCGCGCATGACGTCCGCGGACGGAATCGTCCCCAGCAGGAAGACCATGCCTTTTCCAATCTTCTTCCGGAAGGCGACCGCCTTTCCAACCAACGCGCTGTGAGGCGCTTCCGCAACCGTCGCCAGCGCGTCGGCGTCTTTTTCGTAGAGTTCGTACCACAGGCGGCTCGTGAACGGCAGGCCGGAGGCCCACTGGCATTTGATTTCGTTGTTCAAATCCGGAACGGCGTACGCCCAGCGGACGCCGAGAAAATCCTCCAACATGCCGAACGGGCGATCTTTGTAACGCGCGCCATCGTTGTTGCGGTTGTCCGTCATCGGGCCGACAACCCACACGCCGCCGTTTTCAACCCACTGGCGAATCCGTTCGCCAAGCCCTTCATATTCCAGCGACGGTACGAACGGCGTGAACAAAACTTTGTATCGGCTGAAATCTTGCGCGGCTTCCAGAAAATCCGGCCGCAGACCGCGATGCAAGATCGGCTCATAATAGTTCTTGATGATGCTGCTTTGGAAGCCAAAGCCTTGAACAACGCCCTGCGTGTCGACGAAATTCGCCGCATGCGACAGATAATGGAAAGCTATCGGCGTTGTGACCTTTGTTCGATTCAGGAAGTAACCTGCTCTCGCATAGTCTCTTGCGATTCTCTTCACTTCGTCGTAAATATGCATCGGCCGTCCACAGGCGTCCAGCACGGCGCCATGCATGAGTTCATGGCCGCCCCAATGCGTGCGCCATAGCCAGTACATGTTCGCCTCGCCGCCCAACGCGATCGGCAGCCATGAGTTCACGTAGCAGAAACCTTCCGGTTTGACGGTCTGAGCAATGCTCAAGCCGCCATTCCAGCAGGTTGATGTCTCCGTGTTCCAGAAGGGATGTTCCTTTATGTTCCGCAGGAAATCAAACCATAGACAGCAATGGGTCAGATTGTCAGGCTCGTTGTAGTGGTTGAACTGCACGACATCAAGCTTCTTATGCAGATTCAGGTAGTTCATGCCATTCGCAGGCATGACATCCGTGCCGACGGGAACCTTTACATATTTCTTTAAGATTTCCGCCTGCATCGTCACAAACTCCACAATGGATTCCTGCTGGAAGATGCGCCATTCCATATGATGGTGAGGATTCACCCATGCGTCACGAGGCGTCGGAATTTCATCGAAGAAATTATACTCCTGGCTGAAAATCGTCAGATTCCACGCTTTGTTCAGAGCGTCCACCGTCTTGAACTTCTCCTTCAGACGCCGTATGAACTTCTCCGCGCAGACGGGGCAGAAGCAACCTTTTTTATGAGCATAGATTTCGTTGTCGATCTGCCAGCCGATGACGTTTTCGTCGTCGGCGAACTCCTGCGCCATCTTTTCGACGATCCGCGCACTGTATTCGCGGTAATGTTCGTTGTTCGAGCAGCAGTGGCGACGGCCGCCATGCTGTTCACGGCGGCCGTTTTCATTCTCCTTCAGCACGTCGGGATACTTACGGCTGAGCCAGATGGGCGGCGTGGCCGTCGGCGTGCCCATGACCGTGGCGATTCCGTACTTTGCCAATGTATCGACAACATGATGCAGCCAGTCGAACGTGAAGACGCCTTCCGTCTTCTCCATGCGGCTCCACGCAAATTCCGCGATGCGAGCGACTTGAATGCCCGTCGCCTTCATCTTCGCGGCGTCCTTTTCAATTTCCTCAACGGGCCAGTCTTCCGGATAGTACGCACATCCCAAATACGGCGGTTTGATGTTGATCATGATAATTTTTCCTTTCAGGCAATGTATATAATGGACAAAGCAGAAAAACATACCACTCAATCACCGGAAGTTCAAATCAACCATGGCTAAATCGACATCAGCACATGCAACTTGTGAATCATGAAAAACGAAAGACGACAAACTTTTTCGATTCTCATTCCACAAAAAATCAGTAAAACAGTAATTTTTAAAAACAAAAACTGGAAAAACATTAATTTACTACTTGACAAAATCCCCCCCCCGGATAGATTATTGTACCATTAATCTTTTAAGCTTGAGTACAAACAATAATTAACGATTAAAAAACAGAGGAAAAAACATGAAAAAAAGACATTCATTCACATTGATTGAACTTCTGGTCGTCATTGCGATTATCGCCATTCTAGCGGCCATGTTGATGCCCGCGTTGTCCAAAGCACGTGAAAAAGCGGAATCCATCAGCTGTGTCAGCAACTTGCGTCAGATAGGCTTGGCGTACAAGATGTATTCCACGGACAATCAACGGTTTGTCTGCCCCAACTATTTGATGTATCAAACAGGACCGGAAATCGACGCTTTCTGGTTTGATTTGATTCGAAACTACGTCGGAGACGATCGCGTCTATGAATGCCCGTCGGGCAATTACACATACAATTCATCACGCCCCAGCAAAGTCGGCAATTCTTCCGAGACTCCTATGAGTGAGGTCATCTGCGGTTATATTAACTTCATCAGGATGTATGGCTACCAAAATAGACCTGGCAACACAATGTGTTATGGCGGTGACGATGTCGGAAAAGGTGCTGGCCGCCGTGAAGGCGATTTTAAAAAGCCCTCCAAAGACATTACGGTATGCGATGGTGGCTGGCCATGGGCGGGAGGCAACGACTATCTGTCGAATTTCGATGGAAGTGTCAGTTCCAAACGCATGGTCAAGAAACGCCACAGCGATCAATACAATGCCTTGTTCCAAGACGGCCATGTGGATACAATGCAACATGTCGATTGGACCCAGAATTTCAATTTCCTTCAGTTCAACTGATGTACATCTGAAAATCTGAACGTCACGGCACTTGGGCAAATAAGTTGTTCAAGTGCCGTTTTTCCATTTTATAACAATAAAGATTTTTCAAAGGAATAACAAATGTCAAGCAATAAATTGATGATGGTTTTGCTGGCGGCTTCGTGCATGTCCGGTTTGGTTGCCCAAGAACAAGTGGTGAGTATGTCATCGCGCAAATGGTCGCGCCGTGAATACATCACGCGCGATCCGTTCATTTTGGCGTGGGAAAAGAACCAGACATATTATCTGTATAAAAGCACATGGTACAAGGATGCCGACGGCAAGGACCGTCCATGCTTCGGCTATTTCAAAAGCAAAGATCTGGAAGATTGGGAAGGCCCGTTCCCAGCATTCGTCCCGCCGAAGGGATTCTGGGCGACGAAAGATTTCTGGGCGCCAGAAGTCCATGAATACAAAGGCAAATTCTACATGTTCTGCACGATGAATTCGGACAGCCATAAACGCGGTACGCAGATCCTGCGGGCCGACACGCCGGAAGGCCCCTTCAGGCCGATTTCAGAATTCCCCCAGACGCCTGATAAATGGCTGTGCCTCGACGGCACATTCTGGGTGGAAGACGGCAAGCCGTACATGATTTTCTGCCATGAATGGCTTGATTTCAAGACCGGTCCGAAAGGCCTCGGCGGGACCATCGAGCTGATGCCGTTGACAGACGATCTGACGGCGGCCGCAGGCGAGCCCGTGACGTTGTTCAGAGGATCCAACGCCCCGTGGGTCAAGGAGATAAAGAATCAGACGTATGTGACGGACGGTCCCTTCGTCTTCAAGGAGAACGGCGAACTTTACATGTTGTGGACAGGCAGCGGCTGGGCCGGTTACACGATGTTTGTCGCCCATTCTGAAAGCGGCAAGCTGGCCGGGCCATGGAAACAGCTCAATGAAGCCGTGCAACCTCTCGACGGCGGCCACGCCATGCGTTTCAAGACGTTCGACGGCAAGATCATGACGGCTTTCCATGGTCCGAACAGCGGCTCGACGCGACTTGTGCTCATCGAAGGGCCGATCATTGGCAGCGACACTATCCGCGTCAAGAAAGTGCGTTGACATCTGACATTTCCTCCCCTGTGTTTCTCAGCCTTTTGTATAATCAACAACCATGCGCAAAATCAACATCGCTCCCCTGCTCGTCAACCATGCGGAAGAATTGACGGCCGATATCGTCAACCTCTACCATGAAAACGTCATCGACTGCGTGGCGTTTTCATTCATGCTTGCCCCCGAAGGAGTTCCGGCTTTCGACAAATCTGCCGAATACTCCCGTTGCTTCAAAATCTTCCAGAAGCTTTTGAAGGAAAAAGGCGTGCCGACCGGCATCCTTCTTCAGGCCACATGGGGCCATGGGGGGGAACTGGACGAACCAACGGATTTCCAGCGGATCCGCCGTATCGACGGCGGTTCCCAATACACCATGTGCCCCGAAGGCGAGCCGTTCCGCGACTACATCCGCAAGGCCGTCATGACCGCGGCCGCCACAAAGCCTGATTTCTTCATGCTGGATGACGACACACGGTTCATCTCATGTCGATCTGCATGCTTCTGCCCGCTCCACACCGCCCTCTTCAACGAAAAGACCGGGCGGAATCTGTCGTCGGACGAACTGCGTGAAGCCGTCAAGTCATCACCGGAAGACGCACGTATCATGGACGCCATCCTGCAGGAATCCATGATCAAATACGCACACCTTATCCGCGACGCCATCGACGCCGTCGATCCGTCCATTCCGTGCAGCTTCTGCCTCTGCTCTCAGGATGTCCGCCATGCCCCCGCCGTCGCGAAAATACTGGCGGGCAAATCAGGCGAGAGCGTCATACGTATCAACAACTCACGATATCTGTCGGAATCACTTCGCAACATCCCTTCATGGCTCCATTCCACCGCCACGCAAGTCGCCGCATTTGACGACGACGCGACAATCATCTGCGAACCAGACACTTGCCCGCACAACCGCTACTCCATGTCCGCCGCCATGCTCCGCATGCACATGGTCATGTCCGCATTCGAAGGTTGCCAAGGCGGTAAATACTGGATCACCCGTACGGCGACTTTCGAGCCGAATTCCGGCAAGGCCTACCGCAAGGCGTTGAGCGAAATCACCAAACAACTGGACGCCATCTACGCCATGAAGCCATCATGGCAGGGCATCTGCATTCCATTGCCGTCCAAACCAGTTTTCGACTATCCGAGCAGACCGTCAAGCGGCGGTTGGCATGAGACATTAGGCCGTATGGGACTGCCCATCTATTTCTCCAAACAACCTTGCGACGCAGTCGCTTTGGCCGCCCCGCAGATCGACATGCTGTCCGACGACGAAATCAAGGCGCTTTTCAAACATAATGTCCTGCTCGACAGCTCCGCCGCCATCGCCTTGACGAAGCGTGGTTTCGCCAATCTCTCTGGGTGCTCCGCCGAACCATGCCCGCTGCACAACGTCTCGTTTGAACAGGAGGATGGCCATGAACCCATTCCATACTACAGCAGTGGACTCGCCCTGCTCCATCCTGACGACGGTACACAGGTTTTGACAAATCTTTACCATCGTCGCTACATCTTCGACACGAAACATGAGAAACTTGCCCCCGGCACCGTCCTTTACGAAAAGCCCGATGGCACAGCCGTCATCACCTTATCGCATGAATACGGCGCACTTAACGGTTTCCGTTCCTTCGATATCTTCAACGAAACTCGCAAGAATCTGCTCGCCAGATGTTTGCAGAAACTGAACGCCGCTCCTATCTGGTATCCTGAAGACGCGGAGATCCTCTTGAAAGCCGCCATCCTGCCCGACGGATCCCAAATCGCCGTGGCATTGAATATCGGCCTTGATACGCTGGATGAACTACCGTTGCTCGGCCCATGGACGCAAACAACTGCCGTTCAAGAGCTTTCCATTGACGGCTCATGGCACCCCATCGCCGCCAAACGCCGTCAGGATGGCGCGTTATCCATATTCAAACAACTGAAACCGCTGGATTACATCGTGCTGAAACTCTGATTTCACGTCAATATCGCTTCAGCAAGGCTTCTTTGGATGCCGCGGTCGGGGCTGGAGCGCGCCCCACCCGTCACGCCAGACGTGTCGTGGAAAAGTTATTGAAGGAATCGATGATTTCACGGTACTTTTCCATCGGCAGACAGTTTTTTTTGCGGGCGGCGACCTTGCGACCGCGCTCCGCGTCTCCGTAAAGAAGGTCTATCGCCATGATGGCCAATATCTTGGAATTGACGATATAGGCCTTTTCTGGATCGTCGATGCGGTAGTCCACGCCATGTCCCGTTCCTGCGCCTCCCGGACAGTAGCTATGGAGCACGGGCATGATGACGGAGAGATCGCCCATATCCGTGCACCCCATGTCGAAATGACTTTTGCATCGTGCAGGCTCTGCTTTGGGATTGGCGATGGCGACGGCTTTCGAGAAGCAGTCGCAAAGCTCGTCGTCATTGTACAACGGCATGTAACCGGCCATGGTCGTGATGTCGACGGTGCATCCGATGGCCATTGCGCAGCCGCGCATGCACTGGTCGAATTTATCCGAAAGGGCACGGATCTTGTCCAGTTTTTCCGCGCGGAGCTGGTATTCAATAGTGGCGATGTCAGGAATGATGTTGACGGATTCGCCGCCATGCGTCAGAATGCCATGGGAACGGATATATTGGTCGCCCGAATATGTTTCGCGCAGGAGAGCGAGTGCGTGCAAGGCGAGATTGGCGGCGCTGAGGGCGTTGATGGAATGCTGCGGGCTGCCGGCCGCATGGGCGCTTTTGCCATGGAAGGTGACATTCTTCATGCAGAAACCATTGTTATCCAGTACGCTGTAGCCGGCACAGCCTAAATGATTCATGATGGACATGTCGATGTCGTCGAAAACGCCTTCCAGAATCAGTGATGCCTTTCCCCCCAAGGCCTTGATTTTTCCTTCTTTAATGAGTTTGCTTCTCCATTCGGTTTCGATGCATTCCTCCGCCGGGCATGGGATGAAGGCCACTTTGCCGGAGATGTCGTTCTGGGCGTTGGCCTGGACGAGGCCGATGGCTGCCCCAAGCATGGTGGCGATATGCGAATTGTGTCCGCAGGCGTGGACGGCTCCCGTGGCGGGATCGCATTCAGGATGCGACGGAAGGATGAGCGAGTCCATTTCACCGCAGATAGCGAGAGATGGACCGGGCTTGGCACCAATCAAATCCGCACGCATGCCTGTGATGGAAAGTTTGCGTTTTGGTGAAAGACCTAGTTCAGTCAACGTTTTGGCGGCGAGATCGGAGGTCTTGAACTCCTTGTAGCCGGGCTCCGGATTCTTCCAGACGGTCGTACCGATGCCGATGATCTTTTCACGGCTGGCGTCGATAGCCGCCAGAACGTCTTGGATGAGCTGTTGTTTGGATCTCATAATGAAGGTTTCCACTGGAATTCAATGAATTGAATGATTCGGCCGCGCAGAAGCGGGGCCCTCCCGTTTACGGCCCCGCAGGAGCGGGCCTCTCCCGTCATCCCACTAACCACTAACCACTAACCACTAACCACTAACCACTAACCACTAACCACTAACCACTAACCACTAACCACTAACCACTAACCACTACTCTCAACGCAACAGGCTTGCAGCAGGTCAACGGTTCGTCCACAATCAAGACGCCGTTCTCATGCGTGAACGACACGGACGCCCACCGGCCGTCCGGCAGCAGTTTTTCTACGCTCTTCGGGCAAGCCGCCTTCCGCAAACGGATCTGCGGCTCTTCGTCCAACGCAAGACTGATCATCGCGACAAGTTCACGGCCGTCCGCCAATTTTCCATGACGGACAATCGCCTGATGCAATGTCTCCAACGACATCTCAAACATCCCGCCGTTCAGGAAGTCCAACGCATCCAGCAGGATACGTCTGCGTTCATTCTTCAGGATCTTGTAGTTCGGCATGTTGGACGACCATGCCAACGTGACGACACGACCGCCCAGTTCGTTTGTGAAATACGTCATACACGGCGAAATCCTCTTCGCTTCGGACATCAAGCCCGAGTCCATGCACCAGCTGGCGACATGCGTCTTGTCGGACAGGCAGACCAATTCAGCGGCGGAAGCGTCCCACATCAGCCACGTCGGCGAAATCATGCCGTCCTGATGTTCCGCCTGGAAGAAGAACGACGGGTCGTCGTTGACACGGATGCCCATGTATTTGCCGAAGCCACGTTTATCCAACAGCTTGGCGGCTTCGGAGTCGATGAGCACATTCCGTTTGAACAGCGCCGTCAGTTCATCGTCGGAAAGAACGCCGACGATGTCTTTGTTCAACGCGAAAACGCCGTTTCCGCCCGCTTCATCATAGGCGATCGGAATTCCCAAAGGCCCGAATACCAAGCTGTTCCAGTCCGCCGCATACAATTTTTGCGACATTTGCAACGGATGGAGCATGTCGCGGTAATCCGTCAGGACGGATTTCACGCCAAGCCATTCAATCCTCTCCAACGTCTTGTAAAGCTCTTCGTAGAAGCCGCGGTATTGACGGAAGATGCGTTCATAGCGTGATTGCGAATGGATGTCACGGGGCATCTCGAACTCGAACATCCACAGCTTGGCGCCGTCCAAACCGTTCAGAATCGCATTGACAAGATGCGCGTTGAACAGCGCCGCGTTTTCGCTGTAATAGTTCTGCGGGAACGTATCCGCTTCATCCACAAGCTCATGGACATCCTTGAACACATGGCGGATACGGTTCGTCGTCGTTGTCAGAATCAGCAGGTTGTTCGGATTGTTGCTACCGTAGATGGCGTTGTTGACGCGGGCGGACGGCTTGCCGTTCCGGCCTGCCAATACGTGTGTTACATCGTTCACAAAGCCATGGCCTAGGCCTGGCGTGCACATCGTGCAGGTGATGGAATCGTCGTATTTATCGATGACGGCGCGGATTTCTCGTGCGAAATCGACGGCCAGCCGTCCGCGCTGTTCGGAGAACAATTTGACCTCCGGATCGTCCTTCGGCCGTTCCTTCATCATCGCGACCACTTCGTCAAAACTGCGTTCCACGCCCGTCGCCTTGTTGAACATCGCGATATGGTTCGGGCAGAAACATTCGTTGAGACGCAGCCCGAAATCGTCGTCGAGAAGCAAAAACGCAGGACCGACTTTCATGACGCCTTCCACGCAATTCAGCACATACTGACGGAACTCCTTGTCCGTCGGGCACATGCGACTGGACACGGCGCCTTTTACATCGACAATCCGCTGCCACGGCTCGCCCGTCAACGGCACTGGCCCGCTCCATCCATGCCCCAACGTGCTCTGCAGCAGCACGCCAATGTGAATGGACGGCGTGTCCGCCAACGCCTCCTTCACGGCCTTGAACCGACTGACGAGCACCTCCGCGTTTCTGCTGGCGGGCGTGCCCGTCGGATGAAAGCTCAACGACAGCGCGAAATCCGTCAGTCCGACCTCTTCATGCTGCCGCCGTATTTCGGTAATCGTGAAATCCAGATTGTCCGGAAACACTCTGACGACGTTCAAGAACTTCAACCGACGTTGCAACTCATTGGGAACCGGATTGTTGTCTGATTCTTTCATATCAAAAAAGTGTCTCCGTGGTAATTTTTTCACAACCTTTTTTCCAGAATCATTCGGATAGCCTGCGCGAAGCCTGCGTCGTCGCAGCTGCCGACGACGTGGCTGGAAGCGGCTTTCGCCATATCCGTTCCGTTCTCCAACGCGATGCCGAGGCCGCAGCCGGCCAGCATGTCCGCGTCGTTGTCGCCGTCGCCGATGGCCGCCACATCCGCCAGACTGATGCCCAGCTGCTTGGCCGCCATCGCCACGCCGCTTATCTTCGAGACATTCTCCGCCGTCACGACCAAAATTCCCTTCTCCGTATAAGTGGCGCTGAACGGAATGCCGCGTTGTTTCGCCTCCGCAATCAATTTGGTGCAAAGCGCTTCGATCTCCGCGATGCGATGCCCCGTCGTTCCCGTGACCTTCACCGCCCGCGCCTCATGATCCGCCATCATCTTTTCCCATGAATCATACACCACGTAGTGTTCGTCATGGACTTCTATCTGATGCCGCACATCGTCGTCCGGATTGAAGACATAGTAGTCCTCCGGCGTGCAAATGACGGGTTCAAAGCCCGCGTTATGAAAACTTTCCGCCCAAAAACGGCAGGCTTCGACCGTATGCACTTTCGCGTCCAGAACCTTCTTTGTCACAGGCGAAAACACGGTCGCGCCGTTGTCGACGACCTGCGGCGCCGTCAGTTTCATCTGGTCGCACCAATCACTGATGGCGCTCATGCAGCGTCCTGTCGCGAAGGCGACTTCGATGCCGGCGGCCTGCGCGTCGCGAATCGCGTCCAGATTCGCCTGGATCATTTTGCGGTCGCGTCCGATGAACGTATAATCAATATCCGTCACGATGTAGCGGCAGTGGCCGCTGAATTTAGTCAAATGAGCCATTTTTCGAATGAATAATTTACAATTAACAATTTACAATTAATTAACCACTAACCACCGGTCCCGCTGGAGCGGTACCCTCCCGACTAACCACTAACCACTAACCACTAACCACTAACCACTAACCACTAGCCACTATTGAATGGCTTTTCCATCCGGATACCAGATGCCTTCGCCGATGTTCAGGATGAACGACGGCATCGGCAGCTTGCTGCGGTCGCCCAGCCGCGTGTAGGTCTCCTGGAAGGATTCGCGGTTGGTCGGCGGATGGCCCATTTCATTCTCATGCGCCGTGACATAGAACTGCGGCCGATCAAAACCTTCTCCCTTGCAGGATTTTGCGACTTCCAGACAGTTGCGCGGAATGAAGCTCCAGCAGGTGCCGATCAGCACATCGACGCGCCCAAGCGATGAAAACTTGTCGAAGACCGTCTTGTCGCAGTTGTCTCCCGTCTGCATGATTGTCATGCCGTCGATCATCACAGCGTACAGGCT
>CACYQT010000077.1 GCA_902776645.1 uncultured bacterium | reverse complement strand
TCTTTAATATCATCCTTTTAGGATGTCTCGCCGCAGGCGTTGAAATGGAACTGGAAGAACTGGACGCCGCGCCGTTCGAAATCAAAGCCACCGCCAACCATGAAGACGGCATCTACAAGGCAGGCGAGCCTATCGTCTTCTCTGTGCAGCTTTTCGACAACGGAAAAGTCGCCGCAGGCCACAAGCTTTCCTACATTCTCCGCGACCATGACAAGCTCAGTGAAGAAGGCGTCATCACCACCGCCGAAACGCCTATTGTCCTGCCCGCCAAATCGTTGCAGGCCCCCGGCTGGCTGTTCGTCCACTTCACGCTATTGGATGAAAATGGAAAGACCGTCAAAGTGAAAGGAAAAGGCCCGTATGGCGTCGGCGCATTGGTCGAGCCGGAGAAATTCGTCAAAGGCCGTGAGGAGCCCGCCGATTTCGACGCCTTCTGGACCGCCCAGAAGGAACGCCTCAAGACGGTTCCGCTGAAGGAGTTGGAACGCGTCAAATTCGATTCTAAAAACGAAAAGCACAAAGGCTTCGACATCTACGACGTGAAAGTCTCCTGCGTCGGCGACATGCCCGTCTCCGGCTATCTGACGATTCCGCAAGGCGCTCAGCCCAAGTCGCTTAAAGCCGTCGTCTTCTATCATGGCGCAGGCGTCCGCAGCTCCATCATCCGCTGCATGCCGGGCGCCATCGTCTTCGACGTCAACGCCCACGGCATCATCAATGGCCAGCCGCTGGAATTCTACACGAAACTCGACAAAGGCGAACTGGCGGACTATCGCCACCGCGGCTGCATGCAGCGCGAAACCGTCTATTATCTCGGCATGTATCTCCGCATGCTCCGCGCCCTCGAATATGTGCGGACTCAGCCCGAATGGAACGGGAAGGATCTGATCGTGAAAGGCCACAGCCAAGGCGGCGCGCAGGCCATCGCGGCGGCGAGCCTTGATCCGCTTGTCACGCTCTGCCTCTCCAACGCCCCCGGCCATTCCGACCATGCGTCGTACGTTCTCAACAAGCCTCAGTCAACTGTCGGATTCCCAAGACAATACAAAATGGAAAATCCGGAAGAAGGCCATTGGAAGAAACTGTCTGATTCCATCGTCTATTTCGACACGGTCCATTTCGCCAAGCGTCTGAAATGCCCGACCTACATGGCCGAAGGCTTCGCCGACGCGACCTGCATCCCGCCGCAGGTCTTCGCCGTCTACAACAACATTCCCGCGACGGTTCCGAAGCACATGCACACGAAGCCCACGGGCAACCACGGCACCACGCCCGATCCCGCCGGCGACGCTGCGCTGAAGGCTCTTCTTAACGCAAAATAAGCCTCCCCCCCTGGGGGAGGTGCCGCATAGCGGCGGAGAGGGCTTAAAGCTTATGGCTTATGCTTTTATGCATTTGCTTTAAGCTTTAAGCTTTTGGCTTTTAGCTTCTATTTTATTTTCTCATACACTCTCACGTAATCAATATAATACTTCGCGGGAAACGCATTTTCATCGATGACCGGGCCGCCCCAGCCGCCGCCAATGGCCAAATTCAACAGCAGATAATGCGGCTGGCGGAACGGATTAGAGCCGTCTTCCTGATCGGCCAGCGAGATGTCGTAGGTGAAATATTTGTTGTCGTCGTAGAAGATGACGATCTGCTTCTCATCCCATTCGATTCCATAGATATGGAAGTCGTCATAAGTCGCCTGCGGCGTGGGATTTGACACGCGGGTGCCTTTGCTGCTGTGTTTCTTTTGTCCTGCCGCCAGCCAATGGATCGTCCCGTAGATGTTCAACGGCTCTTTTGCGACATGCTCCATGATGTCGATTTCACCGCAAGCAGGCCATCCTTTCCGTTCGCCCATCATCCAAATCGCAGGCCACATGCCTTTGCCAGCGGGAAGCTTCGCGCGGACTTCAATGCGGCCGTACTGCCAGTATTTCTTGTGCTTCGTGTTGATGCTACCAGACGTATATTCCGCATATTCCGCCATGTTCCATGGTCTTTCACCATTTTTGAGGCGGTTTTCCTTGAACCACAGAAAACGCGCGTCGTCTTCTCTGAAAAGATCGTTTTTGAAATGCTCTTTACGCCCTTCAATGACGAGCATGCCGTTTTCGATTCGCACGTTTTCCCTACGATCTTTCGTATAGAACTGATTCTCGTGATTGCGCACGAAACCATGTTCATAGCTCCAGACCGCCGGATCGGGCGCCGTTCCTTTGTCAAATTCCTCCGCCCAGACCAGTTTCCAGCCCGGCCGTTCCTGCGCGCTAACCGCTACCGCCAATGACATCGCCAAAATCGCTATTGTCCGCATCTTTCACTCCTTTTGATTTATTGTGCCTTTTTTACAAAATCAATCTGCTTTTCCACTTGCCTCTCATCCAAAATGCATTAGGTTAAGGTATATTTGTTTGGCAATTTTACAATAGGAGCCACCATGAAACTTTTCACTTTTATCCTTTCTCTGGCCGTTGGTTCATCCGTCTGCCTCGCGCAGGATCTCGACAACGGGCTCGCCGCCCACTGGAAATTCGACGACGGCGCGGATGAAAGCGTCACCGACGCCGGGCCGGACCATCTGGACGGCGTACAAGTCAACGCCGAATGGGTCAAAAGCTCCTTCGGCAACGCCTTGAAACTGAATCCGCAGGATGCCTACGCCAAACTGCCTACGCCGCAGTGCCTCAAAGGCGCGTCGGAGGCGACGATCTCCATCTGGGCGCTTTGGGAATCGACAGGGCAGTATCCAAACATCCTCTTCTCCGGCTGGAATCCGGGCGGCCTCATGTTCTTCGTATCCAACAATTACTGCAGTTTCCGCCTTGGCCGCCCGAACCATCGTGCGAACGTTCCGGGCGAACAGTGGCGCGAAACGGCCTGTACGTTCCTCAGCTCCATCCCCATGAAAAAATGGGTCCATCTGACGGCCGTCTTCAAACGCCCCGCCATCAAGACATACGTCGACGGAAGACTCGTTAACACAACTACTTGGAACGAAGTCCTCGCTCCCAACGATTCCATCATCGTTGGCCGTTGGATGAGCCGTTCGCATGACGGCCTAGTGTCGGACCTTCGCATCTACAATCGCGCCCTTGCCGATGAAGAAGTCGCCGCCCTCACGCAGGCCACGTTGCATACGGATGCCGCCTACACGGCCCAGCCGAGACCGCCCGTTGAAACAATTCTCCATTTGGAAAACAAACACGCCACATTGGACATCGGCGGCAATGGCCACATCCTCTCCGTACAGCAGAAAACACCGAAACGCGAACTACTTGCGCAACCAGGCCCGTTCATCCGCATCACGCTGAAAAACGGCAATGTCATTCTGCCGAAGCGTCTCACGCTTGAAAACGGCCTGCTCGTCGCCAGCCATCCTTTATATGAAGGTACAGTAAAAATCAAAGTCGAGGCGAAAGACGAATATTTCACCTTCACACCTGTCGAAGTGACGATTCCGGACGTTCAGAAACTGACATTCTGCCAAGTCTATCCCGCCATGGACAAATATCAGGGCAACATGGCGGGACTGTGGAGCGACGACGAATCCGGCCTCGGCCTCCGCAGCCTCAGCCTGCGCGTCGCCCATTCCATCACCCGTTCGCCACGGCAGATATCCATGTCTTCCGAAGCGCAATACGGCTTGACGAACGGCGTCAGCGCCGCCATGGCGGCCGGCCCACGCTCTGCGTTGATGTCCATCTACCGCGCCATCGAGGCGAACGAACCTGTCCCGAAGTCGGAACATGGCGGCGTTCAGGCACTTACGAGCGATAGGACACGCGGCTCCTATCTTTTCGCGAACATTTCCAGCAGCAATGTCGACGACTGGATCCGCGTCGCCAAACGCGGCGGCTTCTCCTTCCTCCACTTCCATGGATGGTGGAAGACGCTCGGTCATTATGACATCAACAAATCATTGTTCCCCAATGGATTGGATGATATGAAAAAGGCCGTGGACAAAATCCATGAGGCGGGCATGCTCGCCTCCTTCCACACGCTGACGGCCTGCATCGATCCGCGCGATCCATGGGTGTCTCCCGTCCCGTCGGACGATTTGATCTCCAGCGCCACCTACACGCTCGCGCGGCCGTTCTCCGAAACGGACACGGAGCTCTACGTCAATGAAAAGCCCGTGCCCGGCCATGAAATCGTCTGGAGCTACTCCGCCAACGGCAACGCCATCAAGATCGGAAAGGAAATCATCCAATACGCCGAAATCTCACGTGAACCGCCCTACGCCTTCAAGAAATGCACGCGCGGCGCCTTCGGCACGAAAGTCTCCGCCCATGCGCAAGGCGACAAGGCGGACTATCTGCAGCAGCGCTACATCGCCTTCTATCCGGATCCGGACAGCCAATTGGCCGAAGATCTTGCTGACGCCATCGCCAACGCCTACAACGCCACCGGCATGGACGGCATCTATTTCGACGGCTCCGAAGGCATGCGCAGCCGTTACGGCATCGACACGATGCGATGGAAGATCTACCAGAAGCTCAAACGCCCCGCCGTCACGGAGGCGAGCTGCTGGGGCCACAACAGCTGGTGGTTCCATTCGCGGCTCGGCGCATGGGACCATCCGCGCTACGCCTCCCGCCGCAACCATGACGCGCATGTCGCGTTGGCGCAGAACTTCCGCAAGGCGGATCTCGTCCAGCCGCAGCTCGGTTGGTGGGCGCCCGTCGGATTCTCCGCCGACAACGACGCACAGTTCCCTGATGAAATGGAATATTTCGCCGCCAGAAATCTTGGCATCGACGGCCCGATGTCCCTCCAAGGCATCGGCACAACCCGTTCGCCCAACAACGCCCGCGTGCCCGAAATGATGACCATTCTCGGCTGGTATGAACGGTTCCGCATGGCCCGCTATTTCAGGCAGGAGGACATCGAAAAACTCGCCTCCCTGAAATCGGACTTCCGCCTGCGAATGGACTTCGGAGGCCATTGGCGGCTCACGGACGTCACGACGTTCAACCATGTCGTTTCCAGCCCGAAGGCCGTCGCCGAAACATGGAACGTCCAGAATGATGATAATCCCGCGCCTACCTATTTCCGTATCCATGCCCTCTTCTCCACGCCGCCGCTGACGGAAGCGAATCCGAAACCGCTGGCGGATTTCTCTGAAATTGAAAAACTTACGGCAAAATCAACGGCCGACGGCGTCACGCAGCAGCTTCTCGTGGAAGAGAATGACGTCAAACTCGCGAAGAAGAACCTCCGCATCGTCGCGAAAAGCAAACGGAACACGCCGAAAGGCGCATGGTCGTCCGTCGGTTTCGACTATCCGCATCCGTATCTCAGCATGGGCAACAACCGCGCCTTCGGCCTGTGGGTGAAAGGCGACGGTTCGGGAGCCCTTCTGAATCTGCAGATCCAGACGCCGTACGTCTATCATGGCGCGATTTCGGACCATTACGTCGATTTGGATTTCACAGGCTGGAAATACGTCGAACTCCTTCTCCGCGAACGGGATGCGGAACGCATGGGCGATTATGAATGGCCCTACACAACCGCCGCCGGAGCGCACTCCGTCTGCCGCAACGTCATCTATCCGAGCGCGATATCGTCCATCAAACTATACCTTAATAATATTCCCGCCAACGGACAGGTCGATGTGACGGTCAGTCCTGTCATCGCCCTCCCCGTCGTCGAAAACGAACTGAAGGACATCGCATTGACGATCGACGGCAAGACGTTCAAGTTCCCGATCACGTTGAAATCAGGCCATTATATCGAAGCCGTCGAAAACATGCTATGGGATTTCCGCCACTATGACGAACGCGGCGAACTCATAGAATACATCAAAATGGACGAGATGCCGCAAAACGGCATGGTCGTTTTGAATCATGGTCAGAATCCTGTGTCCTTCCAGGCGAATTCAACGGACGGAGCCACCAGCGCCCGTGCGAAAATCACGCTGGTCGGTGGATATGGCAAGAAACTGTTTGGAAAGCGTTCTGATAACGTCGATTGGAGCTATCTGAAAGACGAATACGAACTACCGGTGACGCTCTTCGGCAAAGACGGCGTCCGCAACTGGTGCATCATCCAGCGGGACGAAGGCGGCGCAAGCCCCAACGACAACGCGAAGCTTGAAGTCGAACTCTACGTCGCCAACGCCGGCAGCAACAACGCCATCTATAACAACGCCAATGGTTCCCGCATGCTCGACGACTGCCAAACCGTCGACGCCTATAAGGAATCGGATTTCAACAAATATGCGAAATACGCCTTCGACAGCGAAAACCAAGGCACGTCCAAGCCCGGCGTGACCTTCCAGCTGAAAGCCGTACCAGGCCATGCGGATGGAACGACCGCCCTCCAGTTCGACGCGCGATCCGCCCGTTCGGACAACGCCGGATGGGCCGCCGTCGGCCGCCATTTCGAGAAGCCAGTGGACATTTCCGACGCGAAGGCCATCGGCTTCTGGCTGAAAGGCGACGCGTCTGGAGCCTTGTTCAAAGTGCAGCTCCGCGACGTAAAAGGCTTGTGGCACGACATGTACACGCGAGTCTCCTTTACCGGCTGGAAGTTCATCGAATTCAAGCTGAACGACGTCCGCCTCGATCTCTCGAAAATCGACTATATTCTCTATTATTACAACAACCTGCCCGCCGCCCGCACGATCGACGACGCGTCTTCCGAAGGCACGCTCGTCTCCTGCGCCGTCGATGACGTGAAGATCCTCCTTAATTCGTCAAAGCTTGTCAATCCGACCTTCTTTGTCAACGGCCAGAAGGTCGTCTTCCCTGTCACGATGTCCACCGGCGACGTGCTGACAGCGGATGACCATCAATGGACCGTTGTGGACACCGCAGGCCGGAAAGTGGCTTCCGGCATCCCTGAAACGCCTCTTCCGCCGCTGAAGAAAGGCTTCAACAGCGCTTCGATGTCCTTCGCCCACGCCGACGATGAGAACTACAAGGTGGTCGTCAATGTCATCAAGCATTATTAGTGGTTAGTGGTTAGTGGTTAGTGGTTAGTGGCTAGTGGACAGTGGTTAGAAAATTGTCAATTATTAATTGTTAATTGTTAATTGTTAATTGAAAAGAGGTGTTTATGAGTCTGAAAAATTTGCTGATGAAAAACATGCTGATGAAAATCGTGGCCGGCGGATTCAGTTTCGCCGTCCTGCACGCGATCATTTTCTGGATCGCCTATTTCCAGTGCGGCGGCGCGCATGATTCCGCCAAAGGCATTTGGCAGGGGCTGACATCCGCCGGCGGAACATGGGCCTCCATTCTCAAATGGACTGGCTTCCCGCTCGCTTCCATCGGTGCTTCCGGCGTCGTTTTCGTCTTGGTCATGCTGATCAATTCGCTCTTGTGGGGCGCTGTCATTGGCATCGTTTTGAGCTTGGTCTTTGGGCGTAAATAATTGGAATCCATGAAACTGGCATCTTTTCTTCTCGTTGTTTTCTCCTGCATCGCCGTCGCGGAGGAGCCGCCCCGCGCCGCCGCCCGTCTCGCGCATGGCCTGTCATGGGACACGCCCGCCCCTGGCCGTACCGAAGGGCGGATCTACTACTATGTTCCGCCGCAACTGGATATGAACAAGCCCGCCGGACTGTTCATCTTCCTGCACGGCGGCAGTTCGTCGTCGAAGGAAACCGCCCCGCAATCGTACATCTCCGGCGGTCTGAAACGCGCATTGGACAATGGCGATTTCATTCTCGCGATGCCGTCTGCCCCGCCGCCGCTGAAAATCCACACGGGCCATCGATGGAATTACGAAGGCACGTACAAATCGATACTTGCGACCATCGACGACGTCGCCAGACGAGCCAATATCGATCGCGACCGCATCATTTTCGGCGGCGTCTCCATGGGCGGCTACGGCGCATACCACATGGCCGAACTCCTCGCCGACCGATTGGCCGGAATCTGGCTCGTTGCAGGCGCGTGGACGGTCACGGATTTCAGCACGCTTCATGGCACGCCCGTCTATATCACCCATGGGCGACGCGACACGTTTCCGTCCGTCAAAGACGGCAAAGTCAAAAGCCGCAAGAACAGTTGGACAGGCGTCTCCTTCGCTCGCGCGGCGGACAAATTGATGACACAATACGGCATCGAACATGTCTATGACGAGACCAACGGCGGCCATGGCATGCTCGACGACGCCACGGCGCGATTTTTCGCATGGGCGGCGAACCAACGCCGCCAACCGTATGCGAAGCATGTCGTCGTCGTTTCCCCATGCGGCACGAAACATCCTGTCATGGAGGCGGTTGCGAAATCACGCTGGCTGGAGGCGCTTAAAACCGAACCAGCCCCCATCCAGCTGGACAAAATCCATCTGAAAGGCCCCAACGTCGCCAAAACAGAGGCCGACTGGCGTGCGCAATCATTTGAATTGGAGAAAGTTGAACTGCCCGGCTTCCGCCTGGACGCCGTCAACGAAGGCAACAACAAGTTCCGTGTCAAGTCGGAGCATGTGCGGTCGTTCCGTATTTTGCTTTCGCCGCAGATGGCAGATCTGACGAAACCGATCACCGTCGACGCAGGCCCGTTGGGCGTGAAGATTCTGTCGCCGCAGCCATTGAAAAACCATCCGGACTACACGGCGCAAATTATCTTCTAAAAACCACGAATGAACACGAATGGACACGAATTTTGAGGGAGTCCACAGAATACACGGATGAAACAGAATGCCTCACCGCCGGGCCGACGACACAACGAAGACTTCATGTAAAAACAAGACGTCGATTGCGAATAATGCAAACGGCTCCGGCGGCTCGGCGGTTGTCATGCGCTGCGCGGCGGCAAAGGATGTCATGCGATAACTCAATTCATCCAGAAGTTCCAGAAAATCCAGAACTTCCAGAATGACAATCATATAAGCTATAAGCCATGGACGATAAACGCCGTGAAGCAGCTGACCACTGTATTCGCTTTAAGCTTTAAGCTTTAAGCTTTTAGCTCTGCTATCCACTAGCCACTAGCCACTAGCCACTAGCCACTACTACTGCGGCTCCGCCTCCGTATTGACGTTCCATGGCTCCATCTCGATCGACGATGTGTCGGAAGAATAGCCAATGCGGCCGATGCGGATTTCCGCAGGCGTTTTGACGCAATGGAAGAAGAAGGTGAAGCGGAATAGCACCACTTTGTCGATGCCGCGAAGCTTTTCGTCCTGCGAGGCGATGTCGCGGGAGTGCGGCAGCGAGAGCCGTATGGTGCTCCAATCCTTCAGAACGGAGGCTTTGCTCCCCCAATGATGGTAGTCGTCGTTCTCGACGAGATAGAAATTGGAATGGCTGAAGCCGTCGCCGCCCTCCATCTTCGCCTCAAGATACAGGCTGGCCGTTCCGGCGGGAAGCGTCGCGGGAACGTCGATGTCCAGACGGCAGTACCCGCTTCCCGCAGTCATCTCCGCCTTGGGGAGGACGATTTTCAGCACGTTTCCGCCCGCGGGCGATTCCGGATCATTGATGAATTCAAAATTGGCGAAATTCGCGGGGAACTTGCCGCGCGTGATGACTTTCGCGTTGCCAAGATGTCCTTTTGTGAAATCGACAGACCAATGGATTTCCGGCTTGACCACTGTTTCATCATGGAAGGCCGGAATTCTTTCAGCGACCGCATCCGGCTTGAATTCAACAGGTTCGATCGGCTTGTCCGCCCCGATCAACGATGCCGCGAGAATCGCGGGAGCCACGCCGTCGAGGCGGTTGGTCTGGAAATGGATCTTCGCGATTTTCGCGTCCGGCCGCGGATTCGGCAGCATGACCGTGCAGAAATTGTAGTGGTTTTTCTGGACATCCAGGCCGCGCACGGCGAAACGCGTGTTGAAGCCGCCGTAGGGGCGGTTCCAGTCGGTGAAATCATAACGGTAGCGGAGCGGAACATCGGCCTTTTCGCCGTCCTCATAGTAGATGTGCAGCGTCGCCGCCGGAGCGTAGTCCCACCGTTTCTTGCCGTAAACGCCTGCGGACAAATATTCTCCGGCGTTGATAGACGGCCGCGAAGCCGTCATCAGCAGTGAAATCGCCTTCGCGGAGCGATTGACATTGAAACCGATCGTGTCCCGTCCGGTCTTGTCGCCGGGCATGCCTGTCACCGCCATCGCGTAGTATTTTCCGCCGGGGGCCGTCAGCAGCCTGTATTTTTCAGGACGTCCGGCGAACAACGTCTTGAGCTCCGCCAACGCGTTGTCGTCGAATAACGGGAAACGGCCAGTCGCGCCAAGTTCCGTATTGACAGCACGTTCGAGCGGAATCGGCGTGACGTCGCGGCATTCAGGAACAACCGCTTTCGCCGCCTGCAACCGACGGATCATTTCAAATGTGCCGTCGTATTGCAGCTTCCAATACGGCGTTTCGCGGTACTTCCACATGAAATCGAGGCCGTTGACGAAGCCGCCAAGGCTGTCGGGACATTCCGTCTTGAGATTCGTGAACTGGCCGTTGGCGCTGTAATACCAATAGACGATCGTGGAATCATGGCCGCCGTTCGCGCGGATGGCGCGGAGCATGTTCTGCGTGTTGAAAGGCTTGCCCATCAGCGAATGGCCGACCAGCTGGAAGTCACGGAAGGCGGCCATCGTATGCTCCGGCAGACGGTCGCGATAGCTCCACCAGAGGATCATCTCGTTCGGATCGAGTGCTTTGCGCATCGCTTCGCCATATTTCCAATGGGTATTTTCAAAGGAATCCTGACAGACCATCGGCCGCACGCCATGCTTCTTGACGGTATTTTCAAGAAACTTCAGTTCTTTAACATAGGTAGCGGTTAGATCCGGATCCGCCTTGCAGCGCGGGCATTGCGCGTATGGCCCCAAAAAGATTTCGTCCATCATCAGGAAGAAGACCTTCGGGCGGAAGAATTCAATCTGCTGCTTCACGGCTTCTTCCGTCAAATCATTGGCCTCCTGGCTGTGAGGGCATAGCTGGCAGGACCATGAACTGCTCGGGCCGCCTTCCGTCATCTTGCTCTCCCAGTCCGGATGGTACGTCATCCAGCGGGCGTGGCTCCAAAGTTGCATAGACGGCGTGATTTCGATGTGGCGTGCGCGGCAGAAATCCGCCAGATCCTGCATTTCTTCGCGTGTGAACGCATTCGGACGGTTGACCAGCGGATTCGGTTCATACGGGAAAGCCTCTTCGATGCTGAGCAGCAACCAGTTAAGCTTCAGGCTGGCCATCGCGTCCAGACTTTTCTTGAAGACCGGCAGCATGTCGGATTTCATGTTGCGGATCGTCATGAAATAGCCGCGACGGTTGAAGTCCGGCCAGTCGTTGATTTCAAGACAGTCCAGTTCAGGCTTCGAACTGTTGCGGATCAAATTCAGCAACGTCTGCGCGCCGTAGAACAGTCCGTCCGTGGTTCGCGCCGTGACATATATTTTCGATTCGTCGATGACAAGACGATAGCCCTGCGGATGCGTCGGTGTGCCGTCTGTCGTCAATGCGAAACGGCAAGTCGTGTCATCATCGCCTACGGGAACCGTGATGCCGAAGCGCTTCAACGCATTTGCAAGCTGTTCCACGATAATCATTTCAGAATCCGGAACGGCGACCGTGACGCTCTTCGGGAATTTAAAGCGGCCGCCCGTCTGCTTGATTTGCTGCACTTCAGGAACGAGCATCGGCTTACCGTTAAGCCATGTGTTTTCGACCGGCAGAACCGTCGCGGGAAAATCGGCCGAAACGATCGACGTCGTGGCCGCCAGCAACATGGTTGGAATGACGCAAGATAGCTTCATAATGTTTTATCCTTTTTCTTCCCCCGCCTAAAGGCGAGTTTAGCTTCTCACTAATGGCCGGTGGCTATTTTATCCACTGGCTACTGATATCCCCTCGCGAAGCGATGACAACCGCCGAGTCGCCGGAGCCGTTGATTTTTCAACATTCAGAATTCTTTTTATTCAATCAAATTCTTCAGCAGTTTGACGGCCCGGCGGCGAGGCTTTCTGTCTATTCTGTGTAATCTGTGGTTTCTAATTTTCGTGTCCTTTCGTATTACTATCGTTCATTTTCTTGTTTTTCTGAAAAGATTATCTCTAAAGCATAGAGCTTCCGCATGATGCTGTTCCCGCCTCGCGAAGCGATGACAACCGCCGAGCCGCCGGCGGTCGTTGCACTTTCAGCATTCAGAATTTATTGTTCACAACAAAATCTTTCTGCAATTGTCGGCCCGGGCGGCGAGGCTTTCTGTCTATTCTGTGTAATCTGTGGTTTCTAATGTTCGTGTCCTTTCGTGCCTTTCGTGGTTCCTACTCTTCCGTATAGTACGGATGCAAACCAATCCAGTTGACCATTCGCCGCGCTCCGGCGGGGCCACCGGGCTCCGTCGGCGACTTCCAGTCCGTGAAGGTGATGGTCGCCGTGTCCTTTTTCGCGCGGAAGACGATGCGGTGGATGGCCTTTTCAGGCGTTCCGGGCGCGGCGTCGCCCGTGCCGTACCATCTGATCGGGAAGTGCCGCGTCGACGTCACATTCGGAATGATGTCCGCGTCAGCGATTTCCGCGTTGAACACATAGTCCAGATGCTTGTTCTGCGGCTTGAGGAAATCGTCGTAGTCCATGGACATGAACGTCAGGCAGTAGAGCTTGCCGGGCGTGAGGCCCGTCGCCGTCTGCGACAGGCGGTTGGGCTTCGCGGCGCTCTTTGTGAACAGCGCCACCATGTCGCCAAGGCCTTTTTCACGGCCGATCCGCCACTGATACTTGTTGCCGCCGTAGCCCGGAACTGTCTTGTGGACAATGGATTCCGGCTCCGCTGCCTCCACGTTCCAATGCTTGAAGCCCTCCTCGAAATCGCCGTCCTGCAGATGGCCGGGGATGTATTTGAAGCCGTACTTTTCCGCCAGCGATTCCGTTTTGCCTTCGACGCAATAGTGCCGCATGAGCTTTCCGACCCACCGCACGATCTCCTCATCCGTATGCCAGATGCTGTAGCAGCCCATGCCGTAGAGGCCGACCATGCGCGGATCCGTCGCAAGGATGTGGAAGAAGCGGTCGAAGACCACCTTGATGTCCGCCGCTGGATAGTTGTTGATGCACCAGCATTCAGGCGTCGTGTAGCCGCTCATGAGCATCATGAACCGCTCCGCCGCATCCGGCGTCATCCGCCGCGCGATGTCCAGATGGACGGGTATGCCTTCAAGATTTTCCTCCATCTCTTTTTCCGTCCGTTTCGTGCCGACGTAGGTCTCCAGAAAGATTTTCCCTTCGCCGCACGAGACGTTCGAGCAGGCGGAAAGCAGATTCTGCTGGATGCGCGGATTGTAGGTCTTTTCGGAAATCCGGCTGTAACACCATGTATAGACGCGCTTATCGAGATCCGTTAGTTTCCAGAGGGCCTCGCATGTCGCGAGCATCGTCGACGGATTTTCATTGATGGAGATTTCGTCCAGCGTCAACCCCCAATTGCGCTGCAGCGTCGGATTGTTGCGGATGATATCGACCAGTTTGTCGATTTCGTTGATGCTCTCCTTCCGGAAGATTCCATGGCTGCCGAGAATTTTCATGCCGCGCGACGTAACTTCCTTATCGACAAACAATTGGTGTTCCGACGTGGGCAGCCATGTTTCCGTGTCGAATATGTTGACGGAATGGAGCAGATGCTTTTTCCAGAAGTCCATGTCATAGCGGAAGTTGGAATAATCCAGCTTGGGCGCGATGTCCAACGCGTAGAGCATGATCTGCGCGACGGAGCGGATGATCAGCCGTCCGCCGTCCGCCGGCGCGTTTTCGATATGGAGCGTGTGTTCGCCGAGCGGCAGCAGCCGCATCGTGTCCGACGGCTCGCCGTCGCGATAGAAGACGATTGGATCCATTGCGCCGTCGAGCCTCGCCGTCGTGCCGCGATACGGTTTGTCGAATCCGATGAACACCCATCCTTCGCGCGGATTGACGAATGTGACGTCGCCGTTCTTCAGCTCCGTGTCCAGAATTTCGCCGACCATGTTGTTCAGCCGTTTCAGATTGGCCTTCGGCGGCAGGCTGATGACGCGAATGGCGTATTCATTCTGGAAAACCACCTCACGATTGTCCTTTTTGAAAACCGCAACCTGCAGCGTTCCATCACCTTGCGGAAGATTGCCGAGCTTTGTCACGACCTTCCGCGATTGATTAACGGCATGGTATTTCCACGGAGAGAAATCCGCCTGCCCGGCCATTTTCGTCCGCACGCCAAGTTCGCATGACGGAAGGTCGTTGGCTTTCACTCCGGGCACGTAGAAGGTCATCTTCGGATCAGCCGCGTCGATTTTCATCAGCAACGGCTCGACGGGAACGATGCGGCTGAGATCAAGATGTTTCGGATCGTCGATGCGGGAGCCTTTCAACGCCTTTTCCGACAGCGGGATGAGATAAGGGCATGCGATGTCGATGGTTCCGACCGGCGTTTTGGCGTACAGGCCGAAATTGTAGGTGCCGTTGGGCGATGTTCCCAAAACGCCTTCGCCTTCGACCTTCACCCATTCGCCGTGGGTGTCGTTCGGCACGTCCGTGGAATTGAGCGCCTTCGTCCAGCCTGTGTTCCATACGCAGAGATATGATTTCGGCGTCTTCAGGCCGCTTGTGCGGATGTAGGCGCCGAACCGATATCGTTCTCCCGCAACGAGAAACGCATACGGCTGCCGCAGAACTTCCCCCTTGTCGATATTGACGCGCATGGCGTTTTTGCCATCTGGCCCTTCGCCCGGCAGGAGGACCATCGGATTGTTCGTCGTTGCGCCCTGATCGACGCTCCAGCATGGAATGCTTCCGGGCATGAGTTCATAATCGCCTTCGAAATTCACATTCTTCAGAATATTGACTTCTTCGAACGCAGGCAGCGCGACCGCCGCCAGCAGGCATATCGACAAGAATCGTTTCATGATCATCCTTTCCTTTTATATATTGTATAGAAAAAAAATTGCAACGGAAAATTTAGCATGAACCCATCGGAAGGCAAGAAGCAAATGACATCATTCTGCACTTGTCATCCCCCCCCTCCCGTTCGTCTTTTTGCTCACGTCTCACGTCTCATGTCTCACGCCCCACCTATCCACTAAATTCTGACAAGAGACAAGAGACGAGAGACATGAGACAGTATCATTAACTTTCTTGTACTATTATCGTTTATTTTCTTGTTTTTCTGAAAAGATTTTCCTTAAAGCTTAGTTCTTCCGCATGACATCCTTTGCATCTCGCGAAGCGATGACAACCGCCGAGCCGCCGGAGCCGTTTGAATCATTCATGATCAACGTTTTGTTCAATCATTACATCCTTCTAGCTGTTGTCGGCCCGGCGGCGAGGCATTTCTGTGTATTCTGTGGTTTCTATAATAGTAACTTTTCGCGTTTTTCGTGATTTTCGTGGTTAAAAATCTGTCACCGTATCTTGCGTCAAATCAACGGTTTTGATTTCCGTACGATCCGCCAGGTGAACCGTAATCCGATGCATCCCCGTGCCATGGCAGCGGATGCCGCCGCCATCCAAAACTTCCACATGCAATTCAGGCGAATCAGGCTCCAGAATCATGTTCGGCAGAACCGTCAATATCTTCGCCTCCCGTTCGACGACTTCCGTCTCAAACCGAATGCGGCCGTTGTCGATGACGATTTTTTTGCGATTGCCCGCCGCCGTCCAATCGGTGTTCAACAGCATCAACCGCCGCGCGTTGTCGTTTTCAACCCATTCATTCCAAAAGACTTCCTTCGACGGATCATCCACACGGCACTGTGGCAGATTCTCCGCGGCCAGTTTCGCGATCAACGCCGCCATCACTTTCTGCAACGCCTCATGGCCCGGATACGCATAGGCCGTCACCGTATAGACGACGCCCTGCCCTCTCCTGAAACGACATACCAACGGCTCGCCTGTCATGGCATCCCAGATAAACGGTTCCGCGCCAGTCAGTTCCAGTTTTGCCAGACGGCATGGGCCGTCCTCTTCCGGCGATTTGCTCGGCACGGCGGAAAGCTCCGGAATGACATATTCTTCTCGGCCGATGGCGTTCCATTGACCGGAATAGCATTTGCCCGGACCAACGGCCTTCAGCCCGCAGAATTCGCTCAAATCACCGTCGTTCCAAAGATTTAGCTCCATCATCTCTTCAAGGAAGTCGCGTTTGACATGACGGCTGAACTGCGGCAGCCCGATCAGCAGCGTGCCGCCGTTTTCCACGAAATGCGACAGCTTGTCGTAATCCTCCTGAATCATCGTGTTCCAGCCAAGATGCAGCAGCAGCGAATAGCGGTCAAAATAGTCTTGTTTCGCTTCGGTCGGCACTTCGTCGAAATCGCCGTAAGGCGTTCCGGAGAAGAAGAACCGCCGTTTTGTAACATCCTGCCGCAACGGCTGCGTGCTCGCTCCGGGCATCAGCACATCCAATAATTGACGGCATTTTTCCGGCTGACGATGGCCCCACTGCGGATCGCTTTTGCCGAAAAGGCCCCAGACGGCGTAGTCCGGCGTCTGGTCGGTGCCGCAGATGAAACCGTTGAACGGCGCGGCGTAACGGCCTTCCACGAAGGCGATTTTGCGCGTCGGGGCGCCTTTTCGCGGATGCGTCTTGACGAAACGGAAGAAATCGCGCGTCATATCGCGTTTTCCCTTCGTCAGGAAATCGTCCCATGCCTGCCGTTCCTCCTTGAAGAGCTCAAACAGGCTGTCCTCTTCGTAAATCATGGCGGCTGGAAGAGCGACAGATAGTACACGCCTAGATGCGTTTCATAGTACGGCTGGAACGCATGCTGGATGGCGATATGGACGCCCCATTCGCCGCTTGCGAGCGCCTCCGCCGCCGGACGTGCCTGCGAACAAAGATGTTGCGTATGCGGCACCATGGTCTCCGTGCGGATGAAATCCGCTCCCGCCAGATAGCAGTAGCGATGACCGCCGGACGCGTCGCCGAAAGCCGCGCGTTTGCTGACCGCATGCGCGCGATCCACTTCGATTTTCAGCCGTTTGAGATAGTGCTCCATGGCCGTTTTCATGTCTTCCGAACACCATTCGAATTCCGGATTGAACGCATAGACGGCTCCCGGCCATTCATGCTTGCCGACGCTGTGGAGCATGTCTCCTGCGCTCTCCGTCAGCACGCCGCTGTCAAACGCATTCGCGGCCTCCACATGGATGCGATGATCTTTGCAGAACGTGCCCCATCGCGCAAGTAGTTCATCCGGAACATTTACGCCATGGTGCGAATGCGGATTTTCAAAACGGAACGAACGGAACACGACGATGTTGCCGAGACGCGTCCTCCATGTGTAGTCCAACAGCCAGTCCATGCAACCGCTGTCGTCATGCGGCACGACCGTCATGTCATAGCCGACCATGACTTCCGGCGTTTCGTCTTTCAAATCATACACTTCCGGAATGACGCCCTGCGTGGAATCCGTCGCAACAACGATGTCGCGTCCGGCCTTGGAAATGGAAAACGGAAATTCATTCCAGCCGGGCTGCAAATCCAATTGAAGGCTCTTATCTTCCCAACGAATCGTCGTTTTGTCCGCTTTCGCCGCGAAAATCCGCCCGACAAGCGGTTCGCCAACCAACGCCCATGGCGGCAAAGATAACTGCAAATGAACATGTTCCGACTGCTGCAACACAATCCGCGTGATCAACAGGAAGAATTGTCCATTGCCGTTTTTCAACGCAAAACGATGCTTGCCTGAAACCGCCGGAAAACGGAACCACATATCCTCCAACATCTGCATGAAGTCGTCGTGTTCACGATAATAGCGCTTTCCTTCCGCGACGATTTTGCCGTCGCAATACACCGTCAACGGAAATTCGTCATGGATTTGCTTTTCATCGCCAGGCGTGTATTCCGGAGCCGCCATCGCGACGACATGCAGGATAGTTTCATCGCTATCACCATGTGTTTCAGGAAGTTCCGCCTCGAATTCAACGGCTTTGTCTGGCCCGATCCACGCCGTCCGCATGCGCGCCCAATCGTGAACGGGAACGGAATTCGCCAAATCATCCGCCTCGAAAACAACCTGCCCTTCCTTTGCCTTCGGCATAAACCAATAATATCTTGTCCGCGTCACAATGACATGGCAGCCCAAATATTTCGGCCCGACAGGAAACTCGATCCGCCCTTTTGTCAGAATGTCCTTTGCCGCGAACTCAAACGTTCCCGACAGCGTAACGAGTTTGAAAACAGCGTCTTCCGCAACATCCGCCTCGACTCGTATTCCCGCCAATCCACGATGTGTCGTGCTTTTCCAGCAGGCCGAATCCAACAGCGTCTCTTTTGCGCAATGCCCTGGCCCGAACCAAATGACGGGATAATCCAGCTGAAACACCTTTTCGATGACGCCATCGGAACATTCCAAATGTCCATCCCAATGATAATGCGGATGATAGTGGCGTCGTGAATAGAGATACTGGTATCCCCAGTCTATGCGGAAATTCAGTTTCATGGCAATCTGCTCCTTGATTTGATTTCATGGATGACAATAGAATAAAGCAAGGGACAGAAAAAGTCAAGTTAGTTCGACAAATGGACATAAAAGAACATTAATGTTTTGCAACAGGAGCATTCCTATCATGACGTGCATGAATAGTTGGTAAAGAATGTAAACTACATGAAACTTCGTTTCAATTTAATGAATTGAAAATCAAAAGTTCAATGATATTTTATAATCATTTAAAGAACAATAAACAACATAAAATCAAGTGAATCACAATGAAAAAAGAAACACAAGAATATCAAGTCGTTGAAGCAATGCGCAAAGAAGGAGGATACGCTACCTTACGCCGTCTTAATGAAATTGTGGATTTTTCATCTTGGAAGACAAAGACACCAGAAGCCACTGTAAGGCGAATTGTCCAACTCAGTAAGCAATTCTTTAGGATTCAATCTGGGTTATGGGCACTTGAAGAGTCTCGTGAACAAGTATTGAAAAAATTAGAGCTGAAACTTGGCAACCAAAAGAGCGAAGAACAATTCAGCCATAGTTATTATCAAGGTTTACTTGTTGAAATTGGTAAATTCCGCAATCAAAAGACATTTGTTCCCGCACAAGATAAAAATCATAATTTCATCGGTCAACATTTAGGTGATATAGCTGATATAACAAAACTACCTCCGTTTACATATGAGAAACTGATAAAGCGTGCAATGACAATTGATGTTATTTGGTTCAATGAAAGAATCATGCCATCAAACTTTTATGAGGTTGAACACACAACGGACATCAAGAATTCACTTTCAAAATTCTATGAACTGCAAGACTTTCATGCAGGATTCTATATTGTAGCCGATGCATGTCGAAAGAAGGAGTTTGAGGATAAACTTAATGTATCAATTTTCGAAAGTATCAAAGGCCGTGTTAAATTTATTGAGTATAATCAAGTAGCAGAAATGTATGAAGGACTGACTAAAATAAATAAGTCTATTTGGTAGAGGAAGAAAACATTCTGTAACATCATAGCCCCAAGTGACACATTCATTCATATATCTTAATCTGCAATAATAATAGTCATATACATAGCACATGGAAATGAATCCATTGGAATTTGTCACGCAGTGCGTTATGAATTGGAAAAATAGCGGTTCATCCGTCATCCACATGACGAAGTGGTGATGTGTCCATATCAATTGGTCACACACTGTGTGACTAATTTGGGAAAAGCAGTTCATCCGTCCTCTACATGACGAAGCGGTGATGCGTCCATATCAATTCATCACACAGTGTGTGACGAATTGGGAAAACAATCAGAATCTACGCATGTACTTATGCCCCAGTAACATATTAATTCGAGACACAGTGTGTCACGAATTGGGAAAGCAATGCAGAATTGATGTATCTAACAAATATGCAACAAGATATCAATTCGAGACGCAGTGCGTCTCATTTTGGAGAAGCCATGGAGAATTGATGCATGTTCCTAAAATGCAACATGTTATTAATTTGGAGCGCAGTGCGTTCCAAATTGAAAAAGTCCGATGGACTTGATGCAAGTAATTCAAATACAAGATGATATCGATTCTAGACACAGTGTGTCTAGAATTGATATTACAATCTGTTCTCATGATGGACAAAAATCACCCCTCCATCAGAAATTCCGTGATCGGGCGGATTTCGATGGTCTTCCCATCCTGTTGAAGTGTCGATTTCTCCGTCAGTGTGACGATCAGCAGATCGTCGCAGGAAAGACGAGACGACGCCTGAAGCAAGGCGTTGATTTCACGCTGACGCGCCTTGGCGGAGGAAATGTCGTATGCGACTTGTATCAGCTTAAGAACACGCGACTTCCGTGCCAGAACGAAATCGACTTCGCAGTCGTTCTTCCAATAGAAAAGTTCATAGTCTTTTGAAACATGGTCGGCATAAAGCTTCAGGAAAACAAGATTCTCCATGCGCCATCCGTCGTTGCCGTCATCCGCGGCAATGCCTGAAAAGGCAGAGAGAACACCCAAATCAATGGCGTACGCCTTTTCGAACTGGTTCCGCCGCAATGGTTTGAAAGAAAATTTCGGCAGCAGTCGTATGAGATACGCCTTCTCCAGATAGCTGGCGTAATTCTGCAATGTATGGGTTCCTTTGACGGACAGAGCCTTCGCGATGTCGGAATAATTGACCTCCCGGCAGAAATTGTCCATCAATATCGACGACAACTGCGCAAGGACTTTCGGGTATCGGACATTGTACCGTTTGCTCACATCCTTGAAAAGAATGGCGTTGTACAGCGTCTTGATATAGTTGCGCCAATCACCGACTTGATAGCTTTCAGGCAGACCGCCTCGTCTGGAATATGTTTTATAGGCCTCCAGACGGCGGGCGTTACCACGGGTGGTCGCAGGCAGTTGCGGCGAATTGGAAAAGGCGAGATATTCTTTAAACGACAACGGAAGCAGTTCTATCTCCTTGTAGCGCCCTGTCAAATGCGTTCCAAGCTCCTGCGACAGCAGATTGGAATTGGAGCCTGTCAGCACAACATGCATATTCTGCCGCAAAAGGCGGTTCACAAACAGTTCCCAGCCTTGTATGTTCTGGATTTCATCAAGAAGGATATGGGTGAAATCACCATAGACGACATACGCTGCCAGAAGCACGTCGTTCAGTTGACTGGCCTCCAGATTGGCGAGCGTTTCATCGTCGAAATTGATGAAGGCGTAATTGACTCCGGCCGCATGAAGAGCCTGATGGCAGAGAACCGTCTTTCCCGAACGACGCATCCCCATGACCACCTGCGCAAGCGGACTGAACACATCCAGTTCCTTCAACTGGCTCCGTCGGCAATACGATTCCAGCGGAAGCGAATCCCGCTCTTCCTTCTGTTCTGTCAGTATCCGTATGAAATCCATGGTGTTATCTCCTTTTCTAGGGCATTTCATACTATACGATATTTGCTGTGTATTGCAAATCTTCTTTGATTTTTTGCAGTATATTGCAAATAGATTGTGGAATTCTGCTGATCAGTTACGAAAAATCACGCCCTGCGGACGGCCGTGGAAAACAATCACTCTTCCTTTATTAAAAACAACGTCGTCGATGATTGCGGGACATCGAATTCGATGGTTTTCAGGCCGTCGCCGATCTTCTTCTGCTGCGGATACATCATCGTGACGCTCGCCTTTCTGGGAAGATGAAGCCGTTGGCGGCCTGCGGCCGCGCTGTGCACGGCAACCCATGACTTGTTGGCGTAAAGAGACACGGCCGTGTCGTCTGTATAAACATGGACGCCCGCCTCGGCAAACAGACCACGTAACGCCTGGCGGGAAAGGAAGCCTGTGGTGCATAGCCTTACAGGGCCTTTCGCCGCATAGGTGACCGCTTCGCCATCCGACAGCTTCAGCGTGCCAAGCGGCCGGGCGTCCGGATCCTCTATGCGGAACAACGGTGAAAATTGGCAGACGACATAGCTTTTCATCACGTCACCAGTCTCCGACAGCGTCGTCAACGATTCGAACAAGCGGTTGTCCTGCCGGATTTTCATGCCTGTCAGAGCGGACATGCTCTCCACCGAGGCGCCGTCCGCCGTGAGATATCCGGGGGCGTAGAGAAAAACGACCATCTTGCCGGCGGCCTTCAGTTTTTCGATGACGGCACGTTTTTCAGGCGTCAGATAAAACAGGTTCGGGAAAAAATACAGTTTGTAGTCGCGAATGTTTCCGCTGGCGAGATCCGCAAACGAATAAGTGTCAAACGGCACGCCGGCATGGACGAATTCACGGACTTGCGCAGAGGTGATCAAGACGGACAGTTCGCGCCCCTGCCCCGTGACGTTGGTGAACATCACGCTTTCATAGTCGCCGACGAAGGCGATTTCGGCGACGGATGCGCAGTCCGCCTTCATGGTCCGAATGGCGAACAGCTGTTTCATGAAATCGGCATACATGGGATCCGCATACCAGCCTTGCGCAAAATCAAAATACCAATAGCCGCATCCCCAGGCGAGCGACTGCACAAAGTCGCGGGAAAGGATGGCGCGGGACTGCTGGGGAGTCCATGCGTAATGGCAGTAGGTCCCTTTGAAATTGTGAGGCTGGTTGTCCGCTTCCAGAATGGCCAGCTTGTTGCCGCGGCGACGGAATGTCTCCAACAGACAGCGGGCCTGCTGCGGCTCGCCGACCGCCCGCGACTCATTGCCGTAAATATGCGGAGAGCACTGGAAATCAACGTATGGCGAATCCAGCAGCCGTTCATTCTCCAGATGCCATCCTTCGGCGGGAAAGCTCATGCCGAAAAAGTAGCCGCAGTAGTTGCCTACCAAGGCACGATGGCCGCAGGCCTCCTTGATCGTCCGGTTGCTGTTCAGCAGGCATATTCTGACGACCTGCGCATGACAACGCTGATAGTCCACGCTTGGCCGGTCTTTGGCGGGATCCCTCAAGATTCCGGCGCTCGTCCGATTGCGATCCGCCGGCGGCGGGACGTTGGCCGTCTCAAAAGCCACCGTCTCGTCATGCCATGCGCGACGCAAAGCAGAGACATCGTCTTTGTAATTCTCACGCAACCAGTTGCGGAACGCGATCGTCATCGGGAGACTGTTGTCCGGCATATATTCCGTCATACCATAATAATGCCATTCATGATGGACGCCGTAATCGGTGCGATACGCGAAAATGCGGCTTGCAAACGGAGACGCCTCCAGCCATTCGACCATGCGACGCTGAAAATCTGCCACGTCTTTCATCCACAATTTGGAAGCCATGGACGGCGCGGCGATATTCTTGATTTCCACATTGCATTCAAAGTCCGGCGTGCCGTTGGCGTAGCCTGTGATTTCCTCCGGATGCGCCTTGCACCACCATTTCGGCGGAATATCCGTGGCGATGCAATACATGAAATAAGCATCTGGATCATCCATCAGCGCATCGAGCAAGCGGCCGTAGACCTTTTGGAAGTCTATGCTGCCGTCAGGCTTCCAAATGTCGGCGGTCTTGTAGCCGATGCCATACACATGGATGCCTGCGTCACGAAAATATCCGACTTGCTCTTTCAGTTTGAAATTATGGTCGTTCCAATTCTCGCTCGTATTGTAGTACATGGTCTCGTAAAGACGGCCGCCGATATCGAACATCGGCTTGCCGCGTTCATAGACGATGCGGCAGGACGGCTTCCGTTCATGGGACAATCTCTCCAATATGCCTGCGGCAAGCTCCCTGTCTTTCCGTTTCCAAGCTTCATGGCGCGCCTTGTCGTTCGGCGTCAGCAACACCGTCATGTCGCGGATTCCCGACCATGGATCGGCCAAGGCATTTCCAAAGGCCATCGCCGCCGGCCAGTCTTTATCGTTGAAATCCAATGTATTCCAGCCGTCGGGGCCTGCTTGGCTGCAGCGCCATGAAACATCGCTGACGACTTGCTCCGCATGGCCGTCACGATAGGTCAGTTCAAGCCGAAAAACCACGCCGCCGCTGGCGGCCTTGTTGATGTCCATGATCGCAAGCAGATGGCGGCCGGGAGCTTTCAGACGGTCTGTCATATCATGGCCGCCCTCCAGACTGACCGTGCCTGGCGGTTCAGCGACGCCGTCGATGTAAATCGTGCCGGTATCGTCAAGCCAATGCCATGCCTTCGCCGAAACCAGTCCTTCCCGGACAGTAAATTCCTTGCGGAAAAAACGCTGTTTTTCAATGCCTTTCTCAAACGCCTCCGGATAGGCTATCCAATTGGTTTCAGTGACGGTGAAATATTCACGAGCCCAAAGGCTATTCATCAACACAAGAATCCCCAATAATCCTATATGTATTTTCATAGATTTTGATTCCCTTGTGGGCAATCACGCTTCATCCTTTTAGGCTATTATCAGAAGTAATTGCATCGACATTTTGCGATTCAACACCAATATCGTCAATCACCGTTGCGCTTCTGCCTTCTTCAAATCAGCGCTCCGGTCGCATGACAAATCAAGACCGGAGAAGACGGCGGGATCGTCGGGCAGGCGGATCTGGAAATCGTCGGCATGGCAATAGCGCAATTCGCCTTCAGTCAATGAGAAATTGACCACATGGCCGCCGTGGCGGCGCTCCGAATCCATAAAATGCAGATGCCAGCCGGGGGCGTTGACGCCTTTCACATAACCCGGCAGACGGAAGCCAACCAAGTCGCCGGACGTATTTTGCAGTTCGAAAACCGCTTCGTCTTTCGCCGCCTCCGCCAGCCCTACTCCGTCCTTTTCCTGCCGCGCGACGGCACGGACTTTCATCCTGCCGAACGTTCCCGTCACATGGACCGCCAGCGGGAAGTTCTCCATCGGGCAGCACGCCACCATTTGCTCTTCAAATGCTTCATAACTAGGAACATCACGAATTTTCAGGATCTTCTCGGCATGGAAATCGGCAATCGTTCCAAACGGAATCGTCTCGTCGTCTTTCGGCAGACAGACACGCCCGTCCGCACAGGCCTGATAGACGACGCCGTCGATCATCTGCATCTCGCCGTCCAAGCGGTCCATGGTGGCGATCGCCATATTGCCGAGCTTTTTGACGTCGGCGACAGTGACGATTCCGCCATAACGGCCGCAAAGCAGCATGCTGAACAACGAAATCTGGGTGAATGTTATCCGTTTTCTTTCTGTCATGGATGATCCTTGAAAATCGTATCAAAACAAATATTGCCACCTATAGACCATAACATCCATGATGCAGTTTGCAAATATCTTCAGCCATGAATCAGCCATTTTTCAAAACAAGCATGTAGATGTGCAAGCTCCGTCCTATTAAGAAAAACTTTTAAGATATATTATCTATAAAATAGATATTTTTTAAAGCAGAAGACACTGCCATGGAACAAGAGATACATCATATTATAGATTCAAAGGCTATGATTACAGCCAAGTGGCTTCATTGTTCATCAGCATGGCAACAGGGCCGCGTCAAAACTACTTTGTAGATCTGACGGAAGGCAATTTTTGGCCATTTTCCTCTAGCCATTCCTTAGCCTTTTCCTCTCCCTGCTCGGCGGACTTGCGCATCCACTCCACGGCTTTCCGCTTGTTCTTTCCCACACCGTAACCATCTTCGTAGCAAATACCAAGATCGTATTGCGCTCCGGCATGCCCCTGTTTGGCGGCCTTGCGCATCCACTTCACCACCTCCGTCGCGTCCTCTTCAACACCATGGCCATGAAAATAGCAATTGGCGAGGCTGAATTGCGCCCTGGGGTCTCCTTGCTCAGCGGACTTGCGGTACCATTCCACGGCCTGGGCATAATCCTTTTTCACGCCCTTGCCCAAATAGTAGCAAAAGCCAAGACAATATTGCGCATCTGCGTCCCCCTGTTCGGCGGCCTTTTGCCACCATTCCACGGCCGTTTTTTTGTTCACTCTCACGCCAGTGCCATATTTATAACAGCAGCCCAGATAGAACTGTGCTTCCGCATGCCCTTGTTCGGCGGCCTTGCGGTACCATTTCACAGCCATTTTCTTATCGGCCTTCACGCCGATTCCTTCATCGAAGCACCTGGCGAGCTCATACTGCGCATCGGCAATCCCCTTTTCGGCGGCCTTGCCGTAGTATTCCACCGCCGTTTGCTTATTCGCCCTCACGCCATCGCCAGAATCATAGCAAAGACCAAGAAAGTATTGTGCGTGTTCACATCCCTGCTCGGCGGACTTGATCCACCATTCCACCGCCTTTTTCTTGTCCACTCTCACGCCTTCACCAAAAAAATAGCATCTGCCCAAACAATATTGCGCTTCCGCGTCCCCCAGCTCTGCGGACATGCTATACCATGCCGCCGCCGTTTTCATATCCTTCCTCACGCCATTGCCGTATTCATAGCTGAGAGCGAGATTGAACTGCGCCTGCGGGTCTCCCTGTTCGGCGGCTTTGCGCATCCACTCCACTCCCTTACGTTTGTTTTTTCTCACACCTTGTCCGTACAAATAACAAAGACCGAGAAAAAACTGCGCCAGAAAATACCCCTGTTCAGCAGACAAACGGAACCATTTAACCGCTTCTTTGTAATCCGGTTCATCGAAGATTCCATTATAATATGTGGCCCCGAGAGTAAACTGGTTCACAGGGTCATCCATATCAACAACATCATTCAAATGATTGTTTTCTCCTTCCTTACACATCGTCTCCCCCTTGAAAATATTGTTTTCACCCATGGAGCCATGCCATTCCCCCGAAGAAAAACATGGCGATGAAAGATAAATGGCGGAGAGACAGGGATTCGAACCCTGGGTAGCACGAAGCTACAACGGTTTTCGAGACCGTCCCATTCGACCACTCTGGCATCTCTCCGTTGGTCAAACAGCATAAAAATACAAGTTGTCTATATGCTTTACTTTAGCCGCGTTTCCGTTTTTTTCAAGTTGGCAGACGGCGTTTTTACAGGATAACCGGCTGTGTCTTATCGATCATGGAGACGCCAAGATTCAAGCGATAGATGCGCGGATAAGAGTCTTTACGGCTGTTGGAGGCTCGCGTCGTGCCGTTCGGCAGGTATTCCGTCCGTTCGATGCCCAAACGGAAATGCGATGCATAGCCCAACGCCGCACGCGGAATCGTGAATTCCGCCAGCCAGCCACGATATGTCTCCAACGACGACTGCTTGCTGACGCACATGGCAGGCAACGGCATGGAAAGACCTTCGCGGTCGTAGACGATCAGCCACGCCGTCTCCGGATAATCATGATGGCCGCTGAATTCGGCCTCCACCTTCACCGTCTCCGAATCGGCTGAGAACCGCCACCGCATGTTCTCCTTTCCGACTTCTCGCCAATCGCCTTCAGCCCATGTTTCTCTTTCATCTTCAAAGAGATACTCCTCCAACGGATCGCCTTCGGACAGCGTCTGACGAGCATCTTTGAAATCCGTATCCAAAAGCTTTTTCAACTGTTTGGCACGCCAACGAAGCTTTTCCGGAAAATACTTGAAGACCTCCGCCTCGGAATGATAACCGAGTCTGCCGTCCTGTTCACACAGTTCCGCAAGCCGTTCGGACGCCGTGATTTCCTGCTGGACGATCTTGCGCATCGCAAGCAAAAAACTGCGTGCATCCTGCGGTTCGGCGATTGTCAGCGCATGACGCATGGCGTAGAAGCGGAGGATGTTGGCCGCGGAAGCGAACTGGATGTCAAGCGCCTCCGCCAGAGAGAGTTCCATGCGGTGCCGCTCGGCATCCGTCTTCCGCAGTTCCAACAGGCCTTCATGCCATTTGGACGACAGCGCGGCGCAGAGCCGTTCCGCTTCGTCCAGCCTGAAATTGGCGAGACATTCGCCGATGGCGTCGCCGGACGGGAAACCGTCCGGCTGCCATGAACGCGTCAATGATGTGAAATTGTATTTCAGATGCAACGGCCAGACGGGCCCGTCGTGCATCGGGCCGTAATACTGGAACTGGATGTCCAGCGGGTAGTTGCCGTAGGCTTCCGCGAACAGCTTCCACGCCGCGACGGCGTGTGCGGTGTCCGCCCCCCAATCCGGCATCGCAAGTTCCTGAAGGAAAGCATCTTCGTCATTGGAGAAATCTTCAAACGCAAGCTTTCCGGCCGCTTCGTTCATGAGGCCCGGATAATTGCCGAAATACCAGCACTGCATGACGTGGCGGACTCCCAGACGTTTCATTTCACGGTATTTGCGATACAGGATGCCGGGCACGGGAACGTAGGGAATCGTCGCGACTTCATGGGAGCAACCGACCTGTATCTTCGCCGACATCTCCGCGTGGCCTTCGCAGGACTGCGCCATCCGGCAGAAACGGTCCGACGGACCGACGGCGGACAGCCAGTAGTCGCCGCCTGCCCGCGTCCTGCCAAGCTGGCTGCGCGTGACGCCTGATTCGAAATTGAAGGAGACGACCACTTCACCGTCCAGATCCTTCGGCAGTTCATAGATCCATCCGTGAATCTGCTCCGCATATGGAATGTACAGCCAGCTGATGAACTCCGCCGTCGGATTGGCGCGTTTCATGCCGCGGGCCATCGACGCATTAACGGCTTTGAAAATATCCTTCGGGCTTCCGAATGAACAGTTTTCACACAGTTTTCCGCATTCGTTCAACGGTGAAAAACGGCTCAGGCAGGAGGTTGGCCGTTCACCGTAGGAAATGTTGATGATGCCGCCGAGATGCGGCACCGCCGAAAACAGCGAATACGTGCATTCCTCCAGATATTGCCGCGCCTCAGGCGAATTGACGCAGAACGGGAAACTGCCGTGGACGCTCTTCTCTTCAGACCAACCGCAGGCCAATTGATTTTCATGGCCTTTCGGCAGCGGATTGGCGGACGACCATGCGGCGGGCTCGATGCAGAACGCCCAGATCTTGATGCCGTAGCGGCGGCAACGCTCCACGGTGTCGCGCAGTTTCGCCAGACGTTTTGCGGCATCCGCGCAGGCGGGCCGCAACGACGTGTCGCAGATTTCACGGAACGTGATGGTCAGCCACAGGCCGTTGATCCCTTCCTGCGCCAACAGCGACAGATATTCCTCCGGATAGTAGTCGATGTCGTTCATCAGCTCGTCGATGTTGTGCGGCGGCCGTTTGATGGGGCCGAAGAAGCAACGGGAGATGCGGTTCTTCAGCCACGGCTTCCGCTCGACGACACCACGCTTCAGAAACGGCGCCGCCTTCAGACGGTCCATCAGCCAATAGACGGCGCGGCGGACGCCTTCCGTGTCGGCTGCTTCAATAGTCACATTGTCGTCGATGGAGACGCGATAGGCCTCCGTCTCCATGGCTTTTCTCGACTTGACGATTTTGCAAGTCACGGCGTCGCCGTCGATTCCGGCTTCGGCAAGGAATCGTTTCATATCGGCGTAGGCGGTTTCAAGAAGCTTTTCGTCATCTTTGAAAACGACTTTCAGACGCATGCCGCCCCGCGCGTCCAGACAGTCGTCTGGGCAGACGTTGTCCCATTTCGGTACAAACGGCCTGTGTTCCTTTAACAAAGGCATGAACGCGGGTTCGCCCTTCGGAAATGACGGCATCTGGTATGATTTGATTTCCATAGATTTAGAAAAACTGAAAGCCTAACCACTAACCACTAACCACTGGTCCCGCAGGAGCGGGCCCCTCCCACTGGTCCCACGGGAGCGGGCCCCTCCCACTGGTCCCACGGGAGCGGGACGCTCCCTCCCATGCAAAACAGCCCCGCAGGAGGCTTCCTGGCGGGGCTGGCAATAGAATCAATCAGCGTTATGCAAACAACTTACGCCAGTTTCGGCATCTTTTCGAGAACGATTTTCTCGGCTTCGAGATTCCACAGGCCGTTGTTGCGCGCGCAGGCGTCGGCGAGTTCGGCGAAGACGGGATCCGTCTTGCCTTTTTCGGCGAAGTCTGCGATTGCGGTCAGCGGGAAGTCGCAATGCGTGTAGATCAGCTTCTTGCCGCCCTTGATGTCGGGCAGATGGAGCGTCGTCTCACGAGCGGCGGTGAGGCCGCCGATATGGGTGATCATCATGGCGGGGTTCAGCTTGCCTTCGCTCATCAGCTGGAGGGCTTCCTTGATGTCGGCCGTCGTGCCGCCGGACGTTCCGACAACGTGCGTCGCGGCGTAGTGGACGTTGTAGAAATTGAACTTCGCGGAGAATTCCGTATCCGTCGGGCCGGCGAAGAAGTTCAGGCAGCCGTCGGCGGCCAGAATCGCGTCGCCCTGTTCGACGACGGGGGCCACGGGGGCCAGAACGAACACGTCGTTGTAGCCTTTGCCGCCGTTCACGTCTTTCAAGGCCTGGACGGGATTCTCGCACTTCGTGTTCAGATAGACGAGCTTCACGCCGTTCTTCGCGGCGTCTTCAGGCGTCAGGATGGATTTCGCGCGGTCGAGACGCGCATCGTCGATATCCGTCACGACGACGAGTCCGGGCTTGCGCGGCCCATGGACCAGATAGTCGATGAGGCCGAGGCCCATCGGGCCGGCGGACGCAAGGCATGCGCACGAGCCGCCTTCGACGACGCCCATGTTGTGGTGGTACGTTCCCGCAGGGATGTGGTACTGCGCATGGCATGCGCCGATGAGGCAGCTCATCGGTTCGCTCAAGCTGGCCATGAAGAAGGCGTCGCCCGTGTATTTCAGCAGGCAGCCGTGCTCCATGACGATGCTCGGGATGCGGATGTAGGTGGAGTCGCCGCCGATGGTCTGGAAGGAATAGCCGGGCGCGGCGTAGGAGCCTTCGATCGGCATGGCGGGCTGGATACCGAAGCGGTCGCCGGGCTTGAACTGGTCCTGCCACTTCTTGCCGACTTCGATGATGCGCCCCGTGAACTCATGACCGAGAATCGGAGGATTCGTCGCGCAGTCGTTCGGAACGCGCTTGTGGTCTTCACCGGCCTTGGAGGCCTTGTAGCTGGACATGCAGATGGAGTCGCTGATGACTTCGGCGATGATGCCGTCGTCTCCGCAGGGCGGAAGTTCGAAGCTCTCCAGACGCAGATCCATTTTACCGTAAATTCTCAACGCAGTCGTTTTCATCTTACGTGTCTCTTCTATTTAATGAATGGTTGCAAGGCAGGACTGAAGTGTTCCGCCCATGGTTACTTCTTCGATTTGATCAAGTCAGCCAACGATTTGACGGATTTCAGGACGCCGGCCTTGATGTCGCTCTGCTCGAACTTCACTTCGAACATCTCTTCCATCGCGACGACCAGTTCCAGCAGCAGGAAGGAGTCCACGCCGTATTCGGACAGTTCCGTCTCGTCTTCGATTTCA
>CACYQT010000076.1 GCA_902776645.1 uncultured bacterium | reverse complement strand
TTGGTGAAATTACCGTTGAAATCGCGGGGGAATATTTAAATAAGGTATGGCAAACAGGCATCACAGGATTAACTTACAATGTCAAACTGTGGCTTCTGATTAAGCATTTTGTATACTTCAAAGAATTCATCTTTAATGGCATAATCACAAAAACTTTTTCCTTTTCCATTGCAAAAACTCCCGCTGTTATTTTTGGCATAATAGATACTTTTTGTTATCGCCTCGGCCAACTACTTTTATTAATCCGAGGTTCCGCATTTGCTTTGCAACGGTAAATGTGCGTGTTTTTTTCAATCCAAGCAGGTCGCTGATTTCTTTTTCGGTGATTTGGCCGTTTGCTTTGATGTAATCAAGCACCTTCTTCATCTGTGGAGTTATTGCTTGAATGCGCTCTGGCTCTGCCGCAGAAACGGCATTCATATTTGGTAAAATAATTTTGAACGTATTGGAGGTCACTTCGATTTGCGGTTGCTCTGGACAATCGGCATACAGATAGAAAATTCTGCGAATGCCGGTACCGTAACTTTCAATCAGGCGCAGACGATGGAATACTTCGGCAAGATTCTTGTTTCTCGGTTGAGAGATACCGGAACGAATATCGTCGGGAGAAAGACCAGGAAGAAGACCTCCAAGAGAAATGAACTCCATTTTATGGTCAGTGACATTGATTATGATACTTCCACTGAAACTGTAATCACGGTGGACAATCGCATTCAATAATGCTTCGCGAATTGCTTCTTCTGGATAATCCTGCTTATCCGTTCGTACCACACCTTTTATTACAGAACTCGTCTTATTGCAAAGTGCCAAATAGGTTACGGCGTCTTCAAATTGCTTAAATATCGAACCTGCAAACTCCTTGCTATCGCGAAACACAGTACAGGCATCGTCGCTGAACACGGCAATTTTTATTGTGTGTTTGCACTGGTCAGAGAGGAGCAAGGCAAGATTCGTATAAATGCCATCTTTCTTTTGTGTAATTCCAAGAGACAGATATTTCTCCATGTTGAATTCCACACCGTAGAAATTGAATGCTCTTTGAGCCGCTTCAAAGGTCAGCTCCTGCTCAAGAGAACGGTTCTCTTCGAAAGTATCGCCGTCGCTTTCCTTGATCATCTGACGGATTTGTTCGGGAGAAGCAGGAACGCTTGATGTCCCCTGACGCACGTAAACACCGCTCGGCTTCAAACCCTTTCCCTTGAGATAGTAGGGTTTGTTCGTACCTTCACTTACTGTAATGCGTACAATTTTGTTGTCTTGTATCGTAAAGCGCACGAACATGGTAACATCCGGCATGATTGCATCGCGGATGCCGTTGGTAATACGGGTATATTCTTTATCAACATCGGTCAATCCGACAGCATTCCCGTCGTTATCTATTCCAACATATACAACGCCTCCGTCAGTATTGGCAAAAGCTATCACTTCTTTATATATTTCCTCAGTAAACTGAGATTTAAATTCAATATTCTCGGTTTCAAACTTCATTGGAGCGCCTCCTTATAATAATCCTGACTATATTATACTCACAAAATTCACTATGTCAATTGCGAATAGCGAATTTTCAGCGAATATTCGCTCGGATGAACGAATATTTGGATTACTGCGAATAATCTCTGATACAAATTAGCAGCCAGATACACAAATACTATAATGCCCCCCTTTATTCAGGGGACATTACAATGTTGTTTATTGTTAATTACTAAAGTTAAAATTTAATAACCGTCAATGCAAGTCCGATCAAGATCAGCGCGACGCCGACGTATTTCGGAGTCGCGCTTTTCTCTTTCAGGACGATGATGCCGAGCGCCATGCCGATGGGCAGACCAAGCTGTCTAAATACTTGAACGTAAGAGACGTTCGTCACGAAATTCATCGAGTATAGCACGAGAATGTAGGTGACGGAGACGATGACGCTCGCGACGGCCGTGCTCCATTGGCGCTGCGCGATGATTTCGCGGGCGTTGGCGCGGAAGGACGGCGTGAAGGCGATGATCGTCCAGAGGACCGTTGTCAGGACGATGCAACGGACGGAGTAGATCGTCATGGAGCGGATGTACGGCTTGACCTGCGGGACGAACTCCGCGATGACTTTTTGAGCTTGGCTGTCGAAAACCGTGTATCCTGTCGTGCCGCAGGCGACCAGCAGGATGAACAGCATTTCCTTGCGCAGATAGTTCTGGATGCGGAAGTCCGAGAACTTGTTCAACGGCATGCAGAGGCAGCCGACGAAGACGGTGAACATGCCGATGATGGCCGTCGGCGTGAGCGGTTCGCCCCAGCCGAAGAGCTTGGTAATGATGATGATAAGAAGGATGGGGAGGGAGCGCTGGATGGGATAGGACGTGGACATGTCGAAATGGCGGTATGTCCACATGAGGCCGAAGCAGTAGCATGCGTCCGCGGCGATGCTGGCGAAAAGGAAGATCCAGAAGCGCGTCGGCATCTTGAAGATGGGAATCGGCGTCCAGAAGACGACGTGCGACCAGACGATGGCGCATGTCACGCAGAGGCATGCGTAGAAGACGACGGTCATGTGGTTTTTCTTGGCGATGAGATTCCACGTGGCGTGGAGCACGGTGGAGGTGAGAATCAGAAGAAAGGCAAAGAGTGACATGGTTCTAATTTATTACTTGGCAATGGTTAACGTGCAGATTTCGAAGCCGTGGCCTTCGCTGCCGGCGTTCTTTTCATCCATGATTTCAATCGTGATGACATGCTTGCCGGGCTGGTTGCGGATGATTTGGTGGTGAGGCGTGTAGCGCCATGTCTGGTTGAACCATGCTTCGAGAACGGCGACCTGCTTGCCGTCGACGATGACGCGTGCATGCCCCATGGGCTTGTTGCTGCGTTTGTAGATGACGCCGATCGTGGGCGCGTCGATTTCAAACGTGATCTTGTCTCCGGGCTTCTCGCCTGTGAAACCGTCTTTCCAATAGTGGTCCTTTGAAGGCTTGAAACCGTTGTTTTCCAATATCTTGACGGTTCTCATGTCCACGAGGTCGCCGTTGTCGAAAGTCGTGCCGACGAGCGGATTTTCCGGCATGGGCGAAATGGCCGCGGCGGGGCGTTTCGCGTCTTTGAAGGCGGCGAGCTTTTCGGACAGGAAGCGGTTGACGAGCGCGGCGGCGTAGGTGTGGCCGATGGCGTTGGGATGGATGTTGTCCGGCGATATGTCCTTCCAAATGATGTGGTTGGCTTCCATTTCAGGGAAGAGAGCGTCGCGGTAGCTGATGTGCGGGAGGTTGTAGTATTTTGAGACGGGCAGATGGTGGTCCTGCACGTTGCCGCCGCGTTCGTTCATCATGGAAAGCAGGAAGACGGCGGGGGCGTTCGGCTGCCGAAGAATATGGCGGACAAGGCCTTCCATCCATTCCGTCGCCCATGGGCCGCCGCTGTCGTTGACGGAGAATTCGATGCCGACGACGTCCGGCTTGCGGGAAAGAAGATGCTTCGCGACGCGGTAGACGCCGATGTCGGATCCTGTCGCGCCGATGCCCGCGTTGTGGTAGGTGATGGTCGCGTTGGGGAAGTTGACCTTCCACCAGTTGGCCATCTGGTTGCCCCAACGGTTTTCGACCTTCTCCGCGTGGGCGCCTTCCGTGATGCTTCCACCGATGACGGCGACGGTGATCGGCTCGCCTTTCAAGGCGCGTTCGAAGACGTGTTCGAGACGTCCTAAATCGCCTTGGTTGAGGATGGAACGCGGATAGATGGCTTCCAGTTCAGGAAGTTTGTTTCCGCTTGGAAACGTGCCTGCAAGCACGATGGCAAGCCCTAATGACAGCAAATTCTGCATAACTGCTCCTTGTTGATTGTAACGACGGCGTCCCGCCGTTGCGGCATAATGAAAATCATCCACCTTATACTTTCATATTTAAACGTGATAAGTCAATTAAACAGACGGGAAGATTCTGCAAAAAAGTGCGGAAAGAGTGCGCAAGATTGCTTTTGAATGCTACATTAGCTGAATACAGATACGAGCATCGCATTTTACCATATATTATAACAAAAGGACAGACATGCAGACGATTGATTTGAATGGCGTGTGGCAGTTGACAGGGCAGGGCAAGAAGGCGTTGGGGCCTTTCGAGGCGACAGTGCCCGGAAACATCGAACTGGAATTGGTGAAGAACAACATCGTTCCGGATCCGTATTTCGGCGCCAATGAAAAGTTCCTGCGCCCCTATGAGTTTTATGACTGGACATTTACGCGCGATTTCGACGTTCCCGCGGACTTTCCCGCCGGAGCGGATTTGGTTTTCGACTGCATCGACACGGTGGCGGAAGTCTATCTGAACGGCGAGAAGATCGCCGAGCCGGCCAACGGCTTCATCCGCCATACGTTCGCCGTCGATGACAAGATCAAACGCGGGCAGAAGAACACGGTGACCGTCGTCGTGAAGTCGCCGATTCTCGCGGCGGCCAAATACGAACTCGACCATCGCGACAAGACGTTGTGGCGCAACACGGAAGGACTTCCGTTGCGCAAGCCGATCCACGAATACGGATGGGACATCTGCCCGCGTTGCTGCCTGGGCGGCATCACGCGGAATGTCAAGCTTGTGGAACGGCCTGAGAACCGCATGATCAGCTGCTATTTCGACGTGCTGCGCGACACGCGGCCCGGCTGGGCGAACATCCTGTTCACGTACAATTTCGCGACGTCGCTGACGGAATGGGACGAATTCAAGATGGAAATCGAAATGAAATGCGGCGATTCCGTCTTCAAGAAGACGTCGAACCTCTATTTCACCAGCGGCCATATCGGATTCGGCATCAGCAATCCAAAACTTTGGTGGCCACTTGGTTACGGTGAACAGAACCTTTATGACGCAACGATTCGCGTCTATTCCGGCGACCAGTTGCTGTTCGAGGAGAAGAAACGCGTCGGCCTGCGGTCCATGGTGTTCGAATACGACGAAGACCCGAAGAATTTCGTGGCGCGTTTCGTCGTGAACGGCACGCCGATCATGGTGAAAGGCTCCAACTGGGTTCCGACGGACGCCTTGCACAGCTTGGACTACCAGCGTGAAATTCCTATCTTGGAATTGTTCACGGATCTGGGCTGCAACATGTTGCGCATCTGGGGCGGCGGCACCTACTGCACGCAGGCCTTCTACGACTACTGCGACGAACACGGCATCATGATCTGGCATGATTTCATGATCGCATGCGCGCTCGCGCCCCAGACGGAAGAGTTTCTGGCCCGTTTCGCGACAGAGGTCGAATGGGCCGTCAAAGAGCTGCGGCAGCATCCGAGTCTGGCGCTGTGGGCGGGCGACAACGAAGTGGACGCGATGTGCAACTGGAGCAATACCAATATCAAAGCCAGTTCCAACCGCCTGACGCGGGAAGTCATCCCGCACATTCTGAACCGTCTTGATCCGAACCGCCCCTATCAGAAGAGTTCGCCGTACTATTCGCCCGAATCGGAGGCGAAGCATCTCTCATGGGAGGCGACGCCCGAGCAGCACGTCTGGGGGCCGCGCGACTACTTCAAGAGTCCGTTCTATGCGGACAACAACGCTGTGTTCATCAGCGAATGCGGCTATCACGGCGCGAATTCCGTCGCCTCCATGAAGAAGTTCCTCAGCGCGGACAACGTCTGGCCGTGGAAGAAGAAAGGCGACTGGTATACAGTGAAAAACGAAGAGTGGCTCCATCATGCGACGCTTGGCTACGACTATCGCATCCCGCTCATGTTCAAGCAGATACGGGAGGAGTTCATGCTGGATCCGGACAATGCGGAGGATTTCAGCCTGGGCAGCCAGATCGTGCAGGCGGAAGCGAAGAAATTCTTCGTGGAGAACGTCCGCATCCACAAATGGAAGAAGGCGGGCATCCTGTGGTGGAACGTCATGGACTGCTGGCCGCAATTCTCCGACGCAATCGTCGATTACTATTTCGACAAGAAGCTGGCCTACGATTATCTGAAACGTTCGCAGAAGCCTGTGCTCGGCATCATCGGCGAATGGCGCAATTGGGCGCATGAGGTTGTCATCACGAATGATACGCTTCAGGAAAAGGATGGCAGACTGACCGTGACGGATGCCGACAGCGGGCAGGTCATCATGGAACGCGACTTCCATGTGGCCGCGAACGCGAACCAAGGCCTCGGCCGTTTCGAACTGCCGAACAGCGACCAGCGGCTGCTGATCATCCGCTGGGAGACGAAGGACGGCATCAAAGGCGCGAACCACTACATCACCGGCCGCACGCCGTTGGACTACAAGAAGTACCGCGACAACTGGCTGCCGAAGATCAAAGCCCTTGGCAATTAACGGTGATAAGCTAAAAGCTTAAAGCTGAAAGCTTAAAGCAAAGGCAAGCCGCCTTCGGCGCAAGGCTTTTTAGTTTACTTCTAAATAATTAACCAATTTCGTGTCTCGCGTTAAGACAATCCAAAACACATGGCCATCATTGATTTGACAAGACCGTTCTCCAACGAGCCGCTGTTCCGCCTCGACGCGGCGGACGTGCCGCTCGTTTCGGACGCAACCCGCTACACGGGCGTCATTTACCAGTTGCATTTGGATTCCATGTGCAGTACGTACATCGATCTGCCCGGCCATATCCGCGAAACGGACAACGGACTGACGGCGGAAAATGTTCCACCGGAACGTTTTTTCCGCATGCCTGCTCGCGTCGTCCATCTGTCGCGGCAGTCTGGAAGCGGCGCTGTCACGGGAGCGGAACTGGCGGCGGGGCATGACGGCCTGAAGGCGGAATGCCTTGTCGTCAATGCACTTGGAAAACTGAACGCGACGGATATCGCAGAGCGGACCGTCTGGCTGGACAACAGCGCCATCGACTGGATTCTCTCCACTGGCTGCCGCGTTCTGATTTCCGACATCTATGAAAGCCGCCGTCTGGAAGGCGTCTTCCAACGGCTTTTCAAGGCGGGCGTCAGCACGATCTGCCTGCCGGTCAATTTGTTTGAATTGAAGGATTCCGCCACCGTCACGGCGCTTTTCTGCCCCGTGCCGAAGATGACGCAGATTCCATGCCGTGTCATTGCGGAAGTGTAGCGACGGCGTCCGCGCCGTCGTGCGAAGGCGTGACGCCTCCGCCACATCAACTAAAAGAGAGGATGATATGAAAAAGAGCGATCTTGTGAACGGTTTGAAGGAACTGGGCTTGAAGAAAAACGATATCGTGTTGATGCACAGTTCGTTCCGCAGTCTGGGCGATTTCGAGGGCACGGCGGACGATGTCATCGACGCGTTCATGTCGGTTCTCGGCCCGAAAGGCGCGTTGATCGTGCCCGTGTTCGGAGCGTTAGGCGTTCTGACGGAACGCCTTAAGGCGCGGAAGGATGCTTTCGTCAGCGAAGCTCCCGTCGGAACGTTGGCGGGCATCGGCGGTCGTGCAAAAGACGTGCTGTCAGGCCATTGGGAATCCGAGACGGCCCATGGCGAAGGCTCGCCGTTCTTGAAAATCGCCGACGCGGGCGGTTATGTCTGCCTGCTGGGCGTCGATCAGGATCGCAACACGACGTTGCACAGCGCGGAGGCGATTCTGAAACTGCCGTATCTCGGCAGCCACACAGAGAAGTGCAAAGATCCTAAGGGAAAGGAAGTTACGCGGACGTGGAACTTTTATCCGGGGCCGCATCGCGATTTCATCGGGCTAGACCATATCATGCGTGAAAGCGGCATCATGGAAGTGTTGCGCATCGGCGACGCGCAGGTCCGTCTGATCCGCATGAAGGAAATGCTCGAACTGATGGTCGAACTCGGCGACGAAGATCCCGCATTCGCGTTGTGCGACAATCCGGCCTGCGCGGACTGTGTCCGCCAGCGTGCCGCCATTTTCGCGGAACGCATCGCGAACGAATCTTTCAAGTTGAGCGTATCTTCTCGTCTTGCAGGACGTTACGTTCCAGAAATGATCGAAAAGCTCAAGGCGGCGGGAATCCAATACATTGAATTGGACTACGTGCAGGGCAAGGCCTGCGCCAACATGGACGCAGGGCAGCTGAAGCGAATCGTCGGTGATTTCAAAGAGGCCGGCATCGCCGTTTCCGCCCTGCGGAGCTATGTGGTTCCGGAAGACGTCAATGGCTTCGCGGGCAAGATGAAAGAGGCCGGAATCGGCCGCGTCATCCTGCCGCTGACGGAGAGTTTCGACGGCGCGGCGGCGTTCGAGAAGGAAGGCGTCGTCGTGGATTTCGTGAATACGCACATGACGGCGGCGCAGGCCGCGAAGACGTTGGCGAAAGTCGCTCCCAAACGGTTCGCCTTCGTGTTCAATCCGAGCGGCTTCGTACTGGCCGGCCAGATGCCGTTCCTGCGGTCATGGAAGGCTGGCCAGTTCATCAAATCATTGTCCCAGTTGGATGTGAACGACCGCACATGGGACGGCGAAATCCGTCCGTTCGCGAAAGGCAACGGCGAGATCAAGGAGCTGGTCTCCATCAATCGCTGCCGCAATTTCAGCGGCTGGCTGACGCTTGGCGGCGGTTCGCCGTATCCAGGCGACTTCAATGCGGCCGTAAAGGATTTTACGCATCTGTTGGACACGATTTGACGGTCCGGCGGGGAGTGCTTATAGCTTATGAATAATAGCTGGTAGTTTTCTGCGTATAAAAAATAGTGCTTTTATGTGCAGAAAAATTGTTTTCTGCACATTTTATGAGTCAAAAATATGCAGAAACAACTTTTTATCTGCACATTTTATAGGGAGAAAATGTGCAGATAAGGAGGAGGATAGGGGAGATTTCAGCGGGTGAACAGCGGTTTGGACATGCCGTCCCAGCGGATCGTATCCGTGTGGGACGGCCATTGGATCGTGTATTCCAACACGTTGCCGGCCAGATGTTTCGCGGTGATTTTCGGCTCCGCCGTGTTGGGCGGCAGCGGGATGAGCAACGCGCCAAAATGCGGGTTGACGGCGTTCGCATGGAAGCGGATACGCGGCATCGCCTGCGGTTGGCGGCCGTCCTGCGGCGCGTAGATATCGACAGACGGCGTTTCCATTGGTACAGTGGCGTTGACGGCGAGCAGCATGGTGGATTTGGACGTTTGTTCCTGTTCCAGAGCGCGTTTTTGCATGCCGCCGGACATCGCGGCGGCATCGACCGTGAACGTGAATTCGCTTAACGTCTTCAGCGACAGGAAATTAGCTTTCGCATCGGCTGCACGCGTCAGAATGACGGCGGAAATGGCGGCTTCCGGTTCGCGCGTCATGACGCGGAGCGTATGTTTTCCTGCGGCGAGCGTCGGGCGGAAAGCCTTTTTGTCGATGGCGCCGTTTGAAACTTCGCCCCACTGCCAGACGGATGACGTCGGCATGTGGTAATGCTGGACGGGCAGGTCGTCGATCTGCACGCAGAAGGAATCGCTTTTGTTGAGGATTTCGCCTTTGGCGGCGGTTTCGGCGAAGAGCCGCCATTCGGCGGTTTCGGTGGTTGTGAACGTCCATTCGAGCCTGCCGGAGGGCGCGTTCAGCGGCGTGATGGCGTATTGCTTTGAAAGCGTGGGGGATACGGTGCGGATGAGGGCTCCGTTCTGCCGCGGGATGAACTCCTTGTCCGGCCAGGTGAGCATCTGCCATGTGAAATCATGGATGTCGTCGTCCTTTTCGATGTCGTCGAAGACGGCGGCGTATGCGGGAGCGCCGTCGAACGGCTGGATGAAGAGATTGTGGCGCAACGCTTGGCGTGCGCCGACGCCTGGCTTGTTGTAGTAGTTGCGCTGATAGGCCTCCGTGGCGTCCGCCAAGGCGTAGCCGGGCGTATTGGCGGAAGATGGTTCGAAGGCAAGAATCTTGCCGTTTGTTCCAGTCCCGCAACCGCTTATGGCCTGTCCGCCGCCGTCGATGAGGACGCAGTTGTGGGCGAGTGTGTGGCAGCGGCTGTCTTCGAACTTGTTGTCGTTACCGTAGCCTGCGTCGATGGCCCATCGTTCGCCGTAGGCGTAGAGGGTGAAATGGCCTTTGTCTGACTGGTTGTGGGTGACATGGTAGTATTTGCCCGCTTCCGTGCTGAACATGACATCTTTGTCCGACCAGCCTGTCCGCCAGACGCAGAGGCCGCGGTCGCGGAAACGGACGTCATGCGGCAGAACTTTTTCCGGCGGCGTCATGGCGGGCAGTTTGTCCTCCAGCAGGATGGACCACGGGAAGCCCGGGCGCCCCGCCGCGTTCCACAGATAGGCGGCGAGCGAGTCTTGGTTGTGGATGGCGATGAGCATCGTTTCGAAGCCGACGGAATCGTAGCCGCAGTCGTTTCGTGCGTCCATGAGCGTCGTTCCGGGCAGCGTGGAGGTGGCGAAAAACTGCGGCAGTTTGGCGATGTGCGGATGTTTGAACAGATCCTTCCCGCTGTGTTCGCGGAGCAGCCAGGCAAAGAGCAGACAGTTGGAAAAACCGTATTTGCAATAACCTGCGCCTTCCGCGTAGGCGCCGTCGTCATCGACGCTGTTGTCGAACCACCGTTCAAGAACGGCGATGATGCGGTTCTGCTGCGCGACGATTTCCGGATAGTCCGCGAAGGCGATGGTCAGAAGCCCCGCCGCGCCGCCGCAGACGCCGTTGAAGTTGTGGACGTTCTTCCACCATGTCTTGTCGCTTTCCGCTTCGGTGAGAAAATGGTCCAGATAGCCTTTTGCGCAGGCGGCGACGGCATTCCGTTGCGCTTTCGTCATTTGCGGCGAAAAGAAGGCGTAGCCCATGGCGAGGCCGCGCATCGTGTCGCCGCGGCCGCCGGCCATCGTGCCCGGACCGCTCATCCAATGTTGTTCGACGGGAAAGCGTTCGACCATCGCCAGAAGCAGCGAAATGCCTTTGTCCGAATATGTTGCGTCATTGGTCAGCGTCCATGCCCAGCCGAGGGCTTCCATCCAGTTGGTCAGATTCCGCCCGACCGTATGGCAGATGACGCTGGCGCTGTGGGATAGATTGCGTCCGGACGGCGCAAGCTTTTCCGGATCAAGCGGTTCCGCCTTCAGAAAACCGTTGGCCGTACTGATCAGTTCCTTTGTGGCGGAATGGTTTTGCAGCTTCTGTTTGATTTCTGCGGTCAAAGGAAGAAAGGACTGCGCACCAATGGCGGTCGTCAGGCAGAGGCAGGAGATGGAAATAAGGCGGATATTCATTGTACTGTAAGGCTTCTAGAGCTTCTAGAGCTTCTAGAGCTTCTAGAGCTTCTAGATATTCTAGAATAAATTTAGTAAAGCGTTCTCGCGATGATGTTGTTCTGCAAATTGGCGGGAAGGCGGACGAAATATTCGCTGTAGCCGCCGACGCGGACGATCAGATCACGGTATTTGTCCGGCTCCTTCTGCGCTTCAAGCAGGGCGGCGGAATCGAGAACGTTAACGGAGAGTTGCTGCCCGCCGTTGTTGAAGAACGTCTTCCACAGGCCGATGAAGCCGTCGCGGCCTTCCGGCGTGTTGAAGAGGGATTTCTCGAACTTCAGCTGGAAGACGAAACCGCTCTTCGCGAGCTTGTGGTCGTAGGAGAGGGCGGACTTGATGGCGGCCGTCGGCCCATGTGTGTCGAAGCCTGGCACGGCGCCGATGCTGTCCGCAAGATTCGGATCGCCCGCATGGCGGCCGGAGGCCGTCGCGCCGAGCGTAGATCCATAAGTTGCAGTACGTTGGAACGTGCTGAGACCGCCGCCGTAGATGCCGTTGACGGGATCGCGCCACGTGCGGTAACGGGCCATGTCCGAATAGTGATGGCGGATGATTTCGGCGGCGAGATCATCGACTTCCGGATTGTCGTTGCCGAATTTCGCCTTGTAGTCGCGGAGCTTCAGGCGGAGCTGTTCGTTGTCTTTGAAATCGTTACGGAGAGCCGTCAGCAGTTCGTCCATGGAGATTTCATGGGTGTCATAGACGAAATGCTTGATGGCGGCGAGGGAGTCCGCCGCATCCGCGAGACCTTCCGTGAGAATCTGGCCGTGGTTGTAGAACGGGCCGCCATGCTTGTAGTCCTTCCCATGTTCTACGCAACCACGGATCATGTTGGAGCGGAACGGATTGGGCGCATGTTCGCCATAGACCTGCTGGGCCTTGTTCGCCATGTTGACGACCATTTCCACGGCCCAGTCGAGCTGCTTTTTGTAGGCGGCGAAGAATTCGTCGAACGTCGCGAAATCGCGTGCATCGCCCGTCTGCGGGCCGATGATTTCATGGGTGTGGAGGCATTCGCCGTTGAACAGCGCGTATTCGAGGCATTTGACGACGGAGATTTCACCGTCCTCCAAGCCCATGTGGGATTTGCCCTGAATGTCGATCTGGTTGCAGCCGTTCATGCAGTAGTTGTGCGAGTCAACTGGCGGAATGCCAAGGGCTTCCAACGCGGGGCAGACGACTTCGTCATTGTAGAGAGCGGGCATGCCGATGCCGGTCGCGAGCGTCTTGTACGCTTCGTCGAAGATTTTCTTCGGCGTGTTGCGGTGGCAGCGGAGCGTGATGTTCGGCGTGTTGAAGAGGAACTTCCGCGCGACAGCCATCACTTCATAGGTGAGCGGATTGGACATGTCGTTCCAGTTTTCGTCGCTGCCGCCGATGCAGAGATTCCATGCGCGGAGCTTGTGGAAGCCTATCCACAAGTGTTCCAACGCCATGCGCGCGTCGTCCGGATCGCTGTTGTTGTAGGCGCTGAGCATGAATTGATCGAAACGGCCTGGCGAATCCGTGCCGTCGAACGTGAAGCAGAGATAGAAGCATGCGCAGGCGGCGAGAAAATCCGGAGCGGGCCTGCGGGGGACAATCTTAAATGCTTCCGCCAGACGTGAATAGAGCTTCGCGATTTCGGGCGAATCGACCTTTTGCGCAAGCTCCGCGGCTTCCACCGCGCAACGGTCGCCAACGGTGTCCAACGCTTCTAGAGCGGTCAGCGACGCGTCATACCAGTCGGACGCTTCCGGATGCTGTGGGCGGTATTTGGCGATGCGGTCGCGAAGACCGTCCGTTCCCATTTCGAGCAGCATCTGGTAGTCCGGATTGGAGTGGCCGCCCCATGTGCCGCCCCAGCCCGTGTGGTTGGCCATGAATTTGCGGTCGAGCTCCGTCTGCGTTTCGCCAATCAGCCTTCCAGTTGCTTGCGGCAGAAAGACTTCCTTGATGTGGTTGATGTCGTCCGCCAGTTCGGGATGCTCCTTCGCCTCGTTGTCGAGACGGCCGACATCGACGCAGATTCCGCCGCCGAACAGGTAGGTGACGGCGGGTTTCCAGCCTGCGTTCGGGAAGACGACTTCTTCGTCGAACAGCAGCGGCAGGACTTTTGCGTTCTGCAGCATGCCGCTGGCGATCTGCCGACTGAGGTTGTTGGATTTGCAGGAAAGGAATCCGTAGGCGAACGGTTCAATGGTCTGGATGGCGTCGTTCATGGTTTTGCTCTTTTATATAAGGTAAAAAATCACTCAAATAATATTGTAAATTTCATTCAGCAGTTTGTCAAAGAAAAATAAGAAATTATCTTTAAAAAAGGTGGGGTAGCAAGGCCGTCTTTAAAAAAGGTGGGGTAGCAAGGCCGTCTCGGCCTTGGCAAGGGCAAGACGCCCTTGCAACCTCTTCAAACATAAAAAAGGAAAAAACGCATGAAAATCGGCTGCTCGACATTGTTGTACCACAAGCGCGGTCTCTTCAAATGCATGGATGACATCGCACGGATCGGTTATGAATACGTTGAACTGAACTGCGTGCGCGGCTATTACGGGCATTTCAATTCCATTCAGCTGGCGGATTCGCCCGAACTCTTGGAGATGATTGCCAATTCGTTGAAAAAGAACAACTTGAAGTGCTCTGGCGTCGATTGCCACGGCCTTTACCAGGGGCCACGATTCGACATGCGCTACACAGAGGAATACACGGAGGCGACGATGAAAGTCGCGAAGGCCGTCGGCGCGCCGATGGTCATCACAAGCTATCCGCATGGCGACGCGACGTGGGAGGAACGCGTCAATGGAACGCGTCGATTGGCCCAAATGGCTCGGGCGGAAGGACTTGGCTTCGCCGTGGAGGCGGAGGGCGGTTTTGCGATTTCGAACAGCACGACCATGCGGAAGTTCATCGACGAAGTCGGTGACGGCCTGGTGACCGTCAATTTCGATCCGTCGCACTACATGGTGGCGGGGGAGGATCCCGTGGAGGTGTTGCGGAAGTTCCGCAACGTGTTGGGCCACGTGCATTTCAAGGAATATACGGACGGCGTCCATTCCGCCTATTACAAAGGCACGCCCGACTCCGTGGCGGATCGCGTCCTGCGCGAATTGGCCTCATGGCCGTACGACGGCGTGGTGTCCGTTGAGACATTGGCGGACATCTGCGACGAGCCGGAGGCGATGTCGCGTGAGATTTTCGCCGGAATCCAGAAACGGTTGAAAGAGTTTTAATCCATCTCTCCCTTTTGTTGTCGCTTCTGTCGCTTCTGTCCCTTTAGTCCCTAAAAAGGTATTTTCTAATGAAAAATTGTTTGTTGATGGTTGGTTTGAGTTTGATGACGTTGGCTGCCCATGCGGAGGAGCCGTTGGCGCGATTCGGCCTGCTGGCGGATCCGCAATATACGGACCATGATCCGGAGATCGGCCGCAACTACCGTGAAGGAAAGAACATAACAAAAGCCACGCTGGAGCGTTTCAACAAAGAGGAGAAGCTTGATTTCGTCTGCAATCTGGGCGACATCGTCGATGGCCGCATCAAGGAGGAACTGCCGGAAGTCGTCGAAGTCTTCAAGGCGAGCAAGTTTCCTGTGAAACACACGATCGGCAACCATGATATGAAGAAGCAGTCGGACGAAGACTTGCAGAAGGCGTTCGGCATGAAGAATTTCAATTACATGTTCAAGGTGGGGAGTGTCCGTTTCATCGTAATCCATTCATTGGAAATCTCCTACATGCGGCCGAAAGGCTCGCCTGAACGTGCTGAGGCGGAAGCCTACATGGAAGCTCATAAAGAACGCAACCTCAAGAAATACAACGGGATGCTGTCGTCGGCGGGAAAACGCTGGCTGGACGAGCAGCTGACGGCGGCGGACGCGGCGGGAGAGCATGTCATCGTCATGACGCATGTGCCGTTGTACGACAAGGCCGCCAGCAAGTCTTGCGTCTTCTGGGATGTCGACGACATGTTCAAGCTGGTAGACGCCCACCCCTGCCTGAAGGCATGGCTGTCCGGCCATGAGCATAAAGGCGGCATGGCGGTGCGCAACGGCGTGCTGCACAAGACTGTCAAAGGCCTGTGCGAAATGAAGGAGCCGACGGGCGTCATCGTCAACGTCTATCGCGACCGCATCGAACTGAAAGGCTTCGGCGAAGAGACGGATTATACGTTTAAGTTTTAAACAGCTAAAAGCTTAAAGCTGAAAGCTTAAAGCAATTTCAGAGAGGCCGCGCTTTTGCGCGGCCTTTTCATTTTTGGAGCTTTTGCATTTAGGGCAAAGACGAAACATTGAGGGCCGCATCAAAGTGCATGAGTGTTTTTTGTGGGGGAAGTTGTATGGCCTATCTGGATAAAAATACAAATCTTATTTAGTGTGAAATAAATTAGTTATTTTTCTTTTGATTTTGCTTGACATAATGCAAACATGGATTATGCTATATATGTAACTAATGATATATCTGTCCAAATTGAAGATTTGATGACTATGGGATTTCAAGCGTAGATGGAGCGAATGCCGTAGTGGCAGAGTGCACTTGCCGAGTAAACGAAAGGAAAATAGGTCTGATGAAAAACGAGAATTATCTTCAGAAAGCGGAATTCCTGCTGTTTCAATCGCAGACTGACAATGAGGACATTAAGGTTCAAGTCATTGTCAAGGACGAGACCATCTGGCTGAGCCAGAAGGGCATGGCGGAACTATTCGAGGTGGACAGGAGCGTGATTTCACGCCATCTAAAAAATATTTTTGATGAGAGAGAACTTGTTGCGGAAGTGGTATGTGCAAATTTTGCACATACCACTCTGCATGGGGCGATGGATGGCCGAACACAGACTCAAAACGTCACATTCTACAATCTGGACGCCATCATTTCCGTCGGATATCGTGTGAATTCCCGTCGTGCTACACAGTTCCGCATTTGGGCGACCGGCGTGCTGAAGGAGTATATGCGGAAGGGGTTCGCATTGGACGACGAACGGCTCAAGCAGGGCAAGACTCTTTTCGGCAAAGACTATTTCCGTGAATTGCTGGAAAGGGTGCGTTCCATCCGCGCCAGTGAACGGCGTATCTGGCAGCAGATAACGGACATTTTCGCGGAATGCTCCATTGACTATGATAAAGATTCGTCCGTCACCCGTGATTTTTATGCCATGGTACAGAACAAGTTCCACTATGCCATCACGGGGCAGACGGCGGCGGAGATCATTGTGTCACGTGCCGACCATACCAAAGAGCACATGGGGCTGGAAACGTGGAAGCACGCACCAGATGGCCGAATTCTGAAAAGCGACGTAATCGTCGCCAAAAACTATCTGCAGGAAAAGGAAATCAAACGACTGGAACGGGCGGTCACAGGCTTCTTCGACTACATTGAGGATTTGATCGATCGCGAGAACACGTTCACGATGGAGCAGTTCGCCGCAAGCGTGGACGCCTCTACAACAACCTCCGCTACCACATCGGCCGCATCAACGTCAAACGCGCTCAAGATGGCAATATTACCGACGTGTCATTCCAGCCAGT
>CACYQT010000075.1 GCA_902776645.1 uncultured bacterium | reverse complement strand
GGAATTGCTTTGGGTGGAGCCGGGCAGTTTTGAAATGGGCAGTGATTCGGAAGACGCGGGAAGGGAGGAGAAGCCGCGTCATACGGTCCAGATCACCAATGGCTTCTGGCTTGGAAAATATGAAGTGACACAAGAGGAGTATCGTGCGATGGCCCGTTTTGTGGGGCTTGACAACGACCGTTCATCCTATGTCGGCCCGCGCAGGCCGGTTGAATCCATCACCCGCAAGGATGCGGAAAAATGGTGCGAGGCCATTACGCGCAAGGAACGCGACGCGGGACGGTTGCCCTATGGCTATGAATACCGTCTTCCGACGGAGGCCGAATGGGAATATGCGGCAAGAGGCGGACGGAACAGCCGCGGTTACATGTTCAGCGGCGGCAACAAGCTGACGGATGTCGCGTGGTTTGACGCCAATCGCGGGGAAGAAGGCACGAAAAATGTCGGCGGCCTTGAGAAGAACGAGCTTGGCTTCTACGACATGAGCGGGAATGTCCGCGAATGGTGCTATGACCATTATGAGTCCTACACGCTGAAGCCCGCCACGGATCCGCTTGGACGCGGCGAAAAAGTGATCGCTCGCGGCGGCAGCTGGCGCAATAACATGAGGGGCAACCGCGTGACGGAACGCGCCAATTACGAGCCGGGCACGGCGGATGACTATATCGGATTCCGTGTCGCCCTCGCGCCTGTGCTGGCGGACTAGGGACATCATCGCCTGTGCTGTTTTTTTTCTTGAAAACAGCCATGTTTTTGTGGATAAATGCTTGAAAATCCTTTAAACGTGCGTATTGTGAAAAAGCGTTTTTTTTGCTTAGGCACAATCGGACAAACCACAAAAAGGAGCTGAAAATGGGCAAGTACGGAAAAGGCGACACGAGCTGGTTCACGCATGACAGATTTGGCATGTTCATCCATTGGGGGCTGTACTCCATGCTGGCGCGCCATGAATGGATCCGCCACTACGAGCAAATATCCAACGAAGAATACCAGAAGTACTTTGATCTGTTCTATCCGGACATGTTCAACCCGAAGGAATGGGCCAAGGCCGCGAAAGAGGCCGGCATGAAATATTTCGTCATCACGACGAAGCACCATGAGGGATTCTGCCTGTTCGACAGCAAATGGACGGACTACAAAGCCCCCAACACGCCCATCGGCAAGGACTTGCTGCGCGAAGTCGTGGACGCGTTCCGCGCGGAGGGCCTCCACGTCGGCTTCTACTATTCGCTGATCGACTGGCATCATCCGGACTTCACGCTGGACCGCGTCCATCCCATGCGCAACCGCGCGAAACCGGAGGAGTTCAACAAAGGCCGCAATATGAAACGCTACGCCAAATACATGCGCGACCAGGTGACGGAACTCCTGACGAACTACGGCAAGATCGACATCATGTGGTTCGATTTCAGCTATCCGGGCGAAAACGGCAAAGGACGCGACGACTGGGAGTCCGAGAAACTCGTGAAACTCGTCCGCAAACTCCAGCCCGACATCATCATCGACAACCGTCTGGACCTGCCGGGCTCGGGCGACATCGTGACGCCTGAACAGTACACGCCGGACAAGGGGATGGTCGATGAAAACGGCAATCCCGTCGTCTGGGAAGGCTGCCAGACGTTCAGCGGCTCATGGGGCTATTTCCGTGACGAGGCGACATGGAAGTCGCCGAAGATGTGCATCGAGATGCTGATCAACCATGTGTCGCGCGGCGGCAACCTGCTGATGAACGTCGGGCCGACGAGCCGCGGCTACATCGACCAGCGGGCCATGGACCGTCTCGCGGCGTACGGCTTCTGGATGAAATACAACTCGCGCGCCATCTACGGTTGCGGTCAGGCCCCCGCGGAATTCGTCGCGCCGAGCGACTGCCGCTACACGTACAATGCGGAGACGAAACGTCTCTATCTGCATTTCTTCAGCTGGCCGTTCAAACACATCCATCTGCCGGGACTGGCGGACAAGGTGAAATACGCGCAGTTGCTCTGCGACGGCAGCGAGATCAAATTCCGCACGAGCGGCAGCGCCGTCCACACGGCGTTGAACAGCACGTCGCCGGAGGATGCGCTGACGTTGGAACTGCCGGTCGTCCTGCCGCAGTCCGCTGGCGAACTGCCTGTGATTGAGCTGTTCCTTAAGTAAATGGTCAATGTTCAGTCAATGCGCGGCGTGGCCGCCATGCCGCGCATTGATGGCTATAAACAGAAGCCGTCATCGACGGCTTTGCCACGCCCTGAGGGGCGTCATGCAATACGCCATGGCTTGTGGCCGTTCCAGCCACAACTATGGATTGATAGAATCATCGGGAGACAACAATGGGTGTTTTCGTTTTCAATTGCCCGCATTGCGGGAAGCAGATAGGCGCACAGGACGAATGGGAAGGCAAGACGACCATGTGCCCGCATTGCCAGAAGCCCGTGGTGATCCGCCATGAGATGCCGAACATGCCGCCGGGGGCGCAGACGTACAATGGAATGCCGCAGCCGACGATGTCCGCATGGGGCGATTATGACGCGGGGCCGCCGGAAGTTTCCAAAAACGCGAAGAACGCGATGTGGTTCGGTATCGCAAGCGTCTGCTGCTGCCAGATTTGCAGTGTCGTCGCATTGGTTCTCGGCATCATGGGGCTGAGTGAAATCAGCAAGTCCAACGGTCGTCTGGAAGGCAAAGGCTACGCATGGATCGGCATCGGCCTGGCGATTCTGCCGTGGATCATGTGGATCATCCAGATGATCTTCGCCCCGCAGATGGCGGAATCATACATGAAAATTCTCGATAAATACATGGGGACGAATAGATACCATATTGAGGAATATGAAGAGGAAACGGAGGACCTTCCCATAAAGCCGTTGCCCGAGCCGAAATCCGAACCGAAATCCGAACCGGACGCCGAACCGAAGGAAAAGGAGGAACCCAGTGTTCCGATCAATAGACCAAACGACGGGAACAAGAATCCGGAAACGCTTATTTGACAAATTCTTATAAGCAATAGACAGGGCCTGAAGCACATGCGTTTCAGGCTCTGTTTGTTATGCGGATCCATGGAAAAAGCGCATCACGACGGATTGGGCGGCAGCGTTTTGGTCACTTCGTCAATGGCTTCCTGGATAAGGGCCGTCACATTGTAGTCATGGATGCCTACGACGATGTTGTCGCAATGATTGAAGGGGATAAGTATCCTTTTCGCATTGCTTTGTGCGACGGCCAGAGCCATGGCGGGCGTGATTTCGCCGAACATGGAATCCGCGATGACGATGGCCAATGGGCCGATGATGATGTCCGCCTTGCGGCAGCCGACGACGACGGCGTTTTCACCGGTCGCCGCATGGGGGGCTCCCGCCTTCAGCATGACGCCGGTCGCCATCGTGTTCGTGCCGACAGCCGTGATGTCCATATCCGGAAAATTCTTTTTCAGCGCGGTGATGAGCTGTTTCCCAAGCCCGCCGCCTTGTGCGTCTATGACCAGAATGTTCATTGGCCGTCCTTTGTTTGTGAAATGACTAGGATGCTGGATTCCAGCATCCTAGAACGTTTTGGTTTTATTTCTTTGAATCGTCTTTCTTGTCAGTCTTCTTGTCGCTGAACAGGGAGATGCAGAAAACAACCATTGCGACGACGACCAAGCCGCCGAAGCCGGCCAGGCAATAGCTGACAATTGTCATGGTATCCATAATGACTCCTTATTGGTAATCTGTTGATTTGCTTGAAAATGAGACAATCAAGCCTGCTCTGGCAGGCTGCGTCTCATAATCGGAGCGGAATGCAGACACAACGTCGGAGCGCCATGAAGGATGTATTGGAGAATGCGACTCCCATGTTGGAAGTCGCGTGGATGAGGGTGGTTGCGTCATTCCAACGGATGGTTGGCTGTTTGAATTTCTGTAGAATCGCCCCATGGGGCAATTCCAGCAGCCGTAATGGCGCAAAAACGGCCGCGTCCGCCTGCGGACGCCATGCACATGGTTCCTCATGACTATCGCGCGGCTGCTGGCAGAAGACCAGCAGAAGTGTGGCCAGAAGGATCAGAAGAAACTGTTGATGGCGGAAATGGCGCATGTTGCGGAAATTCAATGATGGTTACATCAGATTATACACATCTTTGTCTTCGCCGTAGAAATCCGTCCATGCGTCGCGGAAGGTCTTGACGGAGAGATCGGTCATGGGATGTTCCGTCATCTTCCACGCAAGATCGGGGCTGAGAGTGACGGTGTGGGCTCCCGCCAGCAGAACATCCGTTATCTGGCGGACGTTGCGGAAGGAGGCGGCGAGAATCTTCGCGGGAAGATTGTGCATCTTCAGATAGTCGGCGACCTGCCGGACAAGCTCCGCTCCGGAAGCGTCCAGATTGTCGATGCGGTTGATGTACGGCGCGAGGAAGCTCGCGCCATGTTCCGCCGCGAGAATGGCTTGCGCCGCGGAGTGGATGGTCGTCGCCGTGAAGGCGATGCCTTCCTTTCGGAGAAGCGGCATCGCCTGGAAGCCAGCCAGAGTGACGGGCACTTTCACATAGAAGTCGCCTGAAATCTGGCTGCGGAGGGCGACGGCGTCCCGCAGGATGCCCTCCGGCTTGTCCGCCATGACCTGCGCATGCAGCATCATGTTGTCCCCGATGAGTTTGCGGATGTCTTTCAAAATATCGAAGACATTGCGTTTTTCCTTCACGATGATGGTCGGACAGGTGGTGACGCCCACGAGCGGAAGAGCTTTCAGGGCTTTTTCGATTTCAGAGAGATTGGCGGTGTCGATGAGAAGCATTTTTTTCTGTGTCTGGACTATTCAGAATGGTTGTAGCGATTATCTTAAATACACTGTATTTCAAAAAGACGGATAATCAAGAAAACAGGAGAAAAAGCAGATGATGATTAAGCGTTTCGGCGACGGTCGCGACTGGTTCTTCAAGCAGCGTTTCGGCATGTTCGTGCATTGGGGCATCTATTCCGTGGCCGGCTGGCAGGAGCAGATGCATTGGCGCGGCCACATGCTCAGCAAAGACTATGTCATCTACAAAGACCAGTTCAATCCCGTGAAATACAATCCTGAGGAATGGCTCGATCTCGTGCAGGACGCGGGCATGGAATACGTCTGCTTCACGACGAAGCACCATGACGGCTTCTGCATGTGGGACACCGCCTTGACCGATTACAAGATCACGAACACGCCATACAAAAAAGACGTCTTGAAGATGCTGGCGGACGCATGCCACCGCCGCGGCATCCGCCTCGGCCTGTACTATTCCTGCCCGGACTGGCATCATCCGAACAGCATCAATCTCGGCGGCAACCACCAGCTGCCGGTTCCGAATCCGGGAGACCAGCCGGATCTCATGAAGTATCTTGAATATGTAAAAGGTCAGATAACTGAGCTTTGTTCGAACTATGGCGAAATCTCCGAGTTCTTCTGGGACATCCCGCCGCGCATGAACATTCCGGAAATGAACGCCATCCTGCGGCGGTTGCAGCCGAACATCATGATCGACGACCGCGGCTACGGGCCAGGCGACTATTCCACGCCAGAACGCTGCGTTCCGGATGGACAGTCGTTCACGAAACCGACGGAGGCCTGCCAGTCCGTCGGCGCGCAGAGCTGGGGGTATCGCGTCAACGAAGACTACTACGGCTCGCGTTTCATGATGCACTGCATCGACAAAGTCATGGCCATGGGCGGCAACTACTTGCTGAACGTCGGACCGAAGCCGGACGGCACGATTCCCGAACAGGCGGCGGACATTCTGCGCAAGGTCGGAACATGGTACAAGAAGGTGAAGGAGTCGTTTGTCGATTGCGAGACATGCCCCGAACTGTGCGGCAGCGGCGAATACATGGTGACGCGGAAAGGCGACAACGTCTATATCCACTTCCCGAAGGGCCTAAATAGTTGCGGTTACGCCTTGAATCCCATCGCCGTGACGCCGAAATTCGCCGTCCTGCTGAACACGGGAACGAAGCTTACGACGACCGTGGAGCACATGCCGATGCTGTGGCTGACGGGTAAGGAATGCCTCCATGTCAGCGGACTGCCCGTTGAGACGATGCAGAACGAATGCGCCGTCATCAAGCTGGAATTCAATCCGGGCTGGGAGGAGTTCATTTGGAAATAACTTGCTTATTGTGAACCACTAATGGACACGATTGAACATGAATGCCTCGCCGCTGGGCCGACAATCTCCTGAAGATTCTTGTTTGTTCAAAATGGACTCTGAATGCTGAAAGATAAACGGCTCCAGCGGCTCGGCGGTTGTCATCGCGTGATAGAAAATACGACAAGAAAAATCATCATAGAACATGAATGATTGCGGTTTAGCTTTACCAGAACTGCTGGAAACGGCGCGGCTGCTCGCGCTGCGCGTCCGCCGCGAAGTCGACGGCGGGCTTGGCGGCGCGTATGCGAGCCGCCGACGCGGCAGCGGACTGGAGTTCGAGGAGCTTCGCGAATTCACCGACGGCGATGACGCGCGAACAATCCACTGGCCCGCGACGCTGTCGCAGGGCCGGCCGTTCGTCAAACGATACCGTGAAGAGCACGAACAGGACATGCTTGTCTGTCTCGATGTCTCAAGATCCATGACGGGAACGACTTCCGCCTTGAAGACGGCGACGGAGGCCGCCGCGTTGATGGCGGGATGCGCAAGCTACGGCGGCGACGCCGTCGGACTGCTGATGCGTTCGACGGAGACGGAGGCTTGGCTGCCGCCACGCAGGGGGGAACGGCAGCTGATTCGACTGATCCGCGAAATCGTTGGCGTCCTGCCAGTTGAATATCGGACCGATTTGGACGGCATGCTGACGGCCGCACGGAATGTCCTGAAACGCCGTTCACGGGTGGTCGTCGTCAGCGACTGGCTGGGCGATTCATCCGCCAACGCGTTGCGGGCGTTGGCGTTCCGCCATGACGTCGTCATCTGCCATGTCGTGACGGATGCCGTCAAACGGATTCCGCCAGTCGGTTGGCTGGAGACGGAGGACGCCGAAACGGGAGAACGTCTATTGGTCGATTGGTCGGATGACAAGACAAGAGCGGAAATGGCTGAAAAACAGGATGTTGCGGCAAAGGAGCTTCGCGTGCGCAGCCATGGCGCGAAGGCGGACTATCTGCTGTTCGACGGCCATGAACCGCCCGTGCAGGTCATCCGCCGCTGGCTGGCTTGCCCATAGGAAGCTTGAAAGAGGTGGGGGCTGTGTTCAGAGAATGGTTTGCAATTTGAAATCCGTCTATTATAATATATTGGTATATTGTTTCTGTTTTTCAAAAGGATGTCAACCATGCTACAGCCCATCTTAATTGATTCCAGCGATTTCCCTGAAATGCGCACGAAAGGCTGCATTTACGTTGACAAAACGGCCTTTTTCCATAGACTTATTTCCGGTCAGAATTCGCGTTTTTTCCTTTCCCACCCGAGACGTTTCGGCAAATCCTTGATGATCAGCACGTTGAAAGCGATATTCGAAGGGCGTCGCGAGCTGTTTGACGGATTGGACATATCGAAGACGGACTGGCAGTGGGAAAAATATCCTGTGCTTCATTTTAATCTGGGAGCTACGGCAGGAACGACGTTACAGGAGTTTTCTCAATTATTTCCGATTGAAGTTGAAAGAGCCATTTTGGAGGCAGGCGGAACTTACAATCCTGATTGGCCTCCGGCAGGCAATTTCGCACGGGCGATCGATACGCTTTCAACTGTGAATGATGGTAAAGGCGTCGTCATTTTGATTGACGAATATGACGATCCTGTGGCTCAATTGTTGGAAAAGCCAGCTGAGGCGGAGGGGGTGCGTGGCATGCTGGCTGGCTTCTACCGGCAGATGAAGGATCGTACAGGGAAGATACGCTTCCTGATGATAACCGGCGTCTCAAAATTCACGAAGATGTCAGTGTTCTCCGCATTGTCTAATCTGACGGATCTATCGATCAATGATGAGTTTGCGACGATGCTCGGCTATACGGAAGACGAATTGGGCGAATATTTCGACGGGCATATGCACGCCCATGCCGATGTGATGAAGAAGTCGTATGACGATTACCGTGCTGAACTGAAGCGTTGGTTCAACGGCTACCGTTTTGGCCAGACTGTTTCGGAAACTGTTTACAATCCCGTTTCCATTGGCGTCAATCTTTTCTGGAAGAAATGTTACCTGCAATCATGCTGGTCTTCAACTGGAAAGGCCGCCATGCTGATGAACTTCATCAAACGCAATGACTTTTTGTCCGTCGATATGGAGAAAGTCCGCAATGTGATGGAGCAGGATTTTGACGTCACGGACATCCGTGCCTTGAAAGCCATCCCGATGCTTTTCCAGACTGGCTATTTGACAATCGCGGATTTCAATCCATATTCCCAAACATATGAATTGCGTGTACCGGACGAAGAGGTTCGTCAGGATCTCGCCAGACTGACGACAGCCGTCATCGCCAATCAGGACACCTACTGGGTTTCGCAGCTTGGAGGAAGACTGCTGACGGGGGAATGGGACGATTTTTTCAAAGGGCTCAAATCTCTTTACGCTTCGCTGCCGTATGGCTCGACGGAAAGCGGCGTGCATGAATTCTCCTTTGAACGGAATCTGCTGGTTTTGCTATGGGCGCAAGGCGTGCGATGCACGACGGAAGACCGCCAGGCGAATGGTCAGGCGGACATCGTCGCCGTCCATCCATGCGGCATCTATATCTTTGAGCTGAAGGTGGATGAATCTGCTGACGCCGCCTTGAAACAGGTGAAAGAAAAGCAATACGACGCGCCATACCGTGGCCGCAATTTGCCCATCTGGTTAATCGGTCTCAACTTCGACCGCCAGACAAGGCAGTTGACGGACTGCAAAGTGGAAAAAACGGAATGAAATGATTGAATGGAGAAGGCATCTATGCCTGATGACAATAAAGTAAGACTTGCGAAATTCATGGCTTCGGCGGGTGTCGGATCGCGTCGTCGCTGTGAAGAGATGATATTGGAAGGGCGGATCACGGTCAATGACCAGCCTGTTCTGACGCCCGCGACAAATGTCGATCCGCGGCGCGATGTCGTGAAATTCGAAGGCCGTGTGCTGGAGGCTCCGGAAGAAATGGTCTACGTCATGCTCAACAAGCCTGCGGGATACACGTGCTCTGCGAAGGACGAACATGCGCGGCAGCTGGTCTATGAGCTTCTGCCGGAACGGCTTGGACGGTTGTTCACCATCGGCAGGCTCGACCGCGAGACGGAAGGCCTGCTGCTGTTGACGAACGACGGCGAACTCGCCCAGCAGTTGACGCATCCTTCCTTCCAGGTGGAGAAAAAATACATCGCGGAATGCGAAGGGATTTTCACGGATCGCGCCAGATACGCGATGCTGGACGGAATCATGGACGACGGCGAACTGCTTCGCGCCAAACGCGTGACGAAATTCCGCGAACATGACGGGACGTTTCTGCTGGAAGTTGTTCTGACAGAAGGGAAAAAGCGCGAAGTCCGGCGGTTGTGCGCAAGCCTCGGCATCCCCGTGATACGGCTGGCCCGCATCGAGTTCGGCGGCCTGCAGCTGGGAGACTTGCCGACGGGCGCCTGGCGGCCGTTGGACGAATATGAACTGCGCCTTCTCCGCGACGCAAAATTTGCATCCCGTAAAAAGTGAAGTAAATTATAGAGATTTGGTGTTGTGGTATGACGGAAACAGCAGGACATCTGGAAAAAGAAAGCGAAGAGCCTGTCGTTTACGTCATCGCAGGACCGAACGGGGCGGGCAAGACGACGTTCGCGTTGACTTACCTGCCGAAAATCGCCGGTGTTTTTGAATATGCGAATGCCGATGAAATAGCCAAAGGGCTGTCGCCGTTGAACGCCAACGCGGCGCAGATGGCGGCCGGGCGGCTGTTTATTGACAGGATAGAGTCGTGTATTCGGGAGCGGAAGACCTTCGCTTTTGAGACGACTCTGGCGGCGAAGACGCTCATGCTTCGCGTCACGAAGCTGAGGCAGGAAGGCTGGCAGGTCTTCCTCTTCTACCTGTATCTGCCGAGCGCGGAATTTTCGCAGAACCGTGTGAAATTGCGCGTGGAGCAGGGCGGGCATGACGTGCCGCAAGACGCCATTGTCAGACGGTATCCGCGGAGTATCCGTGCGTTGTTCGAGTTCATGCCGGAGTGCGACGGGACGTTCTGCTTCGACAGTTCTCTTTCAACGGTGAAACCCATCTTCAAATACGATCATGATGTCCTGACCATTTACGATCAAGACAAATACAATCGCATCAGGAGCTTCCTGGAACATGACGGAAATTGAATCGATTAGTTTTATGAATCAGGCCTTGTCAACCTTGCAGTCCGCCGTCACGGCGGCCTTGGAGAACAAGGCGAAACTAGGGCAGAAAGCAGTCGTCTTCAGAGGCGGAAGGACAAGAATCGTATCCGCCAGAACATTAGTCAAAGAAATCAAAGCAAGCCACGACCTTCCGGCGACGGATTTCTAACAGAAAGTGGCAATGATAACGGCAGTTCCTTCGGAAACTGCCGTTCTTGTTTTAAAAGGCTATATCTACGTAACTTGTTGGACAGCAGTCATGAAGACGATACATGAAATGGAACGGGACATTCCCGTCATCGCCGAAACGGATATTCTGGTCGCAGGCGGCGGCCCGGCGGGAACGGCGGCGGCGTTGGCGGCCGCCCGTTGCGGAGCCCGCGTGATGATTGTCGAAAACAACTCCTGCCTGGGCGGCATCGCCACAAGCGGCATGATGTCCCATTGGACCGGCGGGACGTTTTCGCCGATCATGAACGAACTGCAGGACGCCTGCCACCAGATCCACTGGCCCGTGGAGGACGGCTTTCAGGCAAGCTACATCGCCATCAACCATGAAAAGCTGAAACTGGTGCTGTTCAACAAGTTGGATGAGGCGGGAGTCGTCATCCGCACCCATACGCTCTGCGCGGATGTCGTCATGGACGGCACGACGGTCCGCGGCGTCATTCTCGAAAGCAAGTCCGGCCGCGAGGCCGTTCTGGCGAAAGTCGTCATCGACGCGACGGGCGACGGCGACATCGCGGCGAAGGCGAACGTCCCGTTCCGCAAAGGCCGTGACGAAGACGAACGGATGCAGCCTGTCACGCTGATGTTCAAGATCGCGGGCGTCGATTATTCGCGGGCCATCTTCCCGGGCTCCTTCGAATCCTATGTCCAAGTCCCGAAAGGCGAGATACAAGCCCTTGGAAAGCAGATTCTTCCGAAACCTGCCGGCCATACGCTGCTGTATCGCTCCACGCAGGACGGCCATGTGGTCGTCAACATGACGAATCTCATCGACATCGACGGCACGAACGCCGATGATTTGACGAAGGCCGAAATCGAGACGCACCGCCAGATTCCGCTCATCATCGATTTCCTCCGTGAATACGCCCCAGGCTATGAAAATTGCTATCTGCTGGCCTCCGCGGAGATGGTCGGCGTGCGGGAGACGCGCCATTTTGAGGCGGAATACATCATCACCGGTGAAGACATCATGGAGGCGACGGTCTTTCCGGACTGGATCGCCACGAAGCTTCTGTTCAATTTCGACATCCATAATCTGGACGGCGCGGGATTGGACAAGAACGGCGCCCAGCGCTATTTCCACTGCAAGGGAAAATACACGATCCCGTACCGTTGCTGCGTGCCAAAAGTCGTTGACAATCTGCTGCTTGCGGGGCGTGACATCTGCGGGACGCATAAGGCCCATTCGAATTTCCGCGTCATGCCGATCTGCGCGAACATCGGGCAGGGCATCGGTGTCGCGGCCGCGCAGGCCGTGAAGGACGGCGTGAAGCCGCGGGATGTGGATGTCGCCGCCGTGCAAGAAGTTCTGAAATCACAAGGTGTTGAACCTTAAATAAATAGGAGAAAAAAACACATGTTCGATTTCACCAGAAGAAATTTTCTGAAAGGCTTGTTCGCGGGCACGGCGTTCGCGTCGTTCGGCGGCTTGCGGCTGTTCGGGGCGGACGAGAAGAAAATCGTCGTTCCGAAACTGCGCATCGGCGTCGTCAGCGACGTCCATATCAAACTGACCGCCAACACGACGGACGTGTGGGAGAAGACATTGAGATGGTATGACGCGCAAGGCGTTGACGTCGTGCTGGTTGCAGGCGACATCGCGGATACGGCCCAATTGGAGCAGCTGAAGAAGTTCTCCGCCACATGGTACAAGGTCTTCCCGAACGACAAAGGCTCAGACGGCCGCCATGTCGAGAAGTTCTTCATCCAGGGCAACCACGACTATATCGGATGGCGCTACGGCGCGACCACGGATGAGAGGCGCAAGGAGCGTTTCGAGTCGTCCATCATGAAGGACATCAAGGCCTCGTGGGATGAATGCTTCCATGAAGAGTGGCAGGGCATCTACAAGAAAGTCGTCAAAGGCTATACGTTCATCGGCGCCAACTGGCCGCATCATACGAAGATCGGCGAATACATGGCGAAGCACAAGTCGGAAATCGATCCGAACCTGCCGTTCTTCTACACGCAGCATCCGCATCCGAAGAACACGTGCTACGGGCCGTGGGCGTGGGGGCACGACAACGGCGCGTCGACGAAGACGTTCACCGAATTTCCGAACGCCATCGTCTTCACGGGCCATTCCCACAATCCGCTGAGCGACGAAGCGGGCATCTGGCAGGACAGCTTCACGTCCATCGGAACGGCGTCGCTGCGCTATATCGGCCATCGCCGCGGCCGCGCGAACGGCGGCGAACCGGGGCCGGTCGAACTCAAGAGCCCGGGCGTCGGCAATACCGATCAGCATGGCATGCTGGTGTCCGTCTTCGACGACCATATCAACATCAAACGCCGTTCGTTCGCATACGACGAATCGCTTGGACCGGACTGGACGTTGCCGCTGCCGCTCGGCGAGAAGAAGCCGTACGCGAAAGCGCATCGCGCCCAAGTGGCCAGACGGAAACTGCCCGCGTTTGCGGAAGACGCCGGTTCGCAGATTGTTGTGACGGAATTCAGGGAAGGCAAAGGCAAGCTTGGGCCGCACATCGCGGTGACGTTCCCGTCGGCCGTCAGCGGCGGCGTGGTTTTCGACTACGAAATCAAGGCGGAAATCGGTGACGACCACAGCGAACACGAAGCCCTCGGCAAGCCGATCTACGACGTGCAGCCGCGCAGGTGGACGCGCCGTATTTTCGCGCCTAAGTACTTCATGCCGTTGTCGAAACGACCGGAAACAGCCACCTGCTTCTTCGGCTACACGGAAATCCCGATTGGCGAGAGCATCCGTTTCGCCGTCACGCCGATGGACGCCTTCGGCAACCGCGGCAAGACCATTTATAGTAAGGTAAGCAAATTTACGAAGCCTGCCGTCAAAGCGGCGGAACCCGCCAAAGCGGCCGAACCCGCAAAGCCTGCCGCCCCCGCCAAGCCTGCCGCGAAGTGACGATCGCCGCTCTCTGCAATGAATCATCATTGCAACAAATCAACCACGAATGGACACGAATTCACACGAATTTCAACCACAGATTACACGGATTCAACAGATTTTCACAAAATGCCTCGCCGCCGGGCCGACAATCCGCTGAAGGATTTGTTTGAAGCAAATGAATTCTGAATGCTGAAAAAATCAACGGCTCCGGCGGCTCGGCGGTTTCATGCGCGCTTCGCGCGGGGGGGGATTTTTGCGCGAAAAAATAAAAAGATGATGTATAGTAGTATCATCCATTGAAGCTTGTATAATAGATGATATAAACAAACCAGATAGGAGAACCGTCGGATGTTCGATTTCACAAGAAGAGATTTTCTGAAAGGCTTGTTTGCCGGAACGGCTGTCGCGTCGTTCGGCGGCTTGCGGCTGTTTGGCGCGGAGGAAAAGGAAGCCGCCGTGCCGAAACTGCGCATCGGCGTCGTCAGTGATGTTCATATCTATATGGATCCAAAGTCCACGAGCGTATGGGAAAAGACATTGAGATGGTATGACGCGCAGGGCGTCGATGTCGTGCTGGTGGCTGGTGATATCGCGGATACATCTCAGTTGCAGCAGCTTAAGAACTTCGCTGACGGCTGGTACAAAGTCTTCCCGAACGACAAGGGGGCGGACGGCCGCCATGTCGAGAAGTTCTTCATCCAGGGCAACCACGATTTTGAAGGCTGGAAATATCCGAAGGCGGACGCGGAGAAGCGCAAGGCGTTGTTCGAATCCTCCATCATGAAAGATATCAAGGCCTCATGGGATGCTTGTTTCCATGAAGAGTGGAAGGAAATCATGATGAAGAACGTCAAAGGCTACACGTTCATCGGCGGCCATTGGCCGCATCATGGCAAGATCGGCGAATTCATGGCGGCGCACAAGTCGGAAATCGATCCGAAGCTGCCGTTCTTCTATACGCAGCATCCGCATCCGAAGGGCACATGCCATGGGCCATGGGTGTGGGGCCACGACAACGGCGCCTCCACGAAGACGTTCACGGAATTTCCGAACGCGATTGTCTTCACGGGCCATTCCCACAATCCGCTGAGCGACGAAGCGTGCATCTGGCAGGACAGCTTCACGTCCATCGGCACGGCGTCGTTGCGCTACATCGGCCATCGGTCCGGCCGCGTAAACACCTATAATTTCGGACCATGCGCCGTCAAGCATCCGTTTGTCGGCAGCAATGACCAGCATGGCATGCTGCTGTCCGTTTTCGACGATCATATCACCATCAAACGCCGTTCGTTCGCCTACGACGACTCGCTGGGCGCGGATTGGACGCTGCCGCTGCCGCTCGGCGAGAAGAAGCCCTACGCAAGGGCCCATCGTGCGCAAGAGGTCAGACAGAATCTTCCCGCGTTTGCGGAAAACGCCGCCGAACAGATTGTCATCAAGGAGAATCCGGCCGGCAAGCTGCCCGCGCATGTCGCCATCACGTTCCCGTCGGCCGTCAGCGGCGGCATGGTTTTCGACTACGAAATCAAGGCGGAAATCGGCGACGACCATAGCGACCATGAAGCCATCGGCAAGCAAATTTACGATGTTCAGCCGCGTCGCTGGACTCGCCGCATTTTCGCGCCCAAGTACTTTATGCCGTTGGCAAAGCGCGACAAGACGGCCACCTGCCTGTTCGCCTACACGGAAATTCCGCTGGAAGAGAACATCCGTTTCGCGATCACGCCGCTGGACGCCTATGGCAACCGCGGCAAGACCATCTATAGCAAGGTCGCCAAATTTGCGAAACCCGCCGAACCGCCGAAACCGGCGGAACCTCCCAAGCCAGCCGCGAAGCCTGCGGAAGCGGCCAAACCGGCGGAGAAAGCAGCGGCTGATTGATTTAGATTGTACATTGTACATTGTTAATTGAAGGTGCCCGCAGGGCGTGATTTTTCATAACCGTGGGCAAGCACTCTTCGAGTGCGCAGCCCACGGATAGCAACAGCCAGAAACGGCGCCCGAAAAGGGCGCGACTTTTCGTAACCGTGGGTGAAATGCGCAAAGCGCACGTAACCCACGGATATCAAAGCGCACGTAACCCACTGAGAAGACGATATTAACGATAGAACCGCGTAGCGATGGAAGGATCCTAAACCTTGGTACACCCCATGGTATTTTCACCCAAAGGGCGATACATCGTCGCGAAGCGACACCGCGCGGAGCGCGGAACCATGCCGTAACCGCAGGCAAGTGCCTCGAAGACCACAGTGCAGCCTACAACGAAGACAGGCGGAGTGGCACGCAACCTGCGGAAGAATGTCTCATGATACAGGCTTGCAAGAGCGCCACAATTCATCCGCAGGGTGAGGCTTATCTAAATTCCAATAAATTCTTTCCATAACAATAAATTCCGTCTCTTGATCATGATATCATCCCTTCATCAGCGTTTAGTTCTGTTACATGATCAATTTAAACCAGATAAAGATCTCATGACCAAATCAACATCTCTGTTTTCAAGCTCCTGTATAATATGTAAATATGTCTTCTGAGTAGTTGTCATACTTGCATGTCCTAGACGACGGGCAACACTTGCAATGGATACCCCTGCGAAAAGTAGCAATGATGCATGAGTATGCCTTAGTCCATGGATAGCAATAACTGGCACTTGTACCTTTCGGCAAAGTCTCGAAAGAATATCGTTGATTGTTGAATTGTAAACACGGACTTTTGGAACGAAAATAGGTTTGTCTAGCGGTAAGTTTTTAACAAGTGCGGAAAACTGGATGACTGTCTGCCAGTCGATTTGGATTTTTCTGACGGATGAAGCATTTTTAGTCGGCAGAAATCCACCATTGCCTTTGTAGTTCCATGTCTTGTTGATGGAGAGAGTCTGATGGGTAAAATCGAAGTCTTGCGGTGTTAACGCCAAAGCTTCAGAAAATCTCATACCGGTTTTGGCGATCAATAGGATAAGCCAGTCCCAATTGACCGTTTCTTTCAGATTCAAACTGCTGAGCAACGTATGCAATTCAAACTGGTTCAGGTATTTGATTTTCTTAGTGGCGGGAGTCTTTCCTTTGATAATGGCCTTTCGTGTCGGATCCTTTTCAATGAGTCCTTCGTCCACGGCATCCATGATCGCACCTTTCAACTGATGATGAAAATCCATCGTGGTCTGATGTTCATGACATGCCGCATAGTCGTTCAGCAACTGCTGGTATGCGACTCTTGTGACATCACAAAGTTTCAATTGTGGAACAAGCCGTTCCAGCCAAGCATGTGTCATCAAGTATTTCTTCATC
>CACYQT010000074.1 GCA_902776645.1 uncultured bacterium | reverse complement strand
TCTTCAATGGTGACCGTCGCGTCCGTGTAGGTGCCGCCACGGTAGGTCTGCGTGCCGCTCTCGGGCTCCAGAACGACTTCCACCGTCTCGTCGCCTTCCGTGGCGCCGTCGAACAGCGGCACGATGTCGACCGACACGCTCGTCGCGTTGGCCGCGAAGGTGACGCTGGACGCGATGGTCCTGTAGTCCACGCCGTTCTCGGCCGTGCCGCGGATGGAATAGTGGACCGTCAGGGCCTTCGACTGGTTGGCGCTGGTGCGGGTGAAGGTGAACTTGCCTTTGTCCGTGGCGAGGGCCGAAGCGGACTCAGGCTCCTTCGCCGTGTCGTCGCCCGTGTTCGTCGTCGATCTCACGGAGACCGCCGGCATGCTGCTCTTCACGACGAAGCTGGCGGCGACCGTCACGTCGTACGCCGGCATCTTGATGGTCGTCGTGGCCGCAAGCCTGCTGCCGATGAATTCGACGTCCTTGCTGGGCGTCCAGACCTTCAGCCCCTGGTTGGAGGGGAGCGTCGCCGTGATGGTGATCTCTTCACCGGGGGAGAACTTGCCGAAGGTGGACGTGCCGATGGTGGACGTACTTTCGATCTTGCCGCCCGTGACCGTGAGGGTGTACTTCTGATCCGGATCCGGGCCGGGGTCAGGATCCACGACCGTGTCTTCAATGGTGACCGTCGCGTCCGTGACGGCGCCGCCGCGGTAGGTCTGCGTAGACGCCGTGGGATCAATATCCAGAACGACTTCGACCGTCTCGTCGCCTTCCGTCACGCCGTCGAACAACGGCGTGATGTCGACCGACACGCTCGTCGCGTTGGCCGCGAAAGTGACGCTGGACGGGATGGCGCTGTAGTCCGCGCCGTTCTCCGCCGTGCCGCGGATGGAGAAGAGCACCGTCAAGGCTTTCGACACATTGACGTTGGTGCGGGTGAAGGTGAACTTGCCCTTGTTCGTGGCGCCGACCGTGGGGGATTCGGGCTCCTTCGCCGTGTCGTCGCCCGTGTTCGTCGTCGATCTCACGGCGACCGCCGGCATGCTGCTCTTCGTGACGAAACTGGGGGTGACGGTCACTTGCCGCGCGGGCATGACAAAGGTGGTCGTGGCCCCCAGGATGCTTCCTGTGAATTCGGAGACGTCGTCGGTGCTCCAGACTTTCAACGCATGGTTGGTGCTGGGGGGATTCGCCGTGATCGTGACGATGTCGCCGGGGGCGGCTTCCGTCACGACGACGCCGTTGACCTTGGCTGTGCCGTTGGGGATGTTGAGGCTGTACTTCTGATTGATCGGGTCGTCCAGGATGGCGTTCATCACGATTGGCACGAAGCCCCCCGCGCTGAAACCGCCGTAGATTCCAGGCTTCGCCGGATAGTTGACGTCGAAATCCAACGTCTTGTCGATCTCATAGATCTTGTCGTCGGCGGAATTCCATAATTTAAAGGTAAAGCCCTTTTCGCTGGCGTCCTCCGAACCGATCATGAGATCGAAGTAATATTCGCCGTCGAGATCTTCTTCCTGCGTGGCTCCGCGGATCGCCGCGACGCCGCGCACGTCGTCGCCATGGAACGCGGCCAGCAAGCTCCCTTGGGAATGGATCGGCACGCCGTTGATCTTGACTCGCGCCATCACTCCCGTGTAAAGGGGATAGTTGACGACGGACCAGTCAGGCATTGCCGCCAGGGTCACGCCGCAGCACAGGACGACCAGCCATATCCAGGCCAGCGACCACTTCGTGTTGAGAGAATGTTTTTTCATGCTTTCCCCTTTGTCCTTTTGTTGTTATTTATCAAAATCAATATTTATAATTAAAACATATAACATAACAAATCAGTTATTCAAATGTTTGTCCAATGAACAAACGTCTCTCTTTACCACATATATAGTATAGAACATTTTCTAAAAATACAAGCCTTTTATTTCGAAAAAAACAAACAATCATTAAAAATTTATTAATCCACCAGCCGCCATGACTGCTGATGAAACGTTGGCGACGTGATCGTTTTGTGTTTTCCGCCACACCAGACGCCTGCGGAACGCATGCGCCACCACCAGCCTTCCGTCCCTTTTGTCGCTTTTGTCCCTTCAAACAAAACGCCGCCCCGCCGCAAAAAATCTTGCGGCGGGGCGGCGATGTATTCGCTTTAAGCTTTCAGCTTTAAGCTTTTAGCTATTAGGGCATGACGATTTCATAGGTGTTCGTCAGCGTCACGGCTTCGTTCGCCTTCGCATCGACGGGCGTGCGCCACTCCTCAAGATTGACGCGGGACTGCGCGCCGTTCCAGTTGCAGTAGCAGAACTGCACTTCCGCCGGATTGAAGCGGTTCACGATGCGGATGCCCGTCTTCTCGTCGATGATGGTCCATTCGCCGTTCGGCTTGTCCTCTTCGCGCAGCCAGAGTTCCTTCTCCGCCTGCGGGGCTTCCGGATTCGCCAACGCCTTGACAAAGGCCTGGCCGTTCCGCTGACGCATGGACAGCTTCGCGTTCGCCGTGGAGGAGACCATGAATTCCGGATGGACACGGAACGTGATCTTGCCCGCGCCTTTCGGATTCTTCACGCTGGACGTGACTTTGAATTCCGCCTTGTCTGGCGTCAGCTCAATCTTGCGGGACATCACAAGTCCATTGTTGAGCGTGGCTTCCATCTCGATGGACGTATCCGTCTTCGAGATGACGCGGTACGTTTCGCTCCAGCCCGGGCCACGATGCTGGTCGCTGGCGTATTCTTCATAGCCGCCATCCCACGGGCTGATTTCCTTGTTCGCGTTCTCGACGACGCGCAGCAGCTGCCGCTTGGCCTTCAATGCCGTCGCCCGCCAGATGCGGCCGCCTGCGCTCGGCAGGATGTCAAGGCTGATGACATCGTTCTTCAGCGTCACGATGTCAAGCTTTTCACGACCTTTCTTCTGCGTGTCCAGCCACTGGACGATATCGGCGCGCCCTTCGTGATAATGCGTCACCTTCTCGGCGGCGACCGTCTTCGCGAACTCTTCCGCGAGTTCCGTCTTGACTGTATCCTGCGGCACAAGTGCCGTTCCTTCAAGTTTGTAGCCGCCCTGCCCCAGCACGATCTTCGTGTAGAGCAACGGCATCTTCGCGACGGCCACGCGGTGCGAAAGCTTTGCGTCGCCCTTCACGGCCTTCTCCGCCTTCGCGAACAAGTCGAAGGACTTCTGCAGCATGGCGGGTTCGTTCAGATAGTCGCGCGGATGCGTGTAGATGCGGACATGGCGTTTCGTGTTGGAGCAGACGGTCTTGTGCAACAGTTTCAGATAGTCGCGGATATATTCGCCGGCCGCGCCGTAGTAGGCTTCCGTGAACTCGTAAAGGGCCTTCTTGCCGTCCGCGTTCGGATCCCACAAGTATTTGGCCATCAAATAGGAGCGCAGTTCGGAGAGTTCGCCGCCCGTGCTGAAGTAGTTGGCCTCTTCGTAGATGCCCGTCACGCCGTTGCGGATGAAGAACTGGATGTTCGGCTGCAGGACGTCGAGATTCGGGAACGGCATGATGGTATGCGCGTAGTTGATCACATAGTCCCAGATGTGCAGGCGTTTGCAGATCTTCGACCAGCCTTCGATATCCTCCACGAATTTCTTGTTGAAATCGCAGCCGTCCAGCGGATGGACGAAGCAGCATTCGATGGAGCACAGGCGGATGGCGACGTTCGGTTCCGGCTTCACGAATTTCGGCGGCTTGCGCGTATATTGATACGCCAATGTGTCGATGATCTTCTCCGGATACTGCTTGGCGACTTCACGGGCGATGGCGTTCACGAAGTGCAGCAACGGTCCCATCTGGCTTTCTTCCTTCTCCGCCAAGGCTTTGCACTTCGGGCATGTGCAGTAGTTGTGCCAGTCGTTCTGCGACACGCTGATGATGGCCGCGCGCGGCGACTCCTTGCACCATTGCAAAACGGTCTCCGTCGCGATTTTCAGCACGTCCGGATTCGTCAGGCAGAGCTGCGAATGATCGACGACGCGGCGGCCGTTGATTTCCGAATAGTATTCCGGATGCTTCGCGCCGTAGACGGACGGCGGCACCAAAGAATTAAATGTATGGACGAAGCCGCGATAGTGGATGTTGCCGCCCCATTCGTCCACATCGGGAATATACGTGCCGTTGTATTTGTTGCGGACGCTGAACGGCAACGGGCGGGAGCACGGATAATCCGTCGCACGGCCTTCCAGTGGCGGCACATAGACCTTCTTGAAGGTCTTGAACGAATAGCTTCCCTTCTTCGGGATCACGATGCAGTCCGCCGTGAACCAGCGGCAGCCGAGATTCTCCTCAAGGAACGTATAGACGGCGTACAGGACGCCGCGACGGCCGCCGGCCAGCACCGTCGCCTGCTTGTTCACTTCCATGTGGATGCCTTCCAGGCCGAGCTTCGCGTAATCTACGTCGAAACCATAGTCGCGCAATGCGCCGTTGCGGCCGATGAAAATCGGATAACGGCCGTCGGCGACATCGTTCACGATGTCCAGACTGATGCCCGTCATTTGTTCAATATGCTCCACAAAATCTTCCGCCGCATGTTTCTCCGGCAGCGTCGGCTCCAACGGCAGGACGACGGCCATCGTGTCCGCGGCCAGTTTCACGCCGCCCAGGGTGATTTTGCATTTGCCCAGATTGGCCTTGCTTTCGGCCAATGCCGCTTCTTCCTCTTCCAGTTTCTTCTCAAGCTTCATGACAGCCTCCTTGACTTCAGCGTTTTCCTTTTGCTTGTCCGACACACGTCCCAACGCGGCGCGCTTCGCCTCAAGCAGCCGCGTCTTGCCAGCAAGGGTCAAAGACTGCCCCTTCGTCCCGACATAATCCATCGCGCGGACGACATATTCATTCGGATTGGAGACAATGGCCCACAGGCAGATATTGTACTGTTCTTCCAAAGTGAAATTGGACAGCAGTTCCGGAATGCGGAGCTTGGCGTCCGGCCACCGAAGCGCTTCGTTGCGGATCATTTCCTGCGTGTTCCGCCGGATGTCGTCCTTGTCCGTATAGGCCTTCGCCAGAATGCAGGCGATGTCCGCGCGGGCATGCTTGTCCGTCGTCGTCTCGCGCAGTTTGATGGCGTTGACGTAATCCTTCTTGTTCAAATAGTAACGCGCAAGCAACTGGCTTTCGACTGGCGTCAATTCCGCCTTCGCCTGCAACGCCTTGATGTGGTCGGCCCCGCTCTGCACCATCACGATATGCAAGTCCTTGATAGCCATTTCAGAATTCTTCGCGTTGGACAGCACCAGCGGCGTGAAATCCGCTCTTTCGACGGGCACGCAGATCTCCGTCGAAAAATCGCGCCATTCATTCACCACGCCGACGCTGACAGCATGCCAGAAATGCCATCCGAACGAATCCCAACCATAGCTGACGAGCGCCGTTCCAGTGCCGTTGATGGGCACGTTGCCCTTCACCTTCGCCGTGACTTTATAAACGGCGAACGGCTCGACTTTCAGCGCCTTCTTGCCTGCCTCCTGATAATAGACTGGATTCGCCATCTTGTGTTCAAGAACTGCGTCACCCTGCGGGGCGCCGCCCTGCTCTTTCCACAAATCCGTCTGCGCCATCGCGCAACATGCCGCCAGCAGGCAGCAGAATGTCAGCAATCGTCTTGTCTTTCTCATCTTCTTTCCTTTGTTTTTGGGTGGATTATACCTAATAAATCAAATGACTTTCAAAATGGTTCGAGCGAGCGCGGCGCCGAACGCCTTCGCGGCCGCCGCGTCAACCGTCAGATCACGCAGATTCGCGAACGGAATCTCGATCGACTGCGCGGCTGGCTCCCATGGAAGGCCTGCCGCCCACATGACCATCGTCTTGCCCTGCGTGTAGTTCGCGGACGTGTTCCACGATACGCCGAACGGCATGTCGTCGCTCGAATGATGCGGAAAACTCGCGGGCGATTCCTGCTCCAAAACGGTCGAAAACGCCGTGATGCCGGCCTGGATCCGTCGGCCCGCGCAGCCACGGACAGTGCATGTCAAACAGCAGCACAGGTTTGACGCGATACGCCAGTGCCATGATCGCCTTGACTTCCGGATAGATCGCGTTCGCCCCGTAGTCCCGCGCATGGTCGTGTGGCTTGCGGTTCTTCCCCTGGTCGCCGTCCTCCACGCCATCCTTGTCGGCGAACGGCACGGCGTAGAACGTATATTCCTTATATTTAAAAGGATTCGCCGCGACCTCCCGCAGCATCCCTTCCAGAGAATGCGTCGCCATCGACTCCTGGCAGTGGTGGCGAGTCGTCACCAAAATCGCTTTCGGACCATTCCCCCATGTCAGCAGTTCGACGGAACGTCCTTTCCGCGAACGGCATAGCTCCTCGCAATGGAACGTCCCCTCCGGCATGGACGCCATGAACTCATCCCAGTCCGACTGCATGTACGGAACGCACACGCAGAACCACACTTCACCCGCCGTCGCCGCATGGTGGCGGAACGTCTCCGCCTTCTTGTCCGCTTCGCTGACGCCGCCCCACGTCCATGTCTTTCCTTTATCGACGCTCACGGCCGCGCCGCGGTTGCCGATGGACGCGCCTTCCAGAAATGTGAAGGCGTAGTCCCCCGGCTCGTCGAACTCCGCCCGGAACTTCCAGTAGAACCAATTTCCGGCGGTATCGCGCAACTCACGCTTCAGCAAGGCATTGTGACCGTCTATCTGCTGGACGATCACATTGCCTCCAGGCAATTGATTGTCAATTCTCATGAGTATACCCTATTTCATATGACTTTTCATGACTTTTCATGAAATATAGCCGTCTTCCGCGTCTTTTGAAATCTTTTTCGCAATATTTTATTTTTGTCTATGCGCAGTTGCCGAATCATGTTTGGAAAGTAAATTAAGAGAACCATTGCATTTTCATCAAAAAACAAACAATAAACGAAAGGAGAACGACATGTCGCAATTCCAGACAACCAGCAGCCAGTCATGGTTCAGCCGTATCGGCGGCGCCATCAAAGGCATCTTCATCGGCCTCATTATTTTCGTCATCGGTTTTCCGGTCCTTTGGATGAATGAAGGGGACGCCGTTCGCAACACCAACGCGCTCAATGAATTGACCAAAGTCACCATCGATGTCGGCACGCCGGAGATCAAGCCGGAGAACGAAGGCAAGCCAGTCTTCATGACCGGTCCGGCCGCGACGCAGGACGTTCTGACGGATTCCGTCTTCGGTATTTCCGAAAACGCCATCCGCCTGGAGCGCGAAGTCCAGATCTACCAGTATGTCGAGCACGAGCATTCCGAGACGAAAAAGAAGATGGGCGGCGGCACGGAAACCGTCACGACCTACACGTACGAGCCCGCATGGGTCGACGCCGCCATCGATTCCAACACCTTCGCCGATCCGGAAGCGCGGAACAAATGCCGCAACGTCGGCATCATGCGCTTCCAGGATGACGAACTGATGGCCACCAACGTCTCCTTCGGCGCCTTCAAATTCGGTCCTGAAATCATCTCGAAGATCGGCGGGCGTGAATCCTACAAACTCGCTCCGGACTTCCAATTGCCGCCGCAGATGAAAGCCCTCGGCGCGCGCATCGAAGGCGAATACGTCGTCGTCCCCTACACCGCCCCCTCCACCGTCACCGCGAACGCCGTCGAGCAGGCCGTGAACGCCGTCGCCGGAAACGGCGATCCAAACGCCGCCGGCCAGGCCGTCGCCAACGCCGTCAACAACGCCGTCGTCCAGCAGCCTGTCACGCAGATCGGCGATCTGCGCGTCAAATTCACCATCTCCAAACCGCATGACGTCAGCCTCATCGCCGTCCAGAAAGGCGACACGTTCACCGACTACAAGGCGAAGAACGGCAAGACGCAGTTCCTCTTCCGCGACGGCACGCATACCGCCGAAGATCTCTTCGCGGCCAAAGCCGCCAGCAACAAGATGAAACGGTGGCTCTTCCGCGTCATCGGCTTCGTGTTGATGTACATCGGCCTTGGCATGGTCTTCCGCCCGCTGTCCGTCTTGGCGGACGTCATCCCGTTCCTCGGCACGATCGTCGGAAAGGGCACGAGCTTCGTGGCTTTCATCCTCGCGGCCATCTGCTCGCTGGTGACGATCGCCATCGCCTGGATCGCCTACCGCCCTGTCATCGGCATCTCGCTGCTGGTCGTGGCGGGCGTCTGCGTCTATCTCTTCATTTCCAAGAAGAAAGCCGCCGCAGCACAGGCCTGATAGCAATCTGATCAATTCCTAAAACAGCACGCCCGCCGCTCCATTTCAGAACGGCGGGCGCGTTGTTTTAGTGGTTAGTGGCTAGTGGCTAGTGAGTAGTGGGTAGTGGGTATCCAGAATATCCAGAACTTCCAGTCATAAAAACTATTCCACGTAATTGACGCAGTTCGGTTTGAGCGGCGGCAGATGCCCGCCTTTCACAAAGGCCTTCACGTCGTCTTCGTCCACGAAGGATTTCGTCGAAAGTTCGACTTCCATCCCTTCCGGCAGGACGACGCCCGCCGCGCGAAGCCATTTGCGGCCACGGGCCAGATAGGCGGCGCGGCATGTCGCGGGCGAATCTTCGCCCTCCTTGTTCTTCACAGGAGCGAACTGCTCGTCACGGCAGGCTTCCAACACCAGCGGATTGTTCGCCAGCGGCAATGCATCGAACAGGAAGAATTCCAGCTTGATGGCGTTCGGCGATTCAGGCGACACAAGTTCGCCGTTTTCATTGATATACGGGACCTTCTTGTTGGCGCGGTGCGGATTGAAATCCAATTCGCCGGACGTGATGCGGTCGATGAAATCGACCGACAAGACATGCATGGCGGGGGAGCCTGCGCGATAAGCCAGACGGCCGGGCTTGTCCTCCTGCTTCGCCAGTTCCACGGGCATGTCCGAATACTCCACGATGATCATCTTGCCGTCCAGAATGCAGAAATGGCCGAGCTTCTCCGCGTAGTCGCGTTTGATGAGCGCGCGGGAGCTCATGTCCGATTTCGTCATATCGTGCAAGCCGATGAACAGTGGATCCATGACTTTGATCAACGGGTTGTCAACCTGCCAGTAGGACAGGATGGTCACGCCTTTCTTCTGCATGTCCGCCAGAGCGCCGGAATCGCGGATGGCCGCAAACGAGCCGCCATGGCCGTTCGGCGACAACGCCAGCGAATCCTTCGCGGCCAGCAACGCCTTGCCGTCCATGCCGAAGGCGGGCAGCATCCCCTGCTTGAACATCATGACCTGCTCTTTCTCCAAGCCGAAATAACCGTTTTCTTCGAAAAACGCACGCGTCGCCGCGTCGTTGATCTTGCTCGTCATGATATACCATGTGAATTTGCAGCCGTATTTCGCCTGGTTGCGCAGCAACGACTCCGCGAAAATCTGGAACAGCGACTTGTTCATCGCAGGGGAGACTTTGTACGTGCCTTTCGGGCCGTCGTAGCCAAGCCGCGTGCCCTGTCCGCCGGCCACCGTGAACGCCGCCACCTTGCCGCTCTTCAGCAGATCGACGCCATGCTGGAAGGCCTTCGCCTGGAAGGCTTTCTCCTCTTCCGTCTCCGGAATCAGCGCATGGTACGGCGCGGGCGTCAGTTTGTCGAACGGAATCGGCGCGGATTCGCCTTTGAGGGCGTTCGCGGCCCATTTCGTCACCGTCGGCCAGTTGATTTCCAGAATCTGCTGCGCCAATTGCTCACGCTGCGATTCATTGAGTTCGTCCCAATACTTCAAAATCTGAGCTTGGCCGTTGGGTTCCAATACTTTCAGAAGTTCTTCCTTCGTTGCCATGGTTGCTTACCTATAGAGGATTGTGGATAAAAAAACAAAATAATGGAATATATATAACATATCTTTCTTTTTGGAATTTCAATTTTATATTATGATTATTCTTTGTTGTAACGACGGCGTCCACGCCGTTGGAAGAGAATTATCAGCCTTTTTCAACATATCGAACAGCCTTATGAAAACCATGGACGATCTGCGCAACCTGTTCCTCGAAGCCCTTCAACAGGAGACGAACTATCTCCAAAAGGAACTGCCCCACCACCTGTACGCCATCATTAACGGCTATCTGCAAGGCGGCGGCAAACGCCTCCGCCCATGCCTGCTGCTCATGTGCGCGCAGGCCGCCGGCGGAGACGTCGAAAAAGCGCTGCCCGCCGCCCTCGCCGTTGAAGAATTCCATACATGGACGCTCATCCATGACGACGTGATCGACCATGACGACTTCCGCCGCGGCAATCCGACGGGACATATTCTCGGCTGCCGTCTTGGAAAGGAGGCATGGAAGCTTTCAGACAACGTCGCCGCGGACTACGGCGTCAGCGCCGCCATTCTGGCGGGCGACTCGCTACAGGCCCGCGCAACGGAGAAGCTCTTTGAACTAAAAGACTTCCAGCCTCAAACTATCATGTCTCTCATCTCCAACATGACAGGCCTCCTCACACAGGATCTGCTTGCGGGAGAGCAACTGGACGTCGAAATGAGCCACATGTCATGGAACGACGTCACGGAAGATACCGTCATGACAATGATCAACGGCAAGACTGGCGCCCTTCTGAAATATTGCGCCGAAGCGGGAGCCGCCCTTGGCATGGACACGCCCATTGAAGCCTGTCCAACGGCCTTGCAGCTTGGGCAGTTCGCCCGCAACTGCGGCATCGCCTTCCAGTTGCAGGATGACATTCTCGGCATCTACGGCGAAGAGGCAAAGCTCGGAAAACCAATTGGTTCCGACATCCGCGAAGGGAAACGCACCCTGCTCGCCTGCCGCGCTCTCGCCATGCTTTCAGAAACGGACGCCGCCAAATTGCGCTCCATTCTCGGCCGCGCGGACATTACGCAGGACGATATCACGACCGTCCGCAATCTGATGAACGGCAAGCCGCTCGAATCCGTCCAGAACGACGCGGAATCCTACGTGCAGACCGCCCTCTCCTGCCTGGAAATGGCTCTGCCCGCCTCTCCCTGCCGCGACGCCCTCCATGATTTTGCCATGAAGATGACGAAACGCGTCATGTGACAATTTACGCCTTAAGCGCTATTCCTTTAAGAGCCGCTAGAACTGCCCGTATCGTTGGATGGCGGCCATCAGCAACCGCATGCCCGTCAGGCGGCTGCCGTTGTTGATGGAGCCGGCCGTCGCGAACACGAGGCCGCGCGTTTCGCGGGCCTGTTCGAAATCGCGCAGGAATTCGCGAACCATTCCTTCTTCGTTGTTGCGGCTGTAGGTGAACGGCGCAAGCTGCCCGTGGATGACCGCATGCGGGCAGTATTTGCGGATTTCGGACACCGTCAGCGTCGGCCCGAAATTCGTGCCTTTCAAATCGACTTCCGCCAACAGCGGCAGCAGATGGCCCATCGCCGAATCGCTATGCTGGAAACGCCAATGCTGTGGCAACGGCGCGTATTTTCCGAAGACGGCACGATGGATAGGCATCGCGAAGAAATCGTAGATCTCCGGACTGAACAGGCAGGAGTTGTCATCCGCCCATGACCAATGCATCGCACGGGCGACATCCTCCGGTTCCGCCTCCGCATCAAGCACTTCCGCCCGTGCGAGAATCGCCCGCGCGATCAAATCGCTAAACCGTCGCAACAGCCCAGGATCGTCGTAATAGAGCATCAGCACGTTTTCCGGCCCGAATACGGAGCATGCGAATGTGCATGGCCCGCGCTGCCCGCGATACAACGGCACTTTGCAGCCAAGTGCCTTCAAACGCGCCTTTTCCGACTCCCAATTGTCCGGCAGCATGAAATCGCGAAGGTTCTCAAGCCGCTTTTCCACGCGGTCCAACAGGGCCGACAGCTCCTCCGGCGTCGACGCGGCCTGCTGCAGCCACCATGAACCGGACGCGCCGCCGATCCATTTGTTCTCCGCCTCGAAAATATCGCCAAGTTCCTTGATTTTAGGCCATTGGCGCTGCGGATCAGGCAGTTTTTCGCTCAACAGACGACGACCGACGATCTTCTCCGACAAATCGTTGTAGCGTTTCGAGACTTCAATCGCCCACGGCTTGTCGCCGTAGAGGAAACGCCACCAGTCCTGCTCCAAGCCAAGCTCCTCGAAGACGCACTCCCAGTTAAGGGAAGCGCCGAACGGACATTGGCGGATGTCCGGGCTGAAGGGAGCCGCCATCGCCTCCTTCTGCCGAGCCCAGAATTCGTCCAAATCAACAGGAGCCAAGCCGCCGTTGGCCTTCGTGTCCGCCAGCAGGCTTCTTACTTTCGCATCGTCATCCACGTTCTGCATATTCTTTATCTTGAAGGTGATAGACCGATTCCGCCACTGACTTTCTGCGTGTCGTTGACCGCCAGCAGTTCTTCATGGTATTCGATGACTTTCAAGACCGCTTCGACATATTTGTCGATGATCTCCGGTTCGTAATGCTTGAACCATGGTTCGCCGAGAATCTTCGTATTGATCTGCGCGGCAACGGGAAGTTCTCCCGTAAGCGCTTTCACGTCAATGCCTTTCGGCAGCACGCTGGATTTGTGCAGCGGATAGTTGCCGCCGACGGAGAAGCCGTGTCCCGCGACCTCCGCGTTCAACGCCTTCGCGAACGTCGCGTTCGAGATGCCGTGGAAGGCTTCAGGCTCGTACAGGAAGCGTGTCGCATACCAGCCGGCCTTGTCGCTGCCTTCGTCCTTCGGATAGATGATGCTGATGCCGTTGACGCCTTCGAGCTTCTTCCAGAAGTACTTCATCGCCTTGTCGATTTCAGCCTTTTCAGCATCGTATTTCCGCAACTGAATCCGGCCGACGGCGGAGCTGCACTGATGCATGCGGTTCTTCACGCCGCCCCATGGCACCGTGAACGTCTCCTTGTATTCTTCGGGAGAATAGACGTCTCCGATCCGCGCGTAATGGCCAAAGCGGATGGCGCGGCGGTAGATTTCGTAATCGTCCGTCACCAACATGCCGCCTTCGCCGACCGCGAAGGACTTGCCCGTCATGATGGACATCGCCGCCACTTCGCCGAACGTGCCCAGCAGCTTCCCTTTGTAATGGCCGCCCTGCGCATGCGAAACATCTTCAATCACAATGAGATGATGCTTCTTCGCAATCGCCATGATGCGGTCCATGTCCACAGGGTGCGCCATGTAGTGGACGACCATGATGGCCTTCGTGCGCGGCGTGATATGCGCCTCCACGCTGTCCGGATCCATCTGCAGCGTCTTCGGGTCGATGTCGCAGAAAACAACCGTCGCGCCGAGCGTCAACGCGCCTGTGCAACTCGCCCAATACGTGACGGATGTGCAGATCATTTCATCGCCCGGCCCGAGCCCGACGGCGAACATCGCGGCGTTCAGCGCGTTCGTTCCCGTGTTGTGCGCCAACGCGTATTTGCGCTGCTGCCATGCGGCGAATTCCGTCTCGAACTGCTTCGTGATGTTCAGGCCGGACATGTTGCCGTCTTCCAGAACGTCGAGCATCGCCTTCCGCATTTCGTCGTTCACGATCGGCCAGTGAAACATCTTCTCCGGATATTTGTCCATTACGGGCGTGCCGCCCTGCACTGCCAGATGAGCCATTTTCAACTCCTAAAGTTTATTATTTTACCCTATCTACTATTGTATTATTTATCCAACTCACACCGCTTTTAGCTTTTAGCTCCGCGCAGGTATACGCCTAACGCATTCAGCTTTAAGCTTTCAGCTTTAAGCTTTTAGCTCCGCGTAGCAGTCATTCAAACATGATCTTCATGGAGATGCTGCTGCCGGGCTTGCTGCCCTTCACCGAGAACGTCTGGTTATTGTAGAAGCGGATGTCCTTCAACACCTTATTCTTGCCTTCCTTGTCGGGATAGACCAGATGGATGACCTCCAAATCCACGGCGCCTTGCTGCGGCTCCGTGGCCGTGTTGACGAAATTCACCGCGTTCAGCTTCTTCAGCAAAGACGGATCCACTTCGAACATCGTCAGATCCTGCTTTTTGCCGTAGCCTTTCATCGCCTTGTAGGTCTCAGGCTTCCATGTCACGACAGGATCGCCGCCTTTCAGCAACTTGCCGATAGGCGTGTCGTTGATGCGGACTTCCACGTCCATGCCGCATTTCGGCACGCGGCAAGTCATGATGACCGCCTGCTGCTCCGTCTTGAACTCTTTGTCGTCATTGCCGTTGATGGTCAGATAACGGACGGTGTAGTCGCTGTCCTTCCCGTCCTGCTTCGCCGTCAGATGGAAGTCATGGACGCCGTCGAACAGCGTCGCCGTATCCAATTTGCCGCTCCAAAACGACCACAGCCGTTCCTGCGATTTCTTCTCCAACGCGAACGGCTTGCCGTCCAGTTCCGCCGTGACTTCCGCAGGCTTCCCGTAGTCCAGCACACTGAAAACAAATTCCTGTTCTCCCTTCAAGATGTTGTTGCCCAATGGCAAGTAGTTGGAAATGGCGTTGTGCCCCTTGCGGTTGAGGAAGACGAAATTCTCCAGTTTGTTGTCCTTTATGGACGTCAATTGGAAGCCTTGCGGATGACCGTCTCGGTTCTGCATGCCCCACCAGCCGCCGCAGACGGCCGCCACGATATAGTTCGTGAAACCTTTGAACGAACGCGTCCACGTCCTGTGGCTGTGGCCGCCGAACGCCGCGATGACATTCTTGCCTTCCAGATACTTGTCCAAATTCTTCGACAGAATTTCATGCTGGAAGATGACAATCGGCTTGCCTTCAGGCAGCAACGCAAGATCCTTTTCCAACCATCCAAGCTGGATGTCGTCATTATAATAGGTATAGGCGCCTTCCGGTTGCACCTGCTGGCCGTCCAACGCGATGAAATGAACATCCGCCCAATCGAACGAATAGACCGTCGGCCCATAGCGGTGGCGGAAGATGCCTTTCTCGTAAAAATCGTGATCCGGATGGCGCACGGCATGACGCGTATTCGCAAGCTCATGGTTTCCACATACATAGAATATCGGATATTTCAGCCCGTATTCGCCGATGAGATAGCTGTCGTACTGCTTGAGGGCGTTGAAAATGGTTTTCGTGTCAGAGCCCAACACCAAGTCGCCCGTATGGACGACGAACGCCACATCCACTGGCAGGCTGTTGATCTGCGCGACCACTTCCTTCATGATCGCCGACTTGCTGATGTGCGTATCTGTTATATGGTAGAACATGAAATCTTTCTTCTGCGGCTGCGGCGCAAGACCGAATTCATGGACAACGCCTTCGCGGCCATGCATCCAGAAGGGAGTCGTCGGCTCATGCTGGCTTGGACGCATGATCCACAGCAACGGCTTCTTCGCGCGGCTTTCCAGTTTGAACCATCCATTCGCATCTGTCTTGACGACGTTGTCGCTGTCACTGACAACGATGTCGGCCATTCCTGCCTCGCCTACGTCATATTCGCCATTGCGGTTCGTGTCCAGAAACACACGCCCTTCGAACATGGCGGCGACCGCGCCATGCATGCATGCGACCAATATCAACAACACTAAAATTCGTTTGCTCATCATTTTTTCCTATTATGAAAGATATTTTATTGTTTGTCTTCTTATTCTTTGATAAAAATTTTTCAAGCAGTTTTTTCCGTGCGCGAAGCGCTTTCACAACCGCCGAGCAGACGGAGGCCTTTCCGATTTCTCCTTGATCAAAATCACATATTGACAACAAACTCTTCAGAACAATGGCCGACGTCTGCGAGGCAATTTCTGTGTAATCTGTGTATTCTGTGGTTTCTTAAGATATTGATTGTTCGTGATTTTCGTGTCTTTCGTGGTTCCCGAATAGCTCCTTTTGCCTCACGGCCTCTTGTATTCGCACGGCACGGCGGTCTGGCAGAGGCCGCAACCGATTGCAAAATCCATCCAACCGTATGTATCGGAACGGGTGGACGCTATGTTCTTCGCCTGGTAGTCCTTGCATTTCGTCTTGTCACGTTCGGCAAGCGTGTTGCCGATGGATCCGGCCGGACAACGGCGGCGGCACGCCCCGCATTTGGTGCACCACGCCGTAAAGTCGTCGCCGTAAGGCCGCACATCCGCCGGCAGTTCCAGCGATGTCACGACGCTTGCAAGTCGATGCGCAATACCATGTTCCGTAATCAGTCCGCCGGACAGGCCGAACGTGCCCATGCCCGCCACGAAGGCCACATGCCGTTCGGACCAGCGCGACCGCAGATTCTTCACCGCCAGCTTGTAGTCGTCCTGCTGGAACGGCGCGACGGATGGAACGCCATGTTCCTGAAGCCACCGCGCCAACTGGTTGCGCATGTTCTGCAACGCCAAATCACCGAACGAGCGGATGCGCGCCCACAGTTCGCATGGCCGTTCCGTCTCCTTCCGGTTCCCTTCGCGCGCCGCCTGTGAATTCGGACAGCAGATTGAAATGACGGTTTTCGCCGTCGCGTCCGGATACAGCAAGTTCAGCGCCTCCTGCGGCGTCCAATGCGACGGATCGATCACGGTCTTGAACTCCGTGAACCAGTGGTCGTCCGCGGACGCGATTTTCACGGTCGGCGGCTCGAAGAACGTGGACGCGCCAGTCGCTTCGTACAGATGGTTCACGACGTCTTCTATGGTCTTGCGTGTGATGTCGGTTGGTTTCATAGGTTTATTGTTTTTTCTTGTTTTTCGTAAAGAAATCTCCAAGCGAAGCAATGACAACCGCCGAGCCGCCGGAGCCGTTGACTATTCAGCATGCAGATTCCATTATGAACAAACAAAATCTTCTTGAAATCGTCGGCCCGGCGGCGAGGCATTCGTGTCCAGTCGTGTCCATTAGTGGTTCTCATCACATAGATTTTGTTGCGGCCAACAAACGCTCCATGCGCTCCAACATTAACGTAGTTGTTTTCCTCCACTTTGCAAACGGCGACGGCGCCATGATGCATTTTTGATGATTTCCACGCCGCCGATCGCTCCTCATGAATGGCATTTATCGGCAAGACCATTATTTTATATGATTTTGCATCACGTTTTTAATCTTACCATAAAAGGAGCGCACACATGCTTTTCAGCGTCAAGACATACGGCCGCGCAGGCCTTCTCGGCAACCCGTCGGACGGCTACTACGGCAAGACCATCGCCCTCGCCCTTTCGGACTTCCCCTGCACCGTCACCATTTATGAAAGTCCGGAAATCCGTATCGAACACAATCGAGAAGACAACAGCGAATTCTCCGGCCTGAGCGCCATGGTGAAGGAAATCGAACGCTTCGGCTACTACGGCGGCGTCCGCCTTGTCAAAGCCACGATCCGCCAGTTCTACAAATACTGCGTCAAGCATGACATCGACCTGCCGCGCAGGAATTTCACCATCCGCTATTCGTCGAAAGTCCCGCAGCTCGTCGGCATGGGCGGCTCCAGCGCCATCTGCACCGCCACCTTCAAGGCGCTCGTGAAATTCTATGAAGTGGCCGACAAGATCCCCTTCGAACTGTGGCCCACGCTCTGCTGGCAGGCCGAACAGGATCTCGGCATCCAATGCGGCATGCAGGACCGCGTCATCCAGATCTACGACGGCCTCATGTACATGGATTTCTCCGAAGACTATTTCAAGGCGAATGACCACGGCATCTACGAACGCCTCTCGCCGGACCGCCTGCCGAAGCTCTACATCGCGTATGCTCCCGACCGCGCGGAATTCTCCGGCATCTACCACTACAAGCTCCGCGTCCTCTACGACGAAAAGAAACGCGATCTCGTCCAGGCCATGAGCGAATTCGCGGAATACGCGCGGCTTGGACGTGACGCCATTATCGCCGGCCAGCATGAAAAGCTCGCGGAACTCATCAACATGAATTTCGACCTCCGCTGCCGCGTCCTCAAAGTCGCGGAGGAGAATGCGCAGATGGTCTTCACGGCCCGCAAGGCCGGAGCCTCCGCCAAATTCGCGGGAAGCGGCGGCGCCATCATCGGTACCTACGAAGACGAAACGATGTTCGAACGCCTCCGCATGGAATTGGAAGCCATCGGCTGCAACGTCCTCTCCGCGCGGATCGCTCTACCTCAGAATTAACATCCATAGATTGTATGACAACCACACTGCCCGAAAGGGCAATACATTCGTAACCGCTTGCAAGCGAACGAACGTGAGCGCAGCTGGCGGATAACACTGCCCGCAAGGGCGATACAGTCGTAGCCGCTTGCAAGCGAACGAACGTGAGCGCGGCTGGCGGATAATGACATACTCTAACTACGTGGAAACCAACCAACAGGACAACGCCATCCTCGCACCGGGAACCTTGGTCAACGGATATCAGATCATCCGTGAGATCGGCCATGGCTCCACGGCCGTCGTGTATCTTGCCAAACAGCTGGATCTCGGGCGGAACGTCGCCCTGAAAGTCCTCTCCACGGAACTGTCGCAAAACGCCGAATACGTTTCGCGCTTCATCAACGAAGCGCGGGCCGCCGCCACCCTCTCCCATCAGAACATCATCCAGGCGTTCGACGCGGGCGTCGCTCCCGGAAACATCTATTTCTTCTGCATGGAATATGTCGACGGCGAATCGCTGATGCTGAAAATCCAGCGGAACGGAGCGCTTCCGCCATCGGCCATCCGCACATGGGGCCTGCAGATCGCGGACGCCCTCAACTACGGCTTCCAGACGCATACTTTCACCCATGGCGACATCAAGCCGGAGAACATTCTCATCAACAGCCACAATCAGGCCAAGCTCGCCGATTTCGGTCTTGCAAAGGTGGAAGACCATGATTTTGAAGGGCATCAGTTGATTCTCACGCCGCTCTACGCCGCCCCCGAACTGATTCTTGGAAAACGCGAAAAGGACGACTGCCGGGCGGACATCTACGCCTTCGGCGCAACGCTCTACCACGCTCTCGCGGGCACCCCCCCCTTCCCAGGCGATCTCGCCAAAGAGGTCATGGACAAGCAGTTGCATGAACCGTTGGAGCCGCTTTCACAACGGAATCCGGACGTCCCACCGATGTTTTCCGAACTCGTCTCCCAACTGCTCGAAAAGGATCCAGACAAGCGGATCCAAAATTGGACGGACGTCATCGACGGTCTCGAACACCTTGGCCCCAAACGTGTTCCGACGACGTCCAGTGCGCAAATCGCCGAACACAAACGGCGGATTTCCAAACGGAAATCCGCCCTACCTCCCGCCACGCCGAAAAAATCCCATCGCGTTCTCTTCAGTTCGCTTTTCTTCCTTCTGCTCGTCTGCCTTGTCGCCCTCGCCCTCGGCTATATTTTCGGCAAGCTGACGCAGTAGTAGCGACAGCGTCCCGCCATCGGCTGATATGACGGAGATATCCCTGCTTTCACGATTTCCAAAATCCGTGCCCTATTTTTCAAGCGCAAGAAAATCTGTAGGCGTGAGCACGGGAATGCCTGTCTGCGGGAAATGCTTGACATTGCGGGTAATGATGTAATCTGCACCGCAATAGACTGCGGAATAATATTGGACGGCGTCTTCGAAGTCCGTTTTCGCAAATGCTCAAAATGGTTTGCGAATTCGCGACAAATGGTTCTCTGGCCACAATGACATCAATGATAACTTTTATATCCCCAAAAGTTTCATTTGCGCAATCCGTGTTTTTCTGAAAGGATGTCTGTCATAAAATCCCTTTCATCAAAATCTTCCGGTAATTTTACAATACCAGTCAGCGATTTTGTGATAGGGGCGATTTCACGGTGTGCGCGTTGTTCCGCCCAAATACGGTTCTTCGATTTGATGAAATTGACAAACATTGCGGAAATGCTTGTGTTTTCGCGTCTTGCCTGTTCCTCCGCCATGGCGATAATTTTCTTTGGAGCCGTCAGCGTCAATTTTGACATGGTCATGTTTCATCCCTCCGATAACACGTATTCATTTTTTATTACTATACGTCTTGCTTGGGATATGTCAAATAATCAATTGATATTTCAATCACTTAACCACAATCGGCCAGAGAGCGACCACCCAAGCGATGGTCAATGACGTCAGCATCATGAAGACGGCGGCGCTGCCCATGTCCTTCGCGCGTTTCGCAAGCTCATGGTAGCCGGGGCTCGTCATATCGACAATCGCCTCGATGGCGGAATTCAAAAGCTCCGTCGTCAGCAAAAGCAGCCAAATCACATTCAGCAGGACTTTCATCGTCGTGTCCAGCGGAAGCCACAACGACAACGGCACCAGCAGGATACCCATCATCATATCCTGCCGGAAGGCCGCCTCGTGCTGCAACGCGCTCTTTATCCCCGCCATCGAATAGAAAAACGCACGGAAAATCCGCGCGACACCGCCACGCGGCTTGGGAAGTCTGTCATCATCTGGAATTGCCATTTTCTTTTTTCAGCGATAAAAGGGACATAAGGGACGAAAGGGACGGGATTTCCGACGGCGAAACGCTTTCACAACAACTCGGCGAAAGTCTTCACAAAGGCGTCCATGTCCTCCTCCGTGCCCATCGTGATGCGGATGTATTCGGAAACACGTGGCAGTTTGAAATACCGCACGAGGAAGCCATTATCTTTCAACTGCTTGAACACCGTCTCCGCATCTTTTGGCGGCTTCACGAAGAGGAAATTCGTGGCGCTGGGTTCGACGACGCAGCCGAGCTTGCGCAAGGCGGCGGCCGTCTTCTCACGCGTCGTGATGATGCGTTTCGCGTTCGCCTGCATGTATTCCACATCCCGCAACGCAGCCGTCGCGAGATACTGCGTAATCATATCGACGTTGTAGGAATCCTTCACCTTGAACATCTCGAAAATCAACAGCTCCTGCGCAGCCGCGATGCCGAGTCGCAAGCCAGCCAATGAGAAACTCTTCGACATCGTACGGGAGACGACGACGTTCGGATACTTCTTTACCATGTCCATGCAGGTCTGGCCGGAGAAATCGACATACGCCTCGTCGATCCACAGAACGCCGCGGAACTTCTCTGCTATTTTGCAGAGCTTTTCTTTGCTCAGCAGCGTGCCCGTCGGGGCGTTCGGATTGGCGAGAATGAACAGCGTGGCGTCGCCAGCCTGCTCGACGGCGTCATCGGGCAGTTGAAAATCGTCCGTCAGCGTCACGGGAGCGTGGTTGGCCCCTTGTATGTCCGCCAGAACAGGATACAGCGAATAGCTCGGCTCCGTGAAGGCGAGTTTGCCGCCTTGATCCACAAATGTCCGCAAGGCGATGGTCAGGAGATCGTCCGAACCATTGCCGCAGATGATGTTTTCCGGCTTCAGGCCGAACCAATCCGCCGCGGCCTGACGGATCATCAGTGCGCTCGGTTCCGAATAGAGGCGCAGCCGCGTCCAATCGAAATTCCGCAACGCCTCGCCGACTTTCGGCGACGGCGGATACGGATTTTCGTTCGTGTTCAATTTGACGTACGTGCGGCCTTGCGGCTGCTCGCCCGGCACATATCCGTCTATTTTCGCAATGCAATCTCGTGCGTAATTCATGGTGGAAAACCTATATTAAAAAGAGACTAAAGGGACATAAGGGACAAAAGCGACAGTGATGAGAACTGCATGATTTATAAGATCATAGGCCATCTATGCAGGATGCATCCTGCGCGTTCGGTCACGCAGGAGCATGCCCTCACAAGATATTATTCCAGTTTCATGGAATCAATTTCAATTTCAATGTTTTCGCGGTTCGTCGGATCGAAGCGGAATTCCGTCAGGAAGCCGTTGAACCGTTTATTCTGCGACAAATCGAAGACGATGTCATGGAACTGGCCGTCGGCAGGAACGTCGCGGATGACGGATGCGCCTTCCGTGACTTTGCTGGAGGTCGTCGCCCAGAAAAGTTGCGCCTTCTCCTGCTTGCCGTCCGTGCGAGGCGTGGTCTTCATGCGGACGATGAAACGCGTGAACTTCTTGGCGCGGAGCTTGCCAAGAGACGTCGTGATCGCCGGATCCCAATGCTTTGTCTTGATGACCAGCTTGCCGTCGACCGCCTTGCAGTCCGAAATACCCATCATCGCCTTCCAGCCTTGCGTCCCGTCGCCGAAATCCCAATTCACACGCGGCGCGCCGTTGCGGACGCGCTGCGGGAACTGGATGTCATACGGGCCGAGGCCGACGTCCGTCGGACCGTAGTTCAGCGGCCAGCCGCCCTTCGGCTTCTTCGCGAACGTGTCGCGGACGGCTTCGTACATGCCGAAACCGAATTCGCGGTTCGGCTCCGCGTAGGAGCCTTCGCCCCATTCGTTCAACGGCGAAAGAAGGATCTGCTTCTTGTGCTTCGTCTTTTTCGCGTAGGCTTTCGCGTCTTCGCAGATGGCGCGGAACAGCTCCGGCGTGCGGCCGTAGATTTCCAGATGGTCGTTCCACGGGCGGTCGTCCCAGCCGGTGGACAGATTCATGAAATACGGGAGGATGCCGACATCATGCCACTTCTTCCAAAGATCTTTGTTCGTCTTCGCGACCAGTTCGAAGGAGAAGCGGGACGGATCGTCCGCCAAGCCGCCATGGCTCATGTAATGATAGATGGACGTCGATTCAAATCCTTTGTCCTTAAGATTTTGGATCATCTTCTCGTTCACGTCCGCCTCCGGCCATTTCATCGCGGAGAAATGGATGCCGGGCAGCCCCGCGGCCAATGCCGTCTCCTGCGCGACCGCAAGGAGATGCGTCGCCCCGCCGTTGTCCTTCATGTCACGGTCCATGTTGGAGACGCTCCAGATCATCACGACGGGTTTGCCGTCGATCGTATAGTATTCCGGCATGTTGAAATAGTTCTCGATCCAGTACTTCGTGGCGGCGATCATATCCTCTTCGGAATGGGAGCCCGGCGCGTTGTGGTTGGCCCACATCATGGCCCATTTCATGTAGCCGCGGTATCTCGCACGCTTGAACGCCTTGATCCAATGTTCCAGACCAATCTGCCCTTTCGACCAGTACCAATCGACCAGCAGATACTGGATGCCGTTCTCCACCAGCCATTTGATCTGCCAGTCGACGCATTCCGGATCCGCTTCGTCATACCAGCCCAACACAGGCTTGCGCTCCGGGCAGCGGTTGAAAACACGCTGCCAGCCGCCGTTCGCGCGATTGTCCCAGCCTGGGAAATACAACGCGCCGATTTCATAGTCGCCTGTGTCAACTGGCTTCGGTTCAGGAACATAGTCTGCTTTCGGCAGGCCGAGCGGCGCCGTGATGGTCATCACGCCTTCCATCGTCACGCTGTCGCCGTCGTCGTTGCCGAGCGTCAGCTTGTACGGGCCGGAAACAGGGTTGTCCGCCTTCACTTTGAAAAAGTAGTCGACGGTGTCGAAGGGTTCGATGTCCTGCTCCATGGCGCCGCCCGCCCCGAGGACGAGACTCACGCCGTCTGGAGCTTCGAACGCCTTGATTTTCACATACTTCGCAGTTTTTCCGCCAATGTTCGTCACGCGCGCCATGAACTCGCATTCCTGCCCGACGCGGTTCAGGGCGTTCGTCAGGCCGGAGACAGGAGACGTCAGCTGCGCAGGGCCGGCGGGGGCGTCGCTTACCATCACGTTCCTAACGGTCATCAGCGCGGCGTTCTTGCCGTTCAGCGTGATGGACATCATGTAAACGTTGCCGCTCCATGCGGCCTGGCCGGACATGTCGATGTTGTAGATATATTTTCCGCCATTCGGATGCACGGCGAACGTCTTGCTGCGCAGACCTTTCGAGTCTGTTGAAAGCCACGTGACGGTCGCCTTCTCCGCACCGAAACTCGCCATTTCAATGGACAGCCAGCAGCCATTGTCGTCCACGGAGAAATTGACAGGCTTGAGCTCAATGCCGATCGGTTGGTGCGGTTCGCTGCAGCGCGGCGTGATGCCGTAGCTTGAAATGGTCGGCTCCAAGCCGGAGACCGATTTCCAGCCCAAATTGCGATTCGCGAAATCCCACTGCGGTTTCGTCAACGGCAGCTTCTCATAGCCTGGATCCATCACGCGGATGCGGCGGACGGCAAACGTCCTTTGTCCTTTGTCTTCAGGACGATGCGACGTCGCGAAATCCAGACGGAGCTTCAGGATCGTCTCGAACTGCCAGAACGGATTCACGACGATCGCGCGCCATTCATTGTCGCCCTTGATGGGAAACGACGCAAAACGGTCGCTGTAGAAACCGTTGTACTGCGTGTCGTTCGTATCCGTGAAGAAAATCTGGCCGCTTCCGCCCAGATCGGATTTCATCTCGACTTCCACATACTGCCATGGCGTGGCCTTGAAGCGCACATCGGGGCTCGTCAGCCATGGATCCCAGTCGCTGATCGTCCCGACCATCGCGCCTTCCTCAAAACGGATGTCCGCGACGTGGTTCGTCGCTTTCGCCCATTCGGCGACCGTTTCCGCCTTGTCGAAGACCCATTCCTTCACGCAGACAGGCTCCGCCAACGCCATGACGGCCGTCAGCAGTATCGCGGTTCCCAACAGTCTCTTCATCCTTCAGCCCCTTTATATTGAGTTGATTACAGTGTTTTGAGATATTCAATCGCGCGTGTGATGTCGCCCACTGGGTCTTCGCCGACTTCGCGTTCGATCGCGAAATAGCCGTCGTAGCCGACGTCTTTCAGATTCTGCACATACTGTGGCCAGTCGATCCAGCCGCTGCCCAGCGGCACTTCCTGCCGCTTGTTCGTCTCCGGATTGACCCATGCGTCCTTCGCATGCGTATGGATGATGTGCTTTCCAAGCACTTTCACGCCTTCCACAGGCTTGTATTCCGCGAAGGCTTTCGCACGATCATACGTGCCCGTCTCGTCCATCTGGTAGTGGGCGGGCCACAGGATCAAGTTGGCAGGATCATAATTAACAGCCAATGAAGGACTTCCGACTTCATTGATCATATCCAGAAGAATCTCCGGCGGCTCCGGCCCGGTCTCGATGGCCAGTTTCGCGCCGACCTTTTCGCCGTGTTCGCACAGCCGCCCGAAGGAATCGACGAAACGCGCCCACTTCGGGTTGTCCTTCGAATGCGGCATGATGCCGCAATGGCCCTGCCAGATGCCGCATTCCAGATCCGCCGCGTATTCCAGAAGCCGTTTGCCCTCTTCGATATGCGCGTCCAGATTCTCCGGATTGCCAAGATCGACCTGCCCGCCCCATGCGCAAATGGCGGAAATCTCCAGCCCGAGGCCTTTCACGAACTTGACGAGCTCCTTGCGGCCGTTCGCACCCAAATCATTGGGATTGAAGCCTCTGACGCAAGCCAGATGAACGCCCTGGCAGCCCTGCTCCGCCGCGAAACGCATTCCGTCGTAGATGTCCATCTTCAAATTGTGGACCATGATCGCGATCTTTACCATTTTTCTTTCCTTTCAATATTTATATTGCCATATCTTAAAAACGAACATTCCGTCTGCATTTGCTTTTAGCTTTCAAGCTTGTATTTGCTTTAAGCTTTTAGCTTTAAGCTTTTAGCTATTCTGAAGAAGCAGCTCCATTTGAGCGGCGATGCGGTCGATCATCGCGGCATCCGTGATCAGCGGCAGCTTCGTCAACGCCGCAGGCGGGCAGTCCGCCTTGTACGTCTGGGCGCTCACATCGACGGCGAAACGGCTGCCCATCTCATGGCCGAAGGCCGCGGCGGCTTCAGCCGTGCGGAAGAACAATGTGCCCATCAGGCCATGGCCTTCCGCCTTCACGATCTGCTGCGGATGGCGTTCCGCCAACGCCTTCAGCGCCGCCTCCCAACGGCGGTTCATCTCCGCGATGTGCGACGCGTTCGCCTCCGCGAACGCCATCGTCACCAGATATGACAACGATGCGATCTCCTCCTGCCCGTTCGTCACGAGTGCCCCGAACTGGTTCAAGTTATCCAACTCACTGGTCGTCAAGACTTTCGATGCAGGATACTGCCCTCCGGGGAAGCCTTTTCCGATGGTCACGAAGTCCGGACGGCTGCCGTATTCGTGGAACAGATACAGTTGCGGCGACCACAGCCCCGTCTGGATTTCATCGTCCATGACAGGGATGTCATGCGCGTCACAGATCGCGTCCGTCCGATGGACATAGTCGTCCGTCAGACGGATGCCGCCGTAGTTCATGAGCACGAGCTCATGGAAGAATCCGGCCACTTTCGTCTTGCCGCTATCATATTGCGCCACAAGCTTTTCAAATGCGTCGGCGTCATTGATTGGAACGGGAACGACCTTCAGGAGGCCAGCCGCCTCCATGCCCGCGTACAGCTCATGCCACATGCCGCGGAACAGCTGCGTCAGAACCGTCGTGCCATGGTAGTTCGCCTCCTTCCCGCCGCGGAAATCGCCCATGACGAAAAACACAGGCGTGCGTCCATGATATTTCGGTTCAGGGAATTGCGGCTGAAGCTTGTAGAAGCGGGCCAGCATCATTTTCAAAGCGGCCTCGCAGGCCAGGCTACCTGTCTCCAGATTGATGACGCGGTTCAAGACATGGCGTTCACGGCTCGCCAAAACAGCCGCCAGCCGGTCCGCGTCGTCTTTCGCGAGACCGTTCGCCGTGCGGATCAGTTCGCGTTCCAGTTTCCGCGTGATGAAGCCGCGCGTATTGTTGTGCGTCACATTCGTGATGCCAATCTGTTGCGCAATCGTCAGCAGGCGGTAGCCCGGAAAGTTCTGTCCAAGCGACGCCTGGTAATGTTCGCTCTTGCCGATGATGGCCAGCCGTCCGTCCTCCTGAAGCCTGTACGGCCCCATGCCCGTCAACGGCGCGGCGTTCAGATGCGTGTTCGAACCGAAGGCGTCCGTCGGCGCCCCTGTGTTGCTGTCCGTGAACGGTTCGCAAATCTGTTCTCCGCTCTTCTGCAACAAGTTGCGGACTTTTTCCGCATAGTCGGCGGGCCAGAATTCCACCTTTTCACGTCCCAACGCCTGCAACGACTTTTCATCGCCCAGCCCCAACGACGCGGCCGCGCGGCACACGGCGTCCACATATTCCGAGCCAAGCAGATCAACCAATGACAACGTCAAATTTTCCATGCTTTCGTACCCTTTATAAACAATGAAACATTTTTACCTACCATATATTACATGACTTTTCACCAAAAACAAGCCATTCCGCCACTTGTTTCTTACCTTAATAATGGCATATTAATGAATTGTCATACTTTTGTCTTCAACCATATTCGATGGACACGAAATGAAAACATTATTCAAAACATTCGCCGCTTTCGCCCTGTTCGCCGCCATGACGGCCTCCGCCGCCCTCCACACCGTCTGGTTCATTCCGGACTGGCAAGTCAATCTATCAGGAAAAGACAGCCAAGTAACGCCCACCAATTTTTTAGACCGTCTGGCCACGCGAAACCGCGAGCCCGAACTCGTCACGCTCCTTCGTCATACATTTCTGGAGGCCGCCATCGACATACAGGACTGGCCGCGAAAAGCCACGCCGGAGCAAGCCCAGGCGGACGCCGACAACTTCGCCATCACGTTGGCGGAGAAGATCATCCGCATGACGCCCGAACAGCGCGCAACGCTGACTCTCGTCGGCCATTCCCGCGGCGCCAACATCGTCTTCCGCATCATGGGCATCCTCCGTTCACGGGACGTCCCGCTTGAAATCCGCCAGTTCATCCTGCTGGAGCCGCTCATCCCGCTGACGGAGCCCACCCTGCCCGCCATCCTCCAGTGCACCGTCCTCCCCAGCATCTGCATCAGCGACCCAGACAACTACTTCCGCAAAGCATGGCATCAGGCGTATCCAGGCCAGAAGCTTCTCGGCGACGCCAAGACCGACATCCTTTCGGACACGTTCATCCAGTCTTCCTTCTCCACCGCCCTCAATCCGAAGGCCAAGAATATCATCGACACGGATCCGAACTCCGAGAGTTTCCTCAACTACCAATACGCCATGATCTACCTGCGGTGCCTTCAGATCGAATTCTGGGGGGCGCTTCCGCCATACGATTTCGCCGTCTGGAAAGAAGATCCCAACGCATTGGTATCGTGCGACTACCGCCAGCCCTCCACCAACTCCTTCAACTGGTGGGAACTCGTGGACTTCCATCCGGACTGGATTCTCATGCAGCACATCGCCACAGGCCACTGCAAAATCACGGACGCCAACGGCAACATGCGGCAAGACAAGAACCAGACGCCGCTGTGGGGCGAAGGCCGGCAGCTATCCAGACAGTTCGACCAGCTGACGGCGGATATCATCGACATCGAGAACTACCATTCCGTCCAACGCCTCAACAGCCACCATTTCTGGGATGTCGTCAAGACTTATGAAGGATGGGAGTTGCAGAAAAACAACATCTTCGGCCATTCGCGCATCGTCAACTCCACGGACAGCCGCTGCATCAAATCCGGATCGTCCACAACCGTCAACAAGGCGTTCGAAATCGTCTGCCAGCAGGCGGACGCACTCAAGACGCGCCCCGCCATCGACGTGCTTCGCGCGGAGGGAACGCCCGCCATTCGAGACGCCGTCTGGTGGAAGACCAATCAGGACAGCGACTTGAAGCCTTATTCCGGCTGGAAGCTCGAAAAGCACGCCGTTTCAGGCTATTGCCGCATCATGGACGACGGCAACCGCATCCGCTACGCCGCGGACGAATCCAACGCGAAGCGCATGTTCGAGACCATCCGCCACAAGCTCCAGTCCACGCAGTTCAACGCCAGTTTCCCGCGGTGGACGGCTCCGGACGTCATCTGGTATGTTCCAGGCTGGAAACGCTGCGAAACCAAGCTCGCCCCCGAACATGAAGACTTCTTCAAAAAGGCGTTTCCGGGCTCCACCGCGCATATCGTCAACTGGAACGGCAACGGCGACTGGTCGGAAAGCGTCACCAACGCGGACGCCTACGTCGCCACGCTCGTGACGGCGATCGACGCCATGAAGCCGGAGGACCGCCAACGGCTGACGCTTATCGGCCATTCGCTCGGCGGCCGCATCGTCGCCAAAACCGTCGCGGAACTTCAGCGCAAAAACATCAAAATCCAGAACGCCGTCATGCTCGCCGCCGCCATTCCGTTTGACGACGCGGACGCCGAACTCGCCCTCCAAAACAAATCCATGCCGGTCATTTCCATCTACAATCCCAATGACAAGATGCTGAAATACGCCTACCGCATCGCCGGAGGCGAGAATTCCACCGCGCTCGGGGCCCATTCCACCGGCAAGCCCAATGAGTTCCGCGTTTCATGGAACACCATCGAAGACACCCACATTCCCACGACGGACATCAACTGGGATTTCGTCAAATCCGTCTTCAACCACACCGCCATCTTCTATCTGCAGCAGCTGAAGAAAATCACCGAATCCATCCAATAACCACCGGCCGCGCAGAAGCGCAGCCCTCCCGTAACCGGCCGCGCAGGAGCGCAGCCCTCTCAACTAACCACTAATCATTAGCCACTAACATGACAAA
>CACYQT010000073.1:7432-24577 GCA_902776645.1 uncultured bacterium | reverse complement strand
GCCACGGCGGAAACCGCGTAGAAGGTCGTGGACTGCGGATATTTGACGGGGCCGAACTTGACGGAGACGTCGCCGGTGGCGAGCACGTCGTTGAGGCCGGTGTTCTTGAGTTTGGCGATGGCGACGAATTCGCCGGGGCCGGCCTCTTCGATGGTGGCCTGGTCCTTGCCCTGGATCTGCAGCAGGTTGCCGACGCGTTCCTTGCCGTTCTTCGTCGCGTTGGTGAGTTCGGAGTCGGATTTGAACGTGCCGCTGAGGATGCGGATGTAGTTCATCTGGCCGATGAAGGAGTCGTTGACGGACTTGAAGACATAGCCGAGGGCGTTGGGGGACTTGCGGTCGAGTTCGCCTTCCGCGATGTTCATGGGGATGTCCTCCAGCGGGGAGGGGCCGAACGTGAGGATGGCGTCCGCGAGTTCGGCGACGCCGAGGTCCTTGTTGGCGGAACCGAAGAAGATCGGGACGAGCGTGCCGGCGATGACGGCCTTCTTGAAGCCGCTGGCGATTTCATCAGCGGAGAGTTCCATGGTTTCCAAGTACTTCTCCATCAAGGCCTCGTCAGATTCGGCGATGGCGTCCATGAGGGCGGATTTGTAGTCTTCCGCTTCGGCGGGCGCGTCATCCGCGAGAACGGAGTGGACGCCTTTGAAGGTGGCGGCGGAGCCGTCCGGAATGGTGCAGGGGATGCAGACGGTCTTGCCGTAGCTGTTCGTAACGTTTTCGAGCGTGCCCTCGATGTTGACCTGGTCGCGGTCGCAGCCGTTGATGAAGATCATGCGGGGCATGTTGCGGTCACGGGCCTGGTTCCAGGCGCGAATGGTGCCGGGGCCGATGCCGGACATGGCGTCGATGACGAGAATCATCATGTCGCACATGTTGATGGCGTTCATGGCCTCGCCGCAGAAATCGGTGTTTCCGGGCGTGTCGGCGAAGAAGAAGTGGCCGTCTTTCCACGGGCAGTGGAGGATGCCGGTGTAGATGGAGTTCTTGCGTTCCTGTTCTTCGGCGCGGAAGTCGGAGACGGAAGTACCGTTGTCAACGCTGCCTTTGCGGCCGACGGCTCCGGATTTGAAGAGAAGGAGATCGGCGAGGGTGGTTTTACCGGCGCCGGCATGGCCGGCGAGAACGAAGTTTCTGATTTTGTCAACGGGACAGTTTTTCACGGGTTGGCTCCTGAACAGGTAACGGTTTTATAAACTAAAAAACAATGAATTGGCAAAACATGTAATGTAATGCAGGGAATGGATTTTGACAAATGCTTTTGATGTAAAGAGTGATATGTTCACCATCTGCGCGGGCGCGGAAACGTCAGAGCGACAGGCCGCCATCGACTTCGAGAGCTTGCCCGGTGATGTAGTCGGCCTCGTCCGACAGGAGGAAGAGGACGGCGTTGGCGATGTCGAGGGGACGCGCTGTGCGTTTGAGCGGGATGGCGTTCTGGAGGGCCTGCTTGACATCGTCCTTGAGCACGGCCGTCATGTCTGTATCGACATAGCCAGGCGCGACGACATTGGCATGTATGTTGCGTGATGCGAGCTCTTTGGCGAGTGATTTCGTGAAACCGACGATGCCGGCTTTGGAGGCCGCGTAGTTGGCCTGCCCCGCATTGCCATGGAGGCCGACGATGGAGGCGATGCTGACGATGCGCCCGAACCGCGCCTTCATCATGTGAGCGACGGCGGCTTTCGTGACATTGAAGACGCCTTTGAGATTGATACTGATGACATCGTCCCATGCCTGCTCCGTCATTTTGATGAGCAGCCCGTCGCGGGTGACGCCGGCGTTGTTGACAAGCAGGTCGAGCTTGCCGAGTTTTTCGACGGCCTGGTTGACGAAATCGGTCGCCTGGGCCGTGTCCGCGACATTCGTCTGGAACGGGTGGACGACGCGTCCTGTTTCATCGGCGATTTTCCGGGCGGCTTCCTGCGCCGTCTCCAGCTTTGTCGCGCAGATGGCGAGATCGGCGCCCTGCAGGGCGAGCTGGCGTGCGGTTTCGAAACCGATGCCGCGGGAGGCGCCTGTGACGATGGCGGTCTTGTTTTCGAATCTCATGCTTTTTTCCTGTCTTTATTAATAAGGTATGGCGGATGGAGTGAGGCGCTGATATGAAAACGCCCGCGAGACGCGTGTTTCGCGGGCGTGATGCATTCAGGATCTAAAGAGCGCCGTTATGGTTCAGGGGATAACGGGCGTGAAGGGGACGCGGATGATGGTGCCGACCTTCAGGTCCTTGTCCGACTGGATGGTCGGATTCTTGGCCTTGATTTCGTTCACCTTCTGTGCGACCTCGGCGGGCGTGTTGGCGCCATACATGAGGGCGATCTTTTCCAGTGTGTCGCCTTCCAGAACGCTGTGGTTCAAGAGGTTTTCCTCTGCCGCCTTGGGCTTGGCGGCGCCGTCTTCCGCCTTCTGGGGGGCGGGGGCGGGCGTGACATTGAGGATGCCGGTGCCGATGACCGTGTCCGCCGTGCCGCTCTTGGCGGGCGTTGCGGGGACGGCCTGGACAGGCGTCACGATTTTGGGCAGCTGCTGCTTGTCATCCGCCTTCTTGGGCTCGGCCTTGGCTTCCGGTTTGGCTTCGGCCTTGTCGGAGGCGGCACCGGCCGGGGCTTTGATGATGATGGACTGACCAATCTTCAAAGGCTTGTCCGCGGCGCTCGGATTCCAGGCCTGGATGTCACTGAATTTGATGTGATGGGCTTTGGCGATGGTCCAGAGGGAGTCGCCGGCCTTGACGGTGTACGTGCCTTCCTTGGCGGCGGCGGGTTTGGCTGTTGCTGCCTGGCCAGTAGCGGTTTTGCCCTTTGAGTCGGACTTCTGCGTATGGGCCTGCGGGGCTCTCGGTTTGGCGAGGGCGGTGGCGGGCAGGACCAGTTTCTGGCCGATGCGGATCTTGGACGTTTCGGTCAGGCCGTTGGCGGCGGCGAGGGACTGCCAGCTGATGCCGTACTGGTAGGCGATGCCGGAAAGCGTGTCACCGGCTTTGACGATGACGGTGCGCTGCGCGGCGCCAGGCTGGCCGGCGGGGCTGGCCGGTGTGGCGGTATGGGCGGCGGTTCCGGGCTGGATGATCGTTCCGGTCTTGGGGGACGGGACGGGCTTGACAACCGCCGGATTGATGGGGGTCGGACGGACCGGGCGGTTGATGATTTCAGAGGATGCGGCTCTCTTGCCGGAAGGCGTGACGGCGACCAGCTTGGGCTGGCTGCTGCCGCTGTCCTGGAACAGCGATGTGACGGCCGGCGCGGGGCCGTTGTCCGCCGCGGGGACGAACAACGCCGTGTCCGACGGGAGGACGGGCTGCGGGCTGTCCTGCAACGCGACGTTGCCCGGGGCGACGGGAACCGTGGCGCGGCGCGGCTCGGCGTTCATGCCGGGGGCGACGGGGGAGGCCGGCGCGGGGGCGAAGCCTTTCACGGCGTCTGGCGACGAGAAGGGCGGCGGCACGAGATCGCGGTTCCGGAGAAGGTCACGCGTGTTGGGTTGAGGCTGCTGCCGTTTGTTGGAAGCGCAGCCGGTTGCGAATGTGACGGCGATGCCGCAGGCGACGGCGAGGTTAATCCACTTGTTTTTCATGTTTCGGGGTTCTCCTTTTTTCTCCTTGGGGGTTCAAGACTTTTTAAAAACCGATTGCATTATAATAATTATAATACGAAAGTCGTAAAGTTTCAAGAACCCATGGAAAAATCATCCACTTTTTTGGCATTTCGCCGGACTAGCGGATTTTCAGGCCTCCTTTTTCGACGGCGGGAATGACGGAAAGGACGGTGACGCAAGTGTCGTAGCCGACTTCGCCCGGGCAGTTGAGGAGCTTCTTGTCGTTCTTTGCGACGGCGGCGAAGAAGTTTTCAAGATGGAGATGGTGCCCCTGCTTCTGTTCGAAGTCCTCCATGACGGCCTTGTAGTCGTCGCCGCGGTTCTTGAGGGCGGGGATGAGCGGGATGGCCTGGACGCCGCCGCCGAGGGTCATCTGCTCGATGCCTTCCATCCATTTCGGGATTTCGACGTTGGAGCCGGGGATGTAGAAGCAGTTCTTCGGGTTTTCGGAGAGGTTGATGGTGCCGCGGTCGCCAGCGAAGCGTTCATAATATTCCTGCCAGCCGGAGGTGTTGAGGACCTGGTAGTAGGAGCGGGCGGAGCCGGGCTTGCCGTCGAAGGTGGTCTTGTAGTCGTACATGACGGTGACATCTTCATACCATTCGCGGTTCGGGAAGTAGTCGGCACCGCCGAAAGCGGTGACGGCGTAGGGTTCCGCGTTGAGGAACCAGCTGAAGATGTCGATCTGATGGGAGCCGAGGTCGGCGATGGGGCCGCCGGAGTATTTCTTGAACCAGCGCCAGTTCTTGAACTGCTCCATGTTCTCGTAGCCGTACTGCTTGAGGATGTCTTCGGGGACTTCCTTCCCGGCGGGCCATGCGAGGAGGTCTTCGGGCGTGCGGTTCCACTGTCCGTAGAGGGCCGTGAGGCGGCCGCACATCTTGTCCTCATGGATCATCTTGTAGGCGTACTGGTAGACGGGATTGGAACGGCGCTGATGGCCGATCTGGAGCAGCTTGCCGGTCTCGTTGGCGGTCTTGACCATTTCCGCCGCGAGCTCCAGCTTGTGGGACATCTCCTTTTCGCAGTAGACATGCTTGCCGGCCTTGAGGCAGGCGATGGTATGCTCCGCGTGGTAGCAGTCCGGCGTCGCGATGACGACGGCGTCCAGATCCTTTTCCTTCTCAAGCATTTCCTTGTAGTCGATGTAGGCGTTGACACTTTTCTTCGTGTAGGCCTTGATGCGCTTCGCCGTGTAGTTGCGGTTGTATTCCCAGATGTCGCAGATGGCTTTGAAGTTGACGCTGGGGATCTTGCGGATGCATTCCGCTAGAATGCGCCCCTGCGTTCCGGCGCCGATCAACGCGACGTTGATATTGGAATTGGCGGGTGTCGCCGCGGGGTTGGCGTTTTGCGCAAAAAGACCGGAGGTCTGGTTGAAAACCATCATGCCGGCGCCGGCGGCGCCCATGCCGCGGAGAAAATCTCTTCTGTTCATTTCCATTGCCATGAATCCTGTGTTTTATGTGTGAAACAAATCAAAAAGGCGATAAAAAATCACTTTTTTTGAAGGTAATATATTTAAAATTATATTAAACGGTGTATTTTCAAGTAATTGAAATAAAAAATACCAACAAGAAGCGTGCAATGACATCGAAAGACAGCCATGGATCACCATTTCCGCCTCCTGTCGCCGAAAATGACGAAGAGCAGGAGCAGTCGGTCGCGCCGGCGAATCCCGACGAATTCATGCACGGCGTCCTGGACGAGCTTGGATTCCAATATGTCTCGGCGGAGCCGATGCTTGAGAACATCGAGCCGTACGCGCATGGCGGCACGGGCGAGATTTTCACGGCGCAGGACGGCACCTTGGGCCGTACGGTGGCCGTCAAGACGCTGAGGCCGAAGCATCAATACAGCATCGACCAGATCGAGCGGCTTGTCCGCGAGGCGAAGGCGGCGGCGCAGTTGGAGCACCCGAACATCGTGCCTATCCACTCGATCGGCGTCAGTCCGTCGCGCGGCGTGTATTTCACGATGAAGCGGTTGCGGGGCGATTCTTTGCGGCATATCGTGAACCAGCTGTCGCAGAGGAATCCGGCCTATACGCGGGTCTATACGGGAAGCGTCCTCATGTCGATTTTCCTGAAGATCTGCCAGGGGATCAACTACGCCCATAGTAAAGGGATCATCCACCGCGACTTGAAGCCGGAGAACATCCTGGTGGGGAATTACGGCGAAGTGACGATCATCGACTGGGGGCTCGTGAAGAAAATGGACACGTCAAGCAGCACGCACGTGCCCGGGCGGCGCAAGCCGGCCGTCCCCCGTGTGGATTCAGGCGTGTCGTCGTCGGGCGGCAGCGTTTCGCTGACGAACAACAATCTGACGCAGAACGGCCAGTTGAACGGCACGCCGCGTTTCATGTCCCCCGAGCAGGTGAACGGCGACGTGGAGGACATCGATACGCGTTCGGATATCTACGCCCTGGGCATCATTCTTTATGAACTGCTGACGTTTAGGAACCCCTTCGCGGAGCTGGTCGATGAGGAGGAAATATTCAGCGCCGTGGCCCGCGGCCTCTACCAGCGTCCGCGGCAGACGGAGCGCAAATATTCGATATCCCCCGAATTGGAGGCGATTTGCCTGAAGGCGATGGCGGTGGACAAGGAGAAGCGCTACCAGGCGGTCGGTGAGCTGATCAAGGATCTGATGGCCCACCAGGAGGGGCTGCCTGTCTCGTCCTACAAGGCGCCGTTGTATGTGCGGGTCATGAAATTTAGCAAACGCAATCCCATCAAGACGAGTGTGATCCTGAGCTGTGTCGTCGCCATTTTCATGTACTTGATGGTGTCGTCGTTTCTGGATTCGCTGTATTTCAAGCGGACCATGCGGCAAGTGCAGGTAAGTGTCGCCACGGCGGAGTACAAGCTGGACAAGCTAGACAAGCAACTAGAGAAGGAATCCGCCATGCCGTTGGAAGCTGTGGTGGACGGCAAAACGGAGGAAAAACTGACTCCGGAGCGATACGATGAACTGCGGGATGAAATCGAAAGCCATTTCAACGAGGCGAACCTGCTGCTGAGTTCCGTCGCGGGGCTCCACCATGGCGCGCAGTCCGTCATCCAGGCATGGCGCGAACGGATCATGACGGCGCAGATCGAATTCTGTCTCAAACATGGCAAAATTAAGGAAATGAGGAAGATACGGACCATCATGTCGGCGGCGATGGGCGGCGATCTGGAAGCCTACAGCTACAAGATGCGCACGTTGATACGGGACATGGAGACGGCGCTGCTGGGCGTCTGCCATCTGCAGGTGGAGAGCGATCCGCCCGGAGCGGACGTGATGATCAGTTCCACGGAGCTGACGGAGGAAGGCGTGATGGTTTCAGGGGCGCCCGTCCATGACGACTTGCTCTATACCCCCGTGTACAATTTCTCCTTGGGAAAAGGCACGTACATCGTGACGCTGCGTCTGGACGGCGCGCCTGACCTGTCCTTCCCCGTGACGCTGAAGCATGGCGAAAGCAAGCAGCTGATGATCGACATTCCGCGGGAAGTCCCCGAAGGGATGGTCTATATTCCGGGCGGGACTTGCGTGGTCGGCGGGGCGCAATCGCCCTACAAGCGTGAATACGTGGCGGATGTGAAGCCGTTCTACATTTCGCGGCATGAAGTGACGAACCGCGAGTACATCGCCTTCTGGCTGACGTTGCAGGATACGAAGCTTCTGAACGCATACATGAGCCGTGTGCTGCTGTCCCGCGGGAGCAACCTGCCGAAGAACGCGTGGAACCGCAACGGGAGGCCCATTCCGGAGATCGATCTGGACAAGCCGGTCGTGGGAATCCCGCGCGAAGCGGCGCAGGCCTACTGCGCATGGTACGGCGAACGCCGTGGCCGCCCATGCCGTCTGCCGACCGCGGAGGAATGGGAGAAGGCGGCTCGCGGCACGGACAGCCGCCTGTATCCGTGGGGCAATGTCTTCGTGAAAGAATACGCGTTCACGTATGAGAACAAGGCGGCCCGCAAGGAGTTCGGGCTGTGGGCGAAGCCCGAATCGTTCCCGATGGACGTCTCGCCCTACGGCGTGTACGACATGGCTGGCAACGTGCGGGAATGGACAAGCTCGGACTTCCCTGAAAGCGGCGGCGTGTTTCCGCAGATCAAAGGGGCGTCCAGCTCGACGCCAAGCCGTTATCTGCCGCTTGAGCGCGCGGACGACACGGCCGTGGCGCCGTCGGACGTTGGTTTCCGCTTCGTGATGCCGTATCTGCCGCGGGATACGGCGGCTGAAGAGCAATAGCGCCGGAGACGGATTGAAAAAGGCGTGTCGGATGTTAAATTTTCATTGAAATCATATCTGCAAAAGACAGTAGGAAGAACATTCATCAAGGAGCAAACATGGACAAAGTACGTTTAGGCATCATCGGTCTGGGCAACATGGGGTCAGGGCATATCCAGCATCTGAAGGCCGGGCAGGTTCCGCGTTGCGAACTGGCGGCGGTCTGCGACATCGACGCCGCGAAGCTGAAGAAGTATCCCGACGTGAAAGGATTCACGGACAGCGCGAAGATGATCCGCAGCGGTCTTGTCGACGCCGTCCTGATCGCGACGCCGCACTATTTCCATACGACCATCGGCATCGACGCCTTGAACAACGGCCTGCATGTCCTGACGGAGAAGCCGATTTCCGTCCACAAGGCGGACGCCCTGCGGCTGATCGCCGCCCACAAGGCGCATCCCGAACTGGTCTTCGCCGCGATGTTCAACCAGCGGACGGATCCGCATTACATTAAAATCAAGCAGCTGATCGAGCAGGGCGAGCTGGGCAAGATCCAGCGGACCAACTGGATCATCACGGCTTGGTTCCGCAGCGAGGCCTACTACCGCTCCGGCGGTTGGCGCGCCACATGGGCCGGCGAAGGCGGCGGCGTCCTGCTGAACCAGTGCCCCCACAATCTGGACCTGTTCCAGTGGCTGTGCGGCATGCCCTCCGCCGTCACCGCCATCGGCGGCATCGGCAAATACCATGACATCGAAGTCGAAGATGAAATCACGGCTCTGTACGAATATCCGAACGGCGCGACTGGCGTGTTCGTGACGACGACCGGCGAAGCCCCCGGAACGAACCGTCTGGAAATCGTCGGAACGCGCGGCAAACTGGTCTGCGAAGGCGGCCGTCTCACGTTCACCCGCAACGAGATTCCCGCGGACGAATATTCGAAGACGACGAAGAGTTCGTTCGGCGTGCCGCCTGTCTGGAATGTCGATATTCCGATCGGCGGCGGCAACGGCGAGCAGCACATCGGCATCAAGAAGAATTTCGTGGCGGCGATTCTGGACGGCGCGAAGCTGATCGCCCCTGCGGAGGAAGGTCTGAATTCCGTTGAAATGGCGAACGCGATGCTGTATTCGATGATGACCGGCAAGCGCGTCGAACTGCCGTTGGACGAGAAGAAGTTCGAAGCCCATCTGAAGAAACTGATCAAGGAATCGACGTTTGTGAAGAAATCGACCGTGAAGACCGTTGTCGATTTCGCGAAGAGCCAGGCTTGATAGCTAAAAGCTTAAAGCTTAAAGCTTAAAGCAAATACGTTGTGAATAAGAGAAATAAAATATTCTAGAGCTTCTAGAAAATCTAGAGCTTCTAGAAAATCTAGAGCTTCTAGAAAATCTAGAGCTTCTATTATTAAGGAGTAAAGGCATGCAGGCAGGCGAGCGTTACGCCATCGGCATTGACTACGGAAGCAACTCGGTGCGTTGTCTGATTGTGGATTGTTTTGACGGCCATGAGGCCGGCGTTTCCGTCTGGAACTACCGTGGCGGCGAGGCGGGCGTGTATCTGTCGCAGAACAATCCGCACATCGCGCGCCAATGCCCGGTCGATTTCATTGACGGACTGGCAGCGGTTGTTCCAGCCGCCGTGACGGCCGCGGTGGAATCGACTTCCGCTTTCGCCGTTGAGAAGATCGCCGGCATCGGCGTCGATTTCACTGGTTCGACGCCGCTGCCTGTGGATGAAAAGCTCCAGCCGCTGGCTTTCCAGGAGCGTTTCGCGGAGAATCTGAACGCGAAGGCGTGGATGTGGAAAGACCATTCATCGGCCGCGGAGGCGGATTTCATCACGAAAAAAGCGAAGGAGATGCGTCCGCAGTATCTGAAGAAATGCGGCGGGACATATTCGTCCGAATGGCTGTTTTCGAAAATGCTTCACTGCCTGAATGTCGATCCGGAGGTTTTCAAGGCGTCCTATATCTGGCTTGAGATGGCGGACTACATTCCCGCGTTGCTGTGCGGCATCAATTCCGTCGCGGATCTGAAGGTGAACATCTGCGCGGCGGGCCACAAGGCGATGTACAACGACGAATGGGGCGGTTTTCCGGATGTCGAGTTCATGAGCGCATTGGCGCCCGAGCTTGGCGAAATTCGCAAACGCATGCCGCAGAAGGCCTATACGGCTGACAACATGGCGGGCCGCCTGTGCGCGGAATGGGCCGCCAAGCTTGGGCTGCCAAGCGGCATTCCGGTCGCCGTCGGTTCGTTGGACGCGCATTTGGGCGCGGTTGGCGCGGGCGTCGGAAACGGGCGGATGGTGAAGATCATCGGCACGTCCGTCTGTGACGTCATGGCATCGAAGCCAGAAGTGGAAGTGCCTGATATTCCAGGCGTTTGCGGAATCGTTGAAGGCTCCATCATGCCGGGCGTGAAGGGAATCGAGGCGGGCCAGACGGCCGTCGGCGACATCTTCAACTGGTTTGTCGGAAAGGTCTGTGGCGGCGATGCGTCGCTGTTTGGGAAACTGACGGAGGAAGCGGCGGCGTTGAAGCCTGCCCAGAGCGGCCTTCTGGCGTTGGATTGGGAGAACGGCAACCGCTGCATTCTGACGGACGCGCGGTTGACGGGGCTCATCATGGGGCTGACGCTGCAGACGACGCAGGCGGAAATCTACCGCTGCCTGCTGGAGGCGACGGCCTTCGGGGCGCGGCGCATTCTGGACAGGCTGGAGGAATATGGCGTGGAAGTCGGCGAAGTCATCGCCTGCGGCGGCATCGCGGACAAGAATCCGCTGTTCATGCAGATCTACGCGGATGTTCTGGGCAGGCCGATGCTGGTTTCTGCGTCGAATCAGACCTGCGCGTTGGGCGCGGCGATGATGGGCATGCTGGCGGCGGGCGTCTATCCAGACGTGCCTTCCGCGCAGGCCGGAATTTGCGCGTTCAAGGACAGAGTCTATCGCCCTGTTCCTTCCGCGAAAGTGATTTACGATGAATTGTACAAGCTCTACTGCGAGCTCCATGACAGCTTCGGCGTGGCGGGAACGAGTTTCGACCATGCGTCACTGATGAAGCGCCTTCTGGATCTGCGTAGCAATTAGCCATGATGGTGACCCTATGAAAACACTTTACACAAACGCCCGTATCCTGTCGCCCGGTGTCGATCTGCCCAATGCGTCCGTGTTGGTAGAGGAAGGTGTTGTCGTGCAGGTATATCCGCCGAGCATGGCGTTGCCGCCGTTCGACGAGGCGATCGATTGCGACGGACATTGTCTGGCACCAGGCTTCTTCGACATCCATGCGTGTCTCCCGAAAGGGAAGGATCTTCCGAAGTCGTTGATTCAGATGAAGAAAGCAGGTGTCATGAATTGTCTGGTTGCCATTGAGGAGCCGGACTACGACGCGGTTGCGCAATTATGCAAGGAGACGGCCGCCGCGATGGAAAAGGCCAAATGCTACGCCACGCATGTGTTCGGCGTCCATCTGGCCGGGCCGTACAAGAATACGGATTTTCTGGAAGTGAAGGCGTTGCAGCAGATTTGCGTGATCCGCAAAGTGACGTTCGACGTGGAGCTTCCCGGTGCGATGGATTTTTCGCAAAAACTTCGGAAAGAAGGAATTGTGCCATGCTGCGGCGGATGTTGCTCGGACTATGAGATTCTGGAGGAGGCGTTGCAGAACGGTGTTCGCGACATCGGCGGTTTTGAATCGGCCGGTCTGCCAGCCGTTCTCGCGGGGCTTGGCGAAGACGGATACAGTCTCGAATTCGCGGCGGACAAGGCGGAGGAGAACGCTCCTTTGATTCGCTTCATGTTCAAAACAAAGGGCTTGGACCGTTTGATGATGACCGTCGGCGCGGCGGATGTATCGTTCGGCGATGCCTTGAAGGGGTTGGCCGCCGTGACCGGCCTGCCGCTGAAGGATTTGATCCGGACGACATCGTTGAACCAGGCCGTTTCGTTGGGAATCCATGACATCGGGCGGATCGAGCCTGGCTACAAGGCGGAATTCATCTTGCTGGACGATGAACTGAATGTGGTGAAAACATTTTAGAGCTAAAGGCTTGAAGCTGAAAGCTTAAAGCAAAGATAAAAAGGCTCGTGGAATTTGATATGAGACCGAAGATTGTGAAGACGACGGAAATGGCGGCCGGACGCTTTCTGCGTCTGGATTTGCTCGAATACAATGATTCCAAAGGCGTTGCGAGAAAATGGGAGGCGGCCCAACGGCAGAAGGCGCAAGCCGCCGTCTATATTCTGGCGGTGTTGAAGCCGAGCAATCGTCTGATCGTGTTGCGACAGTACCGTGTTCCGATCGACGCGTATTGCATCGAATGCCCTGCGGGACTGATCGACGACGGCGAAGAGCCGTCCGTCGCCGCCGTCCGTGAATTGATGGAGGAGACAGGCTACGTTGGAAAAGTCGAATGGCAGAGCGGCCCCACGTGCAGTTCGGCCGGCATGACCGGTGAAATGGTGACGATATTCCGCATGACGGTCGACGAGACGCTGCCGGAAAACAAAACTCCGAAGCAGCATCTGGACGACGGCGAGGAGATCGATGTGAATCTTATACCTTTAAATAAATTAGAGGAATATCTGAAGGAGCGCGTCCAGGCGGGCGACAAGCTGGATTCGCGTATCGCCGCCTGGTGCGCAGCTTTTTCAATTAACAATTAATAATTGAAAATTAATAATTGATAATTGATAATTAATACGTTACGACGAGAGCGATGATTTCGAGCGTTTCATCGCCGACGCATTCGACGGAGTGGGAGTTGCCTTTGCCCGTGAGGACGGTGTCGCCGACGGTGATTTCCGTGACGGTTCCCGCGTCGTTGACTTTGCCTTTTCCTTTGACGACGATGTAGACTTCGTCTTCCGTCTCATGGGCGTGGAGGCCGATGCCGGATCCGGGCGGGAGGATCAGCTTGGAGCAGACGCGGACATGCGGGCCGCCGAAGTCTTCTTTGTTGAAGTATTTTTCGAGCGTGACGGCGCCCGGGCCGCCTTTCATGTTGACGCGTGTTTCGAGTTCGTAGGTTCCTGCACGTTTGATCATCGTTTGTTCCCTTTTTTCTTATGGATTGTATTTCAGCCGCAGGACGATCGCCGTGCGGCATGGTAGATAGAGCTTCAGCGAATAGCGTTTCTCTTCGAAATCGTCGTCGGTTTCCGTCGTGACGGTCCAGTCGGAGCCGATGCGGTCGAATCCGCCGTAGAACGCGCTGTCGGAATCGAAGACAGGTTCGAATGTGACGGCTTCCGAAAACTGCAGTTCGAATTCGGGCTGTGATTTGACGGGATGGAAATTGAAGCAGAAAAGCAGTCCGTTCCGCATGAAGCAGAGGATCTTGTTCTGATCGTCGATGCGGACAAGATGCGGCTTCATTTTGTAGAAATCCGGATGGTTGCGGATGAGCGTGAGCATGGCGTGGTCGAATTCCGCCAATCCTTTGTAGCGCAGGCCCGGATTGTCCCGCAACGACCAAAGGCGTTTGGCGTGGGCGAAGGACCATCCGTTGCCGTCGCGCGGGAAGTCGATCCATTCCGGATGGCCGAATTCGTTTCCCATGAAATTCAGATAGCCGTGCCCGGCCGTCGCGATGGTGAGAAGGCGGGCCATTTTGTGGAGGGCGATGCCGCGGTCGACCATCATCGATTGCGAACCGAGCTGCATCTGGTAGTACATGTCCGCCCCGATGAGCTTGAAGATGAGCGTCTGGCCGCCGACCATGGCCTGGTCGTGGCATTCGACGTAGGCGATGGATTTTTCGTCCTGCCGGCGGTTGTTGAGCTCATACCATAGATGATCCATGTTCCAGTATTCATCCAGCGTGTCGCATAACTTGAACCATAGATCGGGCACGCCCATGGCGAAGCGGAAATCGAAGCCGCAGCCGCCTTGTTCGACGGTGGCGGCAAGGCCGGGCATGCCGGAGACGTCTTCCGCGAATGTCCATGCCTCTGGCTTGAGAGCATGGATAAGATCATTGGCGAGAGCAAGATAGGTCACGGCGTCGCCATCGACGTTGTCTGAAAAATAATCGTCGTAGCCTGTGAAGACATGGTAGAGGCCGTGGTCGCGGTAGAGCATGGAGGTGATGCCGTCGAAGCGGAAACCGTCCAGATGATATTCCTCCAGCCAGAAACGGCATTGCGAGAGGAGGAAGCGGCAGACCTGCGGCTTGGCGTAGTCGAAGCAGCGGGAGTCCCATGCGGGATGCCATCCGCGGGCGCCGTCGTGGAAATAGAGGTATGGCGTACCGTCTTGATAGCCAAGGCCTTCGATTTCGTTTTTGACGGAATGCGACTGGACAAAATCCATGATGACACGCAGGCCGAGGCCATGCGCGGCGTCGATGAGTTCCTTCAGTTCGTCCGGCGTGCCGAAAAGGTCGCAGACGGAGAAGAAATTCGAGACATGGTAGCCGAAGGAGCCGTAGAACGGATGCTCCTGGACGGCCATCAGCTGGACGGTGTTGTAGCCTGCGTCCGCGATGCGCGGCAACGTCAACTCCTTGAATTCACGGAACGTGCCGATGGCGTCCTTTTCCTGCGCCATGCCGACATGCGTTTCGTAGATGAGCGGCGAAACGGCGTTGGGGGAGGTGTTTTTCCAGACGTATGGCGCGGGCGGATCCCATACCTGCGCGTTGAAGGCGACGCCGTATTGGCTCAGGCCGCTTTGATGGCGGACGACGCGCGTGGCGGCGGACGGAAGGCGGAAGCCTTCGCCGCCGTTCCATTGGACGAACAGGCCGTAGCAGTCGAGATGGTGGAGCATGTCGCCGTGGAAGACGCCTTCCCAGACGCCGTCGCCGATTGGCTGGAGACGGCAGTCGTCGTTGCGGGACCAATTATTGAAAGTTCCTGTCAGCCAAACGTTTGTGGCGTTTGGCAACCATTCGCGGAAGACCCAGCTGCGGGCGAGGCGATGGAGGCCGAAGATTTCATGCCAGTCCGGCGGATATGCGCGCAGTTCCTCCTTCTTCTTCTTGAAGGCGGCAAAGCGTTTCTGGAGAAACGGCTGGTATGGTTTCAGCCAGTCGTCATCTGAAAGCTTTAGGGGGAGGTTGTTTTCTGTGCAGTTGAACATGTGCTAGGATTCTAGTTTTCTAGGATTCTAGAGATTTTCTAAAACAAAGCCCCCGGGCGATCAGCACGGGGGCTTGTGTCAATTACGTCAGCATGTGAAAACCGTATGGATTAGGGCTGCCACTGGCCTTTTTCCCATCTGACTTTGGACATGAAGAAGTTGCCGGAATAGGCGATCTGGAGAACAGGGGCGTAGTCTTCGGAGCTGCCGCCGCCTTTGTTCTTCTTGACGTGCCAGAAGCAGGAGATAATCGGGAAGAGGGTAGGATCATAGGGATTCTTGCTGTTGAAGGAATCGCCGTTTTCGAGCTGGTATTCCTTGCAGTCCGCAAGCGTCGGGCAATCCGTGGAGTTGGTGCCGAACCAAGATTCGGCGACGCCGTCCGATTTGCCGTTGCACATCTGGTAGAGGTAGGAAATGCCTTTGCCTTGGAGGTTTTTCTTCTTTCTGTCACCGAAATTGGGGCTTTCATCAACACTGGCGCGACCGGGCGTGTCATAGAACATGGAAGCCGTGCCGGAACCGTCTGAACCGCCGTCATATGGATGGGGGTCGCCGTTGTACTTCTTGTCCATGGGGCAGCGATAGAGCTTCTGCGTGGGGACATAGTCCGGATAGAGTGTTGAGAGCCAATAGGGGAAGCGGTCGCGATAATCCGAACGATAGACGGAGCAGGCCAAAGAGAACTGCTTGATTTGGTTGATGCAGGATGCCTGGTTGGCTTTTTCACGGGCCTTGCCGAGGGCCGGCATGAGCATGGCGGCCAGAACGGCGATGATACCGATGACGACCAGCAATTCGATCAATGTGAATCTTCTTTGTGTTTTCATGGTGTGTTCGTGTTATTTATTGATGGATTTTAAAAACTCATTAAGACAATAGCATAACGGCTTCCAATTTCCAATTATTGGAGTTTTTTTGAAGAAAATTTATGTTGATTTCTTTTGGGAGCTTTTTATTAGGACGACAGGGACTGATGGGACGGCTGGGACAGTTCATTTCAACGGCGGACGCCGTCGTTACTACGGCTCGATGGTGATTTTCTTGTGGGCGACGGGGGACCAGGCGTTGGCCTTCGAGCAGCTGCGGACATGGAGGAACCATGTGCCCGGAGCGGTGTTCGGGAAGGAGGCCTTCGCCTCCGTGTGGGTGACATTCTCTGGCGGGACGGTGTCGGGCTTCTGGTCGAAGACGACGGCATAACCGCCGTCGTCGGCCGTGGCGGACCATGTGAAGGCCGGATCCTTTCCCTTATTAGAATAAATGGTAAAGTTGTCGATATAAAGTCTGGCGTCCTTCGGATTCACGTAGCCGTGGCCGTTGACGGCGGTTGCCCACGTGGAGAGTTCGGCGGCGATCAGTCCTGTCGGCGGCAAGCCGTTGGTGAAACGTGTCTTGAGGAGCATGTTTCGGAGATCGAAAGACGTTTCATGCCATGCGTCGTCCTGTAGGGCATATGGTTCTGAAACGCCGACGACGGAGGGGGCGAAGTAGCCGCCTTCGATGTTCTTGTTGGTCCATTCGACGATGGTCATGGCGTCGTTGACGAGCATGGAGAGGTTGAGCGCGCAGCCAGCCTGTTTGAAACGGTAGTTGAACGAGACGCAGGGCCAGCGGCTGACGTCCCATGGCGCCTTGCGGAAGAAGATGGAATAGAAGCCCTGGTCAACGTTCAGATTGATGAATTCCGCGCAGGCGGAACCGGTCGCCGCGTCGTCGGTGTTGCGGAGGACCCATGCTTCGCGGCGGATTTCAAGACCGCCGAAGGTGGCGGGAGTTTCCTTTTCGCCGGGCTTTGTCTCCATGTCTGCATAGACGAGACGGTCGGATGGGATGTAGGCGATGAGCGGGGCGGCGGGCGTGGCGGGTTTCGGCGGCGCAGGCTTCGGCGGGACGGCGGCGTTGACAGGCGTCGCGGAGGAGACGATCGGCAGATGGCGGATTTCTGACCAGGCGGCCTGGGGATTGCGGCGGCAGGCGATGTGCAGCCATGTCGCGCCGCCTTCCGGCAGTTTCACCGTGTAAGTCTTTCCTGTAATGGAATTTGCCAGATCCGGCGTTGTGTCCGGCTTGTTGTCCAAGGCGACGGCGATGGAATCGACCGTCGGATTGTCGAGGCTGATGACCGTTCCGTCTGCGATGGCGGGAATAAGGCGGACGTTGTCGAGATACCACGCAAGTCGTTGATAGGACGACATCCGATATGGATCCGCGAACAGGAGCTTGCGGAT
>CACYQT010000073.1:0-7425 GCA_902776645.1 uncultured bacterium | reverse complement strand
GAACGGCGCCTTCAGTTGCGGTTTCAGAAGGGCGGCGAGATCGACTTCCGCATGGTGCCATTTGCCGTCATGGACGATGTCCATCTTGCCGACCTGCGTCCATGTGTTGTCCGTTCCCGTCATGTCGATTTCGAAATAGCCTTCATCGGTGACGGCAATCAGTTCGATTTCAATGCCTTGCGGAATCGCATAATCGAAGGCGAGCTTCGGGAAGGCGTCCAATGTGAACGGCTTTTGCGTCAGATAGGCGCCCGCCGTGCCGCCGACATTCTGGTTGAGAAGGCGGAGCGATTTGCTGGAAGTGTATCCATTGGAAGGGCTTGAGAGCAGAAGCGCGGCGCCGTCTGAGCCGCCGGCCCGCTGGAAATCACCGAAATCGTCTTCAAAGTCCTGAATGATGCGATGGCCGTTGATGACGGGATTGGGCAAGCGGTAGGACAGTTCAGCCTTCGGTTTTATTTGAGATTGAGTGACTTGCAGTTTTGTGAAATCGACCGTCGCCCCCGCGCGGTTGATGCCGAGTCCCGCGATTTCCTCTATGGAATCATACGGGCTTGCGATGGCGACGGAGGTGACGATAAGTTTCTCGCCGTGAGGGAAATGCGACATGGCGCGGAGGCCGACTGGAGCTTTGACGGAGAGCCAGCCGGGCATGGCCGGAATTGGCTGGATGTCGGACGGAGCCAAGAGGAAGGTGTAGGGGCGGCGGGCATCCTTCGGACCTGTGATGGGAACTTCTCCTGCCTGCCCGTTGATGGTCGCGATGAGGCTGAGATGTGTGTCGGCGGACGGACGGACGAACAGTTCCAGCTGCGTATCTTGTTTCAGTTCAAGCGGTTGGTCATAGATGACGGTGGAGAACTGTCCGCCGGAGATTGGATTGGTGACGCGTGTATATTCGGCGGGTTCGGACTTGCCGTCGCCATGGCGGATTTCTGCGGCGGGGAAGGCGGTTGGCGGCGTGGCGGCTCCAGGCGAATTCTGGAAGGAGAGGCTTGCGCGGGCGATGGAGAGGCCGTTTTCGCCCCATGTCCAAAGTGCGAATTGAGAAGGCTTTGACGCATCCAAGGCATCCGGCTGGTCGAAGACGCGTTGCAGCGGATGGTATTGGCCATTGTCGCCATGCCATGCGGAATCGACGAGAATGCGGCCGTTTTTCCGTTGGATGCGGATGTGCTGCCAGACCTGCGTGACGCGTTTATACCAATGGCCCTCATGGCGGCGGAGCCCTGCGACGACTCGGTCGTTGTTGGTCGCAAGGCACTTATCCTTAAGGAATAGCTGCGACGGGAAGTCATAGATGCCGTTGACGAAATTGTAGCCCGAATCAAGATTCGTCCCGTCCGCTCCGAAGGCGAGATTGATGCTGATGGGATAGGTGAAATGGGCGCGCTGCGGCGTGCCTTCCATGGGGGCGGCGAAGATTTCCAGATCGAAATCCCCCGTGATTTGGCGGAGGTTCCAAAGCACGGCGTTGCCGTGCTTTACCTCTGTCGGGCCGGCGATGCCGCGGCCCGCGAAGAACGACCAGCGCGGGACGCATGCCCAGCGATGCGTCGCCTTCCATGAACCGATCTGCGGGAACCATGCCGTCGGGGCGTGTTCAAAGCTGTAATCAAGTCGGTTGGAGGACGATACGAGAGCGGAATCACGCCAGTCCGGTTGCGACAACTGTGACAGCGGATGGATGGCGCCCAGATTGGCGGCGAGAAAACCGTTCAGATTGGCGGCGGAGGCGGCGTGTTTGATGAGCGGCTGGCCGTTGAACGAAATGGTGACGGAAGAGGACGCATCCAGTTTCAGTTCGGTAATTTCCTTTGGGACAGTCGCTTCCGCAAGCTTGTTGCCGTCCAGGCTCAGAACGGCTTTTTCATCTTTGCATTCCAGCAGATAGCCTTTGGCGGGAGCTTCCTGTGTCGTGAAAAAGCGGATGCGGCAGGCGGAAATCGGTTGTTGGTTGTCCGCTTTCTTCCAGCTAAAATCGATATTGGAGAAAAGGCGTGAACGGAACCAGACGAGATTGTCCGGACCGTTGTTCCAGAAGCTTCTCGGATGGGCCCATTGGGACATGTAAGGATCTGTCATGAAGTTCTTTCCGGAAAAATCAGACCAGCTCTGCTCGCACGGGCCGAAGGGGGAGGGCAGGGCGTCCGGAATGGCGGAGATGGAATCAACGGTCACATCGTCGAAGAAGGCGGAATCCGTGTCGCGCAGATAGAGGCCGACGCTTCCGGCGGCTGTGCCGTTGAAGGGAATCTGGAAGAGTTTCTTCCCTTCGACGAAGGCGGCGACGGCGCCGTTGGCGGCGAGCAGTTCGGCGCGCGTCCAGGCGTCGGTCAACCGACAGGGGGCCTGCGCAAGAACGGTGTCTTTTCCGTTTTGACGATGGACGAGCCTGCCTTGGGCGGCGGCGCGGTCGAGTTCAAGACGGATGAACGTATCGTTTGAAACATGGGCGATGACGATGCCCCAAATGTAATTCTTTGAAGATGAAATGGTTGAGACTCCATAACGACCGTCCCGCCAGAACCATTTGGACGTGTTGGCGATGGCGACGGCTTCGCCTTTTGGAGAGGAGCCCCAGAATTGGAAGGCGCCTTGCGAACTGCCTGGATTGAGGCTCATGTTCAGAAGAAAACGGCCGCCGTTGGTGGACCAGAGATTCGTATCGTTTTCGTCTGTTCGGGCGAAGTCATCTTGAAAATGGATTGGCGCAAGCCGTTGGAAGAGAGGCTTGACGGGAGACGGAGCGGCTTCGAAGACTGGGCGCGGCGGAAGCGCGGGGGCGGGCTGGCCCGTGGCGGCAATGGTTTGGTCGAAGACGAGTTGCGTCTTGTCTTTCGCGAACCACAGTTGCAGGAGTTTCGTGTTTTGCGGAATCGGAGCTTCCAGGATCTTGGACGGTTGTTCCGCTGTTGTGTTCAGAAGTGTGCAATTCCCTTTTAATGAAAGGGTTAGAATTGGCTTTTCGCCTTTTTTCGCGAATGTGACGGATTCCGTCTTGCCATCCAGCGGCAGTTGGAACACATGAGTGAACTGGGCGTACAGGACAAAACAAATGAAAAGGGACAGAATAGATATTTTTTTCATGGCGATGCCGTTTGAGAAATGGTTTTGAGACGCATTGGTAAATTTATAAACGTATCAGAATCGTTGAGATTTGCAAGATGGCGGGACGATGAAATCGGGCTGATAATTTGATAAATATGGCTGAAATGGTAAATTAATACTTTTTTGCAAAAAGTTTCATGGGTAAAAAAACATAAAAAATGGATTGAACGATGGAATCAAAGGACGGTTTTTCAAGCAAGATCGGCTATGTTCTTGCGGCGGCTGGCTCGGCGGTCGGTTTGGGCAACATCTGGCGTTTCCCGTATCTGGCGGCGCAGTACGGCGGCGGGATTTTTCTCTTTACCTATTTAATATTGGTATTGACGTTCGGCTATGCGCTGTTGATTTCGGAGAACTGCATCGGCCGCATGACGGGAAAGGGGCCTGTCGGTTCCTATCGCGAGATGTGCGCGGGCAAGAAGTCGTTTCTAAAATTCGTGCAGATCGGCGGCTGGATCAACGCGATCGTCCCGTTGATCATCGTGCCGTACTACTGCGTCATCGGCGGCTGGGTGGCAAAATACGTGTTCGCGTTGATCACGACGCCTATCAGCCATTTTGACCGAATGGCGACGGTCGATGTGAACGGCACGGCCGTAAATGCGTCACAGCAATACTTTGTGAGTTTCATCACGTCAACGTGGCAGCCGATCATCTTCTTCCTGATCTTCGTGGCGATTCTCGTCGTGGTCGTCGCGTTCGGCGTTGAAAAAGGCGTCGAGCGGTTCAACAAAGTGCTGATGCCGGCGTTGATCATCATCGTTCTCGGCATCTGCGTGTATTGCTGCTTCCTGCCGAACGCCGCCAAAGGTTTCCAGTATTATTTCGAGCCTGATTTCAGCAAATTCAGCTTCATGACGGTCGTGGCGGCGATGGGGCAGCTGTTCTATTCGCTGTCCATCGCCATGGGCATCATGATCACATACGGTTCGTACATGCGGAAGGAGGACGATCTGGTCTCCAGCGTGAACCATGTGGAGCTTTTCGACACGTCCGTGGCGTTTCTGGCCGGCATGATGATCATTCCGGCGGTCGTGGCGTTCGGTGGCGAAGAGGCCGCGAAGGCGTCCGGCCCCGGATTGGTGTTCATCACGATGCCGCAGGTATTTGCGAGTTTTACTGGCGGCCGTCTGGTCGGCATTCTTTTCTTCCTGCTGGTGTTGTTCGCGGCGGCGACGTCCGCCATTTCGCTTTTGGAGACGAACGTGCAGTCCATCGGCCAGGAGCTGAAACTGAGCCGCAAGGCGTCCATCATCTTCGGCATGGTCGAAATCGTCGTCATCGGCATCATCACGATTCTCGGCTACAGCGTTTTGTCGAACGTCCATCCGCTGGCGTTCATCGACCATTACAAGAATCTGGACATTCTGGATTCTTTGGATACGATTTCCAACAACATCATGATGCCGATCGCCGCCATTTTCACGACGATTCTCGTGACGGGCGTCATCGGACTGGAGAAGTTCTGCGAACAGATCAAGCAGACATCGCATTGGCGGCGTGAATTCGTCTACCAGCTGTGCATGTGCCTCATCGTGATCCCCTGCCTGCTGGTGATTCTGCTGAATTCCATTGGGTTGATTAAGTAACACTAGGCGGCTAGACGGCTAGGCGGCTAGAAAATAAGAAGGCTAGATTTCTAGGTATATAAGTTCCTAGAATTCTAGCCTTCTAGCCTCCTAGATTTCTGGATTCACGGTTGGGCAGCCATGATGGCCTCCGCCAGCTGGTGGCGGTAGGCGCGCAGCAGTTTGGGATCACGCGAGAACTGCTGCATGGTCGTCACGAGTTCCTCCGGAACGGGAAGTGACTTGCCTGTGCGTTTTTCCAACTCCAAGACGTAGGCGTAGTCCTCCAGACCGTCGCGGAAATTTTCCGAGCGGATCGTGCCGAGGAGGCCGTCGGGGCCTGCGCAGAAGATGGATCCGTCGCCGTTGGCGGTTTGGAAACTGGCTGGATTCCAATCGGTATATGGGCCGCCGTCGATAGGCTTCTTGTTAAGCGGCCAGCGGGTCAACGCATAGTATAAGAAACCGTCCGGACGATACTTGGCGGTCATGGCGCCCATGAGAAGACGCGCTTCGATGGCGTCGTATTCGATGAACCAGTTGGCGTAGGGATGGGGCGGCCCGATGCAGATGTACCACCAGATCTTATGGCCTTTCGCGCGGCTGCGGGCGACGACGTCCGGATTGTACCGCGGCGTCAGCGGTGTGAAGATGTCCACGGCGTCGTCAAGGCAGGTTTCGAGGCCGAAGCTGTGGTCGTAGGCCGTCGTGGCCAGCGGGATGTTCGGATATTTGGCCTTGATGGCCTTGTAGACCTTCGCGATAACCGGGAAGGTGTTCAACGGATATTCATCATAGCCATAGACATACGCATATTTCAAAAGGTCTTCCTTCTGGAGGATGGGGGCCCAGTAGTCGAGCACGTTGAGGACATGGTCGATCTCCTCTTGGACACGCGGGTCGTTCGGATCAGTGCATTCGCGGGGCGTGTGAACGGAGATGATGTTGAAACAACGGAGCATGTCCTTGTCGCGCAGGCGTTTCAATGCTTCAATCGGCAGGCCGAGCGATTGCGGGTCGCCGCGTTTGGCGCCGCGGTAGATACGGTCGAAATCGATTTTGTATTCGGCGAGCTTGTCAACGAATTGGTTGAAAATCTGATTGTAGCGCTCCTGGCTGATGTCTTTGCCCCAAACTTGGCGGATGTGGTCGCGGAAATCGGTGGCGGTGTCCAACGGCGACTTGTCCGGCAGGACGAAATCGAAAACGCGGAGCGCCAACGGCAGCGACGCGACCGCCTTGCCATCCGCAAGTATCTGGATATTGGCATGATAGACACCGGGCTTCGCGTCTTTCGGCGTCTTGAAGCGAAGCCAGAAGGATACGGCTTCATGGGGGGCGACCTTCGCGGCCTTCTGGAAATCGAGAATCGGATCGGGCCACCAGCCCTGGTAGTCGGCGGCGTATGGCGGCTTCTCGCATTTCACATGGCCGACGACGGCGACGCAGACGGCGTCGGACGGCAGTGTATAATCGCCGTTGGTCAACGGCCCGACGGCGACGGACGCCGTCGCCTCGCGGTTGCCGATGGCGACAATTTGGAAGCTTTCATATTCATTCCGAGCCATTTCCAAATCAATCTTGTTGGCGAAGGCAACGTCTTTCAACGGCAGGTCGTTGATCATGACTTTCGTCATGGAATCCGCGACGGCGACGCCGAAGGGAGACTCAGGGAAGGCCTTGGCCGTCTGGGCGATGATGTACTCTTCGTCCAGTTGGCGGCCGTGGTTGGCGAACCAACCCTGCAGAAGTCGTTCGTTTTCAGCGAGTTTTCGTAGCTGAGCCAAGGAGCTGATGTTGGCGGCGGCGGCTTTTTCGCCTTCCGCGAAATTCGCCGCGATTTGCTCATAGTCCTGAAGGAGCGTGCCGCGCCGTTCAGGCGGAATGGCTTCGATTTGCTTTCTGACGGCCTCCAGCGGGGCTTTCATCTGGAGGATGTCGTCTTTTTGCGGGGCGACCAGATGGAGGACGTTCAGAGCGGCTTCGCCGTTGTCTTTCGTCTTGGCCGAAATAGTGGCCAGACGGATGCACTGCAAGTCCAAACCAGTCTTGCGCAATGAGATGCGCCATGTGTTCTCCGTGCCTGGATTTTGCAGAAATTCGTTCTTGGCGACTTTGCCATGGGCATCCGCAATCGTGACGACGACGGGCGTGACATCGCCGGAAATCGTTGTTGTGACGGACAATGCGGCGAAGGCTGACCAGTCGTAGCCGATCTTTCCGTCTAGCAAGGGACAGAAAAGGAACGGGAGTTTCAGCGGCTGCGGCTTGTCAAACGTTATGAGCGGGAAGTTCCCCGTGATGGCGATGTCATTCTGCAAGTTGCGTTTTACAAGAGCAATACGTTCGTAGAAAAGGGTGAGCTCCTTCGCTGGACGTGTCATGAACAAGTCGAATTTGACGAGCGAATCACCCGTGGTGCTGCGGAATTCTGTAATCGGCACCATGATTCTGTTCCACGACGACGGATCCAGCATGATGTGCTTCGTCCAACGTTTCTTCGGACCGTCCAGACAGACGCCGAGATCGACGACTTCCGGTTGCGGATTATAGACGGAAAACGCGAAGGCGTCCCATCCGTCAAGATTCGCGCCGTTGAAATTCGGCTTGTTGAAATAGACGGCGGGCCATTCCGGATCGCCTTTCTGCTTGTATTCCGGATAGACGACCTTCAGGGCTTTTTCCTCCGGTGCACCCGGCTTCGGGGAGAGTTCGTTCTTCATGCCTGGAAATGAACCAGATGCGG
>CACYQT010000072.1 GCA_902776645.1 uncultured bacterium | reverse complement strand
ATCCCCACGCCTGAAGACATTCATCTCATGACCGGCAATCTGCGCCACCACGACCTTTCCGTTGCCGCTGGCCGCGAGACGGATGACCGACAGTTCGTCTTCCGTTTGCAACTTGCCTTGCAACGGAAGACCTTCGACCATAAGCGCGTAGACACCCGCGCTTCCGTCGGAAACATAAAGGAATGCCGTCTCGTTGAAGAACGAAATCGTGCCGTAAAGCCCGCGCCGCCCCAAGGCGAACACGTTCCAATTGTCATTCGGCAACAACCCGACATATGAAGAGATGGCGCCATGCCGCACGATGCCGATCTTATCGCCGTCGGCAATCATCATCGCCGTATAATCCGTATAGCCGGCCAGGCAGTTGCGTCCGATGAACAATATGCGTCCATCGTCCAAAGGCGATGCCTTACGTGAATACCACGCCCCGTCCAGCAGGACTCCGCCCGAACCGTCCTTCAGCAAATCCGCTCCAATCGGGCTCAACGACGCCCCGCAAAGCAACAACGGCATCAATGTGACAAACAACAATCTCTTCATAAGACCATCCTCTCTCTGGAAGCTCCAGAAAAACCGGAAAGCTTTCTAAAAAACAGCCGCCAGCCAAGTTTTCCTTGGGAGGCGGCCTAATCCATTCAAATTCTTGCTCTTAACTTAGAACTGCACCAAGAATTTCAAGATGGCGCTCCAAGAATCCAGATTCAAGTTCGCATACTTCGTATCCGCATGCTTGAAGGCTTCGTCGTAGCGGATGTCGAACGAAAGGCCATAGCTTTCGTTGAACCAGTAGCTGCTGCCGATCGTCGCATAAAGACCGAAGATGTAGTCCAGATCGTTGTCATGACGACCGCCGCTGGAGGATTCCATGTCCGCGTAGGACAGGCTCGGGCCCGCCGCCAGATAGAAATCAAGGCCGCTGGCCAGCGTGTAGCCGAGCTTCAGGCCAAGGTCGATTTCCAGCATCTGCATGTCGAACTTCGTACGACCAGTAGCCGTCAGATAATGCGTATCTACAATACTATAGTCGGGTTCGCTTGCGGCACGGAGGATTTCGCCGTAATTTGAAGGCCCCATCCAATAGACTTTCGTATGGGCTGTCGTTTCACTGATGGAACTGCCTTTGGCGGATGACGCGGTATCCATATTGAAATATTGCAGATTGGAGATAATTCCCAGAGTCCAACTGTCATTCTGGTAAATATCAGCGCCCAGGCTGACGACGGGAGCCATGCTTTCCATGACGCCCCAGCTGCCGTGGCCACCGAGGTTGTAACCGGAGGATTCCGTGATGTTCGCCGTGGCAGGCAGATACTGACCGACAACGCTTCCAGTGGAATTGGCGGAGACGACGTTTCGCACGCTTTCGGAATTATACTCCACCATCGACCTTGGATCAGTCGTCCAGATTCCCTTGAAGCTGTTCTGTGATACGCCCTTCAAACGAACCGTGTGGAAGTTGCGATAGCCGACGCCGACTCCCAGATGTGCTCCTGCGATCGTCATGCTGTTCGCTGTGCCAACCTTGGCGTTGTCCTGGGCATGACCAACCAAACCGATGAGCATCGCGGCCATCATCAAAGCCGCCAAAATATTCTTTTTCATCTTTTCTCCTTGATTGTCGTTTATTTTCTAATTATGGTTGATGGCTGTTCGAGAATGCCGCCGGACACGAGATACGTCCGGCGGCGTCCATCGTCATCGTTATTTGTCGTTGATCAGCAATGTCTGATAGCTACCTTGCGCAGTGGGACGGATCATGATGTAGTTGGCGGAAGCAAAGAACTCGACATCATCGCCTGTCAATACAAGCGACGTGCCAGTGGCATTCACCCCGCCGGTGAACAGCTGGTAGGCCCACCGATTATAGTCCGCGTCAAAGTAGATCACATCATACTGGTAAATCGTGCCCACCTTCAGGTTCTCGGCGTCCAGTGTCAGCGTGTTGCCAATGCCCGTACCGCCCGTGATGACGGCGTCGTCGCCAGCGTTCTTGACGATCGTGAAGAGCATCATGTCGCTCTTCTGGCCGTTGCTCGTTTCGATATACCAACGGTAGTTCCCGGCAGGAACGTCCGTGATGCAGATGCTGTTGACCGTCAGTTTGTTGTAGACTTTCTCTTCCTTTCCGTCGCCGTCCAGAAGACGGAGCGTGTAGGTGTCGGCCTTCGCGTTCACAGGCCACTTGAAGTTGATGGCCGTCGTGTCCGTGGCGATCGTCGTCGTCCAGTTCTGCGTCGGGAAGAATTCGCCGTTGCCCGGCCACTCTTCGGCTTCGCCAGTCGTCAACTCGAAGCCATCGCTCAGTTCACCGTATTCGCCCATCGGATTGATGCCTCTGGCAACCACGTCGTATTTCTTGCCGGATTCAAGACCGGCCAGCGTGACCGTCGCCGACGTCTCCATCTGGCCGTCTTCAGCAGGAATGAAATCCTGCGCGACAGATGTTACGACGCTGCCGTCGGCCGCATCCGTGACCACCAGTTCGAAGCCGCTGGCCAACGGAGCCGTGACCTTCACGGCGTTCGGATTTTCCGTGGCTTCGACGACCGCCTTGCCAGGAGCCTGGTAGTCGGGAACATTGATGCCGTCTTCGATTTCGCCGCAGATTTCGCCCGTGCCGCCCTTGGCGGACCAATGATAGACGGTGATGTCGCCCTGGGCGTTGCGATCGAAGCCCTTGAAGCCGCTGTTGTAGTAAACGGCGGGCGTCAGGACGAACTTGCCTTCTTCGTTCTTTTCCTTCACGACGACATCGGTCTGCTCGCCGTCGACCGTCATGCGGACCATCACGCCTTCCGTGTCATGCTCGCAGGGCAGCGCGATCGTCGGATACCACGGCGTGCCGCTCAGCACGATCTTGAAGGAATACTCATCTGAAACGGCGCCGGCGTCGTCTTTGATGGTGAACTTCAGCGTGCCTTCCGCGCCGATTTCGGCGTCTTCGGAAACCGTGAACGTGAAGTTCATCGTCTTGGCTTCGACGTCAACGTAAACCACGAAACCGTCCAACAGCGCCTTGCCGTCTTCAGGAGCGATGTATTCGCTGCTTTCAAGTGTGATCTGCTGCGCGGATTCGTCTTCCGGACCAGCCGACACGGCGAACGCGACCGATACTTCCTTTCCGACTTGCTCGGGCTGGATATAGACGTCGGCGACTGTCGCCGTCGGCGCGTCGTTCACAGCCGCGACTTCAATTTCGACGTCGACGGCTTCCGTCGTGGCTTCGCCGTCGGTGACCGTCACACTGAAGGTCGGAAGGGCCTCAAGGCCTTCTGTATTGTAGTCGGGAGCGGGCGTGAAGCTCACGTTGCCGGCTTCGGCGTCATAGGTCAGCGTGCCGACTTCTTCACCGAAGTTGGGCGTCACCGTGAAGGCCAACGAATCAACGCCGTCCGCGGCATCGGGATCCGCCGCCGTCACGAAACCGTCCAGAGCATATTCCACGGCCGCCTGGTCTTCAGTGGCTTCCAATTTCGCGCCATCGACTTTCACCAGCGTCGGAGCCGTGTTGCCGATGACAACGCTGACAGCTTCTTCCATCATGTCGTTTTCAACTTCATCCGCACCATACGGCTTCGTCAGCGCGGCGGCCTTGACGGCGACCGTGTCGCCCTTCTTGAAGTTGTCGGCGGCAAGGACATTGCCTTCAGCGGCGACTTCAGCATCATTGACCGTCCAGACATACTTGTAACCGGTGATGGCGTCGCCATCGGGATCTTCGGCGGCACCGGCGATAGAGGCCGTCAAATCATCCTGCGTCTTCGCTTCGGCGGGATTCAATGCGGCGGTGAAGGTCGCGGGAACCGTGCGGTCCACGTCGTTCACGGTGACCGTGAAGATCTGCGTCGTGGTGGCGCCGAGGGCGTCCGTCACGATGGCCTTGACGGTGAATTCGTTGTTGGCGGGGCGGTCCGCGCCGTCCAGCGTCGCATAGCCGTTCGTCTTGATGACGACGGAGCTCGTCGCGGAAGCCGTGTCGATGCCGTCCGTCGTGACGGAATCAACGGCCAGACCTTCATCGGCGATCCATTCGATCTTCGCAATGCCGTTCGGCAGCACTTCGTCGGAATCCGTCGCGGTGATCGCGAGGTCGAAGCTGACGGCGTCGCCCTTATCGTCGACTTCGTCAATCGCCGCTTCGGGAGCATCCGTCGTGACGACGATTTCCGCCGGAGGATTCGCGCGGTAGGTAACCGTCAGCGTCGCTTCGGCGCTGTCATCCGTTCCGTCGTTGACGACGAACGTGACGACGTCCGCGTCGTCATCGAAGAATTCGGTCGTCGTGTCCGTCACCGTATATTTAATGGCATTGCCTTCGACAACCGCCGTGCCCTTCGTGCCCTGCGTCTTGATGACGATCGCCAGATCGTCGCCATCGACATCGGCCATCGTGATGTCAGCCGTGGCGGCGGCTTCCGCGCCGTCGGTCTTGCGGATGAACAGGGAGGCGTCCGCCGTCGTCGGGGCGGTGTTGCCGATCACGATTTCATCGCTCGCGAATTCCTGCTGGGCGGCGACTTCGTCACCATACGGCTTCACAGTCGCGACAGCCTTGATCTGCCATGTCTCGCCTTTCTTGACGGCCGCGTTCAACGCCAAGGCCGTTTCGCCGGCGACGGCCGCGCCGTCGCGATACCACTGGTAGGCGATTTCCGCCACGTCGCCGTCGGCGTCCGTGATCGCGTTCGTGAATTCAGCCGTCAGCTTGCTGCCGTAAACAGCCGGATCGGGCGTCGCGGCGGCCGCGATGGCGGACGCGCCGAAATCAGTCGCCTGGTCAACGTCATTGATCGTGACATCCGCATTGGCGGTGCCGGTGGCGCCTTCGTCGCCGGTATTGTCGTCGATCGTGACAACGACAGCGGCCGTCGCCGTCTTCGCGGGATGCGCGACCGTGTCAAAGCTCACAGGCTCGGTGGCCGTGAACGTATAGACGGTGGCCGTCTCAGCCTTTCCAGCCGTCCATTCGCCGGCGATGACCGCGCCGTCCAGCGTGACCGTCTTCGCGAAGGCGTCCCATTCCGTATCAACATCTTCGAAGGTCACGTCAAACGTCAGCGTTTCGCCTTCATTGACAGTCAAAGGATCCGTCACGATTTCGATCGCCGGACCGTCGTTGACGGCGTTGACCGTCACATCGATCGAGCCATCCACATTGGCATCCGCAACACCCGTGAATGTCGCCGTATAATTGATGGTGAACTCGCCATTGTAATTTTCAGCCGGCGTATAGACGATCTTGCCGCCTTCGAGGGCGACCGTGCCGGCCGCCGCGTCACTCGCGGTGGCAGCCGTGAATTCAACAGCGTCCGTATCAACCAGAGCCTCTTTCTCAACATCCCAGACCTGGGCGGCGAAGAGATCCTTGTCCGTCGCGGCGATCGCCACAGGAGCGGCGTCTTCATCCAACACGACATTCGCGCCGTCTTTCGTCGCGAAGCTGTACGTGTCGCGGAGCAGGTTGAAGCTCAGAACCAGATTGTCGGCATTGAAGGGAATATCCTTCTTGGATGCCTCGCAGTCACTGACCAAGCTCGGAATGGCGACGGAGTCGCCCTCGATGGCATCGATATCGACTTCGAACGTCACATCGCACAACTTGGCGCGGACGCCGCTCGTCAGCTTCAGGATCCGCGAAACCGTCGCTTTGGCGCCGATGCTCAAGCTGATGGTCAGCGTGCCGCTGGAAACGGATCTCTTGACGATGGTCTCGATCGGATCGATTTCACCGTCCGCGTCCAGTTCGAACAGTTCCTTGTTCCACTGCACCGCGTAGGTCGTGCCGCTCGTCGCTTCGTCGCCCATCTTCACGCCTTCGGGAAGCGTGATCTTCAAAATCAGTTTCGTGATGTCTTCGCCTTCGGAGGTCACATAGACCGCCGTCTGCTGCGACATCGTCCGTTCATATCCTTTCACAACCGTTCCGCTTTGCGGATCCCATTCCACCGTCAACGCCGCAAACGCGCTCGTGGCGCACAGGGTGATGACGGCAACCATCAGACTCAACACTTTTTTCATTGTCCTGCTCCTTTGCATTTTATATTTATAATATGGTAATGTTATTTGCTCGCGTACTTCTTGAAGTTCTCCAAGGCCTTCTCCGCATCGACCTGCGTTTCGTCGATGCCCTGGATGATATCTTCGACGAACATGGATTCAGGATCGTCGATGCCGCCGAGGGCGATGAAGTTGTACATCATGATCGCGTCGTCTTCCGTGATGGCGCCGTTTTCATCATAATCCAAGAAAGCGGCCAGCGACTTCAACGTCGCCAACGCGGCTTCCGCGTCGACCTGCGACTCGTCGATGCCCTGGATGATGTCTTCCACGAACATGGATTCGGGATCGTCGATACCGCCGAGGGCGATAAAGTTGTACATCATGATCGCGTCGTCTTCCGTGATGACGCCGTTGCCGTCGATATCCATCGTGCCGCCGCTCAGAACCGTCATGTAGACGGATTCCATTTCAATTTCCTCGCCATCGGCGGGGGTGATGGACGGCGTCACGTCGCCGGCTTCGCACTTGCTCGTCAACGTCGCCTTTACCTTTAAGTATATAGTGGCGGCGGTGGCCGTGTAAACGGCGCCGTCTTCGGGGAGGTCGCTATAATCGCCGTCGCCGTCAGCGCTGTCGGTAAAGCAATATTGAACGGCGTATGCATCCGCATCCGGCGTGAACTTCGGCGTTCTGACCTTCAGCGTCAAGGCCTTGCCGACCGTCGCGTTGTCCAGTTCAATCTTGTACGTAAGAACCGTGCCCGCGTATCCTTCGTCTTCCGGATCGACCGCGACGACCGAGCCAGTGTATACTTTGCCGGTGGCGGCGTCCGCCTTCTTCACAAGAGACGTCATCAGGCTATCCGTGACATCCACGAAGACGATCGCCTTGTCCGACGTGCGCGTCCCGTCCGTGAACCAATAGTTGAAACGGATCTGGTCGACATTCGTCATTTTCGTCATGGTCAGCTTCTTCGTACTGGCGTTGAAGGTGCCGTAACTGCCGTCCAGCACGTTGTAGATCGCCGTTCCCTCTTCAACAGTACGGGAGAAGGCGAGCACATTGGAATCGCCCTTGAGGGAACAACCTTCGGGAATGTCGAAATCAATCACAAGCGACGTCGTGCCGCGGCGCATCTGGACCTGCTTGACAGGCGGTGTCGCGAGGGCCATCGGCGTCGAAGCGGTCTTGCGATAGTCGATCATGTAGGTGGTATCCGCCTTCGCATCGAGCACCATGCCGTCCGTCCAGTCGACGGCTTTGTCTTCGGCTCCTTCGGGATAGACCTTCAGGACGGCGCCGGCGGGAACAGAACCGGCGGCCAGCACGAACGAGATTTTCATATCGTCGCGCACATACAGCTGCCACAACGCGGCATCCGCATCCGCCTTGATGTATTCACCAAGCTTGCTGAAGAAATCGGCCTCGTTGCTGGTCGTGCTGACGGTGATGTCGCCAGGGCCTTCCAGCCAGGCGAAATTCGACACAAAGCCAATAGGCGGCAACGGGACCAGATCGCTCGACGTGTTCATGCCGAATCTCAACTGGTATTCCTGCAGATTCCATTGGGCAGGCGCGGTTCCGGTAAAATACAAATTCATCGAGAACTGAGCGGCGTTCACCATCGCCGCAAACCCGATCAGCAACAGAGCCACAAGCGTCAATTTCTGTCTGTTCATCTTGTTTTCCTTTTGATTATGAATTATTTAATAACTTGTTTTTTTCTTTTTGGCCTCCATGTGCACATGGAGAGCGTATTCTATGAAACACCTACAATTAACCTACATTACAAGAAAGCATAATAAATATACGACAAACTTCTTCAACTTGCAACCACAAACGGAAGATTTTCTTTTTGACACGCGATTTTTGCAAAATATCCCTCCCATGCAACCTTTTTTTCTTGATTTTTCGCCCACGACACATTATTATCCATTCCATGACATTTTTTCCTTCAAGGAACCATCCATATGAAGCCAAACAACCAGACGCCGGATCCGCGAAAACTAGAAAAACATTGGCAGGAGGGCAGACTGCCCTGCCCCGAATGCGGCCATGACATTCCGCTGGGCTCGCTCGGACTCATGAAGTTCAACGAATGCCCAAAATGCCATGCCAGTTTCTTCGCACCGCAGAAAATAAAGGACTACTATCTCTTCGAACCGGCCGGCGGCGGCGGCATGGGATCCGTCTACAAGGCCGTCTCGCCCAAATATCCAGGCCGCCTTCTCGCCGTGAAAATCCTCTCGCGTGACGAACGGTCGAATCCGTCCAATATTCTGGCGTTGCTCAACGAAGCACGCATCTCCGCGCATTTCAAGGATTCCGAATTCGTCGCCGCATGCCTCGACTCCGGCTATGACAACGACGAATATTTCACCGTCATGGAGTTCATCTCCGGCGAACGGCTGGACAAACGGATCGCACGCTTCGGCAAGCTCGGCGAACAGGAGACCATCGTCATCGCGCTGCATGTCCTTTCAGCGGAACAACATATCTATAAATGCGGTTATCTTTTCCGCGACCTCAAGCCTGAAAATATCATCATCAATGAAAAAGGCTATGCCATCATGATCGACTTCGGGCTCTGCATGACGCGCGAACATGCCTTGAATCCGGATGAAGAATACGTCTCCGGATCGCCTTACTACATTCCGCCTGAACGTCTTACAGGAGCCGGCGAAGATGCCCGCTCCGAAATCTACTCGCTCGGCATGATCATGTATCAGGCCCTTACAGGAAAGACCTTCTTCGACGCGGCGGAAATCGACTCGCTCGCCAAACGGCATCTGTCAAAAGTGCGGCTCTCCGTCGAGTCGAAACTGGACGGAATCAATCCCGCTCTCGCCAAAATTCTGGCGAAGATGATCGCACAGCATCCCGAAGACCGTCCGTCGTCATTCACGGAGGTCTTCGAAATGCTGCAGCCGTTGCTGAAACAAAGCTAAATGATTAAATCTAAGCTTCTTGCAGAGAGGCCTTGATGATTTCCAGCCCTTCGTCCAGATGAGCCGCCGTGATATTCAGCGGCGGCATCAGACGGAGGACCGTCTCGCCCGCCGTGAGAACCAGAAGCCCCTTCGTCTTGCAGGCGGCCGTCACTTTCGACAGGCGTTCCTTCGTGTCGAGTTCGACGCCAACCATCAGGCCATAACCGCGCACGTCGCGCACGAAATCATGCTGTTTCTTCAAGCCGTTCAGTTCGTTGAAGAAGCCCCATGACTGAGTCCGCACGTTTTCGATGATATTCTCGTCACGCATGATGTCGAACACTTCGCATGCGACCGCCGAAATCAACGGATTGCCGCCGAACGTCGTGCCATGGTTGCCGGGCTGCAACACGTCGCCATACTCCTGGCGGACTTCGAAGACGCCCATCGGCAGGCCGTTGGCGATCGCCTTCGCGATGGTCATCGCGTCCGGCTTCACGCCGAAACGCTCATAGGCGAAATACGTTCCCGTCCGGCCCATGCCGCACTGGACTTCGTCCAAAAGCAACAGCAAGTTATTTTCATCACACAACTTACGGAGGCCGACGATGAAATCGCGCGTCACTGGCAGGACGCCGCCTTCGCCTTGTACGGGCTCCAGCATCACGGCGACCGTCTTGTCCGTGATCAGTTTCTTCACGGAATCCAGATCATTCAGATTGGCGAATGAAAAGCCCTGCATGTCCGGCCCGAAGCCTTCGCGGTATTTCGTCCGCCCTGTCGCCGCCAACGTCCCCAACGTACGGCCGTGGAAGGAGTTGTCCATGCAGATGATTTCATTCCGTCCGCCGTTCAGCCAGCCCCATTTGCGGGCGAATTTGATCATGCCTTCATTCGCCTCCGCGCCGGAATTGCCGAAAAAGCAACGTCCGCCAAAGGAATGCTCGGCGATCTTCTGGGCGAGAACAGGCGTGTATTCGTTGATGTAGTAGTTTGAGCAATGGACGAGCTTCGCCGCCTGATCGGCGATGACTTTCGTCAATCTCGGGTGGCAATGCCCTAGATTGCAGACAGATATGCCGGACGTGAAGTCAAGATACTTCTTCCCGTCGCCGTCCCAGATATACGGTCCTTCGCCGCGAATCACGACCATGTTCCGATTATAGGTGTGGAGAACATGCGTTTTTTCCAAATTCAAAAGATTTTCTGTCATTTTCTTTCCTTATTTATATATCTGATGGTGTTTTTCACTTTTTTATTTTCCACCGCCGGACGCTACCGTCCGCACGATGTCTCGGTCGAAATAATTGACGGACATGCCCGCATCAACCACGATGGTCTGCGCATCGATGCCTCCGGAACGCGGCGACAGCAGAAACGCCGCCACGTTCGCGGGTTCCTCCGTCGCCAACGCCCTCTTCCGCGGAATCGCCTTCTCCGCATAGAGATACGCGTCGATATAGCCCGGTATGCCCGCCGACGACGATGTTTTCAACAGCCCCGGGCCGACGGCATTCACGCGGACGCATCGTCGTTTCTCCGATATCAGCGACTTCGCCAGAAACGCCACCGTTGAATCCAACGCCGCCTTGACGGGCCCCATGTAGCCGTAGTTCTCCGACGCCATCTTCGTTGCGGAAATACTTATTGTCACGATGGATGCGTCTTCACTCAGCAGATCTTTCAGCTGGTTCGACGTCTCCACCAGCGAAAAGCATGAGATCTCGACGGCCTGCAGAAAATCCTTCCGCAGCGTTTCGTGAAACGGTTTCACGCCTTCCGAATAATTCGCGAACGCGATCGAATGGACATACCCATGGACGACAGGAAACACGTCCTGTACGCGTTCGCCGAACGATCGGATGTCCGCCTCGTCCTCCACATTGCAGACAATCGCCTTCGCATCCGCCCCGATCAGGCCGCGATTTTTCTCTAGAAGTTCCTCATCCTTAAATACATAAAGGATGTTCGCGCCGTTTTCAAGCAATACTTGCGCGATGGCCCACGCCACGCTGCGGCGGTTCGCCACGCCCATCAATACGATGTTCCTGTTTTCCAATTGCAAAAATGACATCAATGCCCCGTCTTCGACCCGCTTCTCAACAGGCCATTGTACAATACAGCCAATTTATCCGCCTGATTCGACAAGCGGAAATCCGTCTTCATGAACTCCACGCCGAACGCGGCGCGCTCCCTCGCCCATTCCGGCTCCTCCGCCGTTTTCTCCAACGCGCCGGCCAACGTGTCGATATCACCTACTTCAAACGTCTGCAGGCAGTTGCGCAAATCAGGGCGCGGCACGTTCGCCAGAATGTTGCTGACAACCAGCGGGATTCCCGCCGTCAGGCATTCCAGCAAGACGTACGACAAGCCTTCGTACAACGACGGCAGCACCGCCATGTCAAATGCCAGCAGCAACGACGACAAATCTGGGACAAAACCTTCGAACCGCACACGATCGGCCACGCCAAGACGGGCCGCCAGCGCTTCCAGTTCCGCCTTCAACGGACCGTCGCCGCAGAACATCACCTGAAGCCGCCCGCCCTTGTCGCCATGACAACGCTCCAATGCGGCAAGTACTTGCTGCAGACCTTTTTGCCGTGTCAAGCGGCATGGCACGACGGCCCATGTCTCATCGGCGGCCAGCCCAAGCCGCGCCCGAGCCTCGTCACGCCCCAGAAGCGTCTGCCCATAGTCGTCCGGCAGGCCGTTTTCAATCAAATGGAATTTCTCCGGCGGGAGGCAAAGCAAATTCGCGTCGCTGATCTCCGAACGGCCGACAAACACATACGCGTTCGTCCGATGCGCCCCCCACTGCTCGATCATGCGGATCGAAATCCGCACCCAAAGTGGAAGGCTCGGATGGACGGCGAAAGCGTGCGGAGAATAGACGACCTTCACGCCCGGCAGCGACTTGCTGGCCAGACGGCCGACAAATCCCGCGACACTTGAATGAAGATGCATCGCCTGCGGACGAGCCTCACGCAGGATTCCGCGCAGTTGACGGACGGAACGCCAGAGCGACATCACGCCGCCATTGTTTGGGAACGACCAGACCTTGCATCCGTCAACCTGTTCGAAATGAGCAAGATCTGATGTAAAATCGCGATCATACCGTGCACCGAACGCAAACACGCCGCAACGGATTCCGCGCCGCGTCAGTTCTGGCATGATCAGCTTCAGATGACGCCGAACGCCGCCGCCGCATGCTTCAACGACATGCAAAATGTCCAATTCATCATTCATAACATATTATTTATAATCCGCCGACATGGAACCGCCGGCTTATTTCTTCAACCGCTTCTTCGGCTTCATCCGTTGGTTGGACGGAGCCTTGATGCGAAGCTTGTCTTCCCGCTTGTCCGTGAACACGCCGCTGACATCATGATGCCTGCCGGTGGAAACGGCGTCATTGACCAGCAAGTCCGTCACAAGAACGCTTGGATGGACATCGACCATTTCCCGAAGATCCTTGATTTCACGATTCACCTTCTCGGCCTCATCCTTCGGAATCTCTCCGCCATAATTCTCCTTCACGATCTGGTGGAGCCGCAAAAGACTAAGCATCTGGGTAGTCTGCCCGTTCAGGTCGAAACCGAAATCCTCCAGATGGTCTCGGAAGAAACCAATATAATATTTTGGTCTCGCCAAGGCGCTTGCCGTCGGGAAATCCATTTGGCCCTGCATTTGGAAGACCAAATACGGCAGGGCAGAATGAAGCATCGCCTTCGCGCGGTCCGCCTCATCGCGGCGCGCGAAACGCTCCGCGAGAGCGGAAAGCACCCATGAATATTCAGCGGCCGCCGTCATGCTCGGCCAATCCTTCACGACGCCGTAAGAGTCGGCCAGAATCGGCCGCGCATCCCGCGCGGCATCCGCGACCACGGCCAGACGGGTCATTTCCGCCATATAGTCGCCGCCGTTCCGGTAATGGCAGATCAACGCCTCCGCCAGCCATGGAGAAATCGGATACTGCTGGATGTCGGCGCGCTTCAGCTCGCCGACCAAATAATCCAGACTGGAATCCGCCAGTTCCATCCATGCCATCTCCTTGTAGCGCTGGGCGCCGCGATAGACCGCGAGCGTCGCCAGCGCCTCCGCCTCCAGCCGTGACGTCGGATCCGCCAGACTGGCCAATTTCACTTCCTCCGAAGGAATGATGCGTTGCTGCAGGAAACCGCCAAGCGGCTGTGCCTGCAGGACGATATGCGCCGTCAGCAACCGCAAGTCGTTCAGAAACACCTTGTCGGCGGCATCGCCCATGGCATTGGCCATCTCATCCATCGCCAACGCCGCCAAAGCGTTCGTCCGCAAATGGCTGATCTTGCGTGGGACCGCGAATGAGCCTTCCGGCAGTTCCTCATCCTCGACAATCGTCAGATTCTGGCGAGCGGCCCCGTAACGAACCGCCCCTGCGACAATTGGCTTGAACGCCAGTTTCGCGGCGTCAAGCCACTTCTTGTCGCCGCTCTCAGCCGCCAATCGGCAATAGGCCAGAACCAGCTCGGCCTGGCTGCCCAAATCTTCACGGCCTTTCTCATCATCCGCAAACCAGTCAGGGAAAGGAACTTTCAATATGCCATCCTTGGCATCAAGACAAGCCAGAACAGCCTTCCCGCATTCCATGGCCGCCTTCAGGCAGCCGTCAGCCGTCGTCATCGACGGATAGGGATGGCCGCGGTACAGCGGCGTAACCGTCTCTCCGTCAGTGAAATAGCTGTCCAGCTCAAAAAGCGACACCGTCTGCGGCTTTTTCATGGAGCACAGTTCCATCCAGTTCTTCAGCAGAAGAAGATTCAGCGTATCGGCGAGAAAGTCGCCGACCTGCCGTGCGGACAGGCTGCGCTCCTCCGTCAAAAGGCAACGCCCCGTCAACTGCGACGGCGTGAAGGCGAAGCCGGCCCGCACGTCGAACGCCAGACCGACAACGCTTCCCAGCGCCATCCGTGTCTCCTCCATCTGGAATCCCTCCGCCTGCCGAGCATACTGGACGATTTCCAGCTTCAGCCAGTTCCACGCCCCGGGATCCTTGTCACGCTCAATCCAATCTTGACTGACGGTCATGCCCTCAGTCTTCATGTCGTTCTGGTTCTTGTCTTTCACGACAACGCGCCAATTCTTTCCGACGGCGGTTTCGCCACCTTCCGTCCGAGACTGTTCGAGCATCGATTTCAATTGGTTGTGCAAATCCTCCACACGCGATTTCTCCGCGCGGTAAAGATAATCCGCCGCCTTTTCCAACGCATCCCGCAATGAATAGCCCGAGCCGATGTACGTCCTGCAAGGCCATTTGTCTTCGCCGATCGTCAGAAAGACGATGCGGGGCGTCCCGTCCTCCGGAGCCAGTTCGGCCAAGGCCTTCGGTTTCATGCCGCGTTTCAGCCCTTTGTGCAGCTCCTTGGCAAGGCGCGCACAGTCCTCACGGGACACGGAGCACGGCCCTTTGATCTGCTCAAACCACACGGGGGCCAGCCCCTGCCCGGAAACAAATCCGGCCAAGACGAATATCACCAGAAGCCAAAGCGTCTTTTTCATTCTCATGCGTTCCATTTTCGTGTTTTCGACTTCCCCGCCACATTAATATACTATACCATATATATAAAGAATCACAAATCACCAGCCCCCCACTTTCGTCAATTCCCGCACGGGAGCCAAGCCGTCGCCATGCCTCCCGCAAATACAGGACATGGCATGCAAAAAGTTGACAACTTCTCAATTTGATTTATATTATTTATTTCCTTAAAAATCCCGTTATCATGGACAACCATGCACTATCTTCACCATAGGAGGCTTTGAATGAACGAGGAATATCTTGCCAGGGCACGCGAAAAAGTCGACGACGTCCGTCTCTTCATCAATGGCGTTTCCGCTCGCGCGGCGCAATTGGCGAAAGGCGCGAAGCGTCTCGTCCCCCTCCCCCCGAACGACGAGCAGTCCAACCTCGACATCGCCCTGCTTGAAGTCGCCGAAGGGAAGGTCATCATCTCCCGCGGGAGCGAAACGGAAAAAAGCAAAAAGTAACCCACGCCAGTAAAACGGCACCGCCTCAACAATCAACCATAATACATAAAAATAACATCAAAAGGCATAACCATGGCTGACATCTATGTTTTCATCGGCCCGCCGGGAGCCGGCAAAGGCACCGTAGGCGAAATGTTCTGCGAAAAAACCAAGGCCGTCCATGTGTCGACGGGCGACATCCTCCGCCAGGAGATGGCCGCCGGAACCGACCTCGGCAACAAAGTCAAGGGAATCATCGCGGCAGGCGGTCTCGTCTCGGACGACATCGTCGCGGAAATGGTCGAAAACAGGCTGAAAAAGGACGACATCATCGCCAACGGCTGCCTTCTGGACGGCTTCCCCCGCACCGTTCCGCAGGCGGAGGCCCTCAAAGGCATCCTGCAACGCACGAACCACCGCATGGCCGCCGTCGTCCTCATCGAGGCTGACAACGAAATGCTCATCACCCGCCTGACCTCCCGCCGCATGTGCAGCAACAAGGCCTGCGGCGCCATCTTCAACATCGTCGCCATGCCGCCCAAGAAGGAAGGCATCTGCGACCGCTGCGGCGCCAAGCTCTACCAGCGTTCGGACGACACCCGCGAAGCCGCCCTCAACCGCCTCGACGTCTATGCAAAGCAGACCGCCCCGCTCATCGACTTCTATGAAGCCGAAGGCAATCTGGTCCGCACGACATCCACCAACGACACCCCCGAAGTCAATTTCGCCCGTCTGCTGGATGCCTTGAAAAAATAACAAGGAAAACCAAAGGCGTCTTACGGCAAGGGCATGAAAATCAACATCTACAAAGGATCTGACCTAGAGGGCGTGCGCGTCGCCGCACAAGCCTCGGCATATGTACTGCAGCGTCTTTGCGATGCCGTCACCCCCGGCATGTCAACGCTGGACCTGGACAGGCTGGCCGCCGAATTCATCAAGGAGACCGGCGGTAAAAGCGCCTTCCTGAACTACCACGGCTACCCCGCCCAAATCTGCTGCTCGGTCAACGAAGTCGTCGTCCACGGCATCGGCCGCGCGGACAAAGTCATCAATCCGGGAGACATCGTCTCTTTGGACGTCGGCGTCACCGTCGGCGGCTTCACGGGGGACAACGCGCGTTCCGTCATCGCAGGCGGCGTCTCCACGCCGTTGAAAGACAAGCTTCTCGAGGCGACACGCAGCTCGCTGGAGGCGGGCATCGCCGCCGCCGTGCCGGGCAACCGCGTGTGCGACATCGGAGCGGCCGTCGAGAAGGTCGTCAAGGCCGCCGGTTTCTCCGTCGTGCGGGACATGGTCGGACATGGCTGCGGCAGGAAGATGCACGAGGATCCCCAAGTCCCGAACTACAAGCTGCCGGGCTTCTCGCCCGAGCTCAAGCCGGGCATGATCCTCGCCATCGAACCGATGGTCAACGTCGGGACATGGCGAATCACCATAGACAAGGAGGACGGCTGGACTGTCCGGACGGCGGACGGCTCCCTGTCGGCCCATTTTGAACATCAGATATTGATAACCCAGAAAGAGCCGGAGGTGCTAACATGCCTAAATCATCAGATTGCATAAAAGTGGAGGGCGTCGTCAAAGAGCTGCTCCCCAACACGCAGTTCGTCGTCACATTGGAGAACGGCCATGAGGTCATCGCGCATATCTCAGGGAAAATGCGCATGCACTTCATCCGCATCCTCCCCGGGGACCAGGTCTCCGTGGAGCTATCCCCCTATGATCTGACCAAAGGACGCATTTCCTACCGGAAACGCTAGTCCGGCCCTTGCGGAAGCAAGGCGCCCCTCGCGCAAAAAATCATCTGGGCGGCACGCCGTCCGGCGATTTTTTACGGCCCGCAGTTGGATTTTTCCAAATGTGAGGTTATATTTTTATTTTGCATATAAATCATTAATATAAAAAACGCATTCCCCCGCACCCCATGGCAACATGGGGAAACCAATCAGAGAAGGATCACGTCATGAAGGTAAGGGCATCCGTAAAGCGCATTTGCAACAACTGCCGAATCATTCGGCGCGCAGGCGTCGTTCGTGTCATCTGCACAAACCCCAAGCACAAGCAGAGACAAGGCTAACCACAGCAAAACTAACATCAACCATACATAACACAGGACACGGACATGCCACGTATTCTAGGTATTGACATCCCCAACAACAAGCACATCAACATCTCCCTGCGCTACATCTATGGCATCGGCCCCCATATCGCGGATGAAATCTGCCGTATGGCCAGCATCGATCCGTCAACAAAAGCGGGCGATCTTACAGAAGCGAATATCACCGCTATTCTGCAAATCCTCCAAGAACATT
>CACYQT010000071.1 GCA_902776645.1 uncultured bacterium | reverse complement strand
GTGTACCATTTGGATGATGAGGAGGTTCGCCAGAGCCATTCGAAGCGGACCCTTTGGTAGAATCAATCGTCTGGAAATGATTCGGGCGAATGGAAGAAAAAAGGAGCGAATATGTTGAGAATCAGTAAGTTGTTTGTCTTGTCCGTGCTTTGTGTGATTGGTTTGTTCGCGCAGGAGCAGGTGGTGGACATGCCGTCTCGTAAGTGGACGCGCCGTGAATTCCTGACGCGCGACCCGTTCATCGTGGCGTGGGAGAAGAATCAGACGTACTATCTATATAAAAGCGCAAGCTACAAGGATGCCGAAGGCAAGAACCATCCATGCTTCGCCTATTTGAAGAGCAAGGATCTGGAAGAATGGGAAGGGCCGTTCCCCGCGTTCATCCCCCCGAAGGGCTTCTGGGCGACGAAAGACTTCTGGGCTCCCGAAGTCCATGAATACAAGGGGAAATTCTACATGTTCTGCACGATGAATTCGGACACGCGCAAACGCGGCACGCAGATTCTGCGGGCCGACACGCCGGAAGGCCCCTTCCTGCCGATTTCCGAATTCCCCCAGACGCCCGCCGACTGGCTCTGCCTCGACGGCACGCTGTGGGTTGAAGACGGCAAGCCGTACATGGTCTTCTGCCATGAATGGCTGGACTTTAGAACCGGCCCGAAAGGTATGGGCGGAACCATCGACGCCATCCCGCTGACCGATGATCTGTCGGCCGCCGCTGGCGAATCCTTCATGCTGTTCCGCGGCTCGGACGCGCCATGGAACAGGAATCGCGCCAACCAGACTTACGTGACGGACGGACCGTTCCTTTTCAAGGAAGACGGACAGCTCCGCATGCTATGGACGACGGGCGGCTGGGCCGGCTATACGACGCTGGTCGCCTATTCTGAAAGCGGCAAGCTGGCGGGGCCGTGGAAACAGTATGACGAACCCGTCTATATGAACGACGGCGGCCATGCCATGCGTTTCAAGACGTTCGACGGCAAGATGATGACGACCATGCACGCCCCTAACGGTGGCGCGACGCGCGTCATCATGATCGAAGGGCCGATTCTCGGCAATGACATCATTCGCATCAAGAAAGTACGCTGACCACTGGCCGCGCAGGAGCGCAACCCTACCCACTATCCTCTATCCACTAGCCACTAGCCACTAACCACTAGCCACTACCATGTTCAAGCAGTTCTTTTTCGATGACCAACGGCTTTTCGTGCGGGAAAATCTGGAACGTGCATACGGCACGACGGAACTCGTCGGCACGTATCGCGACCATAAAATCTGCACAAGCTACTGCTGGGCATGGACAATAAAAGGGCCCGACGGCAGGACGCATCTGCTCTACCAGGGGACGGTTTCAGGCAGCGGAAAAATGTTGATGGCCGCCGCCATCAGTGACGACGGCATCCATTTCACGCCGCGAAACACGGCGGAAGAGGCCGGTATCAAGGAGCCTTTGCTACCGAACCAATTGTTTCCCGCTGATCTCGACGGCGAAATGGCGGGCGTCATCGAAGACAAGACGGCTCCCTCGGAGGAACGATACAAGATTCTCTTCACCGACAATTCGCAGATTCCGTCGTTGCTGTATATTCAGGACTATGTCTTTACGTCGCCCGATCTGATTCATTGGAAGAAACTGCAGGCCAGTTGCTGGAATCCCGCCGGAACGGAGCCGCTGCTTGGCGTATTCTTCAACAAAGTCTCCGGAAAGTTCACGATTCTGTCGCGTCCCGACTGGGGGCAGCGCCGCGTCGGCGTCACGGAGACGAGCGACTGGCATTACTACACGCCGCTGGAAATGTGCCTCCAGACGGACTCGCTGGATCCGGTGTTGGCGGAAATCTATGGCATGCCGGCAGTTGCGCATGACGACATTTTCGTCGGCTTCCCGCATATCTATTCGGACTATCCACAAGTGCTCAACACGAAATATTTTGCGGGAACGATGCATCCAGAAGTGTCGTATTCGCTGAACGGCCGTCATTGGCAACGGTCACTGCGCACGCCGTTTTTATCCGGTTCACATCCGCAACTGGTTGAACGCGATGGCTATGCGTCGAAAATGCTGTTTCTGATGTCTGCCGTCAAACAGGACAATGGCGACATTCTGCTCTGCGCGACGACCAATCGTCATGAACATGGCTGCCCGCCGAATAAAATCATGGCCGACGACACGTCCGTCAGCATTTTCAAGATTCGTGAAGACGATTTCATCCATCTGCAAACCGTTGACGCGCAGACGGAAGGGCGTGTCGCCACGCGTGAGATCATCTGGCAGTCCGGCGAATTGTCCGTCAATCTGAAGGCGCAAAAAGCGACCTGTGCCGTTTACGGACAGGCCGGCAACGATGTCAAACCTCTGCCAGGCTATGGCCATGAAGATTGCGTTGCGTTCAGCGGCGATTCAACCCATTGGACGCCAACATGGAAGAGCGGCGCGACATTGAACGCCATGACTGGCAAGACGGTCATCATCGAAATCAAATTGACGGACGGCATCATCGTCAGTTTCGGCGGCGACGGCGTTCCTGTGATGAATCAGGAAGCCGCCCGCTACCGCCGCTTCGGCAATCTGCCGCAACGCAAGGGATTCTGATACTGGTATTTATAGTTTTCTAGGAGCCTAGTAGCCTAGGCTTCTAGAAATCTAGGAGTCTAGAAGCCTAGAGATCTAGATGGTGCCGTTTTTGATCTTCTCCAGTTCGTCCCAGCGGGCGTAGAGGCGTTCGACTTCCGCCTTGGCGTCGTTCAGCTTCTGCGTCAGTTCGGCTGTCTGTTTACCATATTTCACATGGAAGTCCGGCTGGGAGAAGATGGCTTCGATTTCGGCCACATGTTCCTCTGCGGCGGCGATTGTGTCCTCTATGGAATCCAACTCCTTCTGCTCCGCGTACTTAAGCTTTCGAACCGCTGGCTTTTTCGCCGTCTCCGCCACGGCTTTCTCCTTCTGGATGGCGGCTTGCTCGGCGGAACGGCGAGAGGCTTCTCGCTCCGCGAGCTTCTGGGCGTAGTACGTCCAGCCGCCAGGCTGGAAGAACGTCTTGCCGTCGCCTTCGAAAGCGAGAATGTGGGTGCAGACGCGGTCGAGAAAATACCGGTCATGGGAGACGATGACGACGCAGCCTTGGAAGTCGATAATCGCTTCTTCCAGAATGCGTAGCGTCGGTAGGTCGAGATCGTTCGTCGGTTCGTCCAGCAGGAGGAAGTTGCCGCCTTCCTTGAGCTTTTTGGCCAAAACAAGACGGTTGCGTTCACCGCCGGAAAGCTGTCCGACAAGCGTGTTGATTTCGTCGTCCTGAAAGAGATAGCCTTTCAGATACGACCAGATGTTGATCTTCCGTCCGTCGAAAAGGACGAAATCGTTGCCTTCGCCGATCTCCTCATAGACTGTTTTGTCGTTGTGGAGGGAGACGCGATGCTGGTCCGTGTAGTTGAAGACAGTCCGTTCGCCGATGCGGACAGTCCCTTCGTCGGGCTTGAGCTGTCCGATCATCATGCGCAGCAACGATGTCTTGCCGAGGCCGTTGCGACCGACGATGCCGAGCTTCATGCCTGTTTCGAAGGCCAAATCCAGATGGGAGAAAAGATGCTTGCCGCCGAGCGAGAGGGCGGTGTCGTGCAGTTCGAGAATGATATTTCCGGTCTTTGGCGGCGGCGGGAGGATGAGATTGACGTCCTGATCGCGTTTGAGGGCCTCCTGATTGTAGGCCGCCTCGAACCGCTGGATGCGGGCCTGCTGCTTCGTGCCGCGTGCGCAGGGGGCGCGGCGGATCCATTCGATTTCACGACGGATGAAGGCAAGGCGTTTGGCCTCATTGATTTCCGCTTCGTTTTCGCGTTCCGCCTTCTTGACCAAAAAGTCCGAATAATTCCCTTCATAGGTGTAGAGCATTCCATGGAAAAGTTCGATGACTTTTGTGGAGGTGTTGTCCAGAAACGCGCGGTCATGCGTCACGTAAAGAACGGTCCCGTTGGACTTTAGAATATAGTTTTCCAGCCATGCGATCGTTTCGGCGTCCAGATGGTTGGTCGGTTCGTCGAGAAGCAACAGGTCCGGATAGTCGATCAACGCGCGGCACAGGCCGACGCGGCGTTTTTCACCGCCGGAGAGGTCGTCGATGATGCGGTTGGCGTCCGGTGCGGCCAGATTGGAGAGCAGCTGGTCGATGCGCGAATCGAGATTCCATCCGTCCCGCGCGGTGATTTTCCGCTCAAGTTCATGGATATCGACGCCCGCTTTCGGATGTTCATACAAATCAAGAAGATGGAGAATGTCCTGCGCGCCTTCCAGAATGTTTTCTCGGACGGTTTTCCCATGCGTCAGATCGACCTCCTGCGGCAGGTAGGCGGCCCGGACGCCGCGCGTCAGCGTGACGTCGCCCGTGTAGAAATGCTCCTTTCCCGCAAGGATTTTCAGAAGCGTCGATTTGCCGGAGCCGTTTCGGCCGATGAGACCGACGCGTTCGCCTTCATGGAGAAGCAGGTCCTGATTGTCCACCAGCACGTTGCCGGCGATCTGGACATGCAGTTGTGTCGCTGTCAGAATGACTTGGGGCATAGAATTTTGGTTTACTTGAATGGGACGGATGGGACTTGTGGGACGGAGGGGATTTGTGGGACTACTGGAATGGAAGGGATCTATTTGTCCCATTATGTCACAGATGTCCCAGTAAAAGCCGACGGCGAGACGCCGTCGTTACTTGTCTGCGGCCATCTGGATTTTGACACAGAGTTCGGCGGCTTTGAAGGCGTGTTCCTGCGTCATGGCGTTTTCCGTGCGGTTGAGGCAGTCCAAGATGAACTGTCCGAAGAACTTGCATCCGACGGTGTTGCGGGCGTCGATGCGGACTTCCTGCTTGTTGTCGAAGAGATACAGCTGGTTGGCGCCGTTGTCGGTGGCGAGATCGATGTTCTTACGGAGTTCGATGGTTCCTTCCGTGCCGAGGATGATCGTCTTGCCGTCGCCCCATGTACGGAGGCCGTCCGGCGTGAACCAATCGACGCGGAAGTAGAAGGACGCGCCGTTGTCGCCTTTCAAGGAAGCTTCGCCAAAATCCTCCAGTTCAGGAAATTGCGGATGCGCCACGTTGCAGACACGCGCGAAATTGATCGTCGCGTCCTTTGCGCCCGTGTATTGGAGGAACTGTTCGCATTGATGGGAGCCTATGTCGCAGAGAATGCCGCCGTAGAGTTCCTTTTTGTAGAACCAGTCCGGGCGGGATTCGGGCTTGCCCATGCGGTGCGGGCCGAGGCCGATGACGCTGATGACCTTTCCGATGGCGCCTTGCGAGACGAGATCGTCCGCCAGCATGGAGCATTCGTTGGCGATGCGTTCGGAATAATAGACCATGTATTTACGGCCAGTTGCCGCCACGGTTTTGCGGGCTTCGTCTAGCTGGGCGAGAGTCGTAAATGGCGTCTTGTCCGTGAAATAGTCCTTTCCGGCGTTCATGCAGCGGACACCAAGCGGGCCGCGGTTGGAGGGGACGTCCGCGGCGGCGACGAGCTTGACGTCCGAATCGTCCAGAATCTCGTCCAAAGAACGCGCGACTTTGGCGTTAGGATATTTGGCGGCAAGCTTTTGCGCTTTGGCGTCGTTTTTGTCATAGACCCACTTGAGAGTGGCGCCCGCCTTGACGAGGGAGGCGACCATGCCGTCGATATGGCCATGTTCGAGGGCGGTGGCGGCGATGGTGAAATCGCCTGGCTTGCACACGGGCGGCGGAGGCGGCAGAAGGGTGTAGGCGGATCCGTCGGATTTGCGGAGGTCTGAAAGCGAGATAAGCGGCATGGTGTGTTCTCCTGTTTGTTGGATGATAGTCATTCATATAACATAATCCGTTTTTCGCCAAAATGCAGGCGGGACGGTGCGCTTTTTCAGAAAACATGACCATGTCATGAAGTTTTTGCTGGAAAATTTTTTATTTGCGTGATATTGGATTACATTAGATATTTATTTTTCACAAGAGGAATCTACGATGGATTTGTTCATATTCTTATTGTTCAAGGATCCGGTGAAGTACTTCTTCATCGTCGTGCTGATGGCGTTCTCCATCTGCGTGCATGAATTCTGCCATTCTTACGCGGCGTTGAGGGAAGGCGACGACACGGGGGAAAGGCTTGGCTTCATGACGCTGAATCCCATGCATGTCATGGGGCCGACGTCCATCATCGCGCTTTTCCTGTTCGGCATTGCGTGGGGGCAGGTTCCGATCATCGCCTCCAACATGCGCCACAAGTGGGGGGCGGCATGGGTCTCGTTCTGCGGGCCGTTGTCCAATCTGGTTCTCGCGTTGCTGTTTTCCGTGATGGTGCGGATCACGCTTTCACTGCCGATGGTTTTCCAGACGTTCTTCTACTGCGGAGCGTACGTAAATGTCTTTCTTGCCGTGTTCAACCTGCTGCCGATTCCGTCGTTGGACGGATGGGGCGTGGGCGAATATTTCATCCCGCCGATGCGGCGTCTCACCGCGGAGCAACGCGGCGTGATTCTGCTGGTGGCGATCATCCTGCTGTGGGGAAGCACGTTGAGCCGTCTCCTCAACCTGCTGGTGATCAAAGTCTTGTCACTCTACGAAATCATCATGTTCTTTGGACTCAAGGATAGTGCCCTATGTTGAAACGCCTGTTGTTGTCATCACTTCCATTGATTGTGATCATCGCTCTTCCGCTGATTTTCCGTAAAAGCAGCGAGAAGATCGATTTGTCGGCGGATCAGCTGGTCATCTTCTCGCCGCACAACGAGGCGATCCGCTATGAGTTCGAACAGGGCTTCCGCGCTTATTATGAAAAACTTACGGGACGGAAAGTCAGCATCGACTGGCGGGCGACGGGCGGTACTAGTGAAATCGCCCGATACGTCTCCAGCGCGTATGAAGCCGTGTTCCGCGATTATTGGGTCAACACGTTGAAACAGCCGTGGAGCGACCAAGTCGCGATGGCCTTCATGAACCGCAAGATCAAGCCAGATGATCCAAATTACGCGGCTCGTGAGGCGTTCCTGAAGTCCGATCTGAGCATCGGCATCGATTTGTTCTTCGGCGGTGGCCAGTATGATTTGAACAAGCAGGCCCAAGCCGGAACGTTGACGAAAATTGGAGCATCTGATCCGGAAAGCGTTTTCTACAAAGGAGATCCGAACGGCGAACTGTACAGGCAACTGACGGCTGACGCACGCGAACGGACGTATCCAAAGACGCCCGCCGGTGCGCATCCCGCGCTCTACGATGAACTGTTCGGCGGTGAAAAGCCGAATCTCGTATTGGGGCAGGGCGGCGAGATCTGGTACGACAAAGACGACAAATACTATGGCGCATGTTTTTCTTCTTTCGGTATTTGCGTGAATCTTGACCGCATGGCGAAACTCGGCTATGACGTTTCGACAGGATATCCTCTTCATACATGGCGCGATCTGGCGGACGCACGGCTCTACAAGCAGATCGGTCTGGCCGATCCGTCGAAGAGCGGCTCCATCAACAAGTGCTTCGAAATGATCATCCAACGGCAGATGCAGGACACGTACGGACGTCTCGCGGCTGACGTGGCGGCCGGAAAAATGACGGAGAAGGACGCCGTCGACCAGTCGTGGCTGGAGGCGTTGGCTCTCGTCAAGTCCGTGGGCGGCAATGCGTTGTATCTGACGATGTCCGCCAGCAAGGTTCCTGTCGACACGGCGAGCGGACAGGTGGCGGCCGGCATGTGCATCGACTTCTACGGCCGTTCGCAGGCGGAATGGGAGGAATCGCACGTCGGCCGCAAGACGATGACGTACTACACGCCGGACGCGGGATCGACCGTGTCGGTTGATCCCGTCGGCATGTTCCGCGGCGCGCCGAATCCTGAGCGCGCACGTCTGTTCATCCGCTATCTGCTGACGAAGGAAGGCCAGCGGCTGTGGAACCAGCGGGCGGGCATGGAAGGCGGCCCGATCAAATACACGCTCCACCGTCTGCCGGTGCGGCGCGACATGTATTCGGAAGAATGCCGCAAGCTCATGAGCGCTCCGGACGCGGATCCTTTTGGTCTCTCCGGTTCATTCACTTACAAAGGCGCCTGGACGGGGCCGTATTTCGATTTGATCCGCACGCTGATTCGCGTCATGGTGCTGGATTGCCGCGACGAACTGCAGGCCACGTGGAAGGCGATCATCGACGCGGGTGGGCCGGAAGCCGTTCCGGAAGCCTACGCCGAATTCTGCCGTCTGCCGTTCAAGCATTCGGAAGGCGGCGACACGGCGAAGAAACTGTGGGTGGCGGAGACGCAGACGGCGACGACGCGTGACTGGGCGATTTTCTTCCGTGAATCATACGGCAAGGCGCTGAAACTCGCCCAGGAAGGCAAGTAGCCATTAGACAGGAAGATCCAGATATGAACGAACAACAACAAATCAAAGCGAAAAACATCGCGCCATACGCATTCGGTGCGCTGACGCTCCTGCTTTTGTTCGGCGTCTTGTTTTTGGTGAAGGGATTCCTGCATGCGTTGATTCTGGGCATCATCGGCGCGACTATGCTGATGCCGCTCCATCGTCGCATCCTGAAGGGAATCAAGAAGTTGAATCAACGGTTGCCAAAGTTCAGCTTCAGAAAAAACAGCAAGACGGAAGCCACAAATGAAACAGAGGGCGAATACACGAGCGGCGAACGGCGGGCGGCCGCGTTGTGCTCCGTCACATTGGTGTTCTTCTGCGTTCTCATCCCGTTGACGTTCCTCATGTTCACGTTGATCAACCAAGGCCAGAAGACGCTTGCCGACGCGAGGACATGGCTCGCCAAAGGGCCCGACGGACGTTCGACGCTGACGAAGCATCTGGAGGAATTGGACAACAAATACCAGATTTCACACCGCTGGGGGCAGTTGAACGCCTTGAACAAGGCGCTTGATTTCGGTGAACCGGAAAACAAGCTTGAAGAGAAAGAGGCCGACGGAACGGTTGACAGAAAAGCCGCGAAGGACGGAACGGACGACGGAAAAGCCGCGAAGGACGGAACGGACGACGGAAAAGCCGCGAAGGACGGAACGGACGTGAACGAATTGCAGGCCAAGGCGGAACCAGCGGCCGCGCAGGAGACAGCCGAAAAGTTAGAAGTGTCTCAAGAAACGGAACTGCAGGAACTTGCAGGAAAACTTGCGACAATCCTGCAGAACGGCTTGAGCACCATCATCCGCGCGCTGATGGGCGTGGCCAAGCAGATCTGGATGATGGTCGTGAACTTTTTCATCATGCTTCTTGTCATGTTCTTCGGCTTCCGCGACGGCGATTCGTTTGTGAAATATGTCCATGACATCAGTCCGTTCAGCGACAAGGTGCAGGAGCAGATTCTGGACCGCATCAGCGAAGTGTCCCGCGCCGTGCTGTTCGGCATTCTGGGCACGGCGCTTGTGCAGAGCCTTGTGGCGATGGTCATCTTCCGGATCGTGGAAATTCCCGCGCTGCTGTGGGGCAGCCTGCTGGGCATGTGCTCGTTGATTCCGTTCATCGGAACGTCGTTGGTGTGGATTCCCATCACGATTTACTTCCTGCTGATCGGACAGCCGGTTAAGGCGGCGTTCGTCATCTTCGGCTGCGGCGGCATCGTGGCGAACGTTGATAATTTCATGCGTCCCGCGTTCATCTGCGGCGGCCGCACGGGCATGTCCTACATCGTGCTTTTCTGCTCTCTGCTGGGCGGCCTGCAGACGTTCGGCCTGGCCGGCGTGGTCTACGGCCCGCTGATCAGCGGACTCTGCGCGCTCTGCCTGTATATATTTGGAACACAATATAAAAACCGCACAATGTAATACTGCTAGAAGGCTAGGAACTTTAATCTCTTGAAAGACAATGGAATACACGGATTTATTCACCAAAGAAAGCTGCGATGCCATTCAGACGTTCTATGACAGCTATGAGCCTTGCCATGCGTTGCTGCATGACTACCGCCGTCTGAAAGAGCGCGTAGGCCATGTGCAGAACATTTTCTACGGCGATTCCATCACGGCCGGCTGGCCACTGAAGGAGTTCTTCCCGAACGCAAGTCTCTTGAACCGAGGCATCGGCGGCGACAATACGTCGGGGCTCTACCTGCGAATGGAAGAGGATGTCTTTCCCTATACGCCGAAACGCGTCTTCATGCTGATCGGCATCAACGGCATCAACGCCCCGAACGAACGGTTGCTGGCCCAGATTTCCACGCTTGCGACAATGATGAAAGAACGCGATATCGACGTATTCCTGTCAAGCGTGCTGCCGTTGCGCGGCCCGGACAAATGGGACCGTTTCCAATATCAAGGCAAGATCGTGGAACTGAACGGGATGCTCCGCCAATGGGCGGATGCGAACGGCTGCGGCTTCATGGACTACCATTCTGTGCTGAAGGATGAAACAGGCCAGCTGGCGGCGGAATACGCGAAACCGGACGGAACGCATGTCACCTTCGCCGCATATGAAGTGATGGCGGAAATAGTAAAGCCATACCTTATATAAAGGGATATAAGCGACGAAAGCGACGAAAAAGCGGCGGCAACGCTTGCTGCGTGCCGTCTCATTTCTCGCTGACGATATTCCGTATCCAGATTCCGGATTTGACGAGAGCGATTGCGACGACGAATTTGCTGAAGTCCGCCGCACGGGAGATGAAATAGAACGGAAGGATCGGCAGGCTGGTCAGATTGCCGATGCACCATGTCACGGGAACGACGACGAGCCATGTGTAGCCGCTGTCCATCATGAACGTCAGGAAGCTTCTGCCGCCTGCGCGGATGGTGAAATAACTGGAATGCGTGATGGCGAGCAACGGGCTGAGGGTGGCGTTGATCCACATCATGCGCGTCGCCAGAAGCCTGACCGCCTCCTCCGTCTTGTAAAGCCTTGGAATGAAAGGCGCAAGGACGCAGATCGGAATCGATATGACGATGCTGATGAAAACCGTCAGCGCGACGAGTTTCCATGCGGTTTCCATCACCGTGTCCAGTTTGTTGGAGCCCAGTTCATGGCCGATGATGACGGCCACCGCGGCGCCCATGGAGAAGAACGCGCAGTTGAAGATGTTCGCGAACGTCATGGCGATGTTGCAGGCGGCGATGACCTGTATGCCGCGCAGCGAATAGCACTGGATGAGGAACGTCATGCCGAAAGACCAGCACATCTCGTTGAACAGCAACGGTGTGCCGCGAACGCAGATATCCATGAAGAGCTTTCGCGGAATGAACAAGGAGCGGTATGCGCCTTCGATGAAACGGTATTTGGTATGTTTCACATGCGTGTAGATGACGATGATGGCCATTTCCACGACGCGTGAGAGGACGGTCGCGATGGCCGCTCCGGCCGCCTCCATGCGCGGGAAGCCGAATTTGCCGAAGATAAGCAGGTAGTTGAAGACCAGATTCACGAGAATGGCGGTGACGCTGGCGATCATGGGGATGCGTGTTTCGCCAAGCTCGCGCAGGGCGCTGGAATACATCATGGCGAACGCGAACGGCAAAAGTCCGAACAACATGATTTGCAAGTATTGACGGGAAATCTCGAACGTCTGCGCGATTTCCTCCGGCGAGCCTTCGCCTTTCAGAAAACAGCCGATGAGCGGCTTCTCGAAGATGAGCAGAATGGCGGTGGCCGCCGCGGTCATCAGCATCATCGTGATGAATTTGAAGCGGAAACAATGGCGGATGCCGTCGTCGTCATGCGCGCCTGCGTACTGCGTGGCGAAGATGCCGGGGCCGGAGAGGCCGCCGAAAACGCAGAGGTTGAAGACGAACAGCATGTAGTTGATGATGGAGACGGCGGCCATGGGAACCGTGCCGATGGCGCCGACCATCAGATTGTCCAGCATGCTCACGATGTTCGTGACCGTGTTCTGGATGATCATCGGTATGACGATGATCGCGACTTCCCGGTAGAACTCACGGTTCCCGATGAAGCGCTTTTTCAATGTATTGTGATAATCGCTAGACATGCATGTAATTTTTTTTTGACGTGTTTTGACAGCTTTTATTAAGATATATGCGAACATGTCATGTTTCAATAAAACGCATTGAAAAAGAGTCGGTTGAATCTGAATTGATTTATTGATATTTCCTTGAAGGACGGTATATTTAGTTTTTTATATGTTTTTTGCGGAGGGATGGGCTGGAGTGCTTCGTGTTTTTCAAGAAGTTTTTTAGTCATAAACAAACCTATCACAAAAACAAAACAAGGAAAGTGCAGATGAAGAGTCGATTTTCGGTTTCGTCGTTGATGGTCCTGCTGATGCTGGGCCTCATGTTCGCTCCGGCTTTGTTCGGACAGGAAGCGGCCGCCGTCGGTGAGAAGGCGGTCGAGGCGGTGAAAGAGGCGGCGGCGGCCGTCGCGCCGGCGGCGGAGGCCGCGGCGGAAGCCACGGAAGAGGCCGCGGCGGAGAAATCATGGATGACGGGCACGTTCTGGGCGTTGATTCCGCCTGTCATCGCCATCGTGCTGGCCCTGATCACGAAGGAAGTCTATTCGTCGCTGTTCATCGGCATTCTGGTCGGCGGCTTGTTCGCGGGCCAGTTCAACTTCCTGAAGACCGTTGACCATATCATCAACGACGGTCTGATCGCCGCCGTGAAAGACAGCGCCGGCGTCTTCATCTTCCTGGTCATCCTCGGCGTGCTCGTCGCGCTCATCAACAAGACCGGAGCGGCCAACGCCTTCGGCGAATGGGCCAAGACGCATGTCAAATCCCGCGTCGGCGCATGCCTGGCGACCTTCATGCTCGGCGTTCTGATTTTCATCGACGACTATTTCAACTGCCTGACGGTCGGCAGCGTCATGCTCCCCGTGACGGACAGCCACAAGATATCCCGCGCCAAACTGGCCTATCTGATTGACGCCACGGCGGCTCCGATCTGCATGATCGCCCCGATCTCCTCCTGGGCGGCGGCCGTTTCCGAATACGCGGAAGGCACGCAGTACAGCGGGCTTGAGCTCTTCTGCCGCGCCATTCCCTTCAACTTCTACTCCCTGCTGACGTTTGTGTTCATCATCGGCATCACGCTGATGAAGGTCGATTTCGGCCCGATGGCCAAGCATGAAAAGAACGCGCAGGAGAACGGCGACCTGTTCACCAGCGGCGGCGAAGTCGACAACGGCGTCCGTCCGCTTGCGAACGCGAAGGGCAAAGTCACCGACATGATCATCCCGATCGTCATGCTGATCATCATCTGCATCGCCGCATTGGTCTACGTCGGCGGCATCGGCCCGGACAAAGGCTTCATCGCCGCGTTCAGCGACACGGATGCGACCGTCGGCCTTCCGTGGGGCGGCATGATCGTTTTGATTCTGACCATTCTCTACTTGTGGGGCCGCCAGGTCATTCCGATCCGCGACGCCATGAAGTCCATTCCCGAAGGCTTCAACGCCATGGTTCCCGCCATTCTGATTCTGACGTTCGCGACGGCTCTGAAGAACATGACGGGCCTTCTCGAAGCGAAGGAATACATCGCCCAGATCATGGAAGCCTCCGCCGGCAAGCTGGCCAACTTCCTGCCCGCCTGCATCTTCTTCGTAGCCTGCGTGTTGGCGTTCGCCACCGGTACGTCTTGGGGCACGTTCGGCATTCTGATCCCGATCGTCGTCCACATCTTCCCGTCCGACAGCCCGCTGCTGTTCATCGGCATGTCCGCCTGCCTGGCCGGCGCCGTCTGCGGCGACCACTGCTCGCCGATTTCCGATACGACCATCATGTCCTCCGCAGGCGCCCGCTGCGAGCACATCAACCACGTCCAGACGCAGCTGCCGTACGCGATTACGGTTGCCCTCGTATCGTTCGTCAGCTTCATGCTGGCCGGTCTGATCCAGAACTGGTTCGTGGTCTTCCCGATCTCCGTCGTCATGATGCTGGTCGTCCTCTTCCTTATCAAGAAGTTCAAGACGCAAGCTTAAGCAGCTAAAAGTTTAAAGCGAAACCATTGCAAAAACTGACGCGCCCCGTTTCACAACCGAAACGGGGCGCATTTTTCATATTACCATTATGGGGGGAGACGCGAGACATGGGACGCGAGACGCGAGACGCGAGCAAAAAATTCTATCCTCCCATCTGCCTACTGACCACTGACCACTGACCACTGACCACTGACCACTGACCACTGACCACTGACCACTACCCACTACCCACTAACCACTAAATAGGCCGCGCAGGAGCGCACCCCTCCCTACGAGCGGAGCGTCTTGCGGAGCTGGATGACGTTCTGGTCGTTTTCGCGGACGTAACGGACTTGGTCCGCAAGCTTCTTGTACAGCAGGACACCGAGGCCGCGCGTGGGGCGGTCCTCCATGGGAATCGTGGTGTCCGGTTCCGCTACCGTCATGGGATTCCATGCCATGCCGTCGTCGATGTAGCTGATACGCCAGATGTTGACGACGGGCACGTGGTCGATTCGGAGCGTCATTTTGCTGGCTCCGGAGAATTTGATGATGTTGGAGACGATTTCATCATTGGCGATCTGGAGTTCGGAGACGAATTTCTGTGGGCAATTGGACGAATGCAGGGTGTCGCCGAGGAAATTGCTGATGTCCGGCATGGTGGCGAGAGTGACGGAGAAAGTTTGCTCATGCGTGACTGGAGCGCCGCGGTATTTGAGGGTGAGCATCGTCATGTCGTCCGCCTGCTCCGCGCCATCCGCGAATTTCATGACGTCCGCTTCAATGTCCGAGCAGAAATGGCTGGAGGATTTCGCGACGGATTCTTCCAGGCGTTTTTCACCGAACAGTTCCAGTGCGGGATTGACGGCCTCCGTGACGCCGTCCGTATAGAGGATGAGCGCATCGCCCGGATGAAGGGTGGTTTCGAAAGATTTGTATTTCGCCTCCGGCATGGCCGCGAGGACAAGGGACGGTTTGGAGCGAATCCATTCGATGGATTTGTCCGCCCGTTTGATGAGCGGGAAGTTGTGACCTGCGTTGGCGTAAGTCAAGATGCCCGTCTTGGGGTCGAGAATGCCGAGCCAAACCGTCACAAACATGTCCGCTTCATTGTTTTCCGCAAGTCTGGCGTTGGCTTTCGCGAGAATGTCCGCGGGGGCGTTGCTGGAGGAGGCGATGGAGCGGATGGTCGTTTTGGCGGTCATCATGAACATGGCGGCTGGAATTCCTTTTCCTGAGACATCCGCGATCAGGAAGGCGATGTGGTCGTTGTCGAGAAAGAAGAAGTCATAGAAGTCGCCGCCGACCTGCTTGGCGGTCTTCATCTGCGCGAAGATGTCGAATTCCAATATGTTGGGATATGGGGGGAAGACGCACGGAAGGGCGGAGGCCTGGATGGTTTTGGCGACTTGCATCTCCTTGCGCATGCGCTCCTGCCGTTCTTTGATGGACGCCTTCAGCTGTTCGTTGGATTTCGCCGCGCCGAAAAGCATGCTGGTGAGAAACGCCAGAAAGAGGAACAGGATGACGGCATAGAGAAGGGCGAATAACGCGACATTGCGCTGGTATTCGTTCTGGGGGACAATGGCGATAAGTCGGTGCCCTGCGAAAATGGTGGAGCGGCAGACGCAGCAGATCTTGCCGGGGAGAACTTGACGGAAGGTGGTGTTTTCATCATCCGGAATCGACTTGACGTCGAAGCCAAGGTCGGAAAGCGTTAGGCCGACGCGGTTTTGCGGTTCGGAGACGACGGCGTTCGTTTCAGCGTTGGCGAAGACGTAGTATCCCTTGTGGCCGATTCTCCAGCTCTGTGTCAAAGTGCGGAAGATGATGGGAAAACCACGCTTGAAATGCTCTTCTTCGTAACCGACTTGTATGAAGCCGCGGCCTTGCTTGAAGGCGACGCCGCAGTATTTGAAGCGTTTGTCCGGTTCGGACACAGACGGGCGGAGCTTCTGCGTATGGACCATCGTGACGCCGTCCAGCAGCCGGAGGAATTCCGCCGTCAGCGGATGGCGGTGCATGTCTTTTCCGACGATGATCGGCACGGTGGAGGCGATTTCGATGCCGTTCGTATCGACAACGTTGATTTCATCGAAACCATAGGTTTTGCAATATTCCGCAAGATCTGCCTTCGCCGCCGCTTCGTAGGTGCCGCACTGGTCTATGATTTTCAATGCGTTGGCCACCAGAAGGTGGTCGAGATAATCGTTGAGGGTGACGAAAAGGTCTTGCTGGGCGGATTTGAGGAGCGCCTCCGCTTCCCTATGCGCGAATTTCGTGCCCATATGCCAGACAACGGCGATGGCGACCAGATAGAGGACGCACAGGCCGACGGCGAGTTTATGGGCGAAGGAGGTGCTCATATGGCGGAAACAATCCCCCGACAGCGGATCACTCGATGTTGAGGATGTCCGCAAAACCCGTCATGTCAAAGACTTCCTGCACGACATCATTGACGTTGCGGATGATCATCTTGCCGGCTTTGACCATTTTCTTGTTGGTGGCGAGGAGGACGCGGAGCCCTGCGGAGGAGATGTAGTCCAGTTTCGCAAAGTCGAAGACGAGCTCGGTGACGCCGTTCAGCGAACTGTCCAGCACTTCCTGCAGCTGGGGGGACGTCACAGTGTCCAGACGGCCAACCAGGGCGATGTTCAGTTTGGAGCCTTCTTGAGTCTTGTTGATTTCCATGCTTTTTATTTCTCCCACGTGGTTGTGAAGATGTTCACACGTCATAATGACGGACTATACATTACCATAATATATACTGGATTTCCGCCGCCACAAAAAAACAGGCCGGATAATTTCTGGAGAAAGTGCGAATAGGGCTTATATTGAAAGAAAATGTAGCCAATCAAAGGGAGTCAGCATGGCAGAAATCCATTCCATTACCGTTTATCTCGGCGCGACAATACCCAAAAATCCAATTTATGTGGATGCCGTCAGAAAACTGGGGCGGCTCATGGCGGCTCACGGCCTGACGCTTGTGTTCGGCGGTTCGAAAGAAGGCACGATGGAGATTCTGGCGGATGAAATCCTCCATAACGGCGGCAAGGCCATTGGTATTTTCACGGACAGCCTTCCCGCCGAATTTCTCTATCCAGGACTGACGGAAACGGTTGTCGTCCATGATCTTGCGGATCGGAAGAATCTGATGCGCGAACGTGGCGACGCGATTATTGCATTGCCGGGCAGTTTTGGCACATGGGATGAATTGTTCGATGCGTTGGAGCGGTCGAAGATCGCGATGATCAACGGCGGTTCTCCCAAGCCTATCGGAGTGCTGAATTTGGATGGCTATTTCGACGGATTGCTGGAATTCATCCAACATTCCGTCGATGAAGGTTTTACGGCAAAAGACTATGCGTCTTTGCTGAAAAGCGGCAGGACGGTTGAAGAACTGTTTGAGCAGCTGGGGATTTTAGGCTGAATATTGGAGTTGAAGATGAAAGTTGCAGTGACATGTGAAAATGGAACGGTGTTCCAGCATTTC
>CACYQT010000070.1 GCA_902776645.1 uncultured bacterium | reverse complement strand
GCCAGTTTGTCTTTTACAAGCTGCTCAAGACGAACGGAAAGCTGCGTGGCGTCGTCTTGCGGAAGAAGCTGCGCGAGACGCTGTTCATCATGTTTCGCGACGTCGTTCCGGACGGTGGCCTCTTGATTTTCCTCTTGAAGTTTGGCGATGTCGTCTTCAAGCTGCTCCAACTGCTTCACAAGTTCGTCCGATTCCTTCTGAAAAGCCTTGACATGCGTCTCATGGCGTTTCCAGTCATCTTCCGTCGCCTTCCGGACAGCCTCGGCCTGCTGGCGGCAGGTGGCGATCTCCGCCTGAAGCCGTTTGGCGAAATCGCGTGGATCCATTTCCTCCTGCGCGTAGAAAAGGAACGGAAGCAACGCAAACAGTATGAAGCATTTTTTGCTCATTGTCCGTCTCCTTTGATGGTGACGGGCAGTGGAAGAAGCGCATGCGGACGTTTACCTGAACTGATTTCGATGGCTTGGGCGATGGCCGGAAAATAATCCTGCCGCCAATGCCATTCCCAATCGCCATTTTGGCGGATGCCGATGCCTGCGATTTTCGCTTCGGGAGCGACGGCGTAGGCGGTGGACAATCCAAGATAGAGCAATTGAAATTCGCGTTGAATGCCGTCTGGCCCTGTAAGAATGGTCGGTACAGGCTTTTGCAGTTGTTGATCGAATGCGCGGATGCCGTCGATGGATTCGAGAAAACGGCGGAGCCTTGCGGCCGGATTGTCGTTGTCCAACGGCGGAAGCATTGTTTCCGCCAATGCTTGTGGAAGCTGCTGGCGTTTTGATTCAAGTGCTTGTTCCGCAGGCGACAGCGATTTCAGACAGGCTTCGCGTTTTTCGTGAAACTGTTGCTGTTCCGCCGCCAGTTTCTGTTTTTCTTCAATCAGCAATTGCTTTTGTTTCAGAAGCCGTTCAATTTCGGCTTTCAGCTTGGCGTTTTCAGCGGCGATGGCGCGCTCGCGGTCTTCGCTTCGCATGGCGAAATCTTTCCGTTGCGCTTCGCATTCAGCAAGATATTGTTTGCATGCGGCGAGTTCGCCAGCTAACGCCTGGCAGTATTCGGCGATGTCCGAAGTCTGTCCATATGAAGCGACAAGAGCGCATAATATGATGATGATGGAAAACTTGGACATTGGCGTCTCTGTTTTTTACACGGAGGCGCGTCGGTGAATCGCGCCTCCGCGTTGTGTGTTGTTTTAGAAGGAATAGGTCAGGCCGAGATAGTAGACACGGCCATAGGTGTTGTAGACGGTGCCGTAGGAGTCAACCGTGGCGTAGTTTTCGTTGAGGAGGTTGTCGATGCGGCCGTAGACTTTGAAATGGTCGTTGAACTTCCAGCCGACGGTGGTGTGGACGAGGCAGTAGTTGTGCATCTTGTTGGCGGAGCCTGCGCCGTTGTTGTTCTGGCGGGGGCCGACGAGCACGCCGCCGATGTTCAGGTCGAGCTGCTGGATGGGATTCCATGTGGCGTCGAAGCTGAACATGTGGTCGGCGATGAGCGGGCGGAAATGTTCGCCTGTCTGGATGTTGCGGGCATGCTGCCACGTGTAGGCGAGGCGCAGGGTGAGTTCGTCGATGGGGCGGGCGTTGATGCCGGCCTCGATGCCGCGGACTTTCATCTTGTCGATGTTGACAGGATAGGACATCCACGTATTGGGATCATAGCCGCCGTAGGAGTCAATGTAGTTGTCGACGACATTCTGGAAATAGGTGACATCGGCGGTGAGCTGTTTGCCGATGATATCCTGTTCGAGTCCGATGTCCCACGTGCGGGCGGTTTCAGGCTTCAGGTTGGGGTTGCCGTGCCAATACCATGTGTTGTTGGCGAGAGGCATCAGTTCGTACGGGTTGGGGGCGCGGTAGCCTTTGCCGTAGGATGTGCGGAACGTCGTGCCCGTGGGCTCGAGCAGATAGCGGGCGGAGACGTCGCCGGTCCATTCGTGGTCGAAATCGGAATGGTGGTTGTAGCGGAAGTTGGCGTTGAAGAAGAGATTTTCAAGCGGTTCGATCTGGTAGCCGATGTAGTAGCCGACGGTGCGGTAGGTTTCGTCCCATTCCTTGAACTTGCGGTTGTCGTAGCCGACCATGAAGCCGCGGACTTGTTCATGCTGGAAGTCGATGCCGGCAGTCAGCGTGTTCCAGTCGTTGATGTGGAGAATGGCCTGTGCGTTGACGAGGGAGAGGTCGCCAAGGTAGCGGTATGCGCTGCCGCCACCGACGCCAATGTATTGGCGGTCGGAACGGGTCTGGGCGTAGGAGAGGGAGAGGTCGAGCGTGTCGTTGAAGAGGCCCGTGCCGGCGAGTTTCGCATGGCCCATGGTCTTGCGGAGCCAGATGTCGTCGTGATCGGGACCACTGCCCCAGTCACCGGTGTAGCCGTCGTCGTACTCTTCATCGGTATCCGTGAAGGAGCCGCCGAGTTCGATGCGCCATTTGTCGTCGAGCTGGAAGCCAAGGTCGCCGAAATAGTTCATGGAGCGGAAATGGTCGTCGTCGCCGTTGATGGACATGGCGGCCTGGGGGCCTTTGCGATAGACGGAGATGCCGCGTTCACGCTGGCGGGCCACGCCGATCTTGTAGTCGACGATGGACTGGCGGCCATAGACGATGGCGGATGTGTCAAAACGGCCATGGCTGCCCGCTTCGACGTTGAAGATGCCGTGGACGCCGTCCTCTTGCGGCGGCTTGCGGGTGATGATGTTGACGATGCCGCCGAGCGCGGAGCTGCCCTGCAGGGAGACGGCGCCTTTCACGATTTCAATGCGGTCGATGAGATCAAGCGAGATGTTGTCGAACATCGGGGCGACGCCGCTGGTGGTGGAGTTGTCGATATAGGGATATCCGTCGATGAGCAGTTTGGTATGATACCAACGCATTCCGCGGATGGTGATGGCGGGATTGCTGGCGCGGGGGCCGTAGGAATAGAAGCTGACGCCCGGCTGTTCGACGATGACATCCTGGACATACGGAAGTTCCGTCTTGTCAAGCTGTTGACGATCGATGATGGTGACGGACTGGCCGAGCGAATCCGCGCGTGCGTTCGTGCGGACGCCTGTGACGGTGATGGGGGGGAGTTCCTGCGTTTCGGCTTCTTGGGCTTCCTGCGCGAAAGTCGATGACAGGAAGCAGAGGAGGGTTGCGGGGATGGTTCGGATGCAGAGTTTCTTCAGGTTCATGTTGCCTTCCTTGCGTTACGCGCACAAATTGTGGCTGTGATGCCTCGGCTACGGGATCCGACTCATGGCGACGGGCCATTTACGGTTGCGCGACAGCTCCCGGTTTGCACGGGATTCACCGGATAAAGTTTCAGCCCCGCCCACTCGGGCGGACTAAACTGAAACGTTGCCGAGACTTAAGCATAATATAGCCTTCCAATAGAAATAAGGAAGTAAATAGAGGAAAACTAGAATGCTAGAAAGCAAGAGGCTTGGAAAGACTATCTTTTCCTAACGCGTTTGAGGGCGTCTGAAATGGAAGCTGATGATTCAGACGGCGGTTCAGAAGGGGCGGGTTGCGTGGCCGGTTGAGCCTCTGGCTGAGATGGTTGTGGATGTTTTTCAGCGTGTTGCGGCTTCGCGGTCACGACGGCCTGTGCCGTTTGTGCCACAGGCCGTTGGACGACAGGCTGCGCCATGGCCGGGCGTTTCCTGCGGATGAAGACGGGAAGCTTCGAAAGCAGAAGGCAGAGCATGGCGAGAATGGCGAGAATCGGCGTCATGTCGAAGAAGCGGTGTTTGGCGGGAAGCTCCTTCCAGATGTCGTCCAGAACGATTCGTTCGCGGCCGCCCGTGACGGCCGCGAGATTGGCTATGGACGGACCGTCGTCTGCCGTAAATGGCGCGAATTCAGGCGATACGGGAATCATGGCGGGGGCGATGGCGATCGGCGATTCAAGCCCTTTCCAACTGACCGTTCCCATGCAGATGGATTCGCCTTGTAACGGAAGCCGTGCGACCAGTTGGTCGGCGCCGTTCCATTGGAAACGGATGGTCGACGTGGTGTTTTCGCCACGTCCATTCTGGACGACGGCATTGAAGACAGGAATGTCTTGGAACGGATCGCGCGGACGGTTCGGCGTGAGATCGATGGAGATGGTAAGCAAGCCGTTCGCAAGAATTTGTGAAACAAGATAGTCTTCGCTTTCGTCTTCCGGCGGTAGGATCCAATTGGCGAGTCCCGTGAGCAGAGGGGCGGCGGCCGGATGGCTGGCGAACGGCCCCGTGTATTTGCCGTCCGCCTCGCCCGTATAGGCGGCCGTGCGTCCCAATTGGACGGTCCGCGTAGCGGCCAGCGGCGCTTTGTTTTCATCTGACGTGACAAACTGCACATCCGCCTGCGGGGCGGCGTAGCAGAGGTTGTAGCCTTTGAGTGTCGCGGGCTGGCCGAAGACGTTCGCAGACGAAAGTGTCTGGACGGACGGCGTGAAGGCTCCCTGCGTCTCGCCTTCGATGAACGTGTTGCGGACCATGGCGAAGGTGTCTTCGACGAAGATTCGCGGCAGTTCGTTGGCGTTTTCCGTAAAATAGCAGATGCCGCCGCCGAGGCGGGCGACTTCTTTCAGAAAATCGGCGTCGCTGTCCGTTTCCTTTCCAAGCGCGATGACGGAGACGGTGATGTCGCTGATGCGGCATTCCGCCAGAAGGTCGTGGTATTGGCCTGGCTCTTCCGCGTCCGCCGCGTCCGCGAAAAGAATGATGTGGCGGGTGACGACGTTGGTTTTCGTCATCTGATGGACGGCGGATACGAGCCCTGTGTAGACATAAATGCCGCCGCCCATGGATCTGATGCTGCGGATGGCGCTTTCCGCGTTGGGCTGTGTGCTGACAGGCGACAGCGGAATGACGATGTGCGGCGTGGAATCGACGGCGATGGCGCTGAAGAAGTCCGTCGGCGCGAGCAACTTGAAGACTTCGGCGGTTCCGAGATTGGCCAGATCCATTTTCGTGCGGCCGTCGTGAATGGTCATGGACATGCTGCCCGAACGGTCGAGCACGACGACGACGGCGACTTGGCTTTTGCGGATTTCCTGCCGTTGCTCCATCGTGACGGGCATGATGTCGTCCAATGGCGATTTGTAATATCCGCCGACAGCGAAGGAGGAGCGGCCGCCCGTCATGAACAGGCCGAGAGCGCCGCTTTTGACAAGCTGCGAGACGAGCTCCATGCCGTTCATGCCGAGTCTGGAGGCGGGAACGTTTTCAAGAATCAGTCCGGAATAGTTCGCAAGACGTTCTGGTGAAAGAATATGCGGCGACGGTGTATGGACGTCTACGGGAAGCTGCGCCGCGGCGAGTATTTTCGCAAGATTTTGCGACGGCGATTCCGTCAAAAGCAGAAGACGCTTGCGACCGACGATCTGGACGATTCGATGGCCGCTGTTGTTTTCGGGAATGTCGTCGAGCTGCCCGTTTTCAGGAAGGATGCGGACATCGTATGCGACGACGCCCGAAGTCTCGCTTTGGTCGCGTCTTACGATTTGATTGACGCCACGGCGCAAGGTGACTTTCTGCTGGACGGGCTGTGAACGGTTGCGGCTGATGGAGAGGACGGCGTTCTGGTTGACAGGCGACGAAACGATGATGGACACGGCGAACGTCTCGTTCGGATAGGCGGTGAAGGGGGCCTGGATGTCCGCGATGGCGAGATCGTTGAGACGGTCGCGCGAATAGAGTTTGACGTCTGCCGGAATGGATTGGGCGGCGGCCTTCGCGAAGGCGTTCTGCGGATTTTGGCCGTTCCAAGTGCCGTCGGTGCAAAGCAGAAGGCGGGCCGGTGTATCTTGTGGAATAAGCTTTAACGCTTCCGTGACGGCGTCATGGAGGTTGGTTGCGTCCGGATTCGGAAGATAGGCGGTGAAATCGTCGAACGGCGACTCATCCGGCATTTTTTCAATGACGGCGGTTCCGGAGAATGAGACGACGCCGAGCCGTGAATTGGCGGGGCGTTTGGAATCCAGCCGTTTGAGGGCGTTTTTGATTTCCTGTTTGGTGTTGTCCGGCATGGATTTGGACTGGTCGACGACGGCGATGAGAATGCCGTTGCGGTCCTTCCATTTCAGGGAGATGCCCGACATGATGGCGACTGCCAGCATGATGAAGCAAAGCCGCAGGATGTTGGCGGCGCGGTTCGGCTGGCGGTGGAAATGCCAGTAGAGCAACAGCGGAATCAGCAGCAGCCAGGCTATGGGATAGGCGATGGTCATTGTTACTAAATGATGAAGAAAAGAATGGCGAGAATGGCGAACAGCCAGGCAAGAGGATGGCGGGGGGATGTTGAAAAGCGTTGTGCGGGCGTGAGCGACCGCGTGACGGTCATGGCGTTGGCGAGATTGGATTCGTTTGCGGACAAGGCGGTGACGGACAGCTCCCATGAGGCATCCCCCGCTTTTGCCGTGTAAATGCCTGGCGGGAGGAAACCTGCGATGGCTGTCCTGCGAAGGACGGGAAGGTCTCGCGCCGCAGGCCCTTTCAACGCGATTGATTTGATGGCGGGATTGTGGATTTGGAAGGCGACGAGTTCGCCGAGATTCCAATTGCGGCGCAATGGGCCTTCACGGTCGTCGCGGAGGATGTCTGCGAGATTCCAGAAGAGCGACGGCCAGGCGGGCAGGCGGTGGAGGTTGCCTTGGTTCGGGAAAAGATTCAGATGGTAGTCCATGAAGCCGTCTGGCCGTTTGACGGCGGATAGCAAGGTGGCTTTGTCTTGGATAAGCAACTTGGTTCCAGGAAGTTCTAGCGAATGGTCTGCCGGCCAGCGGACGGAGGTGAAATCCAGTCCGCGCAGAAGCGGGATGTCTCCAAGCGGAATGACGGGAGCGGAGGAGAAGACGGTTTTATCCACTTGCGGGCAGTGCCAGACGAGGCGATGGGCGGCCGGCGGTTTCGCGTCTTCCACGGGGGCCGTGAAGATGATTTCCGGATTGTCGGAACGTACGTAATCGGAATGCAATGTGGCGTCCAGAAGCGTTTTGGCGGCTTGCGGAAGATTGTCGGAAACGGCAAATCGCAACGGCGGCCGCGGCTCCGCGACGAGCGTGATGCGGTTGTCCGCCGCAAGCGTGTCGTCCTGTGAATTGATTTCAACGGTCACGGAGGCTTGAAGATCCTTTAAATCGAAAGAGAGTTTTTTCTGTTCATGAGGCGTAAACGACAGTGGCACAGGCGATTGGGAGATGGAAAACGTCAGCGTGGCGTCCGCTGGCTTGTCGGAGAAATTGGCGATTTCAAGCAGCAGGCGGGAGGCGTCTCGGCGGGCTGTGACGATGGCGAGATTGGGGCGCGGCGAGCCGCAGGCGATGCAGGCGGTGTCGTCCTGCAGTATAAAATCAGGCTGATGGTCTGTGACGAGCAGATATTCGGCGTTCGGGCAGTGCTGTTTGGCCTCCGCCAGCGTTGCGGAGAGGTCGCCGCGGATGTCGTGGGCGGTCCATTTTGATTCATAGTCGAAAGGCTGCGTGGAATCCGCCAGCAGCGTGGCTTCCGAGCCTGCGAGATACCAGAGGATGCGGCGGTTCGGTATTTGATGCAGGTAGTCTTCCAACTTGTTCTGGCATAATGACTTGACGGATGGGGAGCCCGCCTGCATGGAATAGGAGTTGTCCAGAATGACGACGAGCACGGGCACGTCGTCTTTTCCAAGCCAGAACGGCATGGCGGCGGCGACGGCCAGGCAGGCGAGGGCGGCGGCTTCGCGGAAAAACGACAGCGGCAGCCGTTTGATTTTCAGATGGAGGCCGTTGTTCTGCGTCATTTCCTGTATGGGCCACAGAAACAGCGCGGAAACTTTCCGCTTCTGCGTCCGCCGATGCAGAAAATATATCACTAAGAGCAAGATGATGCTGATAAGTGATATTAGATAGAATGGATTGGTGAGAAAAAAAGACATTGGGCAAGGATGATGGAAACTAGCCTTCTAGCTTTCTAGATTTCTAGTCTACTAGGAAGATATTAAAGCGCTTAACGGTGAAATATCCCATGAACGGAGGAGTTCGGCGGGATTGAGGCGGATCAGCGTGACGGCGAAGTCGTTGCAGGCTCGTTCCCAAAGGGATAGATGCGTCGTCAGGCGTTGCTTATAGGCGGCGATGGTGGCTTCGTCGAGCAGGAGGTTTCGTTCTTCTGCGGATTCTGCGTCCTGCAATGTCGTGAAGAGGTCTTGTGAAGGGGATAGGTCGTCTTCTTGAAGGAGCTGTAGGGCGAATGTGCGGAGGGCGCCGTCCGTCAACGGGCGGAGGAAACGGGCGGGTTCTTCCGGCCAGAGGAAATCGGAGACGACAATGCGAAGGCCGCGTTTATGGAAGGCGGCCGGTACGGCGGCGATAGTGGAACCCGGGCTGAGGGCGGCGTTGAAATCCGTATGGATCCAATCGAGCGGCGTGTAGGGGACGGGTTCCTTTTCCCAGACGTCCGCCGCATGCCAGACGGAAAGGGAGAAGCCTGCATTCTGCGCGGCCACGGCGAGCAGGGCGGCGACAGAAAGCGCGGCGGCGGCCTTTTCGTCATGGACGGCCATGGAGGCGGACTGGTCGATGATGATATCGCATCGTGGATCGATTTCCTCCGAGAACATCTTGACCATGAACCGTTCGGAGCGTGCGAAGACACGCCAGTCCAGTCGTCGGATGTCGTCGCCTGGATGGTAGTCGCGGTATTCCGCGAATTCGAGGGCGTTTCCCGTGCGTGTTCCGAGCCGTCTGCCGTCCAGTCCCGTCGTCTTGGCGGAGGATGACAGTTTCAGGCTTTCTGCACGGAGGATCGCCTTTGAGACATGTTGTTGAAAGAAAGGATTCACGAATCGGAGGAAATGCGCAGGGATTTGAATTGTTCAAGAATGTACGGGAATGCGAAGCCGTAGGCGACGAGGGCGAAGAACGGCCCGAACCAGCAGACGATGTCGGTGAGTGCCAAGCGATGGTCATTCAAGGAAATCAGATAGAAGGGTGTCGTGATGAGCATGTGGGAGAAATCGTATCCTTTCCCTTCATATGTGAAGCTGGCGAAAGCGAAGAGGAGCAATGGAAGAAAGCAGATGATGACAGCGGTTGCCAACCATGCGGAAAATGGCATCATATTGAAACGCTTGTGGATGCATAATCCGATTTCCGTATAGAGTAGGCTGGAGAAACCAAACGCGAGAATGGCGAGAGCCTCTACTTTCGACATGGGCCATGTCGAATAGGCGGCCCCACGGGACGGGAAAAGACATAGGGCGATGGCGAATGCGATGAGTTCGAAAATCCACGCCAGCATGATGCCGCCGCCGGATCCTGATGAGATAAGGAAGAATCCGAACCGTTGCAGCGGTTTTTGCGGGCATTGATGCTGCACGCGGGGGCCGATGACGCTTCGTTCAAAACCGGCGATGAAGCTGCACATGCAGGAGGATATGACGCAGGCGACGAAGAAGGTCGTGACCATGGTTTCCGTCATGGGCAAGGGGATTTTGGGAATATAGCAGATGCAGAAGCCGAAGACCGGCGAAATCAGGGCGAGCGCGATCGTGTAGATGCGGGCGGGCATGGTTCGGTTGGCGAGCGGAGACGACAGCAACGCCAGATTCAACACGAAAATGAATCCGATGACGACGAATACCAGAAACAAGGCCAAGCATATTGGCAAGGTGAAGTTGGAAACGCTTCCGCGATATATGAAGCGGGAGACGATTCCACCGATGACGCTTATTATGCCGCCAGACCCCCAGATGGCGCCGAAAACAAGAATGCCGACTAGGCTTTTCTGCCCGACCGAGCCGATGAAGAGGGCGACTTGGATGGCGAAAAGCGCGCCGACGATGGCGAACGCCACGCCAAGGGCGATATTGATGATGGACAGTCCGCGCAGAAAATAGGCGATGACCAGAAACGGAAGGCAGAGCGACAGGAGGTAAATGGCGATGGCGTAGCAGGATGTCATCTTCCCCCACAGGATCTGCAATGGTGACATGGCGCAGAAACGCGAGAAGTCGAGCTCCGGATTGATCCGTTCCCCCATGAATCGCGAGAGACTGGCGATGCAGCAGAGCAGAACGCAGGCGATGCTGAACGTAACAAGCGAGGCCGTGAAAAGGGCGGGGCCCATGACGTCTACGGTGTGGTTGTTGGCCAGCGCCGTCTCCATGTTGGCATAGAGGATGAACACCGTGGCGAGCTGCGCCAACAGGAGCAACGCCATGGTGATCAAAAAGAGCTTCCCATGGAAATGCTGTCGCAACTCCTTGATGAGAACTGGATTGAAGCTGTCGGAGGTTATTTTCATAATGGTATAGTGGATGGCTTATTGGACTTCGCCAGTGGTGATGCGCATGAAGACGTCTTCCAGGCCGAGCGACTGCTTGGAGAAGCCGACGATCGGGCAGCCGGCCGCGAAGAGGGAGGCCATGAGCGGGGGGATGTCTTCATCCGTTCCGTCGAATTGGACGGCGAGTTCAAGCGGCGAGTTGATGTCGATTTGCTTGACGGCGGGATGCTCCATCAATTTGAGGCGGACTTGCTCCGCGTCCCGCAGGACGCGGATGGTGATGGCGATGAGCGGATTGGCCATGACGATAGGCGGTTGCGCGGCGGCCGCTTCGCCATTTCCCGCTGTCGGTTGCGGAATCGCCATGGGCGGAGCCGTGGCGAGACGGTTCTGAACGGCGCTTTCCATCAGATGGTCCAGCGGGCCGGAGGCGAGCAGCTTGCCTTGCTCGATGATGACGGCGCCGTCGCAGATGTCCTGCAGTTCGGAAAGGATGTGGCTGCTGAGGAGGATCGCCTTCCCTTGGTCGGCGAGAATCTTCAGCAGCGAGAGGAGTTCGATTCGTGCGCGCGGGTCGAGGCCTGCGGCGGGTTCGTCCATGATCAGCACTTGCGGGTTGTGGACGAGCGCGCGGGCGAGGCTGACGCGCTGTTTCATGCCCTTGCTGAGGGTGTTGAGATATTTTTCACGGATGCCCGTGAGATTCGTGAAGGCTTCGACGTCCGCCAGCGTCTTGCGGCGTGTCTCGCCTTTCAGACCGAAGGCGCGTGCGTAGAAGTCCAGATATTCCCATACCTTTATATCCGTGAAGGATGGAAGGGAGTCCGGCATGTAGCCGACGATCCGGCGGACTTTCTCCGGGTAGGCGATGGTTGAGATATCATCGAAGAAGACATCGCCGGCGGTGGGCTGGTCAAGCGTCGCCATGATTTTGATGGTGGTCGTCTTGCCTGCGCCGTTCGGGCCGATGAAGCCGAAGATGTTTCCGGATTCGAACTCGAAGGAGATGTCGTTGACGGCGTTTTTCTTGCCGAATCTGCGGATGAGATGGTCTATCTTTATCTTCATGGGAATCAGAACTTTCCAATGATGAAATGCGTGACATGGAAGAAATCGGGCTTCATGCCGGTGGAATAGAAGACCGGTTCGTCCAGTTTGGCCAGATACTGGCCTTTGTTCAGCCAAGTGGCCGTGTAGGGGATTTTTTCTTCGGTTTCATCGAAAAGCGTCGTGGCGATTTGCGGCAATGTAAGCGGTTCGGGGGGATTGACCCGCGGCGAGCCGTGCAGCGTGACGGTTTCGCCGGGCTGGACTGGCTGGTCATGATTGAACAGGAAATTGTCATGGGAGAGGATGACCAGGCTTGCGACCGCCGCGCCGAGGCCGTTGGTGACGGTCGCCTTGTCGCCGTTGAAGACGATGTCGAGCTGTTCGCGGCGCAGTTCCGTCCTGCTGACGCTGTACTTCAAGGGGACGCGCGGTTTCATGACGGACGGTGCGATGGTCTGGCCGGGCGCGTCCAATACGTCAATGCTGCCGTTGTCTTTGAAAGTGACGAGATCATCCGCGGAGAAGGTGAAGCCGCCTGACGGGCGGAGGGCTGCGTCCATGACGACTCGTGCGAACGTGTTCGCGCGATGCTCCGTCTGGTCCAGCATGGTGAATCCGCAGGCGGCGCCGTGGGAGCGCCATCCTTCATAGAATGTGATGAAAAGGAAGACCAACAGGCAGAAGACGATGGAAATGGCGGGCGTCGTGAAGATGAGCAGGAGCTGCTTCCCCTTCTTCTGCAGATACCAGTAGTTCAACGGTCCGATGATGACGCCGAAGACTGCCATGACCAGGAAGAGGGTGAACAAGGGAATGGTATGCGGCGGTGTTTCCAGAAAATTCGCGGGGATGTTGATCTCCTTGATTTCAGGACGCCGGAAGGTAAAATGCCGCAGAGGTTCAAGAGCGGGATATCGGTTTCTTTCCTGTTCCGTGAAAACGGTGTACCGCCTTGTCCTGTCGACGGCGTTGAGCCTCTGGATGAGGGGCTGCACCGCCGTCTTGTTTTGCCTGGAGATGGGACGAAGCGTCACGATGCGTCCGAATCCGACGTTGCTGACATGCCCTTTGGCCTGTTCGGGGACGTTCGTCAACGGCCATGGCGCCTCCGGCGGGACGATGGTGATGAGCGTGCCGCCGAGATGGACGAAATCATCGAGAGCCTGGCGGACTTCCGGCGTGATTTTGTCTTCGGAGGATATCCAGATGGTGGTAAGTCCCGTGTATTCACGGACATGAGTGGGCCACTGCTCGACGGGGGAGGCGGCCAGCTTCACCATGTCGTGTTCGTGTATGAAGCCCAGAAGCGTCTTGTAGTCGTTGAGCGGTAGGGAGGGGGAGACGATTCCGAAAATCAAATTGCTCGAATAGCCAGCCGGCGCTTGCATATGAAACAGTTCATCGGGCAGTTCCTGCCGTTTGCCGTTGATGTCGATGCTGCAAGTGGTGTCCCGAAGATAATAATGCGGTGCGCGTCTCGGAGAGGTATCTTGCAGGAATTGCGGAGAATAGAGGGACAGATAGGCCGTTGTCATGGGGGCCAGCGCCATGGAACGCGTGCGCGTATAATCAATGGAATTGGAATATACGACGTGTTCACGGATGGTGACGGCGGCGGGCTTGTCGCCTTTGTTTTGAAGACGGTATGTATTGGACTGATAGCCGCCTGGAATGAACGCGTAGTCGTGCCACTGCGGCAGACGTTCGATGGAAATCTCCTTGAAGTCCGCGGCATGGATGGTTGCGACGATGAACAGGCAGGTCAGAAGAAGTTGTCGAATGGCTTGTTCCATGGTTGGAAGTGGCTTGTCGTGTGTGGGTTGCTACAGGGCGGCGGGGCTGGTCTTCTCCAACAGCAGATTGATGAGAGAGGCCGTCGTGACCTTTTCCAGCTTGGCCTGGTAGTTGAGGATGAGGCGGTGGTTGAGGACGGGCAGGGCGACGGATTTGACGTCGTCGAAATTCCGCCAGTGCGATGGCCGCGCGCGGCGATGCGCCGAAGGTGACGTATTTGTTTATCTCAGGCAACGCCAATGTGTTATTTGGATGGCCGGCGGCGACAAGCCGCGCGATGTAGTCCGCGACAGGCTCGGCCAGATGAATGGCGTCCATGGCGTCGAAAAGACCCTGCAACTGTTCGGGCGTGAGATGCCATGTCGGCGCGGGCGGTTCGCCGCGCCGCCGCTGCGAGATGATTTGCGCGAGAACGGGTGCGTCAACGCCTGTGACTTCCAATTTGAAAAGGAAACGGTCCAGCTGGGCTTCCGGAATCGGATAGGTGCCTTCCAGTTCGATCGGATTCTGCGATGCGAGCACGAAGAAGGGGAACGGCAGCTTGCGTGTCTCGCCCTGCAACGTGACGCATCGCTCCTGCATGGCCTCCAGCATGGCGGACTGCGTCTTCGGCGACGCGCGGTTGATTTCATCCGCCAGAACGATGTTGGCGAAAATCGCGCCTGGCTGGAAGACGAATTCGCGCCGTCCGTCCGGCGAGACTTGCAGGATATTGCCGCCAAGGATGTCAGACGGCAATAAATCAGGCGTGAACTGAATGCGTTTGAAATCCAAATCGAACAACTGCCCCAACGCCTTGACGAGAGCGGTCTTGCCGACGCCCGGCAGTCCTTCCAGCAGGACATGGCCGCGGCTGAGGATGCCGATGAGAAGAAGCCTGTGGACTTCCTCATGTCCGAGCAGGATGCGGTTCAGTTCATCCAGTATTTTCTGCGCAAGCTGTTGCTGCGGAAGTAGCTGTTCGGGGGTGAGTAGCATGAATTGTTTCCTTTTTATTCTAGGCTTCTAGGAATCTAGCATTCTAGAATTCTACTTAAAATATTCTTTAATGGCGTTTCGGTGCTGCGGATGGATGCGGCCGCGGTTCTGGCGAATGGCCGCGTCGCCGCCTTGCAGCGAACCTGCGCGGCCCGCCTCCATGTCGGATGGCTTCACATCCGGCTTGACGGCCTGCGTGTCCAGCAGGAAACTGTCTTCTTTGTTCATCAGGGCCTCCAGTTTCTCCTCCTTGAAGGTTCCCGTGAAGTCCTCCGTCTTGCCGCTCATGTCAAGCGGCGCGGCGCCCGGGCCGCGGTCGATGCCGCCATTGCCCGGCATGCCCATCTGCATGAGCATGGCCTCCATCTCTTCGCCTTCACCTTCACCTTCGCCCGGCTTCTTGCCTTTGGTGAGGCCCTTTTCGGAGAGTTTGGCTTGCAGTTGCCGCGCCGTCTTGCCCTGCTGCTTCAGCTTCTCGATGAGCTTCTGGATTTCCTCCGGACTCAGTTGCGGCTGATTCGGCAACTCCTTCATGAGCTTCGCCATGTCTTCAGGCGAAAGCGACAGCTGGTCGCAAAGCTCCGCGAGCTCCGCCAACGACTTGCTCTCCTGAGCGTTCTTCTGCAGCATTTCCTGCAGCATTTCCTGCAGCTTGGCGCTGAATTGTTCTTTCGCCGCGGCCTCCGTTTCCAAATTTTCATAGGCCATGCCGGCCGCGTATTCCAGACGTTTGGCGACGGCGTCGAGCAGTTCGTATGTCTTGCCTGGATCCTTCGCGTCGTTTTGCGTGGAAAGATCCTCCAGGCTTTCTTTCAATTCTTCAACGGTCTTTTCCGGAATCAGAGATGATTCCTCCAGAAAATCGACTTTTTCCTCCATTTCGGCCACTTTGTCCGAAACATCGAGCCGATGGTCTTTCATGATTACTTTTTCGGAAATCGGAATCAGCTGAGCTCCGATCAGAAACACGATGGATAGCAGCAATGGAGCGATGGCGGGCTTCCATGGCGGATTCTCCGGCAGTTCATCCGCCGTGGGCGTGGCGGGCTGCCATGCTCCCAAATCCGTCTCCATGGCCGTCACATACAGGCCGCCGCCATGCTGGGCGGCGTCCATCCAGGCGAGAAGCCGCCGCCAGTCCGGAAGACGGCGACGGCTTGTCAGCAGGGCGGCGATGGCGGCGGCGAATATGCCGCAAGCCGTGATGACGAGCGTGTCGTTCCACGGCAGTTTCGGGGAAGACAGAAGCCGCATTCCCAAAACGACCGCCCCGCAGATGAAAAACACGACCACCAGCAGGCGGAGGAAGTCACGCCTGAAACGCGCGAACCACAACCTCCGTCTGAGTTTTCTGGCGGTTTTCTCTAATGTGGTGTTTTTCAATGGATTCGAAGGGATGGCCTGGCCGTGATGAAACGCAGCCAGGCCGTATTACAATATATTATTTAAGTTTCGTCCATTTCTTGTCGCCGTTGGAGTTTTCAACCAATGCGGCAAGGAATTTCATTTCGTCGATACCATCCTGGATGCCGGGGTAGTTGCAGGCAGGCTTCTTGCCGGCCTTCACGGCATAGATGTCATCCGCGAACGCGCGATAGATGGAGGAGAAGGCTTCGAGGAAGCCTTCCGGATGGCCGGCTGGCAGGTTGATGACGGCTTTCGCTTCGTCGCATGTGCCGGCCCAGCCGCGGCGGTAGACCTGCATGGGGGCGTCGTTGGAGCGGACGATCAAGTCTTCCGGCGACTGCTGGTGCCATTCCAAAGCGGCCTTCGTGCCGTAGATCTTGAGGATGAAGTTGTTCTCTTCACCCGTGGAGACTTCCGATGCGAAGATGACGCCGCGTGCGCCGTTGTTGAAGCGGAGCAGGACGGTGCCGTCGTCGTCCAGCTGGCGGCCTTCGACGAATGTCGCGAGATCGCAGGAGATTTCCGTGATCTTCAGGCCGGTCACGTAGTTGATGAGCTGTTCGGCATGTGTTCCAATGTCGCCCATGCAGCCGGAGATGCCGGCGATTTTCGGATCGACGCGCCACACGGCCTGCTTGCCGGCGTTCGGGCTGGCGAGCCAGCCGAGGGAATATTCGACGTTGATTTTGCAGAGTTTGCCGAGCACGCCGTTAGTTGTGCATGAGGGCGAAGAGCTTGCCGGATTCCTTAAGCGTCTTCTTCAGTTCGGCCGCCTCTTTCGTGGTGTACGTCATGGGCTTTTCGCAGAGGACGTGGAAACCAGCCTTCAGGAAGGCGTTGGAGACAGGGAAGTGCATCTTGTTGGGCGTCACGACGGAGACGAAATCAATTCGTTTGTTTGCGGGCAGGGCGAGTTCGCCTTTCACCATGTCTTCATAGGTGGGATAGACGCGGCTCTGGGGGACGAACAAACCTTCCGCCACTTCCTTGGACTTTTCATAGTTCGTTCCAAACACACCGGCGACCAATTCAATGTCGCCGCAAAGTCTCGCCGCACGTCTGTGGACTTCGCCAATAAAAGCTCCTGCACCGCCGCCGACCATACCCATTCTGATTTTCTGCTTCATCGTTGTTTCCTTTTTGGTGAAATGGTTGAAGTTTACTGGATCAATGGTTGAAGTTTACTGGTTTATTAGAATCTGAACAAGAACTTGAGATCTGTATTCCATGTGTCAAGATTAAGGTCCGAGTAGCGCGTCGTAACGTTGTCGAAGACCTTGTCATAGCGGATGTCGGCGCCGACGCCGATGTATTTGTTGAACCAGAACTGCAATCCCGCGGCGGCGAAGCAGCCGACTTTCAGGGAGTCTTTGTCGGACCGATGGCCGTTGGAGGACGTATCCAGGCTCGTGTAGTTGAAGGACGGGCCGAAAGAGAGCGATGCCGTCAGGTGGTCGTTGAATTTGTAGCTCGCCTTGGCTCCGACGTCGTACGTCTGCAACTGCATGTCGTACTCTGTGCGCGCACCCACGACGGTTAGCTTCGTGTCGCATTCATAGAACATGAATCCGAAGAGTCCGTCGATTCTCAAGGCGTCATGCCGGAAGCACGGGATGCCGATGTTCAGTTCGGAGCCGAAGCATTCGCGTGAACCGAAATCCGCGTTGCCGATATGGACGGGCTTGTCATAGACTTCTTCATCCCCATGCCAAGGCTGGGCCGGGTCGTTCGGCACGCCGTCATTGGGGCCTCTGGTTCCGCCGCCGCGGGTGCCCGGTACGTAGTACGTTGCGACGTCGGATCCTTTGAAGAGCTTGACTTTGTGGAACTTGCGGTAGTTGTAGCCGATGCCGAAGACGAAATCCCAAATGGTCACTTGGTTGAACGGCTCGTCTGAGACGGCGGTCTCGGCGGCTGGGGCCTCCTGCGCGCGGAGGAGGCCTGCAAATGACAAGATGCATGCGAGAATGGTGATTTTTTTCATGTTGCGTTTCTCCATTTGACTGGTTTAATACCCTTTATTTAAAAATGACTTCCGCCATGATGGGGAAATGGTCGGACGGATATTCTTTTCCGTTGTGGTCGGTGATGGTGTCGTACTTCAGGATGCGCATGTCGCCGTTGAAGAAGATGAAATCGATTCCTGCCCACGCGTTATCCTTTTCCGGATTGTAGTTGAAGCCATGAAAGGTCTGGATAGGGCCTTTGTAAGGTGTTTCGCTGGCGTCCTTTGCGTTTTTCATTTTGGCAAGGAAGGACTTGATGGAAGGCGTGGATATCTGGCAGTTCATGTCGCCCGTGAGGAAGCATGGAAGGCCTTTGGCGATGTCGTCCATGCGGGACATGATGAGGGCGGCGCCTTTCTGGCGGGCCTCTTCACTCACATGATCCAGATGCGTGTTGAAATGGACGAATTCCTTTCCGGTCTTCTTGTCCTTCAGTTTTGCCCATGTGCAGATGCGGCGGCAATTGGTCTTCCATGACATGGAGCCCGCGACTTCCGGCGTTTCGGAGAGCCAGAACGTGCCACTGTCTAGGCAGTCGAAACGGTCTTTACGGTAGAAGACGCAGCAGTATTCGCCACGCAGGTTCGGATCGCGGCCGACGCCGACGGCCGCATAGACGCTGCCGTCGCCGAGCAAGGCTTTTTTCTGCTCTTCCACGAGCTCCTGCATGCCGATGGAGTCCATTTTGTATTTCTCCATCACGTCGAGCATGCGCGGGATGCGGGCCCGCCAGTTGTTCGGTGGCGGATCCTCCGGCGAACGGACGTTGAAGGAGGCGATGCGGAAGACGGCGTCTTCCTGCGCCAACAGCGTGCAGGCGGACAGCATGATGAATAGGGGAAGCGAACGCATGATGTTTATTTCAAACTGTTTGACGTGTTATTTCAAGATGATTTCCGCCATGACGGGGAAATGGTCCGAAGGATATTCGTTGCCGTTGTGGTCGTTGATGGTGGCATGTTTGAGGACGCGCATGTCGCCGTTGAAGAAGATGAAGTCGATTTCGCCTTTGGACGGCTTTTCGGGATTGTAGCGGTAGGCGTGGAACGTCTGGAACGAACCCATGTGGGGCGTCTCGCTGGCGTCCTTCGTGTTTTTCATCTTGGCGAGGAAGGACTGGATGGAGGGGGTGTTGATGCGGCAGTTCATGTCGCCCGTGAGGAAGCAGGGGAGGCCTTTGGCGATGTCGTCCATGCGGGACATGATGAGGGCGGCACCATTGCGGCGGGCCTCTTCGCTCCTGTGGTCCAGATGCGTGTTGAAATGGACGAATTCCTTTCCGGTCTTCTTGTCCTTCAGTTTGGCCCATGTGCAGATGCGGCGGCAGGCCGTCTTCCAGGAGTGGGAACCGACGACGTCCGGCGTCGTGGAGAGCCAGAACGTGCCCGCGTCCAGGCAGTCGAAGCGGTCTTTGCGGTAGATGACGCAGCAATGTTCGCCGCCTTTGTTCGGCTCGCGGCCGACGCCGACGGCCGCGTATGCGGTGGCTTTGGCCATCAGGGCGTTTTTCTGCTGCGTTGTCAGTTCCTGCACGCCAATGGAGTCCAGTTCATATTTTTCAAGAATGGCGTGGATGCGGGAAATGCGTGTCTGCCAGTCGTTTGGCGCCTTGTCGCCGCGCGTGCGGATGTTGAAGGAGCAGATGCGGATGCTGTCGGCTTCTTTCGGAACGTTTTGGTCAAAAATGACTTCCTTGACGACGGGCGGCGGTGGCGGCTGCGGTTTCGTTTCCTGCGGTTTCGCGGCTTCCGCTGGTTTCGCTTCCGCTGGTTTCGCTTCCGCTGGTTTTGCGGCTTCCTGCGGTTTTGGCGCCTCTTGGGCGATTAGCGCGAAGGTGAAGAATGCGAGAAGGATGGACAGTTTGCGCATGGTGTTTCCTGTGGTTTTATATGATTTCTTGTTTCAGACGATGATGGATTAATCGACGGTCAGAACGATTTTTCCGATGTTCTCCTGGTTCAGCATGATCTGCTGGGCGGCGGCCGCCTCCCGCAACGGGTAGGTGGCGTAGATGACGGGGCGGATCTGCCCGGATTCGACGAGCGGCCAGACCTTTTCGCGCAGCTGGCCGAGCACCCATGCCTTCATCGCCGGCGGGCGGCTGCGAAGCGTGCTGCCGATGAGGCGGAGGTTCTTCGTGAGCGTTTTGCGCAGGTCGATGGTCGTTTCGCCGCCGCCGAGCGTGGCGATGAGAATCCAGCGGCCGCCGTGCGCCATTTTGTTGAAATATTTGCCGAGGCCTTCGCCGCCGACGCAGTCGAGCACGATGTTCGGCGGATTCGCGTCCAGAACGGCGCCGACGTCCTCCGTCTTGCGGTTGACGACGATGTCCGCTCCGACTTTGCGGGAGGCCTCCGCCTTGCGGTCGTTGCTGACGGTTGTGATGACCTTTGCGCCCCAGGCTTTTGCGAGTTGCGTGGCGGCGATGCCGAGGCCGCTGGCCCCCGCCTGGATGAAGACGGTGTCGCCCGCCTTGATGCCCGCTTCGAACTGGAGGTTCAGGAAGCTTGTGGCATAGACTTCCGGCAGGGCGGCCGCCTCGATCATCGAGACGCCTTTCGGAACAGGCAGCAGCATGGAGCCGTCAACGGCGACTTTTTCCGCATAGCCGCCGCCGCCGAGAAGCGCGCAGACCGCGTCGCCGACCTTCCATCCGCCGACAGCCTTTTCGCCGACGGCTTCCACGATGCCGGAGACTTCCAGCCCCATCCATTCCGGCGATCCGGGCGGCGGCGGGTAGTTTCCTGCCCGCTGGAGAAGATCCGCGCGGTTCATGGCGGCGCATTTGATGTTGATGAGAACTTCGTTGTCGTGCATCACGGGATCGGGCACTTCGATCCACGAGAGGCTTTGATCGTCGTTGATTTTGATTACGTGCATGGTGTCTTTTTGTTGTTCACGGTGAAGTTTTTTACAGAAATCTTTACCATAATATAGTACAAAATGACAAATGCAAGTAAATTATATGTGAAAAGTTCAATTAAAGTTCCCGTCTTGGGCGACCGCCCGGACATGATGAAGGAAAAACGATGAAGATGCTGAAGAATTTGTCAATTGCGATGTTGTGCGTGGCGTCCGCCGCGTTTGCCGATGGCGTGGATTATTCCAACCGTGAAAAATACGAATGGGCGGATTTCTGGTGGAACGACGCGCATGATCCGTCGAAGCCGCGCGTGCTGATCGTGGGCGATTCGATCACCAACGGTTGTAGCGGCGTCGTCTACAAGCTGCTGGCCGATGTGGCGCTGGTCGACAAATATGTCAGTTCCAAGAATGTGAAGGATCCCGCGCTGTTGAAGGAGATGCGCTACATGCTGAGCGAATACAAGTACAAGGTCATCCATTTCAACCATGGCCTGCACGGCTTCCGCATCAAGGAGGAGGAATACGAAGGCTATCTGCGGGCGTATGTGACGGAGGTGAAGAAACTGGCGGGCGACGCGAAGCTCGTGTGGGGCCGCATCACGCCGATGCGCGGCGGCATGGACCGAAAGGAAAACGCCTTCCTGGAACGCCGCAACAAAGTGGCGGACAAGGTGATGGCGGATTTCGGAATCGAAATCGACGACCTGTGGGGCGTCGTCTGGAGCCAGAACAATTCGGACGACATCCGGTCGGACAACAAAGGCGACGCCTACCACTTCAACGGGAAAGGCTACGAGCTGCTGGGCAAGGCCGTCGCTGACGCCATCCGCAAGGCGGGCGGATTCGCGTCAGGAAAGTAAGGAGATTGATCATGAATTTTGCGAAGATACAGAAATCGTGGGGCTACTGGCTGGCACGGCGGGCGATTCGGAATCGTGTGAAGAAAGACAACGACCATTACTTCGAGCTGATGGAGAAGAACGGCGTGCAGGTTCGCCGGCTGGACGCGGAGCAACGTGCGCAGGTCGATGAAATCTACGGCCAGTATCGGCACTTGCGGTCGGGGCGGTATACATACGATACCCATGAACTGGTTTATTCGGCGACAGGCGTTTTCGAACCGACCGTCATGCCGGAGACATTTTTCCGCCTGCTCGTCAATCCGCGCATGAACCTGAGGATTTTTGTCGATTCATGGAAGGACAAGAATTATTTTGAGACCTATTTGCCGAACGCGCGTTTCCCGAAATGCATCCTTCGGAATATCAGCGGCCATTATTACGACGCGTCCTACAATATGCTGACTGAGAAGGAGGCCGACGCGAAGCTCCGTGCCTTTGGGGAATATATCGTGAAGCCGTCGTTGGACAGCGGCTTCGGCAACCATGTGCAGAAAATGACGGGCGGCCTGGCGGATGTCGTGAAAATTTTCAAATACAATTTCATTGTGCAGGAGGTGTTCCGTCAGAGCGCGGAGATGGCCGCCTTCAATGAATCGTCCGTAAACGTCGTCCGGCTGATGACGCTGTTCATCCATGACAGGCCGGAGGTTCTGATGGCCGGCCTGCGTGTCGGCAACGTCGGCGCCCTGACAGACTACAGCCCGACGAAGGACGGCACGGGCAACGCGATTCTCGGCGTGACGGACGACGGCGCGATTCGCGACGTCGGCTACCAGACGTGCGGCAAGGCCGTGAAACAGTGTACGAATGGCTATGTTTTTGGAGGAAAGCGCATTCCAAACTATAAAGGCATGTGCGAACTGGCGTTGAAGTGCCATGAGCGGATGCCGATGTGCCGTTTCGTGGCGTGGGACATGGTGGTCGCGGAGGATGGCGAACCGGCCATCATGGAGTACAACTTGATGCGTCCGGGCATCCTTTACTACCAATGGGTCAACGGCCCGCTGTTCGGGAAGGACGTCGACAAGTTGCTTGAAACGATTGACAAACTGATTTCATGAAGCGAAAGTCACAAGGAGGGCGAAGATGAACCGGGCAATCTCTGGAATCATGGCGGCGATGATAATGGCGGTCGGCGCGAAGGCGGCGACGCATGTGGAATGGAAGAACGAAAAAGTCGTCGTCCATTGCGACAAGGCGGACGAATGGGACAAGAACATGCGCATTGACGACGCCTTGACGTGGAACAATCGCCCGACGGCCTGCTGGGAGCATGCGAAGATGGTCAGCATCCGCCTGCCGAAGGCGCCGACGGACTGGTCGACCCATACCCATGTGCGGTTGTTCATGCATTCCGCCGTGAAGACGGGCTCCGGTTTCATCATCATGCTGGACAGCGATGATCCCGCGTCAGGCGGCCATGACTACTATCATTTGCGTTTCCCCATCAACTGGGAGGGCTGGAAGGAGTTCCGCATCCCGTTGAGAAAGATCGGTCCTGCCCGCAACCCGTTGGGATACGACAAGATAAACAGCGTGCAGTTCATCGCGCAAGGCTGGGATTACACGCCTGACCCACGGGCGGTCATCCATTTCGGAGACATATCGTTTATTGATTCAGAGGAGTATATGATGACGGAAGAAGAATTTTTCGACGCATTGGATTTCGGCAATCCGGGGCTGGAAGAGGCCGGCAAGGCATGGGCGAAGAAGGATGTCGACGAGACGCGTAAGCTGACGGCGGCGTATTTCCGCAACCGCACGTCCGTCCCATGGCATTTTGATCCGCATCAGATCAACCGCAACGTCCGCCACAACAAGGCGGCGGCCGACAGGACGGTCGCCGGCGGAATGACCGAAGTATGCGTCGATTACACCTATCCGAACGGCGACATCGACTGGCTCTACAACCACACGTTCGCCGATCCGAAGCTGCCGAACAACAACGAATGGCAGTGGCAGCTGAACCGCATGGGCTTCTGGCACAATCTCGGCCAGACGTATTGGGCGACGCAGGACGAAATCTACGCCAAGACGTTCGTCAAGCATCTGCGTTCATGGACGAAGCAATGCATTGAACCCGATGATTCGGGCAATTACGCGAAATCCTCCTGGCGGACGATCGAATGCGGCATCCGCCTGGGCGGCTCATGGCCGGACGCATATCATTATTTCCTTCATTCACCGAGCTTTACGGATGCGGATCTGATTCTTTTCTTGCGGTCGTCCCTTGAACAGATGCGCCATTTGCGCAAATATCCGACGGGCGGCAACTGGCTGACGATGGAGATGAACGGCGTCTATACGTTCGCGTCGCTGTTCCCTGAATTAAAGGAATCAAAGGCGGCGCGGATGGACGCGATGGACCGCATCTACAAGAGCATGAAAGGGCAGTTCCTGCCGGACGGCGCACAGTACGAACTGACGCCCGGTTATCATCAGGTGGCTCTTGGAAATATCATGGCCATCGCCGATTCTGCGTTGCGCACCAAGCACTTGGATGAATTGCCGGAGGATTTCGTCACGTTTTTGGAGAAAGCTTTCGAATACAACATCAAGCTGGCGACGCCGAACCGCGACATGCCGCGATACAACGATTCATGGGGCGTCAATGTCGTCGGTTCCGCACGCCGCGCCATGTCGTATTTCCCTGAAAATTTGACGTTCCGCTGGATCGCGACGGATGGAAAGGAAGGGAAGGAGCCGCCGTACAAATCATGCTTCCTGCCGTGGGCGGGCTACACGGCGATGCGCTCAAGTTGGTCTCGCAACGCGAATTACGTTAGTTTCGACGTCGGCCCGCTCGGCAACGCGCATGTCCATCAGGACAAGCTCAGCCTGTCGATCTGGGCGGGCGGACAGGACATTCTGTTCGACGACGGCGGCGGCTGCTATGAATCGTCTGCGTTCCGCAGATACGCGACATCCGCCTATGGCCACAACACAATTCTCGTCGATGGCAAAGGGCAGGCTCGCGACCATCGCGATCCGAAGAACAGAATCGTGTCCGAACCGATTGACGCGCATTGGATTTCGATGGATGAATACGACTACGCCTGCGGCACTTACAACCAGGGCTTCGGCAAAGTCGATGATTTGGTAGCGGCGCAGACGCGGCAGGTTCTTTTCCTCAAGCCCGGAATCGTGCTCGTGGCGGATACGCTGGAGCCGAACGATGACGCAAACCACACGTATCAGGCGCGTTGGAATGTCAACTGCACGCAGCTGAAGGAAGTCGTGGCGGATCATCCCGCGTTGGCGACGACGCTGGAGAACCGGAAGAATCTGGTGGTCGTGCCGTTGCTGACGAACGGCCTGGAGAACCGCTGGGTGTCCCAACAAGTTGAGCCGGAAGTACTTGGCTGGTATGTCATCAAGGATGCGGGACCGTATCGCCCCGCCGCGACGATCTGCCACACTGTCAGCGGAAACGGCGTGCGCCGTTTCCTGACGATGTTCGTCATTCTGGAGCCCGGCGAAGAGTCGCCCGTCAAGAGCGTGAAACAGTTGTCGGACAAATCGGCCGAAGTGGCTTTCGCGGACGGCCGCGTGATGAAAATCGCCATGGAGCGGGAGCAGCTGAACTACTCCTTCGTGGAATAAGACGGACGAAGGCGGCGGCTTCCGTCACAGCCAGAAGCCGTTGTCTTTCGGGACGTTGGACTTGCGTGGCTTCTCCTGCTTCGCCACGTTCAGGGCGCGTTGCAGGGGGCAGTCCGCCGGCACGTCGTCGCCACGGCGATAAGCCTCCAGCAGGGCGAGAGACTCATGGGCGAGATCGCGCCGCACTTCGCGGCGCTTTCCCGCGACATGCGGAATATAGCGGTGGTCGTAGTCGGTCGTGTTGTGGCGCATCCATGCGATGACCGCCGCGCGGGCCCGCTGTTCAATTGGTATGCGCTGCGTCCGCGCCACCGTGCCGCTGCCGACGGGCGTGGTGAATTCCGTAATGGTCTTGGCCAATTTAGCCGCCAGTTCGCGATAGCGGCTGTGGAAGTCGAGAAACTGCAGCACGGCTTGTTCGAAATCCTCCTGATATTCCTCCTGCTCCTTTTCGCGCCGTCTGCGCCCCGCCTCCAGTTTCCGTTGGTATTCAGGCGTTTCGCGCTCCGCCTTGAGCTGTTCCGTGATGCCGTCCGCAAGCCCTTTCGGCACGCAAAGCCCCACGCCGAACTCCTTGTTTCCGACCTTCCGCTTCACGATCCAATAGTCGGGAGCCGTGGCTTTGAGCCGCCGCGTCAGCGCGGGATCGCCCGACGGGACGAACTCCCAGTCCGCCGGCAAATCGACGAAATGGCCGTCCTTCGAGTATCGGCGAAGGCCTTTCAGTTCATATACGATGGTTTCCTGCTTGTCCATAAAACCGCCAGTCGTTTCAGGCCGGTCAACTGTTCATTTGCCGCCGAATTCCTTCAGTTTTTCACCATCCATCCGCAACGTCACCCATTCGTCCAACCTGTTGGCGCCGAGCGACTCATAGAAATCAAGGCTGGGCGTGTTCCATTTCAGGCAGCTCCATTCAAGCCGCCCCCAGCCGTTTTCCACGGTGATTTCGGCCAGCCGTTTGAGAAGCGCCTTCCCGACGCCTTTGTGACGGAACTGCGGGCGGACATACAGATCTTCAAGATAGATGCCCGGCCGCGCCAGCCACGTGGAGAAGTTGTTGAACCACAAGGCGTAGCCAACCTTTTCGCCATTGTATTCGGCAATCAGCACTTTCGCGAAGCCTTTTACAAAGATGTTTTCGCGCAGCATGTCCTCCGTCGATTCATCCTTTTCCGCGGAGCGTTCATAAACCGCCAGTTCATGGATGCACGCCTTGATGAACGGCACGTCTTGTTCGGTTGCATAACGAATGGTTGTCGCGTTGTCTGTCATATCTGTTCCGTTCTGTTTCATGGTTCAAGTTTCCACCCGAAATCGCCTGTGTAGATCATGTTCCGCGTCATGCCGCCGTCGATGCAGATGTTTTCCCCCGTGATGAATCCGGCCTTGTCCGACGCGAGATAGAGGACCATGTTGGCGATGTCCAGCGGGTTGCCGACGCGTCCCGCGAAATGCTGCGTGGCGTCCGGACCGTCGTAAGTTTTGTATGATGTGTCGATCCAGCCTGGAGAAATGGAATTGACGCGAACTTTTCCGGCAAGGCTCGCGGCAAGCCCATGCGTCAATGCGGCGATGCCGCCTTTCGCCGCCGTGTAGCTTTCCGATTGCGGCTGGCTCATCCTGTCCCGTGACGACGAAATGTTGATGATGGACGCGCCTTCGCCGAAATGGTCTTTGAACAATTTCGCAAGATAGAACGGCGCGGCCACGCCTACCGCCTGCGCGTGCATGAACTCCTCATATGTGCATTCATCGATGCCTTTGAAAAGCGGCGGGGCGTTGTTGACGAGAACATCGACATGCCCGCTTTTCTCCAAAACATCTGCCGCAAAGCGTTCAAGCGTATCCTTTTCCGCGATGTCGCCGACAAACCATGGCCCCGCCTTGACGTCGATCACATGGACGATGGCGCCTTCGCGCGAAAAGCATTCCGCGCAGCATTTTCCGATTCCGTGCCCTCCGCCAGTAATGACGACAATTTTATTTTTGAATGACATGGTCTGTTCCTTCATTTTATGACATTCAATCCGCCTTTTCCGCTGATGCCGTAGGCCTGCGGGGCGTCGTCTTCCATCAAGACGCGGATGTATTCCTCCATGTTCGGAGCGAGGCCGCCGCGGCGCATGTCGTCCAATGTCATCCATTCCATGCGACCTTCGGCGGACGATTTCAGTTTGCCGGTGAAGCTGCTGGTGCGGAACAGGAAGACGATATATTTGGAATTGGCGGTCACTTCGGCGGGGGAGCCGTCCGTTCGTTCGCCGATGGTCTCCCATTCGATCACGCCGCACAGATGAAGCTTCGAGACGGTCAGCCCTGTTTCTTCATGGATTTCACGAATGGTTGATGCCGTGATGGATTCCCCTGCCTCCACATGCCCGCCGGGGAAGGTCAGCCCGCACCATGGATTCGTCGGTTTCGGCAACCGATGCTGCACCAATACGCGGCCATTCGTCGCGTCTTCGATCATGCACATGTTGCAGAGGGTGACGTTCATTGCCCGTCACCTACGAAAATGGCTTCGCCCGTGGAGGTTAGGACAAGAACCGCCTCTTGTTCGAACATCTCGCGGTATTTCTTCGCGATGGTCATCACTTTGTCCTTTGCGTCGGCGGGAGCGACGATCAGCAGCACGCGGGAGTTCTCCCGTTCCGTCATGTTGCCGCTTCCTTTCCAGTGGCCGATCGCCTCCATGGACGTATAACCGTCCGGAAACGCCGTCGTGACATGCTCGTCGCAGAAACGCCGCCAATCCGCCTCGGTGATTTCGCCGTTCTTGCTGGACATGCCGCAGAATATTTTGTATTCCCGCCAGCCTGCATCCGTGCAATGGACGCAGCCGGTGAACGTCAGGAAGACGGCCAGCAGGAAGAACAATGACAGTTTTGTGAAGCGGTTGCTGAATGAAAACATTGTTTTAAGTTGTGTTGTTGTGATGTGAAGATGCCGTGGTCACGGTTGATCGCAGATTTCGCCGTCTTCGGGAATCAGCAGCCGACTGCCCAGATTGCGTTTGGCGGCGAAATCGCGGATGTCTTTGCGCCAAAGCGTCGCATGCCCCACGTTGTCCATGTGGCTGGCGATGACAGTCGCGTATGGCGCGGCCGTGAGGACGTTTTCGATGTCCTCCAGCCCCATGATGATCGGGCCGAATCCGGCGACGGCCGCCCGTGCGGCGTTGACGACGATGACGTCCGGACGATGGGCGTTGATGGCGGCGGCCACGTAGTCGCACCATACCGTGTCGCCCGCCAGATAGAGCGTTTTTTCATTCGGATGACGCATCACCACGCCGCATGCTTCGCGGCGAATGGGCAGGTTTTCGTAGAGGCGGCCGATTTCGCCCGGCTGCCCATGGATGCAGTCGGTTTTGATCAATGTCACGCCGTTGAAATCCAGACCGCCGTATTTTAGGATGCGCACATCGGCGAAACCGTTGTCGCGCAATGTCTTGGCGTCTGTTTCATCCTGCGCGAAAATCGGCATGGCCTTCGGGATGGCCTTCATCGCCGTGTCGTCGAAATGGTCGAAATGCAGGTGGGTGGCGATGACGGCGTCCACGCGGAGGATTTGCTCCAATGGCAGCGGCAGTTCATGCACGGGGCAGCGCAAGTCCGGATTGGCCGAGCCTGGAATGGGCGGGCAGGCGTCCTTCGGAGCCAGCCATGGATCGATAAGAAAACGGCTGCCGCCGAAAGTGACAATCGCCGTCGCGCTTCTGATTTGCTGAAATTTCATCGTCACGCCTCTATTTCTGGATTTCCTTCATAATGAACGCTTTGACTGCTTCCATGTCCGCCGTGGGCTCAAAACGGGCGACAACGTTTCCAGCGCGGTCGATGACGAATTTCGTGAAATTCCATTTGATGTCGCTGCTGTTTTCATAGCCCGGATTGATTTTCGCGAGATGGCCGCGCATAAGATCCGCCATCTTCCCTTCGCCGAAGCCGTTGAACCCTTTCTGCGATTTCAGGTAGGCGTACAGGGGGAGCTGATGCTCGCCGTTGACGTCGGATTTCTTCATCTGCGGGAAGGTGGTGTTGTAGTTCAACGTGCAGAATGTGTGGATCTCTTCATCCGTGCCCGGAGCCTGGCTGCCGAACTGGTTGCATGGTATGTCGATGATTTCCAAGCCTTTGTCGTGCAACTCGCGGTAGATTTTCTCCAACGGCTCGTATTGGGGCGTGAAACCGCAGGCCGTGGCCGTGTTGACAATCAAGACGACCTTTCCCTTGAAACGGTCCATTTTCACCGTCTCGCCAGTCTGTGACAAAAGCGTGTAGTTGTAGAATTCCGCCGTTGCCGTTTCGCCTTTGTTCGCTGAACCAACGTTTTCATTCCGCTGGAATACGACCTCTGCATCGCCGTTGCCGAGGGACTTCGCCAATCCCTTCGCATCGGAAATGCGGCCGATCCGCGTGTAGGAGTAGGGCGTGTCGAACGACTTGTAGAAGACGACCAGGCAGTTGTCTCCCCAAAGCATGACATCTCCCGCTTCGATGCGGCGGACTTTTTCCGTCTTGGTTGGCAGCGGCTTGTCCAGATTGGCATATTTCTCATTTCCATTGAGTTCCGTCATGGAGAGGCGCATGGGAAGCTGCTCCGCCAGAAGGCGTGCCGCATCCGTGTCGGCAAGCGTCGCCGTGTAGTCCGTCCCGCCGATGGCAAGGCGGATGGTCTTGTTTTCCGTTTTCATCGTTTTTTCCGTTATGGTGGTTGAAGTTGCGTTGACGGTCGATTGCCCCGCGTTGTCCTGCTTGGCGCATGCGCAAATCAGAAGAGGGGCGATGGTGAGAAACGACAATGCCAGCAGCCGTCGCCGACCATGCGAACGCGACGACACGGAACCGGTGGAATCTCTTCTGGAGACAGCAGTTGATTGGTTGGTTTGTTTCATGGTGGAGTGTTTGGCTGTGGTGGAAAATCAGGCGGCGACGTCGCCGCCATTTGTTTGTGTTTTATTCGCCTTTCTTCATGAGCGGGACGCCGGCTTTCCAGGCCTGCCCGACCTTTTCACCCGAAGCGTAATAGCCATGGCGGAACTGGTCGAAGGTCAACGCATCCAGTTTCTCCGGAACGACTTTTCCGCTTTCGTCCAGAACGCTTTCTTCGGCGGCCGTGTTCACGATTTTGCCGACGATGCAGTAGAAGCTCTCCGTGTTGACGACTTCCGCCAGCTCGCATTCCATGACGACGGGAAATTCGTCGATGATCGGGGCGTTCACAAACGCGCTTTTGACGGCGGTGTATCCTGTCCGTTCGAATTTGTCCGTCATCTTGTTGCCGGTGGCGATGCCGAAGAAGTCCGCCACATCGATATGCTTGCGGTCGGCGAGACTGACTGTGAACGCTTTGCTTTGCAGGATGTTCTGCGTGGTTTTGTGGTCTTCGTCTATGAACAAGGCGATGCGGTCCGTATTGCAGATCATGCCCCAGGCGGCGTTCATCACATTGACTTTTCCGTTCGCGTCGTATGCGGCTATCATCAGAACAGGCATCGGATAGACGGCCTGAATGACACCAAGATTCTTTTTCATGTTGGTAACTCCTTTATTCGTTCATTTTCTTGTTCTTCCGAAAAGATTTTTTCCCAAGGCTTAAAGCTTCCGCATGAGATTCTTTGCCCCTCGCGAAGCGACAACAACCACCGAGCTGCCGGAGCCGTTGGTTCTGTTCATGGTTGGATTTCTATCTTCCACAAATCAAGCCTTTTGAAGGTTGTCGGCCCGGCGGCGAGGCTTTCTGTTTATTCTGTGTATTCTGTGGACTCTAAGATGTTGATTTTTCGTGATTTTCGTGCCTTTCGTGGTTCCAATTTATGGTTGTTAGATTAAAACAGGCTGTTCAGCCATGCGACGACATCGTCCTCCGTATGATGGGAGGTCACGCCGATGTTGAGACGGCGTTCGATCTGGTTGGAGCCGCGCGCTGTGAAGCCTTTGAGGACGGTCGCCTCCGGGCAGGCCGCCTTCAGGTCGCTTTCAACGAGTGGCGCGCCGCCTCCGCCATGGGTGCTGAAGGGGATAAGCGTCTTTCCGGCAAATGGATGCGATTTGAGGAACGTCGCCATCGGCAGCGCGTGGGTGCCGTACCAGATGGGCGCGCCGAGGAAGATGATATCGCAATCTTCCGGAACGGTGATGGGCTTGATGGCTCTTTCCGTCTTCTCCTTGCGCTCCTTGCCAACCGCCTTGAGCGTTTCAAAATACGCTTCAGGATATGGCTCGACCAGTTCGATGGCGATCATTTCACAGCCCACGTGCTTTTGGATCCATTGGGCGATGGTGGCCGTGTTGCCGACTTTCGACTGCGAATAATAGATGATGACGGCCTTGCCTGGAAGCTTCGCGGTCATGGGGATCGTGGCTTCCGTGTTGCGTTTGCGGAAGATGCAACATCCGGCCAGCGCGATCGCGGCCACAAGGCAGATGACAAGAATGATGATGACTGTTTTCATGAATAGTCTCCGTTTGGGCTCTGGCAAAAATCAATCACTATACTATACATCTTGCAGTGACTGCAAGTCAAGAAGGCACGACTAATTTATGGAACGCTTTTTTCGTGTCGTCTTAAGGTGTTTTTCAAAAGTTTTTTTACCTGATTTTCATCTGTGAGTTTCAGAACCAGCCTTGGCACCGGAGCCCGATGAATTCTGCTTGCTTTTATATCAATATTTATATTGAAAATATTAAGCTATTATACCAGCCTCGGTGGCAAAACTATCTGTACTACTCATTTTCTTGTTTTTCTGAAAAGATTTTCTCCATAGCTTAGAGCTTCTGCATGAGATATTTTACAGCTCGCAAAGCGATGACAACCGCCGAGCCGCCGGAGCCTAGCCGCTTTCGCGGAGCTAAAAGCTAAAAGCTAAAAGCTGAAAGCAAATACAGACATTTAGCAGGCAGGGGCCCGGCGGCGAGGCATTCTGTCTATTCTGTGTGTTCTGTGGACTCTAATATGTTGATTTTTCGTGCTTTTCGTACTACTATAGTTCGTTTTCTTGTTTTTTCGCAAAGATTTTCTCTAAAACATAGAGCTTCCGCATGAGATATTTTACAGCTCGCGAAGCGATGACAACCGCCGAGCCGCCGGAGCTGTTGACTTTTCAGTATTCAGAGTTCATTATGTATAAACATAATCTATAGAAGATTGTCAGCCCGGCGGGGAGGCATTTCTGTTTATTCCGTGTGTTCTGTTGACTCTAAGATGTTGATTTTTCGTGCTTTTCGTGCTTTTCGTGGTTCCAATTTATGTTTGGGTTGCGGCTTGACCGCTCCAGATAATCCGTGTGATCTGTGGTTTCCTTGACATAGACATTTGAGCAATTTTAATATTGCTTCATCTTGAAGATGATTCTTTCCCGCAGTATTTTTTGAAGACATCAAAATAGCCGGGCTCGATGATGCTTGGCCCGTCGCAGACCATCAATGTTTTGCCGCCGGCGGCGAGAATCTGGCGGATCTCCCGTTCCACGTCGGCCGGAGTCTTGTAGCCGAGACTGATGTTGGAATTGGTGTTAACGCCTTGGAAAGGAATTCCTTCCACATGCGGATAATAATCTTTCGCATGCTCTGTCACAAATTTCGTATAGTATTGAATTTTTTCTTCCGGCCACTGGAAATACCATGCGACCGTCTGGCCGCAGTAATCCGCCTTGACGAGATTTCCGTACAGCGGCAGCGGCTTGAAATCCGGATAGGCGTGGATGACGATCTTGAATTCCGGCCGTTGCTTTTTGACATAGTCGATGACGTGGTTGTAGTAACCGGCCAACTGTTCCAAATAGAAATCATTCTTGTTTTCCGCCGTGTCTTCCAAGTGTTTGTCCGCCAGATATTTCTTGTATTTTGCGAGGCAGTTTTCACAATAGCAGCCGTGGTGGTTCATGTAGCCGATGTAGTCCATGTAGATGCCGCTGATGCCGTCGGGAGCCGTGTTTAGAATTCGATCCAGTTTTTTGCGTGTGAGGGCAAGATCGTCGTCGCTGATGAAGCATTTGATTTCCGCGTCGTTGAGCGTGTCGATATCGGTCACCATTTCGCCGCCGTAACGGTGGTTTTTCTCGCCTTTGCGCATGCTGGTGATTTTCAGCCGTTCATCGCGTGGCATGGCCGGATCGAGATCCTTTCCGTTGATGTAATTGAAATGGCGTGTCTCCTCTTCGTTCATGACCTGGCAATGGGGGCCTTCCGGCGTGAAGCATGTCCAATAGCCTCGCATTCCGTGCTTTGTGGCCAGCTCAAGTTGTTTTTCGCTATAGACGATGATGTCCGTCACGCCCGCCTGCGCATATTTTGCGGCGGTTTCTTCATTTGCCGGCGGCCCCCAAGAGAACAGCCGTTCAAATTTCATATTTTCCATGCTGGCATTTTTTTCCATCGTCTTGCATCCGGTGAACAACATGATCAGGGTTGTTAATAGTAAAAGTGATTTCATAAGCGATTTTGGCGTAATTTGTGCACTCATTTTCAATTACAAATGTTAAGACTGACGGCAGTATATGACTGACTTGGTCACCGACTTGGTCACTGACTTGGTCACTAACTTGGGTAGTGACTTGGTCACTGTCTTGGGGGGTAGCGCCGTTTTCTTGGGGGGTAAATCTCCTTCGATCGTTTACTGGACCGTTTACTGGACCGTTTACTGGACCGTTTACTGGACCGTTTACTGGACCGTTTACTGGACCGTTTACTGATTTTGACTTAGTCACTGACTTGGAGTGTTTTTGCCATCGACTATGGGTGTTTCCGCCATCGACTATGGGTGTTTCCGCCATCGACTATGGGTGTTTTCGCCGTCGACTTGGGGTGTTTCCGCCGTCGACTTGGGGTGTTTTTTGCCTCGACTTGGGGTGTTTCCGCCGTCGACTTGGGG
>CACYQT010000069.1 GCA_902776645.1 uncultured bacterium | reverse complement strand
CGTTGCCGTAGTAAAGGCCGGGCATCGCCTTGACGGTCGAATCCTCCGGAAAGAACAGAAGCCCGAGCTTGCCGCCAACAGTTCCTTTTCCAAAAGCGGCGAGATACTTCCGTGCGTCTTCGGAGAAGCCTGTCGTTTCTTCCTGAATCTGTTGCAGTTGATGGAGGGCGATCAGCGTTTCATCAGAATTGGCTGCCGCTGTGATTTTCTCCATGGCGTTTCTGCTTTTCGTGTAGATGGCATCCTGTCGCGCGACGAGGGCGTTGTCCAGCCCGTCCTTCAATGGCGCAAGCTGCCGCATGATGTTGGCGTGAAGGTTGTTGGCGTTTTTGCGGAGGGCGAGCTTCCATTGTTCGGCCGAGAGGGCGTCGTTCTGTGGGACGGAGACCTGCACGTTGGCGAGAAGCGTTTCGGACGGCTCCGTTTCGCTGCCTTCAATCCAGAGGGAGGCGGGCGTCGTCGTGTTCGGATAGCGGAACCGCCAATTTTGGACGCGCGGCGTCTCCATGTCGTCGATATAGATATCGTAAGTTCGGTCGACGGAGCGCAATACATAGCGGACGTGGTGCCATTTGTTTGCTTCCAGCGGCGAATGGGAAAGCCACGAACCGTTGTCGATGGGCATGATGTTGCCGCCGGAGAAAAGGGAGCAGGCCATCTGCGTGCCGCGCGTGTCTCGCACGAACAGCATGTAGCGGGCCGACGGCGTGACGGGATTGAGCCAGTAGTCGACGACGACCGTCTCCGGATTGGCGGCGATGATTTTGTCGCCGAAATTCGGGCTTGTCCAGCTGGGCGTGGCCTTGTTGCCGCCCTCCGTCGTCTTCAGCAGCAGAGCTTTATGGACGTTTGGATGATTTTGTATTTCAACGACTTCGCGGATGCCTTTCGTCGGCTTCGGCGTGAATTGCGAGAAGTCTTCCGTGTAGATGATCGTGTTCGCCATGAAAGCGCTTGAACTGAGTATAATTAGGGAGAGGCAGGTTCTGAGCATTTGAAAAATCCGATTGAAGGAAAGGAGGCTGTTGCTTGCGAAAACATGTTCAGCATGTAAAATAAGGCAAAGAAAATATGGCGCAAGCCATCGGAATGAAAATAATGGTGAAAACGGTGCAGAACGGCATTCTGGCCATGAAACTTTATAGGAGACGAACATGAGGCAGACGATGTTGGCGTTGGCGTTTTTGGCGGCGGGCGGCTACTTGGAGGCGAAGCAGATCGCCGTCTATGGGCGCGACGGAAAGACGGCGGATGTGTTGGCGAAGACGCTGAAAACGGCTGAAAACACGGTCGTGAAACTGGATGCGGATGCGTTCTGCAAGAAGGAGAATCTGCTTCAGGCCGATTTGGTGGTGATTGCGGAGCCGATGAACGTTCCGGCGGCCTCCGCTATGGCCATCCACGACTATCTGGCGGCCCAAAAGAGCATGTTGCTGTTGGGCCCGCGTCCGTTCTGGAAGCCAGTCTATAAAGTTGGAAACGAATGGCTTACACGGGAAGAACGGCTTAAGAAACGCGCGCAGACGCCATGCGAGCCGTTGAAGCTGCCGCCGCAGGACGCATGGCATCTTTCCATGCGCGAAAAGGACATCAAGACGAAGATGACGGTTGAAGGCGTCAACGGCCTTCATTACCAATTGGATACGCTGATGGGATGGACGACGTACGCCGCGCCGTGCATGGGCATGTTTCCGAAAGGCCATGATCTGATGTGCCTTTCCGTGAAGGGCAATCCGAACGTGCGGAGCTTGTGCATCGAACTGGTCGAGACGGATAACTCCCGCTGGATCGCGACGGCGCCGGTCGCGACGGAATGGCGCAAACAGTCTTTGGAAGCGGCGGATTTCAGATTCTGGCATGACTGCACGCCGACGAAGCCGCGCGGCGGAAAGGGCGACGTCGTGAATTTCGCAAATGTGCGGACGATCACGATCGGTCTTGCGGACACGCATACGCCAGGCTCGGCCGGAGCGGATCTGGAGTTCTGGATAGAGGACATGGGAACGGCCGTCAATCCGGACGACGGCGCGGATGAACCGGATGCGCGGTTCGCCTACATGGAGACGTTTTATCCTGCGTACAAGCAATTTCCGATAAAAGAAAGCCCCGGCTGCTTCGGCACGATGAACCGCTGGCAGGGGCGCGGATTCAACCAGAAGGCGTCGTGGCGGTATCGTCCGTTCAGATATGAGAACGAATCTCTTGTTTCAGACAAGTATGTCCATGCCGACACTTCTATATGGATGACGCATTATCTGGACGGCGATTTCGCGGGCTCGCGCGTGGCGACGATCGCGACGCCTGTGGATACAGATCGTGACGTGTATCTTGTTATCGTGAAAATGCTTGCGGAACGCATCTTGCAACCGATTGAACTGATTGGCGGAGGAACGCATTATTTCGGCATGTTCCCAGATCAGACGGATGATATCGGTTACGAGCTGGAAGTCTTTGAAGATGTGAAAGATGTGAAAATCGCAGTGGAAATGGAAGTGAAGGAAAAGAACGGCGCCGTCGTGCAGACGGAACGTTTCATGCCGAAAGCGACGACCGGCCTGAAAAAGGCGAAAAAGCCATTCATCCAGCCGAAAGCCGATACGCAATATGTTGTGACAACGCGACTTCTGGTCAACGGAAAGGAATGGGACCGCGTTGAGCAGGAAGTCTATACGACGAAGACGCGGGAGGCGTTGCGTGCGAACAAGAAAGGCTTCATCACGGTAAAAGACGGCAATTTCATGCTGAACGGGAAGCCGTGGTATCCCGTTGGCGTAAACTACTGGACGTCAAACTACGCGGCATTGGAATGGCGTCGCTACATCCAGGGCTTTTTGGTGGCGGGATTCTATGATACGGAGCAGATCGAGAAGGATCTGTCCGTGATGGAGTCAGTCGGCATCAACATGCTTTCCGTTCAGATCTTAGGCGATACAGGAAAGGAAGATACGCTGCGGAACATCCTCGACTTCTTCCATCGCTGTGAGAAGCATAATATGTATGTGAACGGCTTCCTGAAGCCTGCGTCGCCTTTCGCCTTTAACGATGCGAAGGTGGAGGCGGCCATGAAAGAGGGCGAACTGGCCCATTTCCCTGTGCTCTTCGCCTACGATTTATGCTGGGAGCCAGGCAATTACGCCTTTGATGCGAAATCGCGCCCAGCCTATGATGCGCGTTGGAACAAATGGCTGAAGGAACGTTACGGTTCCGTTGAAAACGCGATAAAGGACTGGGGCGTCGAGCCGAACCGTAACGAAAAAGGGCAGGTCGCGTCGCCGACGGACGCGCAGTTGCGCATGGACGGCGAGTGGCGGATCTATGTCGCCGCCTACAGGCGGTTTATGGATGACGTCACGTCGAAGATGTGGAATGTCGCGACGCAGAAGATGCGTGCGTTGGCGCCGAATCAGCTGATGAGTTTCCGTCAGGGGAACACGCTGGCCCATGATTTCGCGCTGACGGGGCCAGTGAAGCACATGGATTTCATCTGCCCGGAAGGCTATTCGATCCCGAACAACGAAAACGGCTACAATGCGGCGGCGTTCATCACGCGCTACGTGCATTTTACGTCTGGCGGCAAGCCGATCATCTGGGCGGAATTCGGAAAGAGCATTTGGGATGCGCAGGCAGTTGATATTTCGGATGCCGCGCTGAAAGGTTGCACGGACTACCATGATTTGTTCTATCGGATGGTCATTGATTCAGGCGCGAACGGGACGGCGCCGTGGTGGTGGAGCGGCTGGTATCGCGTTGGCGAAAACAGCGATTTCGGCATTTCGAATCCAGACGGAACGCCGCGTCCGATGGCGACGATGTTGACGAAATACGCGCCGATCATGAAGACGGAACGCACGTATGATGAAGGGGATGTGCCGTTCATGGTCGATCGCGACGCGCATGCGGGTGGCTACTGGTACATGGCCTTCAACACGGGGCGTGACGCCTACAAGGCGGCCCGCAAACAGAACAAGCAGCTGAAACTGGTCAGCGAGGCAACGGGCAAGACATCCGCCGACGTGCCGTTGAAAGCGATCGGCAACGTGCCGTGCAACGGCTACAATCCGCCGAAATATTTGAACAGCGAGTTCAATTCGGTCATGCTTGTATTGCCGGACGGGACGCGGCTTGGCGTCATGAACGGTGCGGAAATCGAACTGCCGAAAAACAGTCCCGTCGTGGTGGATGTAAGCGTCGGCAATCTAGGCGAGGCGACGTGGATAAGCTCTTCCGGCAAAGCTGTCAAGGAAGGCGATGTCATTTTGGATTGCGGTACTCGCCGTGTCAAGATCGGGCAGACGGTCCCGAAGTTTGACGATATCGTGCTGAAACATGTTGTGTTGGCGGAATCGGTGAACGGAAAACGGACGTTTAAGTTGCAGCTGAACGCTTTTGGCAGGAGTGCCTTTGGAGAGGTATTCACGTTTACGGTAAAGTGATTTTCAGAATACTAGAATCTTTGATTAACAGAATCTTATGAAGAAAATATCGCCAATTTTCCTATTGGGGTGCATTGCCATGCTGAACGCCGTGGAGTTGAATCTTGATTTAAATGATAATGGAAATGTTTGTCTGGCAGGCATACCTGCATCGTTGCCTTGCGGTTTTACGGTGAAGGAACGAATCTTTACAAAGACAGAACCAGAAGTTGTTCTAAAAGAAGATTTTCAGAACGATACTCGGCAATGGGAGGCGGCTGTCTTCGGCGGTAAAACGCCTGATCCAGGCTGTGAATTGATTGCGGAAAATGGCGGGATGTTTATCCGCGTCGGCGGAAAGGGGCGTTACGGGCATGGTGTCCAACCGAAACAAGTGACTGCGGTCAAGCCCGGATGCGTTTGTGAAATTTCTTTCAAAGGACGTGTTCCAAATCCAGAATCGACCTTTATTGTTTATTTGAAGGTATATGATGCTGAGGGAAAGGATATTACAGATGACATTCCCGCTGGTGGCGGATGGAGCTACTCACCGTTCAGCCATACCCATTGCCGTTATCCGATTTCATTGACAACAAGCAACCAGTGGGAGACCGTCAAACTGATCTATCCAGTGCCGCAACGTGTTCATGGCGTGCGCTTTTCGATATGTCAATGGCGTGGTTTGCATGCGGATTGCGCAGGATATCAACTGAGTTGCAAAGGTGGCGCGGTGACGCGTGAAGTGGTGTTTGACAACAAACGACAAGCCTTCTCTGCTGGTGATTTATATAGTATGTATGAAAGTGAAGCAGACAAACTGAGTTTGGCGACTATATGGCGGCGTGGCAAACATGGGGAATGGACCGTGCATGCGGTCGTGATGGATGAAAGCCAGCCGCCGAAGCCGCGGGCGTTGGACGTGGAGTTCAGGCTGCCGATGGATTGTGTCGGCGGCAAATGGCATCGGTTGTGGCGTGATTCGCGTGAAATTAAAGCAGGCCAAACATATTCTCTTCCAGCAACTTCCGTTGGCAGTCACGGTGTTGCGCCGTATCCGTTTACATCCATTGAGAAGAATGGCGTGAAACTTGCATTGGGCACGCCGTTTGACAAGCCTGCCTTTGAAGATCGCGTCGTGGATGGCAATGGTATTGTCAGTCGCACGGCGATTGGATTGATGCCACGTGATGGCCATGCTGGTGGTGGTGAAATGTATCTAGTCGTGTTTTCGTTTGATGGTGATTGGGGCTTTCGTTCCGCCATGAAGCGGTATAATGAAATCTATGGTGAGTTGTTCGCGTCGCGGACGAAACCGTTGGAAGAAGGCACATGGCTATGGCCGATCTGGCCCGGCGCCCTGCCGGAGAAACCGGAAGATTTCGGACTGGCCTTTTGGGAGGCCCCCGCGACAATGGGCAGCAAGGAGGAGATTGAAAAAGGACATGCCCACGGCATTCGCGCATTCCCCTACACGGAGGCGTGGGGCATGCGGCAGGAAATTGCAAAAAAGCCTGGTACTGATGAGCATATCTCTGTGGCTGAACGTCTTGCAGAACTGAAAGGTTGGGCGGAAAATCCGGAGGAGGGCAAGACATGGTTTGATGCGCCACGCCATATCGCGGCACAGGCCGCATTGAATTCGCTGCCAGTCAAGCCCGATGGCGAACATCCATATGCTGTTGACCAGTATGACAAATGGTTCCATTGGTGGCGGACGAATTCGGACCCGCGGCTGCCAAGACCGAATCGCGCGTCGCTCTGTTGGGAGTACACGATCGGAAAGAACATCGATTTGGTTGACGGCGTTTATCTGGACAGTTTGGATTACACGTTCGCCGTCAACTACTTAAATGTCCGCCCCGAGCATCTGGCGGTCATGGCGGAGACGTTGATATACGACAGTGTGACAGGCGTGCCGTGTGCGGATGGTATCCAGCATCAAGTCGCATTTGTGAAATGGCTTGCCGGACAGTTGCATGCAAAAGGCAAGATGATCTTCGGCAATGTTTTCGGCATTTCGCACCGTTTCCATGGCGCGTCGGTCGATATTTTTGGCAGTGAAGTCGGCAGTTGGGGCGGCGGTTCACGCGATACGGTTGTGCAAGACGACGATTCATGCTGTATGAAGCGATTCTATGCATGGCATCGTCCTGTGTGCAATCTGCTGCAGGAGGGGAACTATTCGCGTCCTGTTCCGGAAGTGACTGCGGAGCAGATGCTTCGCTATTGTGAACATCAGCTGTTCTATGGCTTCTATCCAGGCGTCAGCACGATTGGCGGCGAAGAGAAGGCGGGCTATGCCAACTGGAAACGCTATTTCGGCAAGACGCGTCAATGCGAACGCGATCGGGAGCTGTTCAAGACAATTGTGCCATTGGTGCGACGTCTGAACGTGGCCGGCTGGGAGCCCGAGACAATGGCGCGTTGCAGCCAGAAGAATATCATGGTCGAACGCTACGGTGACGGTCGCGACGGACATGAACTGCTGTTCACGATCCGCAATGAAAGCAATAAGGATGTCGCTGAAGTTGAATTGGTTGTGGAAGCCGATGCCAATGAACTGACGTGCCTTTATGGCGGTGTGGAGTTGCAGAATGTTGGCGAGAAGACATGGCGGTTGCCGCTGAAAGCGCGGAAAACCGCCGTGCTGCTGGCGAAGTAGGAGCAGAATGTTATTCTGTTTTTCAAAAAATCTGTTGTCTCTTGAGCTTGATCAATTGACAAAACCGATATATGTAAGATAGTAGAAGATGTTAAAAGCACAATAAATGGGCAGGAATACCTAAAGGCAAATACCGTCAATATTGAAAAAAACAAGCAGAACAGATGACTCAAGCAGAATTGAACAATATATTGACCGAATTGCTTCATTCTTGGGAGAATGAGGTTGTGGAGTTCAAAAGCGGTGGAAGCGGTTTTTCAACTGACGATATTGGTGAATACTTCTCCGCGTTATCCAATGAAGCGAATCTACGGCATATTGATCGTGCATGGCTTGTGTTCGGCGTGGAAAATAAAACACGAACTGTCATTGGTTCAAACTACAGAAGAGAACCTGAGCATCTGAATAGTCTGAAGATGCAGATTACACGCGATACAGATCCCAGTGTTTCTTTGCGTGAAATCCATGTCTTGAATCATCCCAAAGGACGCGTCATCCTGTTTGAAATTCCAGCGGCTCCGCGTGGGATTCCCATTGCCTGGAAAGGACATTACTATGCACGCTCGGGAGAAAGCAAAGTTGCGTTGAGCTTGGAAAAACTAGAGGAAATCCGTTCGGAGGGGCGACTGGAGGATTGGACTGCTCAGATTGTCCCTGAGGCAACAATCCAACATCTTGATCCAGAGGCACTGAAAGTGGCTAGACAAGCGTTTGCACTCAAACATGCCAACCGCTTCTCACGTGAAGAAGTCGAAAGCTGGTCCATTGAAACCTTTCTTGATCGCGCCAAAGTTACGCGTGACGGAAAAATCACAAGAGCAACTTTGCTGTTGCTTGGAAAAGCAGAATCAGCCCATCTGCTCAATCCGCATCCTGCGCAAATGACGTGGAAACTGGTCGGGCAGGAACGGGCATACGAGCATTTTGGACCGCCTTTCCTTTTGAATACAACAGAGCTATACCAGCGAATAAGAAACATTCAGCTCCGGATCATTCCCGATGGGACTTTACTTGGCTTTGATGTGTCAAAATATGACAAAAAGGTTGTTTTTGAGGGGATTCATAATTGTATCGCACACCAAGACTACACACTGAATTCAAGAATCATCGTCACGGAATATGTCGATCGACTGACGCTCTTCAACGCTGGATACTTCTTCGAGGGGAAACCTGAAGACTATATTGCCGGTACGAAAACACCGTCCCGTTATCGTAACATGATGTTGGCTACCGCCATGGCAGAATTGAATATGATCGATATCATGGGCTACGGCATCCACGAAATGTTCATGGCTCAGGCCCGACGTGGCTTCCCCTTACAAGACTATGAGCAACAGACTGATTCCGTAACTGTAACCATTTATGGCCATATTATCGATAATGCATACAGCACGTTGTTATTGAAACGCACCAATCTTGATTCTGATGATATTGTATTGCTGGATAGAATTCAAAAGAAGCTTGAAGTTTCAGCAGAAGGACTAAAAAAACTCCGCTCATTGCATTTGATTACAGGTCGCAGGCCTAATATCAAAATCGATGCCAATGTAGCCGATGCGGTGGAAACTCTCCAAGGAGCATCGACTTTGTCAGACGCTCAAGTAGAGGGGGCCCCAGTAGAGCAGGTGGCTAAAGTAGGCGACGTGGCTAAAGTAGGCGATGGCTAAAGTAGGCGACGTGGCTAAAGTAGGCGACGTGGCTAAAGTAGGCGACGTGGCTAAAGTAGGCGACGTGGCTAAAGTAGGCGACGTGGCTAAAGAGGACAAGCTGCAAGTTCCACAAGCCACTTCGCTTTTTGATGGAATTGTGTTACAATTGCTTACTCAACCACTATCAAGGAAGGAACTTGCCCAAAAACATGGATTAAGCACTTTTGCAGGAAGCATGAACAGAGCAATAACTCAATTGCTTGCTTTAGGCTTTATTGAGCGGACTCAGAGGAATCCTCGTGCTCCAAATCAAGCGTATCGAATAACGGAAAAAGGACGTGGGTATCTAGAAGCTAAGGAACAACAGCAATTGCATAAAACAGAGAAATCAGAATCTGGTATCGAGTAGTTCATATTGGAACAAGATCTTACAACCAGACTTACGACATGGAGGGGATCCTAGTAGAGGAGGGGCCCTAGTAGTGCAGGGGGGGCAAGTAGTGCAGGGGGGCTCAAGTAGTGCAGGGGGGCCAAAGTAGCTGACGTGGCTAAAGCGAGAGAAGTGGCTAAAGTGGACGACTTGGCTAAAGTAGGCGACTTGGCTAAAGTAGGCGAAGTGGCTAAAGCGGACAAGCTTCAAGATTCTCAAGACACCTCGCTTTTGATGGAATTTTCATTAATCCTATTTACGTACAAAATGGAGGATTGGCAGGAGGACTGCTGTTTCAGTTGTATCATTTTCGCCCTTCCATGCAACGACACAGTGGACTTCCGCCTCATGGCAAAAATATCCCTTTAGAGCAAATTTTTCTATTCTTTCCCGGTAACGACTAGCAATTTTTGCCACATTTATTATTTGGCCATTGAGATTGGTTTGTAAATAATACTGTTTTACACCTTTCTCGATGACTTGCACTAAAGAAAGCTTCTTGCCACTATGAAGCTTGAAAATATCCTGTTTCTTATCTTTAAAATAATCCAGATAAACATGTTTATGAGAAAGGTGTTCGTCAATGCAATCTGGTTTATCGTATATTGTAGTATCGATGAATTTCTGAACGCCTGGAATATTATAGGTGTCAAATAGATTAAAATCACAGTGAATGAAAAGATTGCTTTTGGCACGAGTTAAACCAACATAAAGTTTACGCTTGTTTTCATCAGAATTAACATCCATGTTATTCTGATCAAGCAAAATGTAAACGGAATCAAACTCACGTCCTTTTGCTTTGTGGATTGTCGAGACAAAAACAGTCTTCTGTTCATTTCCATAAAAATCTTCAATATTGGATTCTTTCAGAAATTCCAGAAAACTTGAAAGATATTTTTCATAGTAGGTTGTTTCAAATGTCCTAAAAAGATTTTTCACGACATCCAAAATATTACTATCTGCATACATCGAAAATACTTTTTCTTTGGCATCATTCCAAATGACGTCATCTATGACAGGCGTGTCATTTTTCTCTTGAATATATTTTAGGAAATGCCTGGCTTCTGCAAGATCCTTAACTTTAATATTTTCATTATTCTGAATTAATTTGGATTTGATATGCTTTTGAGAAAGTAGTGTCTGAACTTGCATGGCTTTTTCATTGGTTGTCGTCAGGACGCATGCGTTCTCCCCATGATAGGTATGCATGAGATGTTCAATAACAGCCACTTCCATATATTTTGTTGTATGTCGGATGATTTGAACTGTTCCAGGCTCATTGTTGATTGATCTAATAGATGTGGATTTCATCCGATTGGGAAGATTTAAAACAAATGCATTGGCAAGTGCCACAATACTGGAAGCACTTCGATAATTGTCACACATCTCATACTTTTTCGCGTTGAAGTCAGTGATGAATGCCTGCATGTATTTTGAACTTGATCCACGGAATTCAAAGATATTCTGGTCATCATCACCGACTGCAATGACACGCATGTCTGGATTAGCGGCCATTAAAGCCTTTACAAGATTATAATTGCTCTCATCCATGTCCTGTGCTTCATCCAATACCAGAACTGATTTGGTGATTTTGGATGGTTCCACTTCACCATTTAGAATCATTTGAGTCGCATCTTTAATGATGTTGTCGGCTTCAGTCAAATTGCCTGGTTTACCGAGAAGGTCAAAGCAATAGGAATGGAATGTCTTTATATCTAAAAAGTTTGCAGCATTTCCAATTAAATCAAGCAAACGTTGTTTGAATTCGCTAGCGGCGGCTCGTGAAAAAGTGAGCATTAGCAGACTATCATGTTTTACATCTTCCAAAAGAAGAAGGGACGCGAGTTTATGAACAAGAAGTCTTGTCTTTCCGCTGCCCGGACCAGCTGCAACAACTATGTATTGGGAATCTTGGTCTTCTTTTCCATTTCTCCTTTGAAATATTTGGCAATGAACTTTTTGTAGTCCATTTGGAAATAATCCGACACAAATTGGAGAGCCGCATTATAATCACGCACCATGAGATTTGCATATTCTCCTACGATATGAATCTGTTGTATCCGTTGCTTATAATATTCGTCCAAATTCCGGTAGTCGTCATTTTTGAAACGGATTTTATTATCAAGAATCAAACGCTTGAGTTCAAGACGATTATACAAAACCAGGAAGCCGCCTTCAATTTTCAGGATGCCAATCTTAGAAAGATATAACAGAGAATCGCTAATATCCTGTAATGATATTTTTGCTGATATTGGCAATCCTGCATTTTCTTTTTGAAAATCTTCATACAACCCTACAAGAGAAAATTCTACTGGTATTTCTCGCAATTCTTCAAAATTCAAAACTGCTGTTTTTGTAAAGAGCTTATTTAAAATGAAATGACAAAGTAATCGACGTGTTCTAACCTTTCCCAATAGTGTTTCCAAAGGCAGAAGCAACTGTATTTTCACATAATCACTACCTGATTGATCTATTTTCTTGATGTCTTTATCAATAATCAAAAAGAAAAGTAGATTCTTAATTTGGGTCACGCTGGAGAGAATCTGTTGTTTGCTGGCCTGTTCATTCAATTCTTTTAAGTTTATGGAAGAAGTCGTTGCATTAAATACTTTTAGCATGAATTTTTCCAGCAATAGGTATCCTTCTAGCTTGGAAACAATTTTATTCTGTTTGTCGGATTTCAGAATGTATGCTGTCAAATCTTGATTATTCTCCAAAAGGTGAATTTGGCGCATGGATTGGATGATGTTCATGACATCTGCAATAGGAATACCAAGCATGTCCGCAAGATAATCCACTCGTGATTCCGCATCGTCGTTTCCAGCTTTGGATCTGCTTCTGCTTGAAATCAGAAATTGGATAATGCGTTTTGCATTTATGCGCTGTTCAGCAGAAAAAATCTGTGAATGGTCAATAACTTCACTGGCATCTTGCATGTTTTGCACCATGATGCTGGTGGCGAAGACCTGTGGAACGTTATGGCCACGCTGCACGTATCCAGCATTCTCCAATGCGGAGATAGCGGTTTTGATGCGTGTTTCTATATCATGAACAGACTCGTCCCAACCAGCCTTTCTGGCGATTTCAAGAGGTGAACAACAGACATTTGGGCGGAAGCGTGTCAAATCCTTGATAGCTTTCCAAACTTGCTGAATTTCACTGATACTGATTTTCGTCTGGTTGAGCATGAGAAAGTGATTGTTCAAATCGTCATCATTAAAAAGGACATAGCATTCAGCTTTCAATGATGGATCACGTCCTGCTCGGCCTGCCTCCTGAACATAATTTTCAAGGGAATCAGAAATATCATAGTGAACGACAAGCTTGACGTCTTTTTTATCCACTCCCATGCCGAATGCTGATGTGGCGACGATGATCTGAATTTCATTGCAAATGAAGGCATCCTGGTTGGCAATTTTTACATCGGAAGACAATTGTCCATGGAAAGGCCGAGCATTGAAGCCGTCAGCAGTCAATTTGTCCGCCAGTTTTTCTGCAAGATGAGTTCTGGAGACATAGACAATAGTAGGACAATTTTTAGCTAGGAGAAGCTCGCGCAATTCTTCATATTTTTCACTTTTTGTTTCTTTGTGCAAGACAACATATTGGAGGTTTTTTCTTTCGGCACTAGATGTGAATAGTTCCAATTCAACATTCAAATGCTTCTTGAAATAATCTCTGATATCGCTGATGACTTTCTGTTTGGCAGTAGCAGTAAAACATGAGACAGGAATGACATGATCTTTGCTTTTTGAGTAACGGAGACGTTGAATGAATTCAGCTATATAGAGATAATCCACTCGAAAATCCTGTCCCCATGCCGAAAAGCAGTGTGCTTCATCAATGACAAAACGGACTATATTGCGGGATTGCAGTAAACTTTCAATTGTACGTGAACGAAGCAATTCAGGCGAAATATATAAGAGGGACACTTCACCGTCTTTAACTCTTGATAGATTCTTGGCACGTTCAATTGGATCCAGAAGACCATTGATTGTAACAGCTTCTGTTATTCCCAACGCATTGAGATTATCAACTTGATCTTTCATGAGCGATTGCAGTGGAGAAATGACGACCGTTAGCCCGTGAACGGTCTCACCGGCAAGCAAGGCGGGAAGCTGAAAGGTAATTGATTTTCCGCCCCCAGTAGGAAAGACAGCCAATAGGGACTTGTTCATCACAGCTGCCTGGGCAGCTCGTTCTTGAAGTGGTTCTCCGTTATATGTACGAAATGAATCATATCCAAAATATTTTTTCAAGCCTGTCTTGACATCCAATTTGGAACGGCAGTAATCACATCCTTCTTGGCATAATGCGTGTCTAAGTTGCCTGAAAACCTCATCAATGCTTGGAAAGTTCTTTTGTATCCATGCAGGAAAAATAGAATGGGAGTCATCCGCATGGATTAGTGCAATCGCATATGCAAGTTCCAGCGGATAATTTTTGACCAGATTTTCCAATGGGGCATTGGAACAGATTTTTCCTTCGAGTAAATCACGAATGACTTTTACTGGATTATTATTACATGGTTGGCATTCAACAAAATCAAAGAACCCTTGAAATTCTGGATAAGGCGAAAGCAATGAGCAAAAAACATGTTGCATCTCATTAGGAAGCGAAAGAAAAGCATTCCATTCATCATGAAACAATTTGGAAGCTTTTATACTGTCATTGACTGGATTATTGAGATCAGATGTTTGCAGTTTGTCATCTTTCAGCAAAGAATGGTATGGACGTTTTGGAAAAAGGAGTGGAGAAAGATAGAGTGTATCAATGTATTTTGGGGAAAAAGCTTCAGGAATAAAAGGTTTCAGATATTCAAGATCATGATGGACGATATTGTGTCCGCAAAGATAAGCTGCATCAGAACAGAAGACAAAAAAATCACTGACTGACTGTGAGTGGAAGCGGGAAGTCTCGTTTTTCAATGCACCAATGTCAAGGATCTTATGAGTGGTGACACTTATTTCTGTATCGAAAAAGACGAGATTTTTAGACATGGTTCATCATTTGCGGTCTGATAATGTAGAAAATTTCCATAACATAATCTTTCGATGAGTGTTATGCAAGTGTTTTGTACTTGTAAATCATGAAAAAGGAATGCAAGTGAACAGAAAATATTCACTAAAACGTATCAATCGATCAAAATTTTGCTGTTATCTCCATTTAGAATTAAGTGTGTTACATTGTGAGGGTAGGAGGCATAAGTAGCTGACGTGGCTAGAGTGGGGTGGCTAAAGTAGTGGGGGCCCCAGTGGAGCGGGGCCCCAGTGGAGCGGGGGGCCCCAGTAGATCAGGGGGCCCAAGTCATACAGATGAAAGGGATAAAAAGAGATCAATGGGATAAAAAGGAAAAAAGGGGCACAAGCGACAGAATAATTCGCTTGTGCCCCTTGAAGCAATTTATTATTTGTTAGTTGTTTGGAGATGGCAGAAGTAGCAAGGCCGTTTCGGCCTTGTCAAGGGGGGGATGCCCTTGCTACTTCTTGTTGTTTACTTGATAATCCCAAGATCTTTGGCGGTAACGATTTCCGTCTTGTAACTGCCGTCGGTGGAGATGTTGTAGATGCGGAAGCCCGGATTGCCGTCGTTGTAGGAATGGAGGGTGGCGGCTTTGCAGAAGCCGAGGCGGATGCCGTTCTTGTCCGTCACGTCGAACGTGTTCATGTGGTCGTGGCCGAAATAGACGCCTTTCAGGTTGCCCATCTTCAGCCAGCTCTGGTAGAGCGTGCGGCCTTCGTAGGTGTGCTCCGCGTCCGTGTAGGCGCCCCAGAGCGGCGGGCAGGGCTTCTCCTTCAATTCGCCCGTGCCGATGCCTTCGGCAAGTTTGTCGAAGGAGTTGACATCGTCGTTCCAGACGGTTCCGGCGGGTTTGATCATGTAGCAATTGCGTTGCTTGATCCAGACCATGTTGGCTTCGGGAATGACATATTTATTCAGTTCTTTCGACCACATGGCGTTTTCGGGCAGTTTCTTGATGTTCTTGTTGAGCGGTTTGCTGAAGAAGGCGTCCGCATCGCCTTCCGCGGCATCCTCCGTTTCAAGAATCTGGATGTTCGCGGCTCTGGAAGGGACATGGACGAGCACGTTCGTCATGTTGACTTCGCAGATGATGATATGCTGGAACCACAGGCAGGGCAGGACGCCCGCGTTCTCTTCATACCATTTGATCTGATCCGTGCGGCAACCGTCGTAGCCGCCGCCTTTTGCGTAGTCGCCGGAATCCATCACGATCAGATTGAAGACCGGCTTGTCGCCAGAATAAAGCGGAATGACGCCGCTGCCGACGCCCGACAGTTCGGCGATGTCGAAATCGACGAAATATTCGCCGCCCATCTTCTTGTAGAGATCGTATTGCTCCTGGCGCGTGTAGAACTCTTCGCCTTTCCGTTCGGAGTCATGGTTGCCGAAGGTGATGGCGTGGGGGACTTTCTCCTCCACGAAAATGTTCATGAATTCGGCGGCGACCTTTTCGAATTCGCCATGCCCGTTGCGGCTGCTCGTATTGTCGCCTGTGAGGATGATGATGTTCGGACGGTATTTCTGGATGCCTTGACGAATCAGCTTCTTGACATTGTCATGCAACGGGAACGCGCCTTGCGGGTCTGTGATCTGCATGACGCGGAACTGCCCGTTTGCATCAAACTGGAATTTCTGCGTGAGATTCGGCGAGACGGCGGGAAGCTTTGGCTGGGCAAAAGCGGCCAGGCAGGCCATGGAAACGGCGAGTGTGAGGATTTTCTTCATGGGTGGAACAGCTCCTGTGATAGATGGTTGGCATGTGATGACGGATATAAATTAAGGTATAGTTTTCTGTGATTTTTCAAGGAGAACCGATGAAAATTTTTGTAAAGCCATTGCTTTTTGCGGTCGTGCAGGGGTTGTAATGTCATTCGATTCAGCTAGATTAATGGGAGGATAGGGGCTGGCGCGGGATGATGCGTTGTTTTGGTAGAAAAATCATTTCAACGGAAGAAAGAAGACGGCATGAAAACCGTTGTCGTTTCTCGTTGGTCTGTATTTGCATTAAGCTTTTTGCTGTAAAAAAGGAACTACGATGCCAGAATATTACATGTTGTCGTTTTCGTCCCATCAGGATCGCGCGGCGTCGCTTGGCGAGACGGTGAGTTTTTACGGGACGCTGCTGGACACGTCGCGGCGGGTGCTCGGCGCCACCATCAAATGGCGGATCGAACGGAACGCCTGCGAACTGGTCGCCGTGGGGGAATATCCCTCCAATTCATATTTGAGCGGGGCTTCCTTCAAGGCGGAGAAAAACGGCTGGTACAAATGCACTTTCGAGGCGTATCTGGAGGGCAAACGCGTCGCGACAACGGCCGTCGGGGCGTTGGTCGAGCGTGAAACGATCAAGCCGACATTGCCTGTTCCGGCGGATTTTGATGCATTCTGGCAGCGTCAGCGGGAACGCGTGGATGCTATTCCCATGAACTTGCGGTTGACGCCGCTGGAAAACGATTCCATTCTCGAAGTGTTTGATTTGCAGGCGGATTGCACAAATGACACGCCTGTCAGCGGCATTTTGGCGCGACCGCTCAACGCAAAAAAAGGCGGCCATCCCGCGATTCTCGTGACACATGGCGCAGGCGTCCGTTCCGCAGGGGAGGGGCGTTTCCTGTCGTTTGCGGCGAAAGGCTTTCTGTCGCTGGACATCAACGCGCACGGGCTGCCGAACGGCAAGCCTGTGGAGTTTTATGATAAATTGGGCAATGGCGAGCTGATGGGCTATCCGCTTCGCGGCTTCGATACCGGCGATCCGGAAAAAGTCTATATGCTGGGCGTGTTCCATCGTGTCTATCGCGCGTTGGAGGCGTTAGTTGCGATGCCTGAATGGGATGGCCGTAATCTGTGGTTGTTCGGCGGCAGCCAGGCATCGTGGCAAAGTTTTGTCGGAGCGGCATTGATGCCGAAAGTCAGTGGCATGGCTGTATGGATTCCCGCTGGAGCGGACATGGCGGGCGGCGGCTGGCCGTTCAACTACTACGCCGGCAAGTCCGTTCCGGAAAAGTTGCGCCACACGATGGCGTATTTCGACAGCACGAGTTTCGCGACGCGCATCGACAAGATTCCCGTCATCTGCGAAGCGGGGCTGATCGACATGGTGTGCAAGGCGGATGGCGTCATGGCCGCCTACAACAGTCTTGCGACGCCAGACAAGACGTTGAATCTCCATTACCAGATGGGACATGAGACGCTGGAAAGCGAAATCGCCGAAATGGAACGGTTTATTATGATTCATCTTGTTAATTCATAATGCATAATGCATAATTCATAATTAATTTTAGGAGGCACTCATGAACATGCGTGGATTTTTGACTGGATTGTCGTTGATGGCGTTGTCGGCGGCGGCATTGGAAATCAACAACTTCGTGGAGGCGGACGGATTCCCTGTATTGATTCCGTCCGTTCAGAAACTGACGCGGCAGGAAGGGACGTTCGCCATGCCGAAGCAACTGCTGGTCGCCGTTCCAAAAGGCGCGGAGGCGGATGTGGAATTGATCGGCAAGGCGTTGTCGAACCGTTTCGGACTATGGCATGCGACCGCGGCGAAGGCTGATGAAAAGGCGCATGTCACGTTGGAACTGACGAAAAAGAATGTGCCTGAATCAGAGCAAGGCTACACGCTGGATGTGACGGCGGACGGCGTGTCCATCAAGGCTCGGTCGTTGCAGGGCTTGTTCTATGGCACGCAGACGTTTATCAACTTGATGACGAACAACATCAAGACGTTCATTCCATTCTGCCATATAGAAGACTGGCCGGATCTGGAATATCGTGGCGCGTTTTTGGACATCCGCGCGATGAAGAATTCCGAAGTGGATGCGTACTGCAAGCTGATCGACGCGTTCGGCGCGTTGAAACTGAACACGATAGAGACGAGTTTCAGCGCAAACCTCCCGTTTGAGGACGATCCGTTCACGGCGCAGAAGGAAAAGCTGACGCGTGAATCCGTCGAGAAGATTCTCGCGCGGGCGAAGGCGAACTACATTGAAATCATCCCGCATCTGCAGGTCATCAGCCATGAATCATGGTTGCGCGCCCATCCGAAATACATGACGGACATCACGGCCATTCCGAGTTATCCGGGAGCGCACAACTCCACATGGAACAACACGATCTGCTTCGCCAAGCCGTTGGGGCGGCAGTTGACGGACCACGCCATCCGCGAGACGGTCAAGATTCTCAAGCCGAAGCACTTCCATATCTGCATGGACGAGTTCGTCCTCTGCAAATGGCAGAAATGCAACACCTGCAAAGACGGCCACACGCTGCAACAGCTTTTGGACGAAGTCGATCACAACATCCAGCTTGTGAAATCGCTTGGCGTGCAGCCTATCATGTACCACGACCAGCTGATCGCGGCCCGCAACGGCAACGCGGAGATGAGCGAAGCGCTGATGAAAGCCGTGCCGCGCGATGTCGTCATGAGCATTTGGGACTATGCGGAAAAGCCTCGTGAAGAGCAGTTTGACGAATTTCGCAAGCAGGGCTTCGGCTATCGCGTCGGCGTCAGTTTCTGCCATCGTCTGACGAACACGATGACGATGCCGCTCATGGCGAAAAAATTGGACGGCATCGGGGCGATTCTGACGTATTGGGGCTGGCTGCGGCAGTACTTCACCGTTGACACGCAGGTCAATCCGAATGCGGCGGCCGGTACGACCATCACGGCGGAGTACGCGTGGCGTTGCAATAGCGACACGCCGATTCCCGCGTTGGCGTGGGATCCTGCGTTCGAAATGCGCAAGCGGCTGGGCGGCAGTGCTTTCATGCAACGGCCCGGTGTGGGGCGGAAAGCGATTCCAATCGAGTCGTCTTGCAATGTCCGCATCGGCGACGACTACAACTTCCCGATCTTCAATGCCGCTGACGCCAAGGCGGTTGCGGAAAATCTGAAGAATTCGCGCGAAGCCTTCCAAGTCGCGACAACGGCGGATGGCGGCCTTGCCGCCATGACGGTCGGCGGCGGCAACGACAGCTACACGAAAGAAGCCGTAACGGTTCCCGTCAACGGCAAGATCGGCGGCATCTCCCTCCTGCTGACAGGCGGTCTGCCGGACAATCCGCAGGACTACGACTATTTCCATTCGCGCAATATGCCGAAAGTCGCGGATTTCATCGTGACCTATGCGAACGGGAAGACGGCGACCGCGCCGTTGCGTTATCGTCTGGAATTCAACAACTGGAACAGCCAGGCCAGTGGTTTCAAGTCGCGTTTCGTGTTGCGCGGCAATGATTCGGAAGGCCGCAACTATTCGTTCTATGCGTTTGACTGGCACAATACACAGCCGGACGAGCCGATTGCGAGCTTCACGATCAAGCCCGCGAACGCGGGCGGCGTGGCGTTGGCGGTTCTTGCGGTAAATGCCTTCAAACCAGTGGAATACACGCCGAAGGCCGGAAAACTGCCGAAGACGCTGTTGTCGATTGGACGCGGAAAGGTCGTCGATGACAAGACCGTCCATGTTCTGGCGGATTTCAAAGACGGCATGCCGGGCTGCAAGGTGCGCTTCGAAGGAAAGTTCGACGGCAAGCCGGAATATCGCATCATTGACGATCCGACGGCTCCCTCTTCTGACAAGAAAGTTCTGGAACTCGTTGTCCCGCCGCAGGTAAAAGGCACCAAAGGACGTTCGCGCGCCATTCTGGACATCGAATTGCCGAAAGAGCGTGCCAATGTGCTGACGCTGTTCGCTGACTACAGCCTGAGCGACCCGAAGGCCAATGTCCACAGCGGTTTCTACAGGACGGACCGCTCGATGGGCCGCTACTATGTCATGTATGATTTTGATAATCCCTCCAAACCAGGCCAGTGGCAGCATGTCTTGGCTCCTGGATTCATGCAAGCCTTGACGGGCAAGGAACTTCCGCAAGAGGATCTGACGACTGTCCGCTTCTCCATTTGGTTCTTAGACTATGACAAGCCTGTCGTTTTCCGTATCGACAACGTGGGCTACATGGAAAAAGACGCGAAATGGATGCAGACGTTGCTGAAGGAGAAGATTGGAAAGTAATGCTTAATGATTAATGCTCAATGCTTAATGTTGGCAATGACATGAATCAGAAAGCACAAACAGCCACGCTTCCAGAATGGCGGGATACGCCTGAACGGGAAGTGTGGCTGTTTGCTCTCAGCCAAAAGAAGCCGTTTCACTGCGGGCGGATCTTTCTGATTGCGTGTGTGGTCTGGTGTGTTGTATTGGGGCTAGCTTCTCTAGAATCCTAGAATCCTAGAATCCTAGAATCCTAGAATCCAGAATCCTTGAGGCTTATGTGATGAAAAAATCATTTCACCGGAACGGTATTGTAGCGGATCAGATCGTGGTCGAAAATGAAGCGGCGGAAGCCGTAGGTGACTTTGTCGAAGGAGACGCTGGTCGTTTCGGCGCTGGAGAAGAGGATGCCGTTCCACTGGTAGGTGAAGGCCGTGTGGGTATGGCCCGTCAGATAGGCCACGACAGGATACTGCTTCAGCTTGTCAGACAACCACTTGCGGCGCGATTTCGGCAGGTTGAAATATTCTTCCTTTTCATCAGGCGTTTCGATGAAAATCGGCGCATGCATGGCGAGGATGATCTTCTTGCCGGCCGCCTTCGCGTCGTCCAGCTCCTTCTGGAAGAAATCATCCATCTTCGCCGTGAGGGATTCGATTGGATGCTGCCAAAGCTCCGAATCCAAAACAATCAACCGATAGCCTCCTGACGGCATGTCGGCGGCATAGAAAGTCGGGCCGAAGAATTCTTCGAAAATCGGTCGTGAATTTTTCTGTGCGACGTCGTGGTTGCCGGCGACGATATAGACGGGCAGCTTCAGGCGGGAGAGTTCCTTCTTGAAGACCGTAAGTGTCTCGCGGTTCGTAACATGCATCATGTCGCCGCAGATGACGACCGCCTGGCAGTCGCTTTGGTTGAGCTTGTCGATCTCCTGACGAAAACGGGCCAGTTCGGCGTCGTAGTCCTTAAAGCCGATCTGCGGGTCCGACAACTGCGCGAGAACAAGATTGTCAAACGTCATCGCCGCGCTCTCCTGATAGGAGAATTTGAGTTCGCGAAGTTCGTATGTCGTCCCTTCGCCCGTGTAGGTTGGATCAAAGCGCAACGACTTGATGTTGCCGCCGTTGAACCATGTCCATGGCTTTGCGAGGACTTCTCCCGTCAAGGTGACGGTGTGCCATTCGCCGTCGGCCTTGGGGACGGGGAGCTTCCATAAACGGTAGTCCGAGAAGTTTTGTCCATCCTTTGCGTAGAGCAGATAGCCGTGGTGTTTGACGGGGCCCGTCGCACGATAGGTGTAGGTCAGTGTGTTGCATTGTTTTGGATCAATATCGACGTTGCGGTTGGCGATGTTCGGGCCGTTGGCCGTGAAGGTGAATTGCAAGCCGTCGTCCGATTGGGCGACGGTGCAATTTGTCGTTTTCTCCCATCCTTCAAAGTTGTTTGCTTTGTTCCAGATGACGTCTGCCGAGAGACTTAGACAGCAAGATAATAGAAGAAAAGGTATGCAATTTTTCATTTTGGAAAATGAGATAGAAGTGATAGAAGGGATAAAAGCAATTGGTCAGAACTGCGCGAGCAGGCGGCCGCCGTCGAGCAGATGGGAGGATCCGGTGATGAAGCCGCCATGCGTGTTGTCGCAGAGATAGAGGATGAAATCGACGATTTCCCACGGTTCGGCGGCGCGGCCGATGGCGGTCTTCATGTTGGCCATGGCGGCTCGCGTGAGAACGGGGCCGGGCATGATGCAGCAGGAGCGGACGTTGTGTTTGGCGCCGAGGGAGGCGATGGATTTCGTCACGCCGTGCATGGCGGATTTGGCGGCGGCGTAGTCGATGCAGCCCGCAGAGCCTTCTTCGCCGGAGACGGAGCCGAAGTTGATGATGACGCCGTGGTTGTGGTCGAGCATGTTGCCGATGCAGGCGCGGATGAAGTAGAGGGCGCCTTTGAGATTGACGTCGATGCCCCACGAAATGATTTCCGGATCGCGGTCGCGGAAGGCGTCGTGGCACTTCCAGATGCGGGCGGAGGCGCCGCCGCAGGCGTTGATGAGGATGTCGATCTGGCCGTATTTTTCGATGGCGAGTTTGGCGGCGGCCTCCACTTGATCGTAGAAACGGATGTCCGCGACGACGCCCGTGGCCTCACCGCCATGCTGGCGGATGTCTTCGGCGGCCTTCATGACGCCTTCTTCATTGATATCGACGAGCACGACTTTCGCGCCCGAAGCGGCGAGTTTCTGCCCCGAAAGCAGGCCCATGCCTGACGCACCGCCTGTGCAGATGGCGACTTGTCCTGTGAAATCAAGATTGATTTGCATTGTTATCTCCTATTTTTTGTACATGAATGGTTCGTGGGGCTAGCCACGGCTGAATTCCTGCTACCGCTACACGGTTCTATTGGCTTTTCCGTGTTACCGTGGGTTTCGTTCGCGCTGATGCGCTCGCTTCACCCACGGCTAAATTCCTTGCGCCCCTACGGGGCTCTTTTCAGTGCGCATAGCTGTCGTAGAGCGAATGGACGCGGATTTGCTTCTGGACTTCCTGCAACGTGAGCGGCGTCTTGGGGATGAGCGTCAGATTGACGTCCGTCTTGGCGGGCATGAAGAAGAAGTTGTCGGAGAAGCGGGCATCCGTTTCGGACAGCTCAAGCCGCGTGAAAAGAGCGGGTTGCGACGATTTCAGACGGATCGCGAACGTGCCGTCGTCGTTGGGCGTGATGCGCCATGAGAACGTCGGCTGGAAGAGATCGAGATGCTTCGGCTTGTCGAACGTGTAGTAGTTGGAGGAGACGGAAACACCGTCTTTTTCAAGCGTCGCGTAGAAGATGAGATTGCGGATGCCGGCTTCGGCGATGGCTTTCTGGCAATCGACTGTGAGGACGTTGCGGTCCTCCTGCGCGACGGCGTGGCAGGGCAGTTCGCCGTTCTGCAAGTCCTTGCCCTGCAAGTCGCAAATGTGCCATTTGACGGTGAAATCGCTGTCTTGGAATGTCGTGTTGGAGACGTGGATTTCGATTTGCTTGCCGCCGTCGATTTCAAGAAGCGACAGCAGATTCGGCGCGAAGAAGCGTTTCGCGAGATAGTGGAGGGCCTTCCAGCGGCCGAAGGAGTCGATGGACGACCATGACGCGCAGGGCCAGATGTCGTTGATCTGCCAGTAGATGACGCCCATCATGCGCGGCTGCGTGCGGCGGGCGTGTTCGCAGGCGTACTGGATGGCCATGGCCTGCGAAATCTGCGTCAGCCACAGCGTCTCCTCCAGGCCGGACGGAAGCTTGTACCAATCCAGCATATAGGCGAAAATCTTGCGGTTGCCCGTGTCGCCGCTGCGCTGATGGTAGTCCATGATGTAGCTGGTGAGATTGCGGTCCTGCGGATCCGTAAATGCCTCCACCGTCTTGAGTTCGGGGAACGACTGGAAGCCGAACTCGCTCATGAAGCGATGGTTCCACGTCCGCTGGAATTCGAAGGGCTTGCCGCCGAACCAGACGTCCCAGCAGTGGGCGTCGCCGCAGGTCGGATCGTTGAAATTGCGGCGGTCGCCATGCGGCGTGTGGGGGCTGCACGGCCAATAGGGCGTCTGCGGGGCGTATTCGGAGCAGACTTTCGGCAGGAGTTCGTCGAAGAGGCGTGAATAGTCCTCCCATGACATGGAATGTTGGTTCCATGTGTCCGAAACGAGGCCCTGTTCGAGTTCGTTGTTGCCGCAGAGCAGGGCGAGCGCGGGATGGTGGCGGATGCGTTTCAGATTGTCGATGAATTCCGCTTCGATGTTGGCCATGAAGGCTTTATCGAAGGTCGGATAGGTGGAGCAGGCGAAAATGAAATCCTGCCAGATGAGTACGCCGAAGCGGTCGCAGGCGTCGAAGAAATCGTCCTGTTCGTAGAAGCCGCCGCCCCATGCGCGGAGGAAATTCATGTTGGCGTTTGCGGCGTCGCCGACGAGGCGGTCGTAGTCGGCCTTCGTAAGACGCGGGATGAGATAGTCGGCGGGAACCCAGTTGGCGCCTTTCGCGAAGAACGGCTTACCGTTGACGGTGAACTGGAAGGATTCGCCCCATTCGTCCGCATGGCGGTCGAGTTCGAGTTTGCGGAGGCCGATTTTGACGGACCATTCGTCAAGAAGGTTGCCGTTGGCGTCCAGCAGTTTGGCGACGACGAGATAGCGGTCCTGCGGGCCGAGGCCGTTGGGCCACCAGAGCTTCGGATTCTTGATGGAAAGCGCAATTGGCTTGCTTCCAGTCGCTTCCGTCTTGATGGACACGGCGTTCTGCGGTTCGTCCAGCGGGGCGGCGGAGATGTCCAGCTGAAGGCCGTTGGCGGCGGTGGCCGTCAGCAACTGTGGTTTCATGACGAGATCGACGGAGCCGTCGGCGTTGTGTTTTTGTTCAATCAACACGCTGTCGATTCGCGCGGTCTTGACGGCCAACAGCTTGATATCGCGGAAGATGCCGCATGTGGCGGCCATGGGGCCCCAGTCCCAACCGAAGGAGCAGGGCATCTTGCGCAGCCAGCTTTTGCCGCGGTAGAGCGGAGAGAAGCAGTTCCAGCTTGGAAGCGCCTTCTTCGCAAAGCCTTCTTCGCATTTCTGCACGCAGTTCGTGAAGGTGACGACGATGGTGTTGGCGCCCGTCTTCAGCACGGATTTGACGTCCGCTTCCCATGTGCGGAACATGTTGTCCGCTTTGATGACCGTCTGGCCGTTGACGGCGACGGTGGCGACGGTGTCCAGACCTTCGCAACGGAGGATGATTTGATCCGCATCCGCCAGAAAATCCGCATCCACTTGGAAATCATGTGAATACTGCCAATCCTTCTGGGAGACCCAGAGGGTTTTCTCTTCGTTGTCACGCCAGTCGATGGGCGGGATTTTTCCTGAGTTGAGGAGGTCGAGATGGACGACGCCCGGAACGGTCGCGGGGAGGGTGAGATCAGCGTCAAGCTGTTTGACTTGCCATGAGCCGTTGAGTGAGAGTGTTTTCATGATTTCCTGTGTTTTGTTTTACAAATTTTATAATAATGTATAGAGAATTATCGAATGGCCTGGCGGATCTAGTCGAACACGCCAAGCAGGAAGACTTGCGTGTCGAAGGCCTCCATGGGAATTTCGATGATATCCGTGTCGCGTGCGACGGTCCGGCCGGAATAGATTTCGACGACGTCGCAACGGCGCGGCAGGCGGATCGTCTTGACGCCCTTTGATCTGGCGTGGATGGAGATGATGTCGTTGCTGGCATGGAGGTTTTCATCTGTATCTATATAGATATGAACGCCTTGCTTGCGGGCGATGTCACGGATGAAGGCGGTGTCCAAACGTGCGCCGCCGTGGAAGACGATATTGCCTTTTTCCGCGACGGCGACTTCGCCAGTGTCCAGATATTTTCCGTAAACAACGGCATCTTTGTCTGTAATAGTAAAACGCGGGTTGACTGGATAGTTGTCACCTGTTGCGCGTTTTCCGTTGAAGGAGACTTTCAGCGAGCCATCGGCGATCTGCTTGAAATGAAGGCCTGTCAAAGCGTTCATGCCGTTGATGTTGAGGCCTTTGTCGTCAATGAATCCTGCGCCGTAGGCGATGACGATTTTAACGTTTCGTTTCCGCAGAGCGTCGAACGCGGCATGGAGGGCAGGCGTGTCCACGAAGGAGTTGAGGAAAATAACGATTTTATATTTATCTGCGTTGTTTACAACATCTTCCAGCAATATGACATCAACGGGGGCGCCGATGCGGGCCAGTTGATAGCGTTGATAGTAAAGAAGATCGCCGGTCAGCGGCATGACGCCGCGGTGACTGTCAAGCAGTTGACCGCTGTCCATCGAATAGCGGAAGCAGTCTTTTTCGGGGCAGATGATCTGCTTGGCGCGGCTGGAGGCGAGAAGTTGGAGGGCCCGTTCGTCGATGACGGCGGCGATTTTCGTGGTTGGTTCCGTGCCGATTTCCATCAGAATTTGGCCGGTTTGAACGGAACGTGTGAAGATATCGCGTATCTGCGGATCGTTCAGTTCGTTGCCGCCGACGAGCGGCAGTTGCCACAATGGCTGCCGTCGGGCCAACGACAGGCCGATGTTGCGCTTCAAGACGTTGAGCGTCAACGGCATGTTGAGCGTCTGCTCGTAGCCTGTCTTCGGCAGAAGGCATGTTCGGGTGTCGTCTTCGAGGATGGAGAATTTGCCGTTGTTGATGAATGTGCCGTAGGGCTTCATGTCCGCGTTCGGGGCGCCGAGGCCGCGGACGCCATAGCTCTGCGGCGAGAGGAAGAAGTCCATGTACGGCGATTCGACGAGCCGCCAGGTGGCGTTGTGGCCGCCGCAATTGACGCAGTAGTCGAGATTTCCATATTCCATATGGTAGCCGTAGTAGCAGCCGACGAGCTTCGTGTTGTTGCAGGTCTTCTTGACGGCTTCGGCGATGCCGTCGATACAATCGGCCATGGCGTCGTTGTAGAAGCGGTCATAGAGGATGGCGTCGCGGTCGGTGACGGGATTGCGGAAGAGTCCGCCGTCCGAGCGGGTTCGGGCTTCGGGAGACGGAATCGCGGCGACGGTGGTGCCGTGCTTTTTGGCGTATGCTTGGAAATCGTTCAGCGCGTGCGGGTTGTAATCCGCGAAGTGGGGCGTGTGGGAGTTCCAGCCCTGCCATTCACAGGTCGCGCCGCCCATCAGATCATAGAGGACGGTACGTGGTCCGAAGAACTTTTCGCAATGGGCGACAAGAGCGGCGACGGCGCGTCGCGCGTCCGCCTGATAGTCGGGATTGGAGAAGGAGACGGTCGCCATGTAGTAGGCGACGGATTTGCCATCCTCCTGATGGGACACACGTTCAGGATACGTCTTTTCATACCATGGGCCTGGATGGCACCAAATGTGGAGGCCGAGCATGGAATCCGGAAAACGCTCCGCCAGCATGGACAAATTCGCATCGACGACCGAAAAGTCATATTGGTCTGGCCCAACCCACCAGCGGCCTGAATCGCCGTAGCCGCCCGCGCGAACGACGACGACGTTGAATGGCGACTTCGGGCCTTCGATGCCGTTCGGAACATTGAAATGGTGGAGTGTCAAAACGTTGAAATAGAACGGTTTGCCGTTGAGCATGGGCACGGGGCCCTGCGGCGTTTTGGCGATTGTCATGACGGCCGGGCTGCCCGGCATGACGCGGTCCGGCAGGTGGAACGGCCGCTTCGTGTCACCTTCGACAGAACGATCATAGACGCCGAACTCCCAGTTGCCGTCCATGGCGCTGCCGTATTTCGGAAGCTTGAAACCGCCGAAATGGAAGGAGACGGAACCGTCTTCATGGCGTTTGCCCTGCAACTCCTTGACAGTGCCGCTCTTGAAGTCGATGATGTCGCCTGTTTTCGTGTAGAGGCGGACGAATACTTTGTCGTCGTCCGCCAGCGGCGGTTCGCCCTTGATCGTGATGTCCGCCGTTGCGCCGTCGAGTCTTACGACATTGACGACGGCGGTTCCGCGGTTTTTGCGGATGCTCTGATAGACGGGATTGCAGGCGGACCATGGCGCGTGCGGCGGGCCCGGGCGTGTATCAACGGGCTGCCAATCGCAGTTGTAATCGACTTGGAACCAATTGTCTGGAGCATTTGCCGAAATGCCTTTCGCCTTGTCCATCGTGACGATTTGGAACGTTCCGTCGTTGTCGAGTAGTTGCAAATCCGCCATGAGGCCGCCGATGCTGCCGTCGTTGTTGTATTCGAAGGCGATGACGTTTTTGCCGACGCGGAAATCGGCCGACTGTAGTTGCAGAACCGTCGGCATGGCCCATTCGGTGCTCCACGATGCGTCGATTTTGCGGCCGTTGAGATAGGCGTTGCGGACGGCGTCGTCGCACATGCATTGCAGAAGTACTTTGGCTGGAATGGCTTGGCAATCGAATTCGATGCGGATGAAATGAACGCCGGGCGTGTTGAAATGGCCCTGAGGCGCGGCCATGGGGGAGGCGTAATGCGGTGCGTATTCGTCATAACGACGTGGCTTTGAAACGGTTGCGCCTTCTTTCGGAAGTGTGACGGGAATGGAGAACGGCACGCCTAAATCAGCGTATTGCTTCTGCTTGGCGGCGGCGTATTCCTTTGCATTGATGAGACGAATGGAACGGACGGTCAGAACGCCTGGAAACTGGTTGATGGGATCGAGACGGAGGCAGGTGATGCGCTCCGCGTTTTTCCACAAGTCACCGGCCTTTCCGACATTAAGTGGAATATATGTCGTATGCTCTTCACCGTCTGCAAGAAGGCGGACGTAGAATTTGGCGGCTTCATTCAGTTGCCGTACAGCCTTCGTTCCGAAGAACAGCTGGCCGCCGGAATTGGCGGGGAACTTGTTCGCCGTGTAGGTGATGGCCATGTATTCCGTGTCTTTCGGTTCGAAATTGCACGTCTCGATCATAAAACGGAAGTTCGGTCCGGTGACGTTGATGACGATGCCGTCCGGCGAGAGCGTGTGGGTGGCGCGATAGGGCGTCGTCCAGCCGTCTGCGGTGTTGTTGAACGTCCACTCCTGCGCGGAGAGCAGTGCGGCGGCGAGCAGAAATGCCATGAGCAGCTTGTTCATGATGGTGTCCTTATGGTTTGTGGTAGCAAGGCCGTCTCGGCCT